>DYFQ01000001.1:45175-152068 GCA_020725105.1 Symbiobacterium thermophilum
GGCCCCCGACCTCGACCATTTCGCGCTCTTGGTCCCGTGCGGCCTCTCTGACCGGGGCGTCACGTCCTTGGGCCGGCTACTGGGCCGGCCACCCGGCCTGGCCGAGGTGGAGCGGGCCTTCCTCGAAGCCCTGGCCGAGGTGGTGGGAGCCGGCTGGCGGTACGGCTTCGGTCGAGCCCCATGGCTGGCCGCCGCGGCGCCCGTGGGTCCGGAGGTCGAGGGACTGCAGGCCCTGTTCCGGTCAAGCCGCCTCCATACCGTCTGCGAGGCGGCGCTCTGTCCCAACATCGCCGAGTGCTGGGGGAATGGCACCGCCACCTTCATGATCCTGGGGGACGTCTGCACCCGCTCGTGCCGGTTCTGCGCCGTGGCAGCCGGCCGCCCGGCCCCGCCCGACCCCTTGGAGCCGGGGCGGCTGGCCGCCGCGGCGGCGAGCATGGGGCTGGCCCGCGTGGTCATCACGTCGGTGGCCCGCGACGACCTGCCCGACGGTGGGGCGGCCCACTTCGCCGCCGCCATCCGGGCGGTCAGGCGCCGGTTGCCCCGGGCCGCGGTGGAGGTGCTGGTCCCGGACTTTGGCGGCTCGGTGGCGGCCCTTGGCCGGGTGCTGGCCGAGGGACCTGATGTGCTCGGGCACAACCTGGAAACCGTGCCGCGGCTGTACCCTCTGGTGCAGCCCCGCAAGGACTACCGCCGGGCCCTGGCGGTGCTGGCCTGGGCCCGCCGGGCCGGGGTGACCGCCAAGTCCGGGCTCATGGTGGGCCTGGGTGAGACCCGCGGCGAGGTGGTGGACGTGCTCCGCGACCTGCGAACGGCCGGTTGCGATGTGGTGACGCTGGGGCAGTACCTGCAGCCCACGGACCGCCAGGCGCCGGTGGCCGAGTACGTCCACCCGGTGGAGTTCGACTGGTACCGGGAGGTCGCCCTGGCCATGGGGTTCCGGGCGGTAACCGCCGGCCCCCTGGTCAGGAGTTCCTACGCTGCCGAGGATCGCGGCCACTCAGTCAGTGAGGGCGACCCTGACGCTCTCGGCGATGTGGCCTTCCACCCGGTAGCCAGCCGTCGCTGAGGTCGTCTGCGAGTTCAGGTACCCGGTGAACCGGGCGACGCGGGGCCCTTCGGCCGCCTCCAGGGGTACCCGGTAGCGCGCCGTCCACACCCCGCCCGAGGCCGTCAGGGCCACGGTGGCCCCGCGTTCAAGGATGGCCTCCACCCGGGTGGCCGGAAAGTCCGGCCTGGCCTCGAGAAGCACCTCCTGGCCGCGGCGGGCCACGGCGGGCGTTACCCTGGCTTCCAGGCCCAGTTCCAACACCCTCACGACGGCGGTGAACGGCGGGCTCCAGGCGCCCTGCCGGTCCTGGACCCGCAGGGTTACCTGGTAGGACCCGCCCCGGTCGTAAGTGGACCGCTTGTCCCCGCCCCACTGCCTGGCCACCAGGGCGTCGCCCGGATCAGGATCGTAGCTGTAGTCCACGAACTGGACCGGCTCGCCACGCCGGACCGGCGAGTTGGTGACGAACTGGGCTACCGGCGGCCGGTTCACCAGCTCGCTGCTGACGCTTCGAGTCTCTCGGACCGCCGGGCTGCCCCAGCTGGCACGGGTGGTCTGGCCCAGGGTTCGCACCGTGGTCTCGGTCCACGTTCGCGTGACTGACCGGTAGGGGTGCGCTTCCCGGCTCCGGCCCACATACTCGCGGCTCTGGCGACCGTCGGGGTAGAGGGTGAGCCGGTAGGTCACCCACTCGCGGTAGACGGGGGTTGATGTTTCGTACCAGTAGGTGGTCACCTGGTACCGCAGGACGGTGGTGTACGTGACCGGCGTCTCGGTCCGCCGGGTGACGGTCTCGGTGTAGCGGTAGCGCCCATCAAGCCAGGAGCGTGAGGTGGTCTGGGCCGGACCGCGATGGGTCTGGGTGGTCTGGCCCAGCACTTCTTCCCGGACGTAGCTGGAGGTGCGAACCAGCCGGGTGCTGGCCGGACCGAACACGTCCTGTGCGTGACGGTCGGTGAAGACGACCGGCGGAGGTGGGGGAGGAGGAGGGGGAGACGGACGTGCAGGGGGGGCAGCGGGCCGCGGCGCACCGGACCAGGTGCCAGCCGGATTGTTCCTGGAGTTCACAAACCACGCGGCGTCCGAGCCGGTCGAAGGATCGGCGCTGATGTATCCGGAGGAAGAGGTCCTGTCGTAGGCGGACGACCCCGGCCGCAGCCGGTCACCCCGGGTCACACCAGGGTTGACCGATGCCCATCCCATGTTGCTGTAGGTCGTCGTCCGGCCACCGCTGGAGTACGAGCGCTGCTGGCCGTATGTAGTTGTGAGAACTGCACGCTGCTGGCTTTGCCGGTATCCGCCTCCCCATATGTCGTAATCTTCTCCGTAAGCCGTCGCCTCGCTTGACGCAGTCAGGCTCATGGCTACTAGGCCAGCGATTAAAGCTAGACGGCAATGACTGATGCTGTTCATGCGGCACCACCCGGTCACTTAGGCGTCTCCGTAACTAGATGGCTGGAGTTGGTAGACCATGACACCACGCGCCACTTGCTGGCCTCTCTTGAGACCTTGTAGTCCTTCTCAGTTTTCCAGAACCTGACGACCGTAAGAAGACGATCGCTGTATGAGTACACCATCTCCACGCGAACCGCAACGAGATCGGCCGACTGACTGTCGACTACCGTAGCTTGGAAGGTGTGGATCTTAATGAACGCCTCGGCGTCCAGCCAGGTGCGTTCCAGGATTCCCGAGTTCTCTGCGGTCTCTTTCAGTAAAGCCGCCGATGCCACGCGGTCAGCCTTCCGGAACTGGCCGTTGGCAATGGAGTACACGTGGTATTTGACTACTTCCGTGGGTGTCAGGGTGTCGGGGTTGCGAAACAGCACGGGATCGAAGTTGTGCGTCTGGACCCACGAGTATGCCCAGGCGCCGAACACCAGACTCAGGGCCAGAGGCAACAGCAGCTTGCCGGTGAGCCGCATGCCGCGCTTACCGTCCTCATGCAGGACCTTTGCCTGATAGGTGCAGTTACAGCCTTCCGCCGCGTGCTCCTTCGGAGATTGCTGTCGCCTGACGGTGATCGTCCGACACGTACCTACACGGGCAGAAACGACCGGCACGCCTCCCGGTCCCCCACGATGAACAGGAGGGAGCGTGCCCGGGTCATGGCCACGTTCAGCAGGTTCGGTGTCTCCTGGAGAAAGCGAAGCGTGGACGCGGGGCAGTCCTTCGACACCACCGGACTGAAGACCATCACGTCGCGCTCGTCGCCCTGGAAACCGTGGGCCGTGTCGACCGACACGCGGTGAGCGTCGAGGACCGTCGCCGGCAGGCTGTCGACAAGCAGGCGGTGGATGAGGTCGCGCTGCTTGCGGAAGGGCGTGACCACGCCGACGGTTGGCCGGCAGGGTTGCCAGTCGGCCGCCACAAGTTCCCGCACCAGTTCGGCGACGCCAACGGCTTCGTCCCGGTTGTACGCGCTCCCGCCCGCGGGCCGAACGGCGCGCCCGGTCACCTGGACCCACCGGATCGCCCGGTCAATCCCAAGTTCGGCGAGCGCAGCAGAAGCGCCGGCCGGCCGCACCAGGGTCCGCGGGTCGGTGCGTACCACCAGCCGCCCGCGGTAGAAGAGGCGGTTGGCGAGGCCGATGATGTCCCCGTGGCTGCGGTAGTGCTCCTCCAGAAACAGGGGCTCTTCCCCGGCCGGCAGCGCCCGGATGGCCACATCGTAGAGAGACCGGCGCCGGTAGGACCAGGCCTCCGCCACGTCGCCGCCAAGCCCTGAGCCTTGCGCGGCCTCGGCTTCCGCCTGCGGGCTCAGGGTTGACACGTGGGCCAGCTGGTGAGGGTCGCCGATGACCACGGCCCGCCGGGCCCGGGCCAGGATGGGGAGGGCCGACGGGACGTCGCACTGGGCGGCCTCGTCGATGATGGCCAGGTCGAACGCGCCGGGCAGCATGGGGATGGCCCGCCGGACCGAAAGGTTGGTCACCGCCCAGGCGGGGAACGCCCGGAGCACTTGCGGGAACAGGTGCCGCTGCTCGCTGAGGCGCTGGCGGGCGCGGCGGGATCCCCCGGCCCCTTCAAGGGCGGGTTCGCTCTCGGCCGCGGTCTGGCTCACCACGTACTGCTCGACCGCCCACCGGAGGTAGTCGGGAAGCCACCGGCCCGCGGCTGCGCTTTCCGTCACTTCCCGCCGCAGCGTCTCAAGGGCCCGGGCGTGGTGCTCCCGGTGGCCCGTGCGGACCAGAATGGGCACCTGGTGGCTCGCCGCCAGTTCTGCCCACCGCCGCCAGACCACGTCCACCGCCTGGTTGTTCTTGCTGGCGAAAAGCACCGACTGACCCGCCGCCAGGGCCGAGGCGAGCAGGTTCAAGACCAGCTGCGACTTGCCGGTGCCCGGCGGTCCGGTGACCACCGTCAGGCGCTCGCGGAGGGCCCGCAGGATCGCCCGGTCCTGGGCGGCGTTGGACGGGACGACCAGGCGGGGCGCGGCCGGTGGGGATTGCCGGCCGGTCCCCGCGCCCGCCGCTCTTTCACTGCCGCCGTCTGGCGGCAGCGGTTCGGCCCACGCCTCGGCCAGCATTGCCCCCAGTGGCCCGGCGCCCGACCTTCGCCACACGTCGGGCTGTCCCAGGTCGCGGAGGTCGGCCACCAGACCCCAGAGGCTCCGGCCGTCCGGCGCCCGGAAGAGCACCGGGCGGTTGGCCATGCCGTCGCCGGTCCCCGGCGCCGGGTCTGACCACCCGGGAACCGAGCCGGGGTCGAGAGTTTCCAGCGCGGGCAGGGAAGCCAGTTCGGCCAGGGGCGCCACCCACGCGGCCAGCCGGGCGGGAAGCCGGTCGAACGGGGCGGGCCTACCCGCGGCGTCTGGGCTCACGGGACCCTCGGCTTCCGGGGGCAACGCCCCGGCCGCCTGTTCCGCGGTGACGTCGGAGGGTGAGAGGGCGGCCTGGTTGACCTGGGGAAGGGGGTCAAGGGCCTCAGCCCAGAGGTCACTCCCCTCCCGGGTCAGACCCAGCCGGACGTACAGGAGGGGGGCCAGCCGCGTCGTGCTGCCGGCCCGGACGACCAGGGGGTAGCCGTAGTAGACGGTGTCGCCGGCGCCGGCGGCCGCGCCGAGGAAGGCGTGAAGCCGGGGATCGGCCGGGAGCCGGCACCGCTGCCGGTCAAAGAGGAGGTCGACCGCGGCGGCGACGGGGACGAACCTGACGCCCAGGTCGGACGGGGAAAACGCCGCGGCGGAGGCCTGCTCCTCCCGGAGGCAACGGTAGTAGTATTGCAGCAAGCGGCGCCAGCGCTGAAGCGCCGGCGGCACCGGCTCTCTGACTCCCAGGCGGCATGCCTCCCCGGGCCCGAGAGGGGCGGTCGGGTCGGTACCACGAATTCCCCACCGGCGCGGGGAGCCCTGTTTGCCGGCCTACCGGTTCGAGCGGGCAGGTAAAGCCGCCGGTGGATGGCAGGGCCGGCGGATGGCAGGGCCGGCGGGCAGGAGCGGGTCGGGCGGTACGCCAACTGTTCCCGGAAAGACCGGGAAGGCAGCAAAGAACTTGCCAGGGTAACTCCTGGGAGGTGAGCGGTCTCCACCGTGCGCGGCCTGGTCGGACCGGACGTCCGCCGCGAACGCCGCCGGCTGGTGGCTGAACTTGCCGCTGCCGCGGCGGCGGGGACGGCCGGGGAGTTCCTGTATCTCGTGCCGACCGCCGCCCTCCGCGAGCGGGTCTACCGCTCCGTCCTGGCCGACCCCGGCGTCCGCGGCTTCTCCCGGCTGCAGGTGTACGACCCGCCGGGCCTGGCCCGAGCGCTGCTTGAGCTGCGTCCCGCGGCCCGGCGCCGCCTGGGGGAGGAGGGCAAGCGGACGCTGGTCCGCCGCGTGCTGGAGCGGCTGGCCGAGGCCGGTCGCCTCCGGTACCTGGCCGGCATGGTTGGCTTCCCGGGCGTGGTGCGGGCCGTCGGCGACGTGGTGGGTGAACTGAAGCGGGCGGCGGCGGATCCCGCGGCCGTGGCCGCGGCGCTGGACGGCCTGGCCTCGCCCCGCCTGGCCGACCTGGTGCTGGTCTACCGGGAATACCAGGCCGCCCTCGACCGGTTGGGGGCCATCGACCCCGACGACGCCATCCTGCTGGCCGCCGACGTGGCGGCGGCCGTCCCGCCCCTGGCGCGGCGCGCCGTCCTGGACGGTTTTCGCTCCCTGACTCCGGCCCAGGTCCGCCTGCTCCGGGCCGTGCTCGACAGGATTCCAGAGGTCACGGTAAACCTCGAGTACGACGCCGCCCGGCCGGAACTGTTCGAGCCCGTCGCCGAACTCTGCCGGGCACTCGGTTTGAGGCTTGAGGCCGGCGGGTCGCCGGCCGGGGGGGCGACCGGCGGGAGCGCCGGGTGCGGCGGGGCTGCCGGCGGCGAGGCCACCCTCGACCGTCTACGCCGGGCGCTCTTCAGCCCGGCCGCGCCCCAGAGGGCGGAGAAGGCGGCGCCGGCTGGGGACGGGGAACCGGCGGGAGCGGGGGAACCGGCGGGAGCGGGGGAACCGGTCGGAACGGCGGGACCGGCCGGAGCGGCGGGACCGGCCGGAACGGCGGAGCCGGCCGGGGCCGAGCCGGCGGAACCCGCGGTCGTCCTGATGGCCGCGCCGACCCCCGCCGCCGAACTCGACCTGGTCGCCCGGACGGTCAAGGGTTACCTGGCTGAGGGCCGCGACCCGGCCGGCGTCGCGGTGATCGTCCGGAGCCTGGCCACCAGTGGGCCGGCCCTGGTCCAGGCGCTGGAGCGGGCCGGCGTGCCCGTCGCGCGCCGCCCGGCCGTACCCGCGGGCCAGGTGCCCGCGGTCCGGGCGGTCCTCAAAGTGCTGGCCGCGGCGGCGAATCCCGGGGCCGACGCGGTCGTGGCCCTGGCCAAGAGCGGTTACTGCCGGGTGGGCGACCTGGACCCGGCGGAACTGGAGGAAGGCCTCCGGGCCCTGGGCATGCCCGCCGGCCTTGAAGCGTTCCGCGACCGCTGGGGGCGGCTGGAGGAGCCGCTTCGACGGCGGCTGACCGAGGTGGCTGCCGCCTCCGGCTCCGGTGAAGAAGGAGCGGGACCCCGTTCCCTGTGGTCCGACCCCGAGGAGCAGGACCCCATGAGCCCGCGGCGGGTGAGGGCGACCTGGGACAGGCTGGTCCGCCTGCGGGCGGCGGTGGACTCGGTGGCCGAAGCCCTGGCCCGGGTGCCGCCTGAGGGAACCTTCCGGCAGCTGGCCGACGGGCTGTGGGAGGCCGTCGCCGCCCTGGGGCTTCCCGAGCGCGTGCTGGAGGCGGCCGAGGTTTCCGGAGGTCTCGGACTGGTCGCCGGCGACCTGCGGGGGCTTGAGTCGGTGGCCCGGGCCCTGGCGGAAACGGCGTGGGTGGAAGAGGCGGAGGGGGCTCCCGCTCGCGGCCGCGAGACCTTCGCCGGGCTGGTCGAGGACCTGGTGGCCCGGGTGGAGGTAGAGCTGCCCGCCGGCCGGGGGGGCGAACAGGGGGCCGGGAGCCAGACGGGGGTCGCGGTGCTGGAGGCCGCCCAGGCCGACGGGCTGGAGTTCCCGGTGGTGCTGGTCACGGGGCTGGTGGAAGGTCCGGGCGGCTTTCCCCGCCGGTTCAGGGAGGACTGGCTGCTGCCCGAAGCCGACCGGGCGCTCCTGCGCCGGGAGGGGATCCCGGTGGAAAGCCTGGCCGCCCTGGACCGCCGGGAAGCGCTACTGTTCTACTCTGCGGTGGCCGCGGCGAGCGAGCGGCTGGTGCTGTCTCTGGCCCAGACCGACGGTGAAGGCAGGCCGCTGCTGGTCTCCAGATTTCTCTCGGAGGCCGAGCGCCGCGCCGTCGAAGGGCGCGTGCCGGTCGCCCGGGCGGCCGGCCCCCGGGGGCCCGTTCCTGACCTGGCGGCCGTGACCAACCCCGCGGAGCTGCGGCTGGCCCTGTTACACGCCCTGTGGCGCCGCCCCGCCGGCGACTGCGGAGCCGGTGGCTCGGTCGTCGCGCCGGGAGCCGGCAACGGGCCATCCGATGAAGTCCTGCTCCTGGACGTCTACCGGAACCTCGTGGAGCGGGGCGAGTTGCCGGAGGAGCTTTTCCAGCGCGTGGCCGCCGAGGACGCCCGCGACCGGCGGGGGTTTGGCCGCTGGGAGGGCCGCCTCACCGACCCGGCGGCCCGACGCCTGGCCGGACACGCCTTCGGCGAGCACTACCGGTTCAGCCCGAGCGGCCTCAACGACTACGCCCACTGCCCGTTCCTGTACCTCTGCCGCCACGTCCTGGGGCTGGAACCGCCCGAACCCGTGAGGGACGAGGCCGACCCGATGCTCCTGGGCGGGCTGTACCACCGGATCCTGGCCGCGTTCCTCGGACGGCTGAGGGGCAGGTCGCTCCGGGAGGAGCCCCCCGAGGACCTGCGGGACGCGCTGCGGGCGGAGGTCAGGGCCGCCTGCGACGAGTTCGAGGCGGTCAACGTCTTCGTCCATCCGGGGCTCTGGGCGCTCACCCGGGCGGAGGTGGAGGAGACCCTCCTGGGCGTGCTCGACCTCGAGCTCGAGCTTCAGGCCGGGCTGGGTGCCGTCCTCCGGCCGGGCCTGCTGGAGGTGGGCTTCGGGACCCCGCCCGGCCCCCGCCAGGACCCGGCCAGCACCGAGGAGCCCCTGGTGCTCTCCGGCGGGGACGGCCGGCCCGTGGCGATCCTGGGCAAGATCGACCGGGTCGACCTGGCCGACGACGGGACCTTCGTGGTGCTCGACTACAAGAGCGGGAAGGGCTCGCCTTTCTCCCGCATCGACCAGGGCCTGGACCTGCAGATTCCCCTCTACCTCCTGGCCGTCCGGGAGGTCCTGCTGCCGGGCACCCGGGCGGCCGGCGGCGGCTTCCTCTCCCTGCGGCACCGGGAGCGGAACCAGGGCCTGTGGCGGGCCGACCTGCAGGAATACCACGGTGTGAGCCCGAGAGTGAAAGGCTTCCTCGAACCCGAGGCCTGGGAGGCGGCGCTCGACCGCGCCAGAGCCTACGTGGCGGGCTACGTGGGCTCCATCCGGGACGGCGACTTCCGCGTCCACCCCCGGGACTGCCTGCGGGAGCGGGGCTGTCCCTACGGCGACATCTGCCGTTACGAGCGGTGGCGGGCGGCCCGGAAGGCGGGTGAGACGGAGCCTTGAGCGCTTCGGCCAGGCCCCGGGGATCCACCGGCGAGCAGCGCCGGGCCATCACCACCGTCGACCGCGACCTGGCCGTGTCCGCCTCGGCCGGCGCCGGAAAGACCAGGGTGCTGGTGGAACGCCTGGTCCACCTGCTGGAGTCCGGCGCCGCCGACCTCGGCCAGGTGGCCGCCATCACCTTCACCGAGAAGGCCGCCCAGGAGATGAAGGACCGGGTCAGGCGCCGGCTCACGGAGCGGGAGGAGACGCCCCGCCGGCGCCGGCTGGCCGAGGGGTTGGAGGGCGCCTACATCTCCACCATCCACGGCTTCTGCCACCGGCTGCTGGCGGAACACCCGGTGGAGGCGGGCCTCGACCCGGACTTCACCGTGCTCGAGCCGGGAGAAGCCGGCCTGGTGCAGCGCGAGGTGGCGGACGAGGTCATCCTGGCGGCGCTGGGCGGCGTGGCCCCGAGTCCGGCTGCCGGGCCCGCTGCCGCCGCCGTCGCCAGCCTGGTGAAGACGTACGGCCGGGCCGGACTGGGCCAGCGGTTGGTGGCGGCCTACCGGCAGGTCCGGGTGGCCGGGCTCGACCTCCCCGCGGCGCGCCATCGCACCCTGGCCGCCCTGCGGGGAGCGGAAGACCGCTTCAGCCAGGCGGCCGCCGGCTACCGCCGCCTGCTGGACGCCATCCTTGACCGGGAGGCCCAGGTCGCCGCGGCGGCGACGAAGGGGGCCCTGGCCCGGCTGCGGGCCGCCCGCCCGGACGCCCTCAGGGCGCTTGACCTTCTCTCCAGCGCCGCGGCGGCCGACCCCCAGGTCCTGGATGCCCTGAAAGTGGTGGACGAGACGGCCCGGCTGGTGAAGAAGAACGCCGACCGGGCCGTGGCCGGGCTGGTGCGGGAACTGCACCGGGTGGCCGACGAGATCCCCGGGGCGTGGGCCGACACCGTTTCGCCGCCCCTGATCGAGGCGGCCTTCGGGCTGCTGGAGGCCCTGGAACGCCGCTACCGCGAGGAAAAGGACCGCCGGCGGAGCCTGGACTTCGAGGAGCTTCAGGAACGCGCCCTACGCCTGCTGGGGCCGGGGTCTCCGGTCCGGGCCGCCGTCCGGAGCCGGCTGCGCTACGTGATGGTCGACGAGTTGCAGGACACCGACCCGCTGCAGGAGGCCATCCTGCTGGCCTTGTGCGCTCCGGAACGGCTTGCCGGCGCGGGTCCGGGGGCGGCGGGCCCCCGCCCCAACCTGATGGTGGTGGGCGACCCGGTTCAGTCCATCTACCGCTTCCGCGGCGCCGACGTGGAGGTGTTCTACCGGCTGCGCCGGGCCATCAAGGCCTGGGGCGGCGAGGAAGTGTCGCTGCTGGAGAACTTTCGCAGCGACCGGCGGCTGGTGGACTTCACCAACGCCGTCTTCACCGCGGTCATGGAGGGGCCGGGCGGCCCGGCCGAGGCGGCGGTCGGAGTGCGGGCGGCGGAGGCGGCCCGCCAGGCCCGGGCGGGTGAGACGGCGGCCGGGCCGGTCCCTGCCCCGGCTCCCGAGCCCAACGTCTACGAACCCGCCACCGCCTGGCGTCGGGCCGCCACGGACGAGCCCGTGGTGGAGCTGGTGTTCCCCGTGCCTCCCGACGGGGCGGGCGCCGACGAGTGCCGGGAACTCGAGGCCCGGGCGCTGGCGGCCCGGCTGCGGGACGTGGTGGAGGGCGGCCGGGCGCGGGTCTGGGAGGAGACCGGCGCCGGCTGGGTCGACCGGCCGGTCCGCTACGGCGACATCGCCGTCCTCTTCCGGGCGATGACCGCTCTCTCCACCTTCGAGCGGGCCCTCAGGGAGCACGGCGTCCCGTACTACACCGTGGGCGGTCGCGACTACTTCCACCGCCAGGAGGTAAAGGACGTCGTCAACCTCTTGCGGGCCCTCGAACGCCCCGGCGACCCGGTGGCCCTGGCCGGCGTGCTGCGCTCACCCTGCTTCGGCCTGTCCGACGAGACCCTGTTCTGGTTCGCCCAGACCTATCCCGAGCGTCCCTGGTCCCGGGCAATCCTTGAGGGTGAGGTCCCCTCCGAGGTGGAGCCGGCGGAGGCGGCCCGCCTGGAGCGGGCCCGCCGGGTGATCGACCGGTTGCGGCGGCTGAGGAACCGGGTCCCCCTGGCCCAACTCATCGCCGAGGCGCTGGAAGCCACGGACTATCTCGCGGTGCTGGCCACCAGGTTCGGCGGGGTCCAGATGGTGGCCAACGTGCAAAAGCTTGTGGCCCTGGCCGAAGGCTTCGAGGCGCGGGAGCCCCGGCTGCTGCGGGACTTTCTGGACCACCTGGAGGGCCTGGTCGAGGCGGCGGAGGCCGAGCCCGAGGCCGTCGTCGAGACCGAGGGCGCCCACGCCGTGAAGCTGCTCACCATTCACCGGGCCAAGGGCCTCGAGTTCCCCGTGGTGGCCGTGGCCGACCTGGCCCGCCGCTTCAGAAATCCCGGCGCCGACCTGGCCTTTCACCCCTGGCTGGGCCTGGGACTGTCCGTCCCCGGCCCCGGGGGACGCGTGGCGTCGGCGCTGCTCTCCCGGATCCGGGAGGACGAGGCCCGGCGCGACTTTCTCGAGGAGCAGCGGCTGCTCTACGTGGCCCTGACCAGGGCGCGGGACTACCTCCTGCTGTCAGGCTGCGAGCCCAGGCTGGAGATCCACCGGGCCTACGGGGAACTCCCCAACTGGCTGGGGTGGATCTGCAAGGTGCTGGACCTGGGTGACGTCCCCGCGGCTCCGGAGATCCTGGAGCGCGGCCCGCTCAGGGTTCGCCTCACCAGGGACGTGAGGGTGGGCCAGGGGCCGCCGCCGGGCGAGGAGGCGGGGGCAGGCGAGGGACCGGCTTCCGGCGAGGGGCCGGCGCCGGGCCCCGCGGCAGCGGAGCCGGCGGCCGCGGCCGGGCGGCGGTCGCCGCTGGTTCGCCGGTACCCCGGCCTGACCCGCGGCCAGCCCGCGGGCCCGCCGGATCCGCCGGACCCGGGGGCGTCCGCTTCCCTGGCGGCGCGGGTGGCGGCCATCCTTCGCCGGGCCCATCCCGTTTCCGAGCCGGAGACGCCTCTGGTGTCGCTGACCGCGACCGAGCTTCTGGCAGCCGCGGAATGCCCGCGCCGGTACGTCCTGCGCTACCGCCTCGGGGTGCCCGAGCCGGGCGGGTGGCTGGTGAGGCAGGGCGGCCGGCGGTGGGGGACCGGGCGGGACGGGTCTGGCGAACAGGAGTTCGACCCGTTGCTCCGGGGCCGCCTGGTCCACCGCGCCTGCCAGCTTGCCGACGCCACGGCGGCGGGCGGCCGCGACGCCGCCGGGCTTCTGGAACTGGCGCTGACGGAGGAAGGGGTCGAGCCCGGTCTGACCGGGACGGCCCTGGAGGCGCTGGTGCCCCTGGTCGAGGCCTACCTGGCCAGCGACCTTTTCCGCGAGATCGCGGCGGCCGAGTGGCGGCTGAGCGAGGTGCCGTTCACCCTCAAGCTGGCCGGCGACCTGGTCTTGCGGGGCCAGATGGACAAGGTGTTCGGCAGCGGCAACCGGGCGGCCCTGGTCGACTTCAAGACCGACCTGGTTGCTGAGGGTGATGTTCCCGGCCGGGCCGAACACTACCGCCCCCAGCTTCTGGCGTACGAACTGGCCGCCCGGCAGGTCTTCGGCTGGGACCTGGCGTGGACCGGCCTCTACTTCTTGCAGCCCCGCCGGCTGTGGCGCCTGCCGCCCGGACCCGCCGCACCCGGCGTGCCGGGAGAGGCCCGGGAAACCGTGCTGGCGCTGGCCGGCCGGGTCCGGGCGCTCCGGCGGGGCGAGGTCCCCGGCGGCGTCTCCGGTCAGGCGGGACTGTGCCCGGACTGTCCGCACCCCGCCCTGTGCGTGGCGGTGGGCCTCGGGCCGCCGCTCGTCCACTCCTGGTTCCGTTCGGGGGGCCGGCAGCATGGAGCTTGAGGGAAAGGTCGCCCTGGTGACGGGGGCGGGCCGGGGCATCGGGCGGGCCATTGCCGCCCGGCTGGCTGCGGCCCGGGCCACCGTCGTCGTGAACGACCTCGACGAGGCCCGGGCCGAGGAGGTTGCCGGGGAGATAGCGGCGGCCGGCGGGCGGGCCGTGGCGGCGGTGGCCGACGTCGGTTCGCCCCTGGGCGTGGACGCCATGTTCACCCGCGTCGCCGAGGTCTTGTGCCACCTGGACGTCCTGGTGAACAACGCCGGCACGGGCTTCGCCCCCCAGGACTTCCTGGACCTTGGCGAGGCCGAGTGGGACCGGGTCCTGGCGACCAACCTGAAAGGGGCGTATCTCTGCAGCCGGGCCGCGGTGCCGCTGATGATGGGCCGTGGAGGCGGGGTCATCGTCAACCTGTCGTCCACCTCGGCCCGGGGCTACCGGCGCCAGGCGGCCTACTCCGCCTCCAAGGGCGGCCTGGTGTCCCTCACCCGCTCACTGGCTCTGGAACTGGGGGCCTACGGGATCAGGGTGAACGCCGTCGAGCCGGGCTGGATCGCCACGGAAGAGAACGTGCCCGACGCGGCCGGACGGGCCTGGCTCCTGGAACACTGCGCCCTGGGCCGCGCGGGGCAGCCCGACGAGGTGGCCGCAGCCGTGCTGTTCCTGTGCGGACCGGACGCCAGCTACATCACGGGCGCCGTCCTGACGGTGGACGGCGGGCTCTGAGACGGCGCCGCCGAGCCCGCGCCTGCCGGGCTCAGAAGAGCAGGTTGATCCGTTCCGGGTCGAAGCTCACCCGGGGCGGCCCGGGGTCCGCCACGGCCCGCTCGATCATGGCCCGCAGCTCGTCCGGGGTGACCACGTCCCCGCCGCAGCGGCCGCGGCCGTTGACAAAGAGCGCCCGCACGATACCGTACCTGTTCCTGACCTCCGGGTCGCCCGCGTTGTACTCCCGCAGCAGCACCCGGTCGCCGTAGCCGGCGCAGACCTCCCTGACGATCAGGACCTCGGCGTAGCCGCAGAGCGGGGTGAAGAAGAGGTCGACCGCGACCCGGCCCGCCGGGAAGTCCGGATCGAACCGGGGCTCCAGGTACCGCGGCGGCTCGGCCGCGGGCGAAAAGGCCTTCCACATGAGGCGCCCGATCCCCCGCCGGGCCGCCTCCACGTACCCGAGCCTACGGAAGTACTCCGCCGGCATGAACCAGAAGCCGTCGGGGTGCTCGTAGCCCTCCACCGCGATGCCGAGGGCGTTTGTGCGGGCGTCGGCCTCGGCGGCTTCCACCAGGGCCCGGCCGTAGCCGGCCCCGCGCTCGGCGTTCACGCAGTGGATCAGGACCAGCCGGCCGCCGGCGAAGGGGCGGGCGGCGATCTCGATGGGGCAGTACTGGATGAAGCCGCGGGTGCGGCCGCCCTCCCTCGCGGCCTTGACGCGGAGGCCCGCGCCCTCCATCCCGGCCAGGTAACCCTGGCGCATGGCGGCGTTTCTGACCCGGGCGGGACCGTGCTCTCCCACGTGGCCGCAGGTGGCCACGTACCAGTCGTCGCCGCGGTGCACGTCCCGGATCTCCAAGTTTTCCGCCTCCCGCCACGCCGGGGCCATCAGCAGGGCGTCGGCACCTAGCCGGGCCGGACCTGTTCCAGAGCCTGCCGGTAGACGAACATGCCCTTGTTGAGCCAGGCGCCGCCGTCGACGGTGAGCACCTCGCCGTTGACGTAGGCGGCGTAGTCGGAAACCAGGTAAGCGGCGGCCCAGGCGATCTCCTCCGGCCGCCCGAAGCGGTTCAGGGGTACCTGGCTTCGCACCACCCGGGAAGCCTCAGGCGACGCCCAGAGCTGGCTCGCGGCACCTTCGGTGTCCACCGGGCCGGGGGCGACGGCGTTGGTGCGGATGCCGTACGGGGCCCACTCCACCGCCAGGGTGCGGGTGAGAGAGAGGACCCCCGCCTTGGCGGCGGCCGAGTGGATGGTGCCGGGGTTACCGTTCCAGGCGTAGGTGGCGATGACGTTCAGGATCTTCCCGCCCTGCCCCCGCTCGATCATCTGCCGGCCCACGGCGCGGCAGCAGTAGAAGGTGCCGTGGAGCACGATGCCCAGCACGGCGTTCCAGCCGTTCACCGAGAGGTTCTCGGCGGGGCAGATGAAGTTGCCGGCCGCGTTGTTGACCAGGATGTCGACGGGGCCGAACTCCGCGGCGGTCCGGGCCACCAGGTTGTCGACCTGGGCCGGGTCCCGGACGTCGGTGGGCACGGCCAGGGCCTCGCCACCGCGGTCGCGGATCTCCCGGGCCGTCGGTTCCAGGTTCTCCAGCTTCCGGCTGGCCAGGACCACCCGGGCCCCCAGGCGGCTGAACTCGAGGGCCATGGCCTTGCCGAGCCCGGTACCCCCGCCGGTGATGATGGCCACCTGTCCGCCCAAAGCACCTTCTGGCAGCACCTTGCCTCTCCCCCCGCACAATTGGGAATTCTCCAGCAATTTTCCCGGGAAATAACCTCCTCAGGTCACCGCTGCCAGCTTCGGGGGGTCGGGCGCCTCCTCCTGTCGGTCGTCCCGCGCCGCCCGCCGTTTGCTCAAGACGGAGAAGCTTTCGTATCGGGCACTGCAGCGGCGGTACGGCAGAGCGGTCAGCGTGCGGGCGCCGGGGAGGTTCGTCCCGACCCTTCGCCGCAAGGCCGAGCGCGCCGGCGGCAGGCCCGGCCGGTCAAGGTCCAGAAGTAGGCGGCGGGGGGAAGATGCGATGGCCGTGTCTCAGGAACTGGTCCGCCTGATTGCCCGGGAGGCGCTGGGCAGAGACGTTGAAGCAGCCGTCATCGAGGAAACCGCCCGGCGGCTGGAGGGGCTGCTGTCGAGAGTCCGCGGGCTGGACCTGGAGCAACTGTTGCCGCTGGAGCCGCCGGCGGCCTTCAACCCCGGACATCCCGCCTGGGCCCGCCGGCCGGAAGCGGGCGAGCCCGCCTGGGCCGGGCTGGGCGCCGGAGCGGCCGGTTCCAGCGGCTACGGCACGGTGCCGGCCGCCGGCGGCCCGTCCGGGGCCGGGGCCCCGCCCACGGTCGGAACCCCGCCGGCCGCCGCGTCCGCCGCGGCCGGCGCGCCGTCGAGGCCCGGCCCCGCGACCGGCCCCCGCGCCGACCTCTGGTTCAAGAGCCTGGCGGAGGTGGCCGAGGCCATCCGCCGGCGCCAGGTGTCGCCGGTGGAGGTTACCCGCGCCGCGCTCGACCGGCTGGAGGCGGTGGAGGGCCGGCTGAACGCGTTCATCACCGTCACCGCCGGGGCGGCCATGGAGGCGGCGAGGGCCGCCGAGGCGGCCCTGGTCCGCCGGGAGCCCGCCGGACCGCTCCACGGCGTGCCCGTGGCCCTGAAAGACCTGTTCGAGACGGCCGGCGTCCCGACCACGGCCGGTTCCCGGATCCTGGCCGATCACGTCCCGAGCCGGGACGGGACCGTGGTCCGGCGGCTCCGGGAGGCCGGCGCCATTCTGGTCGGCAAGACCAACACCCACGAGTTCGCCTTCGGACCCACCACCATCAACCCTCACTACGGCCCCACCCGCAACCCGTGGGCCCTCGACCGGGTGCCGGGCGGCTCCAGCGGCGGCTCGGCGGCGGCGGTCGCGGCCGGGGTCGTCTACGCCGCCATGGGCACCGACACGGGCGGTTCAATCCGGATCCCCGCCGCGGCCTGTGGCACAGTGGGCCTGAAGCCCACCTACGGCCTGGTGTCGAGGCACGGCATCATCCCGCTGAGCTGGTCGCTGGACCATGCCGGCCCTCTCACCAGGACGGTGGCCGACGCGGCGCTGGTCCTGGGGGTGATAGCCGGTCGCGACCCGTCGGACCACGCCACGGTGGACCGGCCGGTGCCCGAATACGCCGCCTTCGCCCGGCCGGGCGACCTGAAGGGGGTCCGGGTCGGGGTGGCCCGGGCCTGGGCCGAGGACCGGGTGGCACCGGCCGTGGGCCAGGCCTTCGAGGCCGCCGTCAGGGCGCTCTCCGGCATCGGCGCCGAGGTTCGCGAGGTCCAGCTTCCCGCCGCCGACCACATGATGGTGGTGAACCGGCTCATCGCCCTGGCCGAGGCGGCCGCCTACCACGCGCCCTACCTGGCCACCCGGGCCCGGGACTACGGGGCCGACGTGCGGGGCCGGCTGGAACTGGGCCAGTACCTGCTGGCCCGGGACTACCTGGCGGGCCAGCGGCTGCGGGGGGAGATGTGCCGGCACCTGGCCGCCGTGATGGACGCGGTGGACGTGGTGGCGGTGCCCACCGTGCCGGTGGCGGCGCCCCGCATCGACCAGACCGTGGTTGAGTGGGGTGGGGAAGTTGAGACGGTCCCGGAGGCGCTGATCCGCCTGACGGCCCCCTTCAACGTAACCGGTAACCCCGTCCTGGCACTACCGTGCGGCTTCACCCCCGACGGCTTGCCCGTGTCGCTGCAACTGGCGGGCCGGCCCTTTGACGAGGCGACCCTCTTGCGGGTGGGGGCGACATACGAAGCGACCGCCGGGTGGTTCACCCGGCGGCCGCCCATCTGAACCGGGATTCTCGTGAATCCGAAGTTCGCGGTGTCTGGTTGCGTTGCCCGCCGACCGGCGGACGGCTACCAGCCTCAGCCGCCGCTGCTGCAGCCGCCACGGGTGCCGGTGGCGGCCGGCTTGCCACCCCCGATGACCATGATGGGGGAGTAGACCCGCTGTAGCTGGTCGCTGTCGCAGGCCGGGCACCGGACGCCGTCCCGCTCCTCGACGCTGACCTTCACGCCGAACTGGTGTTCACATTGCTTGCATCGAAAGTCGTACCAGGGCATCTGCCAGAGCCGTCCCCTTTCGACAGCGGAACCTTGCGCCAACTCGCGCATACCCCACGGGGTATGCGGCCCGATTTTACTATGCCGCCCGTCGGGCTGTCAACGCGGGGCCTCCATCGTGCCGGATGGCCGGCTCAGCCGTCCGGCTCCAGCTGGTGAACGGGCGGCTTCGCGCCTTCAGGCAACGGTGAGCGGTAGCCCTGCCCCTCCGTCGCCGCGAGAAACTCCGCCCTCGCCTTCTCCAGGAGCGTCGTGTCGGTCAGGAGTTCGAGCCCCGCGACGGCCATCGCCTTCGCCGCCGTCAGCATGCCCTTGTGCCCGATGCCCGAGCCGGCGGCAGCGGTGAACTGCCACGAGTGCCCCGGGGTGCCCAGGGGCACGCAGGCCGTGCCCAGTTGCGCGGTGGGCACGATCCAGCTCACGTCGCCCACGTCGGTGGAGCCGTGACCGATGCGTCCCGGATCGAACGGCCGGTCCACCCGGTCGTGGAGCACCTTGTCGAACAGGTCGGCCGGCGCCTTTGCCGCCCGCAGGGCGGCCGCCTTCTGGGCCGGCGGGACGGACTCGGAGAGCCGCCGCGCGAACTCGTGGTCGGTGTCGTCGAAGGCGGGCGGGCCCACCGCTTCCAGGGCCCGGTGGAGCACCTCGTTGAGCGTGTGGTTGATGAGGGTGTTGTAGCAGGCCGCGAGGAACTCTGTCTCGAAGGTCGTACCGGTCATCAGGGCCGCGCCGGCGGCGCAGTCCAGCACCCGCTGGTACAGTTCCTCGGTCTCGTCGCGGCCGGGCGCCCGCACGTAGTACCAGGCCTCGGCCTCGGCGGGCACCACGTTGGGTTCGGCCCCGCCGCGGGTGATGACGTAGTGGATCCGGGCGTCGGGCGGCATGTGCTCCCGGAGGTAGTTGACGCCCACGTTCATCAGTTCCACCGCGTCCAGGGCGCTTCTGCCGTGGTGGGGGTCGGCCGCCGCGTGGGACGCCCGGCCCCGGAAGCGGAACTTCACCGAGTTCATGGCCAGCGAGGGGCCGTCCCAGACCATGTTGAGCGACGCGGGGTGCCAGGTGAGGCAGGCGTCCAGGCCGTCGAAACAGCCGTCCCGGGCCATGAACACCTTGCCCACCAGGGTCTCCTCGGCCGGGCAGCCGAAGTAGCGGACGGTGCCCGGAAGATCGAATTCCTCCAGGAGGTAGCGGACGGCGACGGCGGCGCCCATGGCGGCCGTGCCCAGCAGGTTGTGGCCGCAGCCGTGGCCGGGCGCGCCCTCCTTCAGCGGCCGGCGCTCGGGCGACCGGGCCTGGGAGAGACCCGGCAGGGCGTCGTACTCGCCGAGAAACCCGATGGCCGGCGTCCCGTCGCCCCGCCGGTAGGTGGCGACGAAGGCGGTGGGCATGCCACCTGCCCCGGATTCGACCCGGAAGCCGTGGGCCTCAAGTTCCTCCACCTGGAGCCGGGCGGAGCGGTACTCGTGCAGCCCGACCTCGGCATGCTCCCAGATCCGGTCGGCCAGGTGGACCCAGCGGGCCTGGTGGCCAGAAACGATTGCCTCAACGCGGTCACGGAGCGAGCCGACGGTGGTGGACATTGGCGAGACTACCTCCCACGCTGGCCCGCGGCGGCCGGCCCTGAATCCCGCCTGGCCACTTCCAGGCCCAGCATCACGGTGGTGCCGGTGATGATCAGGGCCGAGGCCACGCACCACCCGCAGACGGCCTCGATGACGTAGAACTCGATCCAGGTCAGATAAGCGGAATAAACGGTCCCCGCGACGCCCACGGCGAACAGGCCGGGCAGCAGGAGCGGCGGCGCCCCGGGTCTGGCCAGCCAGAGCCCGCCGGCGAATAGCACGGCGTAGGCCCCCATGCCCAGCAGCGCCACGGGTACCGGACCGAGCCAGGCGTAGGGACTGGCCGCCACGGCCTGGCATCCCGCCCGGCCGGCGCACCACGGTTCCCCGGGCGTCAGGGCGGTCCACGTAAGGTAGGCCGAGACGCCAAGGCCGGCGGCGGCCAGCAGGGCCACCCAGCGACCCGCGCCCACGGCTAGGGTACCTCCGCCAGGGCTTTGTCGATGGCTTCGGCCATCACCTCAAAGGGCACCAGGCCGTCGATCTTCTGGCCATTCACGAAGAAGGCCGGCGTGCCCTGAACGCCCAGGTCCAGGCCGGCCTGGAAATCTTCGGCCAGCTTGGGCAGGTATTTCTGGTCTGCGAGACAGGCGTCGAAGCTCTTGCGGTCGAGGCCCAGCCGGGTCGCGTACTCCTTGAGCCGGGCCACGTCGTAGGCCGCGCGGCCGCGCTCGCGGAAGCTGGTGAACAGGAGTTCGTG
Source organism: Symbiobacterium thermophilum (assembly GCA_020725105.1). Taxonomy (GTDB): domain Bacteria; phylum Bacillota; class Sulfobacillia; order DYFQ01; family DYFQ01; genus DYFQ01. The sequence continues at coordinate 65,356 of DYFQ01000001.1, forward strand.
GTACGGCCAGAACCTGTCCTGCTCGGCGGCGCACTCGCTGGCCAGCGCCGCGTTGACCGAATCCTGGCCCATGAAGGGGAAGTGCCGGAAGACGAGCTTCACCCGGCCGGTGGTGATGTAGTTGGCCTCCACCTGCTTCATCAGGCCCAGTGCCGCCTCGGCGCAGTAGCGGCACTGAAAGTCGCTGAACTCCACCACGGTGACGGGGGCGTCGGGACTCCCCTTCACCGTCCCCGCCACCGGGACGTCCTCGCTGACCGGTGGCGGAGCCGGCTGCGTTCTGAGCCGAGGCCCGGCCACCATCAGGGCCAGCGCGGCGGTCACGCCGATCACCGCGGCCAGGACAAGCGTTCCGCGGGCTCCGCCGGGACGCCTTTCTACCCGGCCGGACGGTCTGGACTTGCGCGCGCGCTTGCGGGCCATGGCATCCCCCGTCTCTCCCGCCCCTGGTTGATTGTACACCGCCCGGGCGGTTTCCCCCCGCATACCCCGCGACATGGTTCCGGACGGTTTCGGGGCCCAGGGGGGAGTGGACGCGCCGGTGAAGGCTGGCCAGGTCCCGACGGCCCGCCAGCCAGATTCCATCCGCCGGCCGGCCCGGGCGGTCAGGGCCATCGGACGCTGGCCGGTGGCGCCGGGTGACGGCGGTCACAGACCGGCCGGCGGAAGCAGGCGGTATGGTGGTGCCGGAACGTACCGTGAGAGGCGGCGCGAGCATGGAAAAAGGGCGCTCGGAGCCAGGACGTGCCTCCGCCAGTGGGGAGGGGCTGGCCGTCACCGTGGAGCTGTTTGCCCCCCTCAGCGACAGGCTGGGCGCGTCCAGCCTCGAAGTTGGCCTGGCGGCCGGCGCCACCGTGGGCGACCTTCTCCGCCGCTTGGCCGCGAATTATCCGGCTTTCCGGCCCTTCTGGCCCGCCATTGGCGAGCCGGCCTACTATCCCTTCCTCGTGGTGAACGGATCGTCGCTGTCCCTTCCGGCCGGGCTTGACCGCGGGCTGAAGCACGGCGACCGGGTGGGCATCGTGCCACCCATCGCGGGTGGAAGCCGGCGGTGAAGGGTTACGCCGGCCGGGTCCTCCGGGTTGACCTGTCCACGGGGCGGCTGGCCACGGAACCCCTGGACGAGGACCGGGCCCGGCGCTTCATCGGTGGCCGCGGGCTGGCCGCCAGCTATCTGGCGGCGGAACTGGGGGCCGGGGCCGACCCGCTGGGCTCTGAGAACCTCCTCGTCCTGGCCACCGGACCGTTCCAGGGGGCGCCGCTACCCGGCCACGACCGCTGGACCGCCTGCGCCCGCTCCCCCCTCACCGGCGGCTGGGGCGACGCCAATGCCTCGGGACCCTTCGGCACCGCCTTGAAGGGCGCCGGCTTCGACGCCGTGCTGGTGCAGGGCCTGGCTGATCGCCCCGTCTACCTGTGGCTGGACGGCGGCCGGGCCGAGCTTCGCGACGCGGCACACCTCTGGGGCCGGACCGTCGCCGACGCCACCGACGCGCTGCTGGCGGAACTGCCGGACGGCGCGCAGGTGGCGTGCATCGGCCCGGCCGGGGAGCGGAAAGTCCGCTTCGCCAGCATCGTCTCCAGCTATAACCGGGTGGCGGCCCGCTCGGGGCTGGGGGCGGTCATGGGGGCCAAGGGGCTGAAGGCCGTCTGCGCCCGCCCCGCCCGCCCGGTGCCGGTGGCGGACCGGCGCGCCCTGGCCGCCGCCAGCCGGGAGTTTGTCCGGGCCATGGCTGATTCGCCCAACCTTCAGCTCTTCAAGCTATACGGCACTCCGGGGGCCATCCGGGCCTACAACGCCCTGGGCATGCTTCCGGTGAAGAACTTCCTCCAGGGGACCGCGCCCGAGGCCGAAGCCGTGTCCGGCGAGGCGCTGGCCCGAACCTTCAGGCTGACCGCCGAGACCTGCGCCGGCTGCCCCGTGTGGTGCCGGCGGCGCCTGGAAACCTCCGACCCGGTGTACGGGCCGGTGGACCCCCGGTACGGGGGTCCCGACTTCGAGACCGTGGGATCGCTGGGCGCAGCCTGCGGCATCTTCGACCCTCACTTCCTTGCCCGGGCCAACGCCCTGGCCAACGCCTACGGCCTGGACACGGTCAACCTGGGGCTGGCCCTGGCCTGGGCCATGGAGTGCACCGCCCGGGGCATCCTCACCCCGGCCGACACCGACGGGTTGCGCCTGCAGTGGGGAGACGCCCGCGCCGCCCTGGCCATGGTCGAGCGCATCGCCCGCCGGCAGGGCTTCGGCGCCCTGCTGGCCGAGGGGGTCGGCCGGGCCGCCCGCGAGGTGGGGCGGGGCAGCGAAGCCCTGGCGATGCACGTCAAGAACCAGGCGCTGCCGGCCCACGACCCCCGGTCCAAGGTGGGCCTGGGGCTCACCTTCGCCACCGCCAACCGGGGGGCGTGCCACCTCCAGGGGGTCCACGACACCAGCCTCGAGGCCGGCATCCTCGCACCCGAACTCGGGCTGGATCCCGCCCGCTACCGAGGGCTGTCCCGGACGGCCCGGGAGCACAAGGCGGCGGCCCAGGTGGCCGCCCAGGACTGGAAAGACGCCACCGACTGCCTGATCATGTGCAAGTTCCTGGCCTACGACTACGGGCCGGGCAGTCCGGGCCTGGCGGCCCGGCTGCTCTCCGCCGTTACCGGCTGGGACGTGGGCTGGCGCGAGTTGCTGCTGGCCGGAGCCAGGTGCTACACCCTGGGCCGTCTGGTGAACCTGCGCTGCGGCCTGGGGCGGGCCGACGATCTGCTGCCGGCCCGGGTGGCCGACGGGCTCGACGGGATGCTGGAGGAGTACTACGCGCTGCGCGGCTGGGACGCGTCGGGCGTGCCCCGGCCCGAAACGCTGGCCCGGTTGGGACTGGACGACTACGGCTCAGGCTCCGGCCGGTAAGCCGGCGCCCGAGGGGGGGTCTCGCGAAGCTGGGGGTTGACGTGGACCATCACGTCCAGCGCCTCCGGCACCCGGGCCAGCAGTTCGTCCTTGACGGAGGAAGCCACGGCATGGCCGGCTTCCACGGTCAGGTCGGGCCGGACGCCGATCTTCACGTCCACCAGCAGGCGGCCCCCGCTGGCCCTGGTCCGCAGTTCATGCACGGCTTCGACCCCCGAGACGGTCTCGATCAGGCGGCGCAGCCGGCCGACGGTCCGGGGGTCGGCGGACCGGTCCATGAACTCGTCCACGGCCTGGCGGCCGAGGGTCCACCCGGTCCGTAGGACCACCAGGCTGATGCCGGACGCGGCCAGCGGATCAAGCCACGGTAGGCCCACCCGGGCGCCCACGGCGCCGGCCAGGGCACCGCCGGAGACGAGCGCGTCGGCCCGATAGTTCAGCCCCGCCGCAACCAGGGCCGGCGAGCCAAGGGAGTGGCCCAGGACCAGGTGGTGCCGGGCCAGCGCCAGCTTTGCCACGAGCGACAGCCCGGCCGCCACGGCGGCCACCGTCCCCGGGACGCCCAGTGGTGGCGCGGTCAACTGGCGGTAGGTCCCGTGGAGCAGCGCCAGCCCGGCCCCCAGGACCAGCAGGCCCAGGAGCGCCGTGGCCACGGCCTCGGCCCGCCGGTGGCCGTAAGGGTGTTCCGGGTCGGGAGGGCGGGCGGCCACGGCGATGCCCACGGCGGCGGCCAGCCCGACCAGGACGTCCAGGGCCGAGTCGATGCCGTCGGCCAGGACGGCGCTGGACCCTGCCAGCAGGCCGGCCGCCACCTTGACCGCGGCCAGCCCCGCGTTGACGCCCATTCCGGCGGCGGCGGCGCGGAACGGGAGGGCCGCCGCGTGGTCATCGCCGGTACCCATGCCAGGTTCCACCCCTTCCCACCATCGTGCACCACCGCGAATTTAGTCAATGACTAACATTTTTCGCGGCGGAAGCGGGCTCGGCCCGGCGGGGGACAAGGGGCTCAGCCCGGTACCCTCACGCGGGCGGCGAGGAAGGGGTAGGCTTCCAGGGCGGCGCCCTAGAAGGCAAAGAACAGTGCCCAGATGAGAGGCGGCAGGATCTCACTCCGGCCAGCACCGTCCGGCCCTGAGAGAGGGACGGGGTCAGGCTCCGGAAGAGCCGGCCCAGCACGCCGGTGACCACGAGCAGCAGCGCCAGGCCCGCCGCCATGCCGGCCACGAACCCGCCGCCCGGCATCCGCCGCCCCCCCGCCGGCCGTGGCCCCCTGCCCGCTCAGTCAACGGCATTCCCTCCCGGCGCCCCCGCCCTCAGTCGGGTCGGCGCCCGGAAGCCGCCGGGACCTCGGTGCCGGACCCGACCTCGTTGTTCTGATGGTCGGCGCCGCCGGGAGCCACCGCCAGCGGCGTGGTCGGGCCCGGCAGGACGGCCCGGGCCACGACCAGGGCCCGGGCCGCGACTCCCAGGACCAGCGCCAGCCCCCGGAGGGCGCCCCTGGCCAAGCCGACCACCCCTTCAGGAAGACGGAAGTCCTTCATAACCTGCCCGGCTGCCCTGGCGGTATGCGCCCGCCCTAGCCGGCCAACAGCCCGCCCAGCAGCACAATCCCCACCGCGACAGGGACCAGGTAGCGCATGGCCCGGCCCCAGACGCCGGCCGCCCTGAACCGCCTGGTGCCGGTGGCCAGTTCGGCCTGGGCTCTGCCCGTACCCCAGGTCCAGCCGATGAACACCGCCGTCAAGAGGCCGCCGACGGGCAACATCAGGTTGCTGGCGAAGAAATCCACGGCCTCCAGAAAGGGCAGACCGAACACGGTGACCAGGCCCGCCGGACCCTGGGACAGAGCTGAGGGAACGCCCAGCAGGAAGGTGAAGGCGGCGGCCGCCACGACGCTGCGCGGCCTCGACCATCGCCACTCGTCCATCAGCGTGGTGACCCCGACCTCGAGGAGGGCGATGGCCGAGGTCAGCGCGGCGATGACCAGTAACAGGAAGAACAGGAAGCCCAGCAGCCGCCCGAGGGGCATCGCGCCGAAGACGCCGGTCAACACCACGAAGAGCAGGCGCGGGCCGCCTTCGATGGGCAGGTCGAAGGCGAACAGCGCCGGAATGACCACCGACCCGGCCAGCAAGGCAATGCCCACGTCGGCCGCGGCCACCCAGACCGCGGCCCCCGGCAGGTCGCTGTCACGCTGCAGGTAGCTGCCGTAGGTGATCAGGACGCCCATGCCAAGGCTGAAACTGAAGAACACCTGCCCCAGCGCGGCCAGCGCGGCGCCCGCGGTGATGTCGCGCCAGCGGGGGCTCAAGAACCAGGCCAGGCCTTCCATGGCTCCCTCAAGTCTCAGGACTCGAACCGCCACGATCGCCAGGAGCAGGACCATGGCCGGCATGAGCAACTTGCTGGCGCGCTCGATTCCGCCGCGGATCCCGAAGAAGACCACCAGGGCCGTCAGACCCATGAACACGCTGTGCCAGCCCACGCTGGCGGCGGGGCTGGCCACCAGGCGCACGAAGGTCGACTCGAGTTCAGGCTGGGGGACGTTTGCCAGCCGCCCGGTCAGGAAGTGAAAGGCATAGCCGAGGCACCAGCCGGCGATCACGGAGTAGAAGGACAGGATGGCGACGGCGGCCGCCACGCCGAGACCGCCCACCCAGGGCCAGCGGGTGCCGGGAGCCAGGCGGCGGAAGGCTCCGACGGGCCCGCGGGCGGCATGGCGGCCGATGGCCAGTTCACCCATGAGGGCGGGGATACCCACCGCGGCAACGATGATGAGAAAGACGGCCACGAACGCGCCGCCGCCCCCGTGGGCCACGACGGTCGGGAAACGCCAGACGTTACCCAGGCCTACGGCCGCGCCGGCCGTTGCCAGGACAAAGCCGAGCCTGGTGCCCCACGTCGGCCGCACCCTCATCCTTCTCCCGCCATGAGGTCTCCCCGCCAAGAGGATGTCCCGAATCGACCACCGGCAACGGCGCGGCTCGGCCGTGGGCGGCGGGTAGGCGACCCGGCCGCGAACACCGCAGGAAGTTCCCGCCCGGCACCTGCCGCACGTCGCGCTTGGCGTAGCCCCGCGAAAGTTGTGCCATCACTGCTCGCCGCCGTCATCGACCGCCCTCGGTCTCCGGAGCATGGCTACGGGTTTGATCCGTCCGAGCAAGAGCCCCTGTCCGTATGGAATGCCCAGGCGCCGAAGGGTTTCGAGTTCCTGGGCATGCTCGATGCCCTCGGCAACCAGCATCACTCCCAGCCGAGCGCAGGTCTCAGCGATCAGTCCAAGAATGGTCTGCCGGCGGGGATCGCCGTGACTTCCCGCAACCAGTCGGCGGTCAAGCTTCAGCCCGTCGGGGGCCACCTCAAGAAGAGCGTTGAAATTGGAGCACCCGGACCCAAAATCATCGAGCACAATGCGGAAGCCTCGGTTCCGGAACTCCTTGATGGTTCTTTGAACCTGCGGATTTTCCGTCAGCAGCCGACCCTCGCTAATTTCAAGAAGCACTTCGTCCGGACGGGGTGGCCAGCAGTCAGTGGCGTCCGCTGGCAACTCGGGATGAACGTTTACGAACAGGAGTCCCGGCCAGGGAGTGGGGGCATGCTTCAGGCCGAAAGCCGCACGGCGGCACGCTGCCTCCAGCTTTGTCACGGCCCCACGGGCCGTCGCCGCCCTCCAGAGCGCGTCGGCGCTCCAAGAGCTTCCTTTCGGCCCCCGCACCAGCACCTCGTGGCCGAATACCCTGCCGGTTCGCAGGTCCACGATGGGCTGGACGTAAACCGTCAGCGAGTCATTCTCCCACGGGTAAGCCCGTGCCTCCCCCCTGGAATCCTTCCCCCGCGTGTCGTCTATCTTTGGTTCCTCCCCGCAGGCGGCCCCGGTGTCCGTGACGCGGCGGCAGAGCGCTGGATATCCTCGCTCCGAGATATCGCACCTGCTAGGGTGGAGCCAAATGGGCCTAAAGGCCCATTTCTTGGCCTCCATACGGTAAATGGCTTACGCCTTCCGGATCACCCGTTCCTAGGGACGAGACACATGGGTGCCTGATTCCCGGGTTGATCGCAGGCCGAGGACGGCTGCTTTGGTTCGGTCGGAGACCTGAAGCTTTCGAAGGATATTGCTGACGTGCGCCTTGGCGGTCTTTGGGCTTATGAACAGGCGATCGGCAATTTCTCGATTGGACAGGCCTTCCCCGAGAAGGGCCAGGACCTCCCGCTCTCGTGGAGACAGGGCAGCCACCGGTTTCTTCCTCAACTGTCCCGATGGGCTGGCCGTTAGGCCCGGCGTAGGCCGTTTATCCTGGTCCTTGCCGTCGGGCCTGACGGCGGACAACGCCATGTGGGCCGCCTGGGTCAGCACGCCGATGATTAGCCGCTCTTCGTCACGCAGTGCCTGCTTGCTACGGCGAACGTAGACGACGGCGACGGGCGTGTAAGCCTGCACGATTGGGATAAGTTCGCCGCCGGAATGAGCGGTCGGAGAGCCAAGCGACACTGCGCTCCCCTCTGGTGTCGACCCCACCTGAGCCTGCTTCAGGACGTCCTGCCAGCGAGAAATCAATACTGCCAGCTGGTCCACGGGGATCCCGCGAGCCACGCGCAAGCGCACATGACCGCCTTCGACCGTCCCCAAGGCACACTCTTCCGCCCCGAGCAGGTGCGAAATCAGGTCGACAACGAGGGTGACGACGGCCGGGGCATCCATGTCCTGGAGCTGGCGCCCGCCTTCTGCGACCGCCAGGAGTGATCTGGCCAATTCCGCTGCCGCGACCGCCGACCGCTCCATCGCGCGTTGGAGTTCAAGCCAGCGGACTGCTCGCTGCAGGGCAGCCAGGTGGTCACCGGCCTCGGTCGTCGGGAGGACCGGCGGAACGAAAGGGCGATAGACCGCAGGACCCCCGGCCTCGGACAACAGCAGGAATGGACCAGGGCTCTCGGGTGCCTGTCCGGGACCGGATTTCGGTGTGGCATTTGGGTCGCCAGCGCGAGGCGACTGCCCTCCACCTGTCGCGTCGCCAGGCGCCGCCATCTGTCACCACCACCTTGTTCTCATGTAAGCATCGACATACGCAAGTCCGGCATGTATGGGCCTGTGGTAGTGAAACCAGAAGTAGACGATGTGCCCGGCGTAGGTCCTCCCGGCCTAGAGCCCGCAGTCCTCGCAAAGGTCCCACGTCCTGCCCAGATCCGCCACCGCCAGCTTTACCCCGATCCACCGGCCCTCACCCGCCGCCCGGTGGTACGGCACCTCCACCGCTACCCCGCCAGCCCCTCAAGCCACGGCGACAGCCGCCGCCCGGGGCTGAAGCCCCAGCGCCTCGTCCAGCAAGAACCGGCCGTGGCCGCACGCTCCGATCCTTCCCGGCGACTCGCCTCCTGGACCAGACGGTACACGCCTCGCTCCAACGCCGACTGCCCAACACTTCTCGAATCACGGCCACGAGACCTCACCTCCCTTTGCCCGGGGTTGCCGTCCTTTGCAGGACAGCTCGGGTGAGGTCTCTTCTTTGTCAGACCCACCACTGCCTACCCGAAACGTTACCACGCTCCTGGAGGCGACACCTCGACAGCGCCGCTTCTCACCGGGCGCCTGTTCCGGGGCGAGCAGGCGGAGCCATTTCGGAAGCTGGCGTCCGAGAGCCACCGCATCCCTTTCGGCCGGCGCACAAAGGTCCACGTAGGCACCCTGGAACGCTGGCTCAGGCCTACCGGGTGGCTACGAGGCGCCAAAGCCGGCGGCGCGCTCAGACCGCGGCCGGCCGGGAAAAAGGCGCGGGGCGTATCTCGTCGCCGTTTTGGACGACTACTCGCGCCATTACGAAGTTACCGCCATAACCGGACCTTCGTCTTCTGAGCAACTGCCGTAGGCTTGAATCATCCGGATCCCCGGAGGGGAGAGAAAATTGGCCAGGCCATAGGGCGCCGCCCCGGGTGGCGTACAGCTCCTTCCGGGCGGGCTTCCGGCTCGCCGGGTCCTAGGCCTGGGGACGCATCCGCTGGCGCCGCCGACTCCGGAAAATACTCCTCGTGCCGAATGGCTGCGGCCCGTGCCTGGCCCGATATCCGGAGTGGAAGCCTTTTCGGGCCTCGATCTGGCGGTGCGCGCCGGAGGGGGTAGCTGTCGCGAGCAAGCTCGGAAGCGGGGGGCTCGCCGGGCGTGAGCGGGACGGCCCGCGCCCGCCGTGGGAAACCGGCGAGCTGCGGGTGTTCCTGCAGCCCATCGTGGAGCTGGACAGCGGGACGGTGCTGGGACACGAGGCGCTCATCCGCGGTCCGGAGGGGAGCCCCTGGGAGGCGCCCAGCGGGCTTTTTGCCGCCGCCGCCAGGGCCGGCGCGGTCGACCGGCTGGAACTGGCCTGCCGGCGGGCCATCTTTTCCGTGAAGCAGGGAGCGGCCCGCGTGGACGGACTTTTGTTCGTGAACGTCAACCCGGAGGTTTGGGCGGGTGCCAACGGTTTGACCGAAAACGGGGACGCCTGGGCGGTGAGCTCCGAGGAGGTCCTGTTTGAGCTGAGCGAACAGCAGGCGCTCGTCGAGAACCCCAAGGTGCGCCGGTTCGTGGAAACCCTCCGGCTCCACGGCCACCGGATCGTCCTGGACGACTTCGGCGCGGGATACGCCAACCTGAACGCGCTGCTGGAGCTGGAACCCCACGGGCTCAAACTCGGTCGGCAGCTGGTCTTCGATTGCCACCTGGACCAGCGCCGCCAGACCATCCTCACGCTGATCAAGGAGGCCTGCGATCAGCTGGGCGTGTTGCTGATCGCTGAGGGAATCGAGCGGCCGCAAGAGCTCACCCTGGTCAGAAACCTCGGCATCCGGTACGGTCAAGGCTTCCTCCTGGGCCGCCCGAGACCCGCCGCGGCATCCCCCGCTGGACCCGGCGCCCCGGACGAGGTGGCGCGATGAGCAAGGCCGCGCTGACCGACCTGGCCCGGCCCGCCGAGCCGTCCAGGCGCCTGGAGCCTCCGGGACTGCCCGGGACCCGTCCCCGCCCCGGCACGGCGGGGGTCGAAGGCGGCCGGCTGACGGTGGTCGACCCGGAGGACGGCGGCGAGCCGGCGCGCCTGATCCCCACGCGGCTGGTGTCCCTCACCGTCAACGGCACCCTCGTGAGCGCCCCGGTGCGGGTGACGTCCCGCGACGTGGTCAGCGTCGTGCCCGCCGTCCCCGAGGACGCGTGGCGATTCCGGGTGGACGTCGCCAAGGACGCCATGACCGTGAGCCTCCGGGTGAACCCGCGGCCGGGGCACGCCTACCGGCTCGCCGACGCTCCCCCGGCGCCGACCCTCATCCTGAAGGTCGAGCGGGCGGAAGGCGAGCCTGACCCCGTGACGGTGGAGGAAGTGGTCCAGCACGTGCGCGCTCAGGGCGTCGTCGCCGCCCTCGACGAGGAGGCCATCGCATCGGCGCTGGAGGCGCCCACGGGCGAGCCGGTGGTGATCGCCGCCGGTACCCCCCCGACCGACGGACAGCCCGGGCGGGTCGAGGCGCTCTTCGCGCAGGAGCCGCAGATCGTCGGTCCCCAGATTCTTGCCGACGGCCGCGCGGACTACCGGACGACCCGCCAGATTCCCTCGGTCGAAGTCGGCACGACCATCGCCGTCGTCCACGAACCGGTGATGGGCGTCGACGGGACCGACGTGTTAGGACGGACCGTCCCCGCCAAGGTGCCCCGGCGTGCCCGCGTCGTCGTCGGCTCCGGCGCGTTGCTCAGCGAGGACGACAAGAAGGTGTTCGCGGCCATCGCCGGCCGGCCGCTCTACCAGGGCCGGCCCGAGCACCTGACGGTCAAGGTGATCGCCCTCCATTTCCACGACGGCGACGTCGACCTGGCGTCGGGCAACATCCAGTTCAAGGGCGACGTGGTGGTGACCGGATCGGTCCAGGAGCAGATGCGGGTGTCCGCCGAGGGTAGCGTGAAGATCCTGGGCGGCGTCTCCCGGGCCACGGTGGAGGCCGGCCAGACCGTGGAAATCGGGGGCATCGCGGCCAATTCCCGTATCGTCGGGGGGGGCGCGCTCGGGGTCTATACCCGCCTGCAGCCGATCGTGGAAGACCTGGTTCAGCAGCTCGAGCGACTGCGGGCCACGGTCGAATTCCTGCTGGCGCACCCGTCCTTCCGGCGGATCGACATCGAGCAGGTCGGGGTGGGCCGGCTCGTCCGCCTTTTGCTGGACGGCAATCTGCGCGGCCTGCCCAAGCTCGTGCTCGAGTTCGTGAACTGCATCAGGGAGGTCACCGAAATCGTCGACCCGGAGGTGGCCGACTTGACCCGGCGGCTCGCCACCGCGTTCTCCGGGCCCGACCTGCCGAAGCTCCGGACCGTGGCCGACTTGGCCGAGCTGGTCGCGGCGGCGCGGCGGGCCCAATTCGTGCTTGAGGTCGTGGGCCTCGAGGTCGCCCGCGTCCGCGTGGGCGGCGCCATGCATTCCGTCATCGCCTGCAGCGGCAGCGTCGAGGTCGGGCCCAAGGGGACGTACTTCTCCGAGGTCACGGCCAACGGGAGCGTCCGGGTGCAAGGGCGGATCGCGGGCGGGGCCGTCTACGGCCGCACGGGCATCACCGCCGCCGAGGCCGGGACACCCATGGGAGCCCAGACCGAGTTGCGGACGGGACCGGAAGCGTCCATCGAGGTGCGGGAGATCCACCCGGGCGTCGTGCTCCGGGTGGGAAGCGCGGCCCGGCGCCTCGACGTCGACCTCCGCGGGCTGCGGGCGCGGCTCGACCGGCAGGGAACCATCCAGCTTTTCGGCGTCGACTGACGGCGCCGAGCGCACAAGGTCCACCTGACAAGGGCAAACCCGGCGAAAGCCGGGGGCGCAAAGCCACGGGCCTAAAGCGGTTTCGCCGCCAAGGCAGCCGGCTGCCGGGTGTGGCGGGGACGTCCGCGCACAGCTGCGGGGCAGCCGTACGCTGCCCCGCCTTGTCAGGGCGCCGTGGCGGCGAAGGAGGGCCGGAAGGGAGGTGATTTTCGATGCGTCGGCTATGCGCCTTGCTGCTGGCGCTCTTGCTGACGGTCGTGGCGGCGGCACCGGCCTCCGCGGGCTCCTCGTACGGCGACCCCTGGAGACCGACGTTCAGCAGCCCGGCCAACTTCCACCAGATCCAGCACGATCGGAACACGCCGGCGGCCGGCGTGGTGGGGCCGATCTACCAGGCGCAGCAGGGCAGGTACCCGGCGGCGTCGGACAACGCGCTCAACGCCTCGTTGGCCGGGGAGTGACGCCCGGGGCGCGGAGCTGAGGGGCGGGGGCCGGCCGCCGGCAGGGCCGGCCCCCACCCTCCTCTGGCCCCGCGGGCGCCGCCAGCGCCCGGAGCTCGCGGAAGGCGTCCTCGATGGCTTCCCACTCCTCGGTCCGGACGGCCAGATCGAGAGCCAGGGCGGCGTCGCGCAGCGCCTCGCGGGGGCGGCCCGACCGGCGGGCGACGGCGGCCCGCAGCCTGAGCGCCTCGCTCTGGTGCCGGTCGGACGCCGGGCCGTCCCGCTGGTCGGAGACGGCGGCCAGGTGCCGGAGGCAGGCGGCGCCGTCGCCGGCGTCGAACTCCACCGCGGCGGCCTCGAGTCGGGCGAGGTAGCGGACGTCCGCGGGGGCGGCGCCGAGGCCGCGGAGGGCGGCGGCGGCCAGCCGGCGGGCGGAGCGCAGCCGGCCGGCCTTGCGCAGGAAGACGACCATGTTGACCAGGGTGCGCAGCTGCTCGGCGGCGCTGCCCGTTTGGCGCCAGGCCCGGTAGGCCTGCCGCAGGGCGGCGTACGCGTCGGCGTGCCGGCCCATGCGGCCGAGCGTCACGCCGAGGCCGTTGAAGGCGCGGGCCCGGTCCTCGGCGCTGAGGCCGGGGAGGGCGAGGGCGGCCCGGTAGGCTTCGACGGCGCGGGCGTACTCCCCCGCCTGGCCGAGCGCCGCCGCCAGGTTCCCGAGCACGCCCTGGGCGACGTCGGCCCCCAGCCCGCCCTGGTTCACCAGGGCGTGGGCGCGCTCGAAGGCGCTGACGGCCGCCGCGAGGGCCCGTTGCCGCAGGGCCCGGACGCCCTCCTCGACGTGCCGGACCATGGCGGCATACAGCGCGGCGCGCTCGGCTTCGGAGAGGGGCGGCGCGCCGGGGGCATCAGCCCGCGTGTCGTGGGGGGACAGCCGTGACCACCCGCCTCGCCGTGGAGGATTGGACGACGTTTCGTGATTCGCTGCGGGCGCGGTATCTCCTGGTGGAAGCCTTCCTGGGGGCGGCGGAGCCGGCCCTCGACGGCGCCGGCCGCGGCGTGGCCGCCCTGCTCACCGATGAGGGCGGGCTCGTCCTGGCGCGGTGCGGCTCCGTGGACGTGCTGGGTCTCGCCGCCGAGGCCGGCTTCGTGGCCGGCGCCCGGGTCCGGCCCGTCCCCACCTGCCGCCGCGGCTTCCGCGTGGCCTGGGCGTCGGTGCCCGGCGAGGCGCCGGCCACGGGCCATCTCGGGCTGGTTTCGTCGCGCGAAAGCCCGGAGCTGGCGCCCCTGGCGCGGGCGCTGGCCGAGCTGGTCGCCCACCGCCGGCGCGAGCTGGAGCGGGCGGGCCAGGACGCCGAGCAGCACGCGGCGCTGGACCGGCTGTCGGCGTTTCACGACACCGCCATGCGCATCGGCGGGCCCCAGTCCCGCGACGAGCTCCACCGTCGCGTGGCGGAACTCGTGGTGACCCTGGTCCGGGCGGACCGCGCGGGGATTCTGTTTCGCGACCCGCCCATCCCGGCGGCCACGGCGCAGGGTGACGACGCCGTGCTCCGAGGGTTGCCCCCGGTGGAGCGCGTCTTGGCCACCGGCCGCGTCGCCCGCGTGGCCCACGACGACGCGCGTGCGGAGGTGCGGGCCGCCCTGGGCCGGCTCGGCGCGGCGTCGCTGGCCCTGGCGCCGGTCTTCTTCGGCGGCCGGACCTGCGGCGCCGTGCTCTTCGCGGCCCGCTCCGCCGGACCCGGCTTCAGCGAGCGCGACCTCGAGGTGCTCGCGTTCGTCAGCAAGCAGGTCGGGCTGTCCATCGAGAACGCCTCGCTGCGCGAAGGCCTGGAACGGCGGCTCGAGGCGCTGACCCGCGAGATGGAGCTGGCCCGGCGGATGCAGCAGGCCCTGCTGCCGCAGAAACCCCTGGTCTTGCCCGGCGCGCGCGTCGCGGGCGCCACCCTCCCGGCCAGGCTCGTCGGGGGCGATTATTTCGACTTTCTCAGCCTGGACGGAGGCGACTGCGTGGTGGCCGTCGGCGACATCATGGGCAAAGGCGTGGCGGCCGCCCTCCTGGCGTCGCTGTTGCGGGCCCACGTCCGGACGGTCGTCGTCGAGCGCGGGTTCGGCCCCGGGGTGCTCGCCGCCGTGGAGGAGGCGATGTGGGACGACCTGGCCCGCACCGGCAGCCTGGCGACACTGCAGGTCGTATCGTTCAGCGCCGCCACCGGGCGGTTGGAAGCGCTTTCGGCGGGCCACCTGCCGCCGCTCTGCCACCGGAAGGGCCGGTGGGAGCGCCTGCCGGTGGGCAGCGGCGTCTCCCTCGGTCTGAAGCGCGTGGGGGACGACGGGGTACGGGAGCCGTACGCGACGGTCCTGGCCCCGGGCGACGCGGTGGTGCTCTATTCGGACGGCTTCCTCGACCTGGCCGCCGGCCGCGGCGCGGGCCTTGCTCGGCTAGAGGCGGTGCTGGCAGGGTCCGAAGCCCTCGGTGAGGCGCTCCGCCGGGCCGACCTCGCCGCCGTTCGCAGTCTCGTGGGGGGAGATGCGGCAGACGACCCGCCCGACGACGTAACGGTGGTGTCGATCCAGCGATGACGGAGCCGCCCTCGGCCGGCAAGGCGGCGGCGACCGCAAGAGTCGACGGCGGACGGCTGGCCCTCCGGGGATGGGGCTGGCGCGACCACGCCCGCGCCGACTGGACCTCCGCCGGCCTGGTGCTCCGGAGCGAGGTGCTGCTCCGGGTCCCGCAGCCGCGCCCGGGGGAATTCGCCTGGCATCGAGAGGGACGCACCCGGCTCGGACTGCTGGGAGTGGGGGCCCGGGAGCTGTTCGCGTTCGGTTTCGGCCACGGCGGATACCGCCCGCCGCCCGGCCAACGGCGGGTGCTGGCGGCCATCCTGGCGGGACGATTCAGGTTTACCCGCGTCGGAGTGGCGGAACCCGAGCTCGGCCGCGGGGAGTGCCAGACCGGAGAGTTGCTGCACACCTGGGTGGGGCCCGACCAGCTGGGCGAGGCCCGGGAGCGGCTGACGCGGGCGCTCCGCTCCGCGGGCGCCGCGGCCGACGTGCGGTGGCGCGTGGCGGTGGCCGCCAACGAGGCGCTGACCAACGCCGCGAAGTTCTCGGGAGGCGGCTACTTGACGGCGCGGCTCGGACCCGGCGGCTTGGAGGTGTCGGTGGGGGACCGCGGCCGTGGCGTCGAGCTTGGCCGGCTCGCCTCGGTCCTCCTGGCGCCGCGGGAGGCGCGGGGCATCGGGCGGCAGCAGGGATACTGGCTGATGCTCACGCACAGCGACTTCTGCCTGGTCACGAGCGGCCCTTGGGGAACGACGGTCCGGTTGCGATACGGGTCGATCCAGACGCTCCCCGGCGGCGAGCCGCCGACCGGGCCGGGGAAAGGAGGGCAAACGGTGGAATTCCAGGTGATGCCTTCAGCCGACGGCCGGCACACGGTGGTGATCTGCCCCGGCGAGCTGGACTACCAGAAGGCCGACCGGTTCCGTGAGTTGTTGCAGCAGTGCGACACCCCGGCCGTCACCGTGGACTTCACGAGGGTCCGGTTGGTCGACTCCACAGGCGTCGGCGCCCTGGTCGAAGCGATCCGGAAGCTCCAGGCCGCCGGCGTGCAGGTCCGCGTCACCAACGTCGTGCCGGAGGTTTACGAGATCCTGGAGGTCATGGGGTTGGTGGAAGTCTTCGGCCGGCGGGTCATCGTGGCCGCCGGCGGCGCGGGCGCCCCGGTTGCGTGAGGCCAGATGGCCACCCCCGCCGGGCCGGCCCCGGGTAGGAGCGGGGCCGGCCAGTCCTCGCGCCAGTTCCAGCGCCGCACGGTGGAGTCCCCGCTCGGTCCGGTTCACAGCGGGCTTGCGCCAACTCCTCGGGCTTGAGGTACCCGAGTGCGGCGTGCCCCGGGGCGAACAGGCCTGCCTGGTCGGCCACCGGCGAAGGTACCCGTGCTGAGCGGTAGCGGAGGTGAAGCCGTTGGGCACCCGAACCGTGGTGGAGCTGGGCGTGCTGGTCGCCCTTTCCCTCGTCCTCATGTTCACGGTCAACGTGCCGCTGATGCCGGCGGCGACTTACCTGAAATACGATCCCGGCGACGTGCCCCTGTCCCTGGTGGCCCTGCGCGCGGGGCCGGGTCCGGCGGTACTGGCCCTGGCCGTCAAGAACGTGCTGTACGTGATGCTCAAAGGGGGCCGCAACCCGCTGGGCATCGTCATGAACCTGGTGGCGTCCGGGACCTTCCTGCTGGTCCTGGGTACCGTCTACCGGGTCCGGCCCGGCCGCGGGGGGCTGGTGGGCGCCGCCGTGGCGGCGACGGTTTCCATGGCCGCCGTCATGGTCCCGGCCAACGCCGTCGGGGTGCCCCTCATCCACGGGACCTCGCTGCAGCGGGTCTGGGCCCTGATGCTCCCGGTCTACGTCCCGTTCAACCTGATCAAGGGCTCCCTCAACGGGCTGCTGGTCCTGGCGGCCCACGCCGTCCTGCCCGCCCGCGGCGTGGCGCTGGGAGAATCGCTGGCAAGGGATCGGACTGCGCCATGAGTCCCGGCGGCAAGCTGGTACGGCTGGGGCCCACCATCGGGATTGTCGGGGGTACGGGCCGGGAGGGGAGGGCTCTGGCCAGGCGGTGGGCCCTGGACGGCTATCCCGTTGTCATCGGCTCCCGGGACGCGGCCCGGGCTCAGCGGGCGGCAGCCAACGTCCGGGAGGCGGTGCCCCGCGGCCGGGTTCGCGGCGAGGACAACGCCTCGGCGGCCGGATCCGCCGACGTGGTGGTGCTGACCATTCCCTTCGCCGCCCAGGCCCTCTTGCTTCCGCCGCTGGCCCCACTGGTGCGCGGCAAGGTGGTCATCGACGCCACCGTGCCCCTTCACCCCGAGGATCCGGCCCGGCCCGCCCCGCCGCCGGAGGGGTCGGCCCTGGCCCGGGCCGCCCGGCTCCTGGGCCCGGACGCGCGGCTGGTGGGCGCCTTTCACACCGTGTCCCACCTGGCCCTGGCAGGTGAGGGACCGCTCGAGGAGGACGCGTTCGTCTGCGGTGACGACCCCGGGGCCAAGGAGGTGGCCATGGCCCTGGCCCGGTCGGCCGGACTGCGGCCGCTGGACGCCGGGCCCCTTCAGGCAGCCGAGACGCTGGAGCGGCTGACACCGCTGTTGATCGGCCTTGGCCGCCGCTACCGGAAGCAGGCCCTGGGAATCCGGGTCACCGGCCTCTAGATCGCCGCCGCCGGACACGCCGCGGCACCGGCCCGGACCGGCATAGGCCCTCCAAGCGCCCGATACACTAACTCGGGCGGTGAGGGCTGGTGCGCCTGGACGAACTGGCGCTGGCCGTTCCGGGGGCCAGGATACTTGGCGAACCAGGGGTTGTCATCTCCGGCCTGGCGTACCACTCGGCGGCTGCCGGCCCCGGAGCCCTGTTTGTCTGCATTCCGGGCTTCAGCCACGACGGGCACGGCTTCGCCTGGGAAGCCGTGCGCCGGGGGGCGGTGGCGGTCGTCGTCGAGCGGGTGCTGGACCTGCCGCCTGCCGTGTCCCAACTGGTGGTAGCGGACGCCAGGGCGGCCCTGGCCAGGCTGAGTGCCTGCTATTACCGGTACCCCGCCCGTCGTCTGCGCGTGGTCGGGGTCACCGGCACCAACGGCAAGACCACCATCACCCACATGGTGGACTCCATCTTCCGGGCGGCCGGACTCAAGACCGGCCTGGTGGGCACCGTCGGTCACCGGGTGGGCGACCTCGAGTTTCCCGCCGAGCGTACGACGCCGGAGTCGGCCGACCTGCAGGAGCTGCTGGCCGCGATGGTCCGGGCCGGTTGCACCCACACGGTGCTGGAACTGTCCTCCCAGGCGCTGGCCCTGCGCCGGGCCGACGCCTGCGACGTGGACCTGGCCGTCTGCTCCAACGTGACCCACGACCACCTGGAGTTCCACAAGGACTTCCACCAGTACCGCCTGGCCAAGGCCCGGCTCTTCTGGGAACTGACCGAGCAGAACGGAAAGGCCGGGCCCCGGTGGGCGGTGCTGAACGCCCATGACCCGTCGACCCCCTTCTTTGCCAGCCGGACGCAGGTTCCGGTGCTCAGGTACGGGTTTGACCCCCAGGCTGACGTGTGGGTTCGCCCGCTTCAACCTGACCGGTTGGGCCAGCCCTGCCACCTGATCTGGCGGCCCAGGCGTGATCACGGGCCCGCGCCCGGGGCGGCAGGGGTCGAGGTAGGCCTCGTTCTTCGCGTGCCCGGGCGCGCCAATCTGGCCAATGCTCTGGCCGCGGCGGCGGTCGCCCTGTGCGAGGGGATCGACCCTCAGGCCGTGGCGGCGGGGCTCGAGGCCTTCGAGGGGGTTCCAGGCCGCTGGGAGGTCATCTGCGACGGCGACCCCCTGACGGTGGTGGTGGACTACGCCCACAACCCCGACGGGCTGGCCGCCACCCTTGAAACCGCGCACTTACTGGGTTTTTCCCCCATCGTCCTGGTGTTCAGTTGCGAAGGCGTCAGGGGGCGGGAAAAACGGCCGCTCATGGGGCGCATTGCCGCCCAGGCGGCCGACTACGTGGTGGCCACCTGCGACCACCGCTACGACGAAGCGCCCGAAGGGATTCTTGGCGACATCGAGGTCGGCCTCCGGGCCGGCGGCATGGGTCCCGGGCAGTACGCCCTCGTCCCGGATCGGGAGGAGGCCATCCACCACGGCGTGGCCCGCGGCCGGCCCGGCGGGCTGGTGCTGGTGACCGGGCGCGGCCACGAGCAGTGGATCATCGTCCGAGGCAAGAAGATGCCCCTGGACGACCGGCAGGTGGCCCGCGCCGCCCTCGACCGCCACTGGCCCGGCTGGGCGCCCCGGCGTGCCCGCGCGGCGGCTCGGGCCACGCCGGGCCTGCCGTGAAGCCAACGCCGGCCGCGCGAGACCGGGAACCCGCCGGCCAGTCACCGGGCCGGTGGCCGGTCACCGGGCCACCAGGTGGTAGGCCACCATGAACAGCCGCCAGCCGTCCCGGAGGTAGTGCCGGAAAAACGTCTTGAGGTCAAGCTCGGCCGGCACGGCGTGCCGCAAGGAATCCACCAGGGCCCAGCGGACGCGGGTCCCGGGGGGCAGGGCGTCCAGCAGGCGCAGGCTCTCGGTGTAGGGGATGAACGGGTCGTCGGTGGAGTGGACCACCAGGAGCGCGGCGCGGAGGCGGTGCACCTGGCCCAGCGGCGACAGGGCGGCTACCTTGTCCAGCATCGGGCGGGGCGCCAGTGGGTAGAGGGCGTCGAACTCGGCCGGGTCGCGGGTGGCGATGATGCGGGCCAGGACCCGTCCGCCGGGACTCAGCTCCTCCCACCAGCCGGCCGTGGTGGCGGTGGCCAGGGCTTCGGGTCCCCCGGCGGCCAGCGCGTCGGCGTGCCGCTCCACCAGGCCCCGGTCATTCGGGTCGTCCACCCAGCTCACGAGGGTCCGCAGGAAGATCTGCCGGGCGTACGGATCGGGCGGGACTTGCCCCCGGAGCTCGCCGGCGGGGCCCGAGTACTCGTAGGCGCCCGTCACGGCGAACCGGACGGCCGCCCGCAGGTCGGCGTAGCCGCCCAGGGAGACCACGAAGGCCACCCGGTCACGCAGCTCGTCCCGGGCCGCCGCGATGAGGGCGGGGCCGGCGCCGTAGCTGATGGCGAAGATGCCGGTCCGCTCGGGGGCGACCCCGGGTACCGCCTGGAGGTGGGTGAAGGCCGCGGCCACGTCGTCGGGATCGGCGGTGCCGGCCACGGCCCACCGCTCCGGCTCTGGAAAGGGCACCAGGACCACGAACCCCAGGCGGGCCAGGGTCCGGGCCAGGTGGTGGGTGAGCTCCCGGTCGGCGCCCGGGGCGGCCATGGGGACGTAGACCAGGACGGCCGGATGCCCGGGGCCGGAGGCGGTTCGGGCGCCGGGGCCCGTTCCGGCGCCGGCCGGCCGGTAGAGGGTGGCCTCCATGCTCCGTCCGGGTGCCGTGGGGAGTACGAAGTCCTCGGCGACCGGAGGCCGGCTGAGCCAGGTCAGGGGGCGGACGGGCGCCCCGGTCACCTCCAGCAGGAAGAAGACGGCCCGTGCCGCGTTGCGGCCGGGCGGCGAGGAGGCCAGCGCGACGGCCAGGCCCAGCACCAGCAGGAGTCCGGGCCACCGCCGGCCTGGCGGAGCCCGGGGCCGCCGGCGGCTAGCCCTCGCCGCGGCGCTCACCGGTGCGTGCCGGCGGCGCCGGGCCCCGGGAACGGCCGGCGGCCAGGGCCTCGCCTGCCAGCTCCAGGGCTGCGGCCACCGCCGCTTCGGCAGTCTCCACGAAGTGGATGGGGGTCAGGTGCCGGTCGTCAAGGTAGCGGCCGGCCAGGGCCGGGTCGGCCGCCAGCGCGGCCCTGACGCGGTCGGCCCAGCCGCCGGAAGGCACCAGGACCACCACCGGCCGGCGGTTCAGGTAGGCGGCGGTGAGCTCGCCGAGGCTCCCGTTGCCCCCGGCCACCATGATCACGGCGTCGGCCGAGTGGACCAGCACCAGACTCCGGTACTCCATGGGCAGACCCGTGGTGACCGGCACGTCCACGAAGGGGTTGGCCTCGGCCGGGTCGTCGCCGGGCAGGATCCCCACCGTGAGGCCGCCCGCCGCCCTGGCGCCTCGGCAGGCGGCCGCCATCACACCGTCGCGGCCGCCGGAAAAGAGCTGCGCTCCGGCGAGCGCGACCTCCCGGCCGACCGCCTCGGCCAGCCGTTCCAGCCGCGGGGGGACGTCGCCCGCGGAGCCGATGACGGCAATGCGCAAGGGACGGGGCTTGTCCCGGACGCGCTCACTTCTCCCGGTCATGGGGCCTCCTCACGCACGGCCGGCCCAGTGGTCCCGCCCGGGGGACCCGGTCTCCCAGGTGGCGTTCGCCGCCGGGCGCCCGATTCCCTGGAGCGGTGGCCTCCCCGCAGGTGTCGGCGAAGGGGCCGGCCAACTCAACCACCGTCGGCCAACCGAACTGGCGGCCGCCGGTCCCGGCGGCCGGAACGAGGTGAGCAAGCATGGAACCCGACGCGGGCGGCGGGCTGAAGCTGGCGGTGGTCCTGGGCAGCATTCGCAAGGGGCGCCGGAGCGAGCGGCCGGCCCGGCTGGTGGCGGAGCGGGCCGCCGCCGCGGGCTACCAGGCCCGGCTGGTGGACCTGAAACGCCTGGCCCTGCCCATGTACGACGAGGAGGACGAGAGCCTGGGCCACCCCGGCGTGGCCGAGTTCAGGGCGGCCATGGCCTGGGCTGACGCCACAGCCTGGCTGGTCTCGGAGTACAACCACGGCTACCCCGCCGCCCTGAAGAACGCCGTCGACTACCTGCGGCCCGAGATCCGGCGAAAGCCCGCCCTGGTCTGCGGCGTCTCCCGGGGGGTGCTGGGCGGGCCGCGAGGGGTGGAGCAGTTCAAGCTGGTCCTGGTGGAACTGCACGCCGTCCCCATCCGCGACTCGGTCTACTTCCCCAACCCCGACGCCATGTTCGACGCCGGCGGCAACCTCGTCCAGCCCGACGTGGCCACGCGGATCGACGAGGCCCTGGCCGAACTCGCCTGGTACGCCAAGGCCCTCAGGTGGGGGAGGGAGCACCTGGAGCTTCCGGCGCGCCGGCGTTGAGCCGGAGCCAGGGGCTCAGCGTTCGCGGCCCGCGGACCGGCGCAGGGCGGGACCGGAACGTGGAGCCCCGCTCCGGGCCCCGCCGGGACGCGAGCCCCAGCCGCCGGAGGCCCCGGGCGGCGGCTTCCGTCCCGGGCACGGCCATCACTTCTACCTCGGGGAGGCCCGGGCCACGATCTCCGGGCCGATGCCAGCCGGGTCGCCGAGGGTGATGGCAACCCGGGGCCGTTCCCGCGGCCGCTTCCGGGGTTCGCCCCGGGCCATCCCTTCGGATACCGGTTGCGCCCGTCATCCGGCCTTCCCTTCCCCGGCTGGCGGCTACCTGCCCTGGTAGACGTCCCAGTAGTCGGGGTGTTCGACCTCGAAGACCGGTGGCGTGTCCTTGCCCAGCAGGCGGGCGATGGCGTAGAGCTGGCCGCGATGGTGTACCTCGTCCTGGTAGGCGTGGTGCAGCAGGAGCCAGCCCCCGATGCCCTCGTGCCAGGGGTTGTCCGGCCGCAACTCGGCCAGGGCACCGTCGTCGGCCGCTGCGAACCACTGCCGCGTGAGGTCACGCACCTCGCTGAGCCAGGCGTGCAACCGATTTACCGAACCCACCGTGGCGGCTTGGTGGGCCGGCCAGTCCTGGTCCGGTTCCCCCGGTGCCGGATGCCAGCGGCGCAGCAGCACCCCTCGGGCCACGAAGAACTGGTGGCCGCCGATGTGGTGGAAAAGCTCGCCCACCGTGCGCCAGCCCTCGACCAGCCGGTAACCGAGGTCCTGGTCTTCAAAGCAGGCCAGCAACTTGAGGGTGACCAGCCGGACCCCGTCCCAGTGGTCCAGAAAGGCGGCGGCGGAGGCCCAGGGCGTTTCAGGTCGCACTGCCTTCACCTCCGGCCCGGCGGTGTGCCGGCCGGGTGCCCCGCGGCGCTCAGCGGCCGTTGCCCGAGAGGGCCCCCTCGCTCCGTACGGCGACGGGGCCGGGTTTTCCTGCAGGAGGGCCAGGGCGGTCATGGTCGTGCCCGGCGTGCAGAAGCCGCACTGGATGGCGTGGAGGCGCCAGAAGGCCGGCACTCCAGGGCGAAGTAGGCCTGGGGCGCGCCCGGCGCCCGGTAGGCGCCGACCGGTGACTTCTGGGTCAGGACCTCGTAGGCGGCCGGGTCCAGTTCGGCTACGGAAAGTACGTCTATGCCGGCGAGGTCACGACGCGGGTGCGCGAGGTCATGCCCCCGCTCATCGCGGCCAGGTTGCCCCGGGCGCGGCCGGAGTACGTCGTGTGACGCGGCACCCGTGCCTGACGACCCACCACCGAGCGACAGAACCTGCAAAGATCCGGGAGGATTTCGCGTAGTTTTGTCGAACGCGGTGGCCAAATTGGTCAGACCGGTGGCCTGCCGCAGCAGGCCAGCGGCCAGCCGCGGTTAGTCCGCGGCCAACCAGGTCACGGGACCTTGACACGGACGGAATCCGGGGTGAGCCATGAACATCACGGATCTGCGCGACCGGGACCGTGAGCGGCGGCGTTACGAGGAGATCATTCACAAGGTAAAAGAGCTCATGCTTCAGGGCAAGCTCGGGCCGGGCGACAAGCTCTTACCCGAGCGCCAGCTGGCGGAGATTCTGGGCGTGAGCAGGGCCTCGGTGCGGGAAGCCCTCACGGTGCTCCAGGCCATGGGCATTCTGGAGGTTACTCCCGGTGGAGGGACCTACGTCCGGGAGTTCAGCCTCACCGACCTCGTTCAGCCTTTTGCCGTCGTTGCCATCAGAGAGTACCGGCAGGTTCAGGACTTACTTGAGGTGCGCAAAGTGCTGGAAGTGAGAGCCGCGGAGATGGCGGCCGAACGGGCCCAGCCGTCGGACCTCGCCCTGATCTACGAAGACGCTCGAGCCTTCAAGGAAGATATCGAGGCCGGACGTTCCCCGGACGAGTCGGATAGCAACTTCCACGCCCACATCGCGGCAGCCACCAAGAACGGTGTCCTGATCAGCGTCATGTCCATGCTGAGCACCCTCTACCGTGAGACGTACGGCCCGACCCGGCTGCGGCTGGTGACGGCCGCCGGCGCGGACTACGTGGCCGACCACTTCAAGGTGTACGAGGCGCTCAAGGATCAGGATGTGAAGGGGGCGGGGGCGGCCATGGCCGCCCATGTCGAGCGAATCCTGTCCGCCTTCAGGCAACTCGAGCACCAGGAGGGCGAGAGGCACCGCGGTCCCCGGCGGACTGCTCAGGGGGGACAGAGGTGAGAGACGGGCCACCCCTCAGGGGTCTGAGAGTTGTGGACGCCGCCACGATGATGGCTGCGCCTTGGGCCGCGACCTACCTCGCCGACTTCGGGGCAGAGGTCATAAAGATCGAGCACCCGAAGACCGGCGATCAGGTCAGGCGCTTTGGCGGGGTCAAGGACGGCAAGGGCTTCTTCTGGAAAACGCTCTCTCGCAACAAGAAGTGCGTCACCCTCAACCTCAGCAAGGACGAGGGTAAGGCCCTACTCCTCCGGCTGCTGAAGCACACCGACGTCTTCATCGAAAACTTCAGGCCCGGCACGCTCGAGCGCTGGGGCCTGGGCTGGGACGTCCTGCACGAGGCGAACCGCCGGCTCATCGTTCTCAGGTGCTCCGGTTTTGGCCAGTCCGGCCCCTATGCCGAGCGGGCAGGATTCGGCAGCATCGCCGAGGGCATGTGCGGTTTCGCCGCGCTGAACGGCTACCCCGACAGCCCGCCGACGCTACCGCCGATTGCCCTGGCTGACGGGGTCACCAGCGTCTTCGCCGCGCTCTGCGTCATGGTGGCCGTCTACGAGCGGGACGTGCTGGGTAGCGGCGAGGGCCAGGTCATTGACATCTCCCTGTACGAGCCGCTGATGCGGTTCATGGAAGCCTACATCGTCGAGTACGGCGTGCTGGGGACGGTGCCTGGCCGGGCCGGCAACCGGATCGCTTCCGCGGCGCCAAGAAACGTCTATCAGACCGCGGACGGCAGGTGGGTCAGCCTGTCGGCCAGCGCCCAGCCCATCGCCGAGAACGTCTTCCGGGCCATCGGCCGGCCCGAACTCATCACCGACCCGAGGTTCTGCGACAACCCGAGCCGGGTCAAGCACGTGGACGAACTGGACGCCATCATCGGTGAGTGGATGTCCCGCCATACCGCCCAGGAAGTCATGGATACCCTGCTTTCCGCCGGCGCGGTGGTCGGCCCGATCTACAGCATCGACCAGCTCTTCGCCGATCCCCAGGTGGTCCACCGCCAGTCCCTCGTGGAAGTCGACGACCCGGACTTCGGCAAGGTCACCATGCCCAACGTGGTAGCCCGCTTCTCGCGCACGCCCGGCCGGATCGCCTTCACGGGGCCGGACAAGGGCCAGCACAACAAGGAGATCTATGGGGGCCTGCTGGGACTCTCCGACGAGGAACTGGCGAGGCTCGCGGAAAGCGAGGTGACCTGAACCGTTGAACACGCTGGCCAGCCGCAGTTTCGCCCTACGGAAGGTACACTCGCTAGCCGGCGTGGTCCCGGTCGGCCTGTTCTTCCTGGAGCACCTCGTCTCCAACAGCTACGCCGTTTACGGCCCTGAGCGGTTCGACGCCCACGTGCGCCGGCTGCACAGCATTCCGTTCCTGTTTGCCGTGGAGCTGGTGTTCATCATCCTGCCCATCCTTTACCACGGCTTCTACGGGGCCTACGTCACCCTTTGCGGCCAGTGCAACGTGGGGCGGTACGGCTACGGCCGCAACTGGGCGTATCTGTTGCAGCGGGCGACCGGCGTCGTGACGCTGGTCTTCGTGGTCTGGCACTATTGGACCCTGAAGCTGCAGAGCCTGCTCTCCGGCAGGCTAATCGGTTTCTCGGACCTGGCTGAGCTGTTCGCCAACACGTGGACGGCCTTGCTCTATCTGGCCGCGACGGTGTGCGCCATCTACCACTTCACCAACGGATTGTGGGGGTTCACCGTATCGTGGGGGATTGTGTCAGGTCCCCGCGCCCAGGCGACGCTGGTCCGGGCCACCTGGGTGCTCTTTGCCGTCCTGACGGCGGTTACGGTATGGTTCGTCGCCGCTTTCGCCGGGTGGTAAGGTTCCGGGAGTGTGAGGGAGAGCCGTGAGGCGACTGGTGGTCGTAGGCGGGGGTCTGGCGGGGCTGATGGCCGCGCTCAAGGCGGCCGAGGCCGGCGTCGCCGTGGACCTCCTGGCCCTCGGGCCGTGTAAGCGCTCTCATTCCGCCGCCGCGCAGGGTGGCATCAACGCGGCCCTGGACACGCTGGGCGAGGGCGATTCGCCGGAGCGGCACTTCGACGACACCATCTATGGAGGTGACTTCCTGGCGGACCAGACCCCGGTCAGGCGGATGTGCGAGGCGGCCCCGGCCATCATCCACCTGTTCGACCGGATGGGCGTCCCCTTCAACCGCACCCCGGAAGGGCTCATCGCCTTGCGGCGGCTGGGTGGCACCAGGTTCCACCGGGTCGCCTTTGTGGGTGCCACCACCGGGCAGCAGCTTCTTTACGCCGCCGACGAACAGGTCCGCCGGTTCGAGGTGGCCGGCCTGGTGAAACGGTACGAGGGGTGGGAGTTTCTCTCGGCGATTCTTGATGGTTCCGGTCGCTGCCGCGGGGTCGTGGCCCAGGAACTGAAGAGCATGGAAATCCGGGCTTTCCCGGCGGGGGCCGTGGTCATCGCCACCGGGGGTCCGGGCCTCATCTTCGGCCGCACTACCAACTCGGAGCACAACAACGGCTTTGCCGCCGCCGCCCTCCACCGGCAGGGGGTCAAGTACGCCAACGGCGAGTTCATCCAGGTACACCCCACGGCCATCCCCGGCGCCGACAAGCACCGGCTGATCTCGGAGTCGGCGAGGGGCGAGGGCGGCCGCGTCTGGACCCTGCGGGACGGCAAGCCCTGGTACTTTCTGGAGGAATGGTACCCCGCCTACGGCAACCTGGTGCCCCGCGACATCGCCACCCGCGCCATCTTCAAGGTCTGCGTCGAGATGGGCCTGGGCGTTGACGGCGAGAACGCCGTTTACCTGGACATGTCCCACATGGATCCGGCCGAGGTCAGGCGCCGGCTCGAGGGGATCCTCGAGATATACCAGGTGTTCACCGGCCGGGACCCCTGCCGGGTACCGATGAAGATCTTCCCGGCGGTGCACTACTCCATGGGCGGGCTCTGGGTCGATTTCGACCAGATGACCAACGTCCCGGGTCTCTTTGCCGCCGGCGAGTGCGAGCACCAGTACCACGGGGCCAACCGGCTGGGCGGAAACGGGATGCTGTCGGCTATTTTCGGCGGGATGGTGGCCGGTGAGGCGGCGGTGCGGCTCATAAACGCCGGTGAGGCTGGTCCTGTCCCGTCGTCCCTGCTGGAGGCCGAGGCCCGCCGCGAGGAGGAGAAGGTCCAGGCGCTGATGCGGCTGGACGGCCCCGAGAACCCTTACCGCCTCCACGAGGAACTCGGCGAGTGGATGAACGACAACGTCACGGTCGTGCGGTACAACCACCAGCTCAAGCGCACCCTCGAGAAGATCGCGGAGCTGAAGGACAGGTTTTCCAGGGTCGGCCTGCACGACACCGGCCTCTGGTCGAACCAGGCCCTGTCGTTCACCCGGCAACTGGGCGGCATGCTCGACCTGGCGGAGGTCATCACCGTCGGGGCGCTCTTGCGCGACGAGAGCCGCGGGGCCCACTACAAGCCCGAGTTCCCGGAGCGCGACGACGCCAACTGGCTGAAGACCACCATCGCGACGTACCACCCCGACGGGCCCAGGGTCACTTACGAGCCCGTGGACCTGCAGTTCATCAAGCCTCGCGTGCGCAGGTACGACACCGAGGAGGCGACGCGAGGTGGCTGAGACCGTAACCTTGCGCGTCAAACGCCGGAGCGCGCCCGACTCCCGCGCCTGCTGGGAGGAGTTCCGGGTTCGGGTCCCCCCCACTGCCAACGTGGTAGCGGCGCTCAAGGAGATCAGGAAGACACCCGTCAACGCCGCCGGCCGGCCCACCCCGCCTGTCGTCTGGGACTGCAGTTGCCTGGAGGGCGTCTGCGGCGCCTGCGCCATGCTGATCAACGGCAAGGCGCGGCTGGCCTGCACCGCGCTCCTGAAGGACCTGGCCCAGCCCGTCAGGCTGGAGCCCTTGAGCAAGTTCCCGGTGGTTCGCGACCTCATGGTGGACCGGACGGCCCTCTTCGAAGGCCTCAAGCGGGCGAAGGCCTGGATCGAACTGGACGGCACCCACGACCTGGGGCCGGGCCCGCGGGTGCAGCAGTCCTTGCAGGCATGGACCTACGAGCTGTCTCGCTGCAACAGTTGCGGGTGCTGCATGGAGGCCTGTCCCCAGGTCAACGGCCGGTCAGCCTTTATCGGGCCGGCCCCGCTGGCCCAGATCACGCGGTTCAACGCCCACCCACTTGGCGAGTCGCTCCGGGCCGAGCGGCTGGAAGCGGCCAGGGGGCCGGGTGGGGTGCACGAGTGCGGCAAGGCGCAGAACTGCGAGAAAGTCTGTCCCAAACGTCTCCCGCTGGTCTGGGCCATCGCCGAGTTGAACCGACAGGCGGTGGCCTACAGCATCAGGCAGTGGCTCAGCCGCTAGCCCGCCAGGCGGCCCCGGGGCACGTCCTGGCCGGGCGCGGGTTGCCGGCGGTCGGAGGAGGCAGCGGTCGATGCAGGTCTACCTCAACGGTGAACTGGTCGAGGCCAGCGAGGCCAGGGTCTCCGTGTTCGACCACGGTTTTCTGTACGGCGACGGCGTGTTCGAGGGTA
The DNA here is from genome assembly GCA_020725105.1 of Symbiobacterium thermophilum. Lineage (GTDB taxonomy): Bacteria > Bacillota > Sulfobacillia > DYFQ01 > DYFQ01 > DYFQ01. The sequence continues at coordinate 93,776 of DYFQ01000001.1, forward strand.
TCCGGGTCTACGACGGGCGGGTCTTTCGGCTCGACGCCCACGTGGACCGGCTGTTTGACTCGGCCAAGGCGATCGAGCTGACCATCCCCCTCACCAGGGCCGAAATGAAGGAGGCCATCCTTGCCACGGTGAGGGCGAACGGGCTGCGCGACGCCTACGTCCGGCCGGTGGTCTCCCGTGGCCCCGGCGCCCTCGGGCTGGACCCGCAGAACTGCGCCAGGGCGACAGTGGTGATCATCGTTGACAGCATCAAAGTCTACCCCGAGGAGTTCTACCTCAAGGGCCTCAAGGTGATCACCGCGGCGACCCGCCGCTACTCCCCCGACGTCCTCAGCGCCCGGATCAAGTCCTTGAACTACCTCAACAACATCCTGGCCAAGCTCGAGGCAAGGCGGGCGGGGGCCGCCGAGGCGGTGATGCTCGACCGCAACGGCTACGTGGCCGAGTGCACGGCGGACAACGTGTTTGTGGTGCGCGGCGATAAGGTCATCACCCCGCCCACGCACGTCGGCGCGCTGCGCGGGGTCACCAGGGACGTGGCCATGGAGGCGGCGCGGCACCTGGGCTACGAGGTTCGGGAAGAGGTCTTCACGGTGTTCGAGATGTTCACCGCCGACGAGTGCTTCCTGACGGGCACCGCCGTGGAGGTAGCGCCGGTGGTGTGGGTCGACGGCAAGGCCGTCGGCCAGGGCGCCCCGGGGCCGGTGACCCTGGCCATCAGGCAGCGCTTCCGGGCCGTGACGGCCGCTGAAGGCACGCCCGTTTGGAGCTAGGGTGCAGCGGGCGTGCAGACCCGCCGGGGAAGGAGAGCGCGGTGCAGGAACCGACCAGGCGCGTCTTGATGAAGGGCAACGAGGCCATCGGGGAGGCGGCGATCCGAGCGGGCTGCCGGTTCTACTTCGGCTACCCTATCACCCCCCAGAACGAGCTCCTGGAATACATGGCCAGCCACCTCCCGGCGGCCGGTGGTGTCTTCCTCCAGAGCGAAAGCGAACTGGCGGGCATCAGCATGCTCTACGGGGCGGCGGCGGCCGGCAAACGGGCCATGGTCTCCTCGTCGAGCCCTGGCATCAGCCTGATGCAGGAGGGCATCTCCTATCTGGCCTCCGCCGAGTTGCCAGCCCTGATCGTGAACATCTCGCGAGGCGGGCCGGGCCTGGGCCGGATCGCGCCGGCCCAGTCCGACTACCTGCAGGCGACCAAGGGCGGCGGCCACGGCGACTACAACATCCTGGTGCTGGCGCCGGCCTCGGTCCAGGAAATGGCCGACCTCACGGTTCTCGCGTTCGAACTGGCGGACGCCTACCGCGTTCCCGCCATGGTGCTGGGCGACGGTATCGTGGGGCAGATGATGGAACCGGTGGCCCTTCCGCCGCCCGTGACGGAGCTTCCCCCCAAACCCTGGGCCGCCACGGGGTGTGAGGGCCGGCCACGCAACCTGATCCTCTCGGCGCCGTACACCGACGCGGAGCTCGTCGAACTGAACCGCAGGCTCCAACGCAAGTACGCCGCGATCCGGGCGCGGGAGCAGCGGGCCGAGTGCGTCCTGATGGACGACGCGGAGCTCGGCATCGTCGCCTTTGGCATCGCCGCCAGGCTGGCCCTGGCCGCCGCCGACAACCTTCGGGAGCGGGGCTACCGGGTGGGCGTCATCCGGCCCGTCACCCTCTGGCCGTTCCCCGAGACGGCCTTTCGTGCCTACCCGGCCGTCAGGGCCTACCTCACCGTCGAGATGAACGAGGGTCAGATGGTTCAGGACGTGAGGCTGGCGGTGAACGGCGCGGTTCCCGTCCACTTCCTGGGTCAGGGGGGTGGCTACGTGCCCCCCGTAGACGCCATCGAGGAGCAAGCCCTGGCCATCCTGGAAGGGGGCCTGGCCCGGTGAGGGAGCTGTTCGGCAGGCCGGCCTGCCTTACCGACGAGCCCTTCCTGTACTGCCCCGGCTGCAGCCACGGCATCGCCCACCGCCTGGTGGCCGAGGCCATCGACCGGCTGGGCATCCGCGGTCGGACCGTCTGTGTGTCCAGCATAGGCTGCTCGGTGCGGTGCTGGCGCAATTTCGACCTGGACGTGGTCCAGGGCGCGCACGGCCGCGGGCTGGCGGTGGCGACGGGGCTGAAACGGGCCCAGCCGGACAAGGTCATCTTCACCTATCAGGGTGACGGCGACCTGGCTGCCATCGGCATGGGCGAGACCATCCACGCCGCCGCAAGGGGCGAGGCCATCACCGTCATCTTCATCAACAACGCCGTCTTCGGGGCAACCGGGGGCCAGCTGGCTCCGACCACCCTTGTGGGCCAGGTGACCTCGACTTATCCCGGCGGCCGGGACCCGAGCTGGGTGGGCTGGCCCATCCGCGTCGCGGAACTGCTGGCACAGCTGCCCGCCACGGCGTACATCGCCCGGGAAGCCCTGACCACCCCGCAGCGGGTGCTCAGGGCCAGGCGCGCGGTCCAGCTGGCGTTCGAGGTTCAGATCAAAGGGCAAGGGTTTGCCCTGGTGGAACTCCTGGCGGCCTGTCCGCCCAACCTCAAGCTCGACCCCGTCCAGGCCCTCAACTGGGTAGAGACCAAAATGATCCCTCACTACCCGCTGGGCCAGCTGAAACCGGCCAAGGGAGCGGCGAGATGAAACGCGAGTACACTTTCGCCGGCTTCGGCGGGCAGGGCATCCTGTTCATGGGCCAGGTCCTGGCCCACGCTGCCATGTTCGCCGGCTTCGAGACCTCGTGGATGCCCTCCTACGGGCCCGAAATGCGGGGGGGCACCGCCAACTGCTCGGTGGTCATCTCCGACCGCAAGGTCAGGTCGCCCCTGGTCTACCGGCCCGACCTCGCCGTCGTGTTCAACAACCCGTCCCTGCAGAAGTTCGGGCCGCGGGTGAAGCCCGGCGGCACCGTCCTGATGGTCGCCGACCTGATCGACGGCGGGCCCGACCGGGACGACGTGGCGGTTTATCCCGTCCCGGCCAGGGGGATCGCCGAGCGGTTGGGGCACCCGGCCGCCGTGAACATGGTGATGGCCGGGGCGCTCTTGGCCGTCGATCCCACCGTTACCCCGGAGCAATTCGAGGCGGCTCTCCGCACGGTGACCCCTGCCCACCGGCTGGCCACGCTCGGCGCGAACCTGCAGGCGATCAGAGAGGGGATGGGCTTCGTGACGGCCCGCCGCCAGGACAGACCCGCCACCGGTGGAGGTGGTGAGTGATGGCGACCCTCACCGTGGCCGCCACCTACTGCAAAGGCTGCGGCCTGTGTGTCCACTTCTGCCCGCGACAGGTGCTGGCCCTGGGTGACAAGTTCAACGCGGCAGGGTACCGAGTGGTCGGGATCATCGCCCCCGAGAACTGCAACGGCTGCACCTTCTGCGCGATCATGTGCCCTGACCTGGCAATCAAGGTCTACCGTTGACGACCAGACAAGGGGGGATGCCATGGCCCCAGGCCGGGCCAGTGGCGGGTCTGAGCCCGACGAGCGTTCACCTTTCCGTCAGGCAGGAGAGCTTCACGGTTCCCGACCTGATACCCGCGTTCAACGACAAGGCCGCAAACCGGCGGAAAGGAGTCGGGTGGATGAGCGGAAGGTATGGGCTCTTCGTGATGGTACTGCTCTTGGCCGCGGCGCTGGTGGCCACCGCGTGTGCCGGCCAGAAGGCGGAAGAGAAGAAGATAGTCAAGGTCGGCGTGATCTACCCCATGACCGGCGACCTGGCTGCGGTTGGCAACGACCATAAAGCCATCATGGAACTGGCCCAGGAGATCATCAACGGCGAGTACGACCTCAACATCCCGCTGGCCAAGACCAGGGGCCTGCCAAACCTCAAGGCCGAGCTTCAGCTGGTCTTCGGCGACTCCCAGGGCAAGCCCGAGATCGCCAGGTCAGAAGCGGAGCGCCTGATCAACGAGGAGAAGGTCGTGGCCCTGCTGGGGGCCTATGCCAGCTCCAGTACGGCCCCCGCCAGCCAGGTGGCCGAGCGCTACGGCATTCCCTTCATGACTCCCGAGTCCACGCGTGCCGACCTGACGGAACGGGGCTTCAAGTGGTTCTTCCGCAACATCCCCTACGACCGCATGGCGGTGGAAAGCCAGTTCAAGTTCCTGGCGGCCGTGCGGGACAAGGGCATCAACGTGGGCAACCTCGGCCTGCTGTATGAGAACTCGCTGTGGGGCCAGGGGGCAGCCCAGGAGCAGCGGGGTCTGGCGGCCAAGTACGGTTTCACCATCGTGGTCGAGGTCGCTTACCCCAAGGAAATCACCGACGTGACCAGCGAGGTCCTGAAGCTGAAAGCGGCCAAGGTCGACACCGTGCTCTCCACCAACTACATCAACGACGCCATCCTTTTCATGAAGGCCTTCAAGGAGCAGGACTTCACCCCTGGCGCCATCATCGGCCTGGAAGGCGGAATGGTGGCCAAGGAGTTCATCCCGTCTCTCGGCAAGGACGCGGGCTACGTCTTGACCACGGCCACCTGGTCTCCCGCCCTCATCGAGACCAAGCCCATCGTGGGCAAGATCAACGCCATGTACAAGGAGAAGCACGGGAAGAACATCAGCGCTTACCAGCCCCACGCCTTCACGGCCGTCATGGTCATGGCCGACGCCATCAACCGGGCCGGCTCCACCGAGCCCGAGGCTATCCTGAAAGCGCTGAAGGCGACGGACTACCCGGGCGAGAGCCTGATCATGCCCTGGAAGGGCGTCAAGTACGACGAGAAGGGCCAGAACATCTACGGCGACGTGCCTATCCTGCAGATCCTTGACGGCAAGTACGAGGTCGTCTTCCCGTTTGAGCTTGCCAGCAAGCAACTGGTCTGGCCCGCTCCCCCGTGGTCTGAGCGAAAGTGACGCCAAGCCGAGTCTACCGCGGCGCGGGGGTGCACACCCCCGCGCCGCGGGGCACCCCGACGCCTGACCCGAAGGGGGAGCCAACCTAGATGGACCTGGCCGTTATCCTGCAGACCCTCTTGAGCGGCGTCATGATGGGCTTCGTCTATGCCCTCGTGTCGATCGGCCTCAACCTTATCTACGGGGTCATGGAAATCATCAACTTCTCGCACGGGGCGTTCCTGATGCTCGCCATGTACATCGCCTACTGGCTCAACGTAATGGCCGGCACGGACCCGGTGCTTGCCGCTCCCGCTTCCGGCCTGGCCATCGGGCTGTTGGGGGCGCTCACCTACAAGCTCATCATCAAGCGGGTGATGAAGGCGCCCGCCCTGGCCCAGGTCTTTTCCACCTTCGGGTTGCTGGTGTTTCTGGAGGCGCTGGCTCACTTTCTCTGGACGGCGGACTACCGGACCGTGGAAAAGACGGCGTTCTCGGGCGTCGTTTCCCTCTTCGGACTCAGGGTGGGCCTGGCCAAGCTGGTGGTGGCCGCCTGCGCCATCCTGACCACCGCCGTGCTGTTCTGGTTTTACAACCGGACCAAGACCGGCAAGGCGCTGCAGGCCACCGCCATCAGCCACCGTGCCGCCAAGCTGATGGGGATCGACACCGATCGGATGTTCCTCATCTCCTGGATCCTGGGGGGTGCCACGGTGGGAATGGCCGGAGCGTTCCTGGCGAGCCTCTACAACATCTTTCCCACCATCGGCACCACTTTCGTGCTGCTTGCCTTTGCCGTCGTCGTCCTGGGCGGCTTCGGCAGCATCACGGGCACGCTTTACGCCGGCCTGATCATCGGCCTCATCGAGAACGTGGCGGGTATCTTCGCCCCGGCTTTCAAGTACGCGGTCGTCTACGCCCTGTTCATCGGGGTCATCGTCTTTCGCCCCAAGGGCTTGCTGGGGAGGTAGGGGAGTGACGCGTAAGCCGACAAAAGAGACCTTGCCAGCGCTCCCCGGGAGCTCGCTGCTGAAGCCCGGTTTCCTGGTGCCCCTCCTGGCGTTTGTGGTGGCCTTTCCCTGGGTGTTTCAACGGAGCACCTTTCAGAACACGGCCATCCTGGTCCTGCTGTACGCTTTCCTGGGCCAGGCCTGGAACATCCTGGGGGGCTACGCGGGACAGGTGTCTTTCGGGCACGCGGTGTTCTTCGGAATTGGAGCCTATACCTCAAGCCTGCTGCTGATCAACACCGGCCTCAACCCCTGGTTGGGGATGCTGGTCGGAGCCGCCGTGGCGGCCACCGTCGCGGCTGTCATCGGGATCCCGGCCTTCCGGCTGACCGGCCACTTCTTCCTCATGGCCACCGTCGGCTTCGGCGAGATCATCAGGACGCTCTTCGTCAACCTCCCGGAGGTCACCCGGGGGGCCCAGGGCGTTTTCTTGCCGCTCCTGGAAAGTTCCATCAAGAACCTGATGTTTCGCCAGAGCAACACCGGCTATTACTACATCATTCTTGTCATGACCGTGGCCCTCTTTGCCGGAACCGCGTGGCTCGAACGATCCAAGCTGGGCTACTACTTCAAGGCGATCAAGGAGGACTGGGAAGCCGCCGAAGCGCTGGGCGTCAACGCCACCCGGTACAAGTTCATCGCGCTGGCCATCAGCGCTGCCCTGACCGCCATGGGCGGCACTTTTTACGCTCAGTGGGTCCTGTACCTGGACCCGTACAGCACCATGCCCCTCATGGTGTCAGTGCAGATTGCCCTGGTGGCCATCTTGGGCGGGGTAGGCACGGTGATGGGGCCGTTTCTTGGCGCCGCCCTGCTGCTCCCCGTCTCCGAGGTGATCCGGGTGGCGGTTGGTGGCGGCGGTCGGGGCATCAGCCCGATGATCTACGGCCTGGCCATCATCCTGATCTCCGTCTGGCAGCCCAACGGCATCATGGGCTGGGTCCAGGCGAGGGAGCGCCGCGCCCCGCAGGACCAGACTGGGGGGGCTGAACCGTGAGCCTGCTCGAGGTGAAAAACGTCACCAAGCGGTTTCAAGGCTTGGTGGCTAACGACTCGGTGAGCTTCACCATGGAGGAGGGCGAGATCGTCAGCCTCATCGGCCCCAACGGCGCCGGCAAGACCACCCTCTTCAACTGCATCGCCGGCTACCACCCGGTGGACAGCGGGGAGGTCCTGTTCCGTGGCACCCGCATCACCAACCTGCGCCCGAGCGCCATCTGTCGGGCCGGGCTGGCCCGCACTTTCCAGCTGGTCAAGGTCTTTACCGCCCTCACCACCCTTGAAAACGTGATGGTGGGCGCGCTGCTACACACCCGCGACACCCGTACCGCCGTGAAGGAGGCCTTCGCGGTCCTTGAACTGACGGGTCTGGCCCCGAAGGCCTGTTTCCCCGCCGCCGCCCTCACCATCGCCGACAGGAAGCGGCTGGAGGTGGCGCGCGCCCTGGCCACCCGGCCCAAGCTCCTGTTGCTGGACGAGGTCATGGCCGGGTTGAACAGTTCAGAAACCAAGGAAGCGGTGGACCTGGTGCGGCGGATCAACGGCCAAGGCGTGACCCTGCTCATCGTAGAGCACGTCATGGAGGCGATCATGCCCATTTCCCACCGGATCCTGGTACTGGACGGTGGCCAGAAAATCGCCGAGGGCAGCCCCGAAGTCATCGGCAACGACGAGCGGGTCATCCAGGCTTACCTGGGGGAGAAATACCGTGCTAAGCATCATCGACCTGCGGGTTAACTACGGCAAGGTCCGGGCCATCCAGGGCGCGTCCCTCCGGGTGGAGGCCGGTCAGCTGGTGTCCATCGTCGGCTCCAACGGCGCCGGCAAGTCCACCATCCTACAGGCCATCTCGGGGCTGGTCCCTGTCAGCGGCGGTGAGATCTGGTTTGACGGCGAACGCCTGGACAGGCTACCGGCCCACGAGATCGTCCGGCGGGGCATCGCCCACGTCCCTGAGGGCAGGGCGCTTTTCGGGCGGCTGACGGTTCTTGAAAACCTGGAACTCGGCGCCTACGCCAGGCAATATACCAGGCGTGAGTTTGACCGGGTGCTGGAAGAGGTCTGCACCATGTTCCCCATTCTCAAGAAACGGGCGCGGCAGAAAGCCGGCACTCTGAGCGGCGGCGAGCAGCAGATGCTGGCCATCGCCCGTGGGCTGATGCTCAGACCCAGGTTGCTCATGCTCGACGAGCCCTCCCTGGGGCTCATGCCCAGCCGGGTGTCACAGATCTTTGAAACCTTGAGCCAGATCAAGCGACGGGACCTGACCATTGTCCTGGTGGAGCAGAACGTCCAGGAATCCCTCGAGCTGGCTGACTACGCCTACGTCCTTCAGACCGGGCGGGTCGTCCTGGAGGGTCCCGGTGACGTGCTTTTGCAACAAGACATGATTCGCCAGGCGTACCTGGGGATGTAGCGGGAGGGGACCTGCATGCCACACGGTTACAACGGTAAGATCCTCAAAGTAGACCTCACCGACGCCTCGTACTCGGTAGAAGAACGAGATGAGGCTTTTTTCCGGTCGTTTCTCGGGGGTAGTGCCCTTGCTGCCTACTACCTGCTCACGGAGATGCCGGCGGGGGTCGACCCCCTGGGCTCCGAGAACGTCCTGGTCTTCGCCACCTCCGTGGTGGCGGGAGCGCCGGTGCCCGGCGCCAGCCGCTTTACCGTGGCGGGTCGCTCGCCGCTGAGCGGCAGCTTCGGCGAGGCCGAAGCCGGGGGCTACTGGGGCCCCGAACTGAAAAAGGCCGGCTTCGAGGCCATCGTCATCAAGGGGCGCGCGCCCCGCCCCACCTGGCTGTGGATCCACGACGGCAAGGTGGAGTTCAGAGACGCGGGCGACCTCTGGGGCAAGGACAGCGGCCACGCTGAGGCCGCCATCCGCGGCACCCTCGGGGACGAGCTGGTGCGGGTAGCCTGCATCGGGCAGGCCGGCGAGAACCTGGTCCGTTTCGCGTCAGTGGTCAACGAGCTCAAGCATTCCAACGGCCGGACCGGCATGGGCGCGGTGATGGGATCCAAGAACCTGAAGGCGGTCGCCGCGCGCGGCGCCGCGGCGCCGGCGGTCTACGACCGGGCCAAGCTGGCTGAGCTTCAGAAGTTGTTCACCCAGAACTTCAGGCGCCATCCCATTCAAAGCCTCCTCTGGGAGGGCGGGACCATCGGCTGGGACATCGAGTCGCTGGACGCCGCGGGCATTCTTCCGACCAGGAACTTCCGGGGCGGGTCCTTCGACCAGATGGAGACCATCACCTACACCGCCGCCGAGCAGACGGTGCTGCAAGGCAGGGGTACCTGCGCCGGCTGCGCCAACCGGTGCAAGCTCGTCTGCGGCGGCGGCAAGTACGCCGTGGATCCCCGGTTCGGCGGGCCGGAGTACGAGACCACAGGCGCCTTTGGCTCGAACGTCTGCGTGGGCGACATCGAGGTGGTGGCGAAGGCCCACGAGCTCTGCAACAGGTACACCCTGGACACCATCAGCACGGGAATGGTCATTGCCTTCGCCATGGACTGCTACGAGGCCGGCATCCTGACCAGGGAGGACACCGGTGGCCTCGAGCTTCGCTTTGGCAACGGCGAGGCGGTGCTCAAGCTCATCGAGGACATCGCCTTCAAGCGCGGGCTCGGGGCGCTGCTGGCCGAAGGCAGTGTCCGGGCCGCCCGGCGCCTGGGGAAGGGCGCCGAGAGGTTGGTACGGGCCGTCAAGGGGCAGGAAGTGGCCATGCACGAGCCACGCGGCAAGGCTGGGCTGGCGCTCCAGTTTGCCCTGGCCCCCACCGGGGCCGACCACGTGCGGTGCCCGCACGATCTTCTCTTCGAGGAGGATAAGTTCGGGGTCGAAGATCTGAAGGAGCTTGGCATCCAGCATGGCGTGGCGGGCCGCGACCTGGGTCCGGCCAAGGTGAGGTTCTCCTGCTACGGGCACCAGACCTGGAATCTGTTCAACTCGCTGTCGCTCTGCTGTTTCACCTGGGGCCCGGGCAAGCTCCTGAAAATGGGCCATGTGGTGGAGCTGGTTAACGCCGTCACAGGCTGGAATACCAGCCTGTTCGAGTTGATGAAGGCCGGCGAGCGCACGATGACCCTGGCCCGGCTGTTCAACTGCCGCGAGGGCTTCACCGCCGAGCATGACAGCCTGCCCGAGATCTTCTTCGAGCCCCTTGAGACGGGTATTCTGGCCGGCAAGTCGCTGGACCGCAAGACCTTTGACGAGGCTGTGAAACTGTTCTACGACATGATGGGCTGGGACCGGGAAACGGGGGCACCGACCCCTGGTCGCCTGGCGGAGCTGGGCATCGCTGATCTGGCCCGCTCCGCCAGAGCTTAGGCGGGGCCGCCGGGAGGTGGCGGGATGGCTCTGGTCCGGACCAACGTCGCGGCATGTGTCCAGCTTGCCGGAACCCGGCGCCTGACCGTGGCCGGCGACAGCGTGGCGCAGGTCCTGGCTGAGCTCGAGCGTTGCTTTCCGGGGATGCTGGCGGCCATCGTGACGGAGGGCGGCGGGTTTCAGGGCCACTTGATGGTCGTGGCTCGTTTCAGGGACGACACCGCCTTCCAGATGGTGAGGACCGCCCGGGACAATCGCGGGGGTCTCGAGGAACTGGCCATTCTGGCCATCCCCGCCGGCGGCGCCGGCGGCAGGTCACCGGGGGCCTGACGCAGGTCAGGCCCGGTCCCGGGAACGGGCTGGCTGGAACAGGGGGAAAGACCGGGTGGGCCTCATGCGTAGCCTGCTTTTCATGCCCGGCAACCGCGAGAGGATGCTGGCCAAGACACCCACCATGGTTGCCGACGGGGTGATCTGGGACCTTGAGGATGCCGTGCCCTGGGAAGAGAAACAGGCGGCCAGGGAACTGGTCCGGCAGGTCCTGGCCGAACAGGGCGTCCAGTTTCCCGACAGTCTCAGGCTCTACGTACGTGTCAATCCCGAGGTATCGGACCTGCTCGAGGCAGACCTCGGGGCGGTTGCCGGTCCCTGTCTGCACGGGGTGATGCTGCCCAAGGTAGAATCCGCAGAGCAGGTGCTACGGCTCGACAGGCTTCTCGGTGAGCTGGAGGAGGAGCGGCGCCTCGCGCCCGGCAGCATCAAGGTGCTGATCCTGGTAGAAACAGCGTTGGGCGTCATCCGGGCATATGACTCCGCCAGCGTTTGCGGGCGGGTTGAAGCGGTCTGCTTTGGCGGGGAGGACTTCACCCGCGACCTGGGGATCCAGCGGACACCTGACGGCGACGAGATCCACCACGCCCGTTGCGCTATCGTGCTCGCCGCCGCCGCGGCCGGGCTCCAGGCCGTGGATACCGTCTACACGAGCCTGGACGACCTGGCCGGTCTCGAGAGAGACTGCGCCCTCGCGCGCCGGCTGGGTTTCGGCGGAAAACTGGCCATCCACCCCCGGCAGGTGGACCTCATCAACCGGACCTTTGCCCCCACCGAGGCCGACCTGGCCTTTGCCCGCCGGGTGGTCGAGGCCTTCGCCGACCCCGCGGCCGCCGGCCGGGGCGTGGTGGTGGTCAACGGGAAGATGGTCGACAAGCCCGTTGTCGAACGCGCCCGGCGTCTCTTGAGTGAGGCTGCCGCCCGCCGGCCGCCGGGCGCCAGCTTGTAGCTGTAGCTAGCCAGCACGGGGGCCAGGGTGGTCAGCAGGACCATTCCGGCCGCGAGCACGATGCCGGCCGGCCACCACCAGCGCTCGGGCGCGGCGCTTCAGGCGGTGCGGACGACCAACCGGCGCGGGACCGGTCGGCACGCCGCGCGGAGGGTGCCGGCCCGCCTTCCTCCACCCTCATACATCCAGACGAGCCAGGTTTTCCCTGGCCAACCCGGAATACTCAGGGCATGATGCTCGAACGGCACAGGCTTGATCTGATGGATATCCTGCGGGCGTATCCCGCGCTGGACGCCGCAGAGGCCGGCCACGTGTCCCGGACGCTGTCCTTTCTGGAGCGCGCGGCCGGGCCTTTTTCCAGGCACACTGCCGCCGGGCACATCACCGCGTCGGGGTTCCTGCTCGACCCGGCGGGCCGCCGCGTCGCCCTGGTGTTCCACGGAAAGCTGGGCCGGTGGCTGCAGCCGGGCGGCCACTGCGAGCCCGACCTGGATGCGACCACCCTGGAAACCGCCCGGCGGGAACTGGACGAGGAAACGGGCTTTTCCCGCGACGCGCTGGTCCCGGCGGGCAGCCTGGTCGGCCTGGCGGACGGCGCCCCGCTCACGGTGGACGTCCACGAGGTCCCCGCCGACGGCGGGTTTCCGGCCCACCTCCACTACGACCTGGTATACCTGTTCCGGTTGGCCGACGTGGCGCCCCGGCAGTCGGCCGCCGTACGCTGGACGCCCCTGGCCGGCCTGACCTACAATCCTGACCGGAGCCTGGGCCGCTGCGCGCGCAAGGTCGGTCAGTTCATCCGCTGACTGCCCGCCGATGGGAGGTCCGGTCGTGGAAACGCGGCCCTGGAAGCAGGCATCACCTACTTCGACACCGCTCCGTACTACGGTGGCGGACGCTCCGAGGCGCGCCTGGGGGCCGCCCTCCGACAGGTGCTCGCCGGCCCCGACCGGGATCGGGTGGTGGTCGCCACCAAGACCCTGGCCCGGGACGCGCGGGGCGCCGAGGCGGACCTGCGAGTGGGGGAGGGAGGCATGGCAAACGCCCGGAAGAACTCGGGCCGGGCGACCCAGAGGCCGGCCGCCGAGGCCAGGAGCACGGCCGGCAGCAGCGCCGGGTCCCCGGCCAGGGCCGGCACCCGCGACCCCAGGGCACTCAGGAGAAAAGCCAGACCCTCCAGGCCTGTCCCCACCCGCCGGAGGTGACTCCTCGCCGTCGCCAGGAGCAGCGCCAGCACCGCGACGCCCAGGAGCCGAGGGGCGATGGCCCGGGAACACGTCCCTGGCCCGCAGGAGCTGCAGCGTGTCCAGGCGCACCAGGAGCGGCAGGTCGGTGAAGGACTTGACGTGACCGTCGTCCCAGAGCCGTTCCTTGACGATCACGTGGCGAACCCCAGGGCCAGCGCGGCGTCGGTGCCCGGCCGGATGACGATGACCTCGTCGGCCTTGCTGGCCGTGGCCTGGTACTCGCAGGCGATGACCACCTTGAGGAGGCGCAGCGCCTGGTGCCGGTGACCCAGGCGCTCCACGGTCAGGGGCTCGCCGTCCAGCAGGACGGAAAACCGGCCGAGGCACCTGATCTCCAGCCGGGCCCGGGCCGGCCCGCCGCCTCGTGGCCCGGCCAGCCCATGAGCCTCGAGGCAGCAGGGTTGACTTCTTGCACCCGCCCGTCCGTGGCGACGACAATGGCCGCTGGCCACGTCCCGGCCCACGGCTCCCGCCCGGGCATGAAGGCCATCCCTCGCCGTATCGCGACGTCGCTGTTGCGTAAACCATAACAAACGCGGGTCCGTTCGGACCATGGTACAGAGGAGCTACGCTCCGGGGCGCCGCGGGGACGGTCGCCCGGGAACGGATGGACGGCGAGAGCGGCCGGGAACGGATGGGCGGCGAGAGCGCCCCGGCCGAAAGGAGGCGGCCTTTTGCTCGAACCCTTTCGCAACGAGCCCCTGACCGACTTTTCCAGGCCCGAGAATCGCCAGGCCTTCGAGGCGGCCCTGGACCGCGCGGAGGCACGGTTCGGCTCGGAGTACCCGGTGGTCATCGGCGGCGAGCGCATCTACACCCGGGACAAGATCCGCTCGCTCAACCCTTCCAGCTACGACCAGGTGGTCGGACTGGTATCCAGGGCCGGCCGCGACCTGGCGGAGCGGGCCGTCCAGACGGCCTGGAAGGCGTGGAACGAGGAGTGGAAGCACTGGCACCCCGAGGAGCGGGCCAGGATCCTCTTCAAGGCGGCCGCCATCATGCGCCGGAGAAAGCACGACCTGTCGGCGGCCATGGTCCTGGAGGTGGGCAAGAACTGGGCCGAGGCCGACGCCGACACGGCCGAGGCCGTCGACTTCCTGGAGTATTACGGCCGGGAGATGCTCCGGCTGCACTACGGCGACCACGTGACCCGCACGCCGGGCGAGGACAACGAGTTGTTCTACATCCCCCTGGGGGTGGGACTGGTGATCCCGCCCTGGAACTTCCCCTGCGCCATCCTGACGGGGATGACCTCGGCGTCACTGGTGACCGGGAACACGGTCATCCTGAAGCCGGCCTCCACGTCCCCGGTCATCGGCTTTCTGGTCTTCGAGATCCTCGAGGAGGCCGGGCTGCCTCCGGGGGTGCTCAACTTCGTCCCGGGTTCGGGCGCCGAGATCGGCGACTACCTGGTGGAGCACCCGCTTACCAGGTTCGTCCACTTCACCGGCTCGAAGGAGGTGGGGCTGCGCATCGCCGAACTGGCCGCCAGGATCCGGCCCGGCCAGCGGTGGATCAAGCGGGTCATGGCGGAGATGGGCGGCAAGGACGCCATCATCGTGGACGAGACGGCCGACCTGGAGGCGGCGGCGGAGGGGATCACCGTCTCGGCCTTCGGCTACCAGGGCCAGAAGTGTTCCGCCTGCTCCCGGGCCATTCTGGTGGAGCCGGTATACGACAGGGTGCTGAACCTGGTGGCCGAGCGCGCCCGGAGGATCACCGTGGGCCCCGTCAGGGATCCGGCCAACTGGATGGGGCCGGTGGCGGACGAAGGGCAGTACCGGAAGATCCTGGAATACCTGGACGTCGGCCGCGGCGAGGGCTGGCTGGTGACCGGCGGCGGCAAGGCGGAGGGCCCGGGCCTCGAGGGGGGCTACTTCATCGAGCCGACCATCTTCGCCTGGCGCCGGAGTGCCGGATCGGCTGCGAGGAAATCTTCGGCCCCGTGCTTTCGGTGATGAAGGCGCGCGACTTCGACCAGGCCCTGGAGATCGCCAACGCCACCGAGTACGGCCTGACCGGCGGGGTCTACTCCCGCGACCGCCGCCGGCTGGAGCGGGCTCGCCGCGAGTTCCACGTGGGTAACCTCTACTTCAACCGCAAGATCACCGGCGCCCTGGTGGGGGCCCACCCCTTCGGGGGGTTCAACATGTCGGGCACCAACGCCAAGGCGGGCGGCCGGGACTACCTCCTGCTGACGCTGCAGGCCAAGGCTGTTTCGGAGAGACTGTAGCCGGGTCCGCCGGAAAGGGCGGCGCCGGCGGGTGAAGCGGCGGGGGGCGGGCCCCGGGGGGCACGCTTCCCGCCGCCCCTTTTCGGCCCCGGCTGATCAGATCAGGTCGGTGTAGGGTGGCTCGTGTCCCAGCAGCCGGAGCATGGCCACCACCTGGCCCCGGTGGTGGATCTCATGGGTCATCACGTGCAGGAGCGCCTTGCCCACGGTGAACCGGACCGCTTCACCGCTGGACCACCGCCACGCCACCTCCCGTTCCAGGTCGGCGTCGGCCAGCCCCGCCAGGTAGGCGGTGGTCCGGTCGACGACCGGCTGCCAGACCGCGGGCAGTTCCGCCGGGGGCGGCAACCGCTCCCGCTTCACCTCGGGGAGGCGCGGGCCGTCCCCCACCAGCACCCGGCCGAACCAGTAGTCCTCCGACTCGGCCATGTGCCAGAGGGTGTAACAGATCCGGCCCACCCCCGTTTTCAGGTCCCGGCGGTACTCCTCATCGCTCAGCTCCCTCAGCGCGGCAAAGAGTTTCTCCCGGACGGCCAGGTTATGCCGGTAGAGCTCCCTGATGGCCTCGAGCATCACGTTCTCCCCCTTCCCCGTGAGTTCACTTCCGCGTCCGGAGCGCGCTCTAGCTCGCTCGGGCAGGCCTGCGCTTCCTCCAGGCCACCAGGGCCAGCAACTGGTAGGCCAGGTTGGCCGCGGCAACGGCGGTGATGCCGGCCGGGTCGTGGGCGGGCAGGACCTCCACCACGTCGGCCCCCACCAGCCGGACCCCGGCCAGGGTCCAGAGGAGGGTGACCGCCTCTCCCGAGGTGAAGCCCCCGATCTCCGGGGTACCGGTCCCCGGGGCGTACGCCGGGTCGAGGCTGTCGATATCGAAGCTCAGAAACACCGCCCGGTCGCCGGCCCGGGCCCTCATCCGCCGGCTGGCCTCGTCCAGACCGAGCCGGCGGACCTCCCTCATGGTCATGACCTCGATGCCCAGTTCCCGCGACTGGTCCAGGTCTTCCGGGCCGTAGCCGGAACCCCGCAGTCCCACCTGGATCGACGCGGCGGGATCGACCAGCCCTTCCTCCACGGCCCGCCGGACAAAGGTGCCGTGGGTGTAGCGCTGCCCGAAGTGAAGGTCCCAGCTGTCGGGGTGGGCGTCCACCTGGAGCAGCCCCACCGGGCCGTGGACCGCGGCCACGGCCCGGAGTTCGGCCAGGGTGACGGAGTGGTCGCCGCCGAGGCCGATGGGCACTGCCCCGCGCCGCACAAGGGGGGCGAGGCCCGCCTCGATCCGCTGGTAGCTCTCTTCGGTGAACCCGGGAACGACCGCCACGTCGCCCCAGTCCACCGCCCCCACCCAGCGGAAGATGGGCAGGTCGAGTTCAGGGTGGTACGGGCGCAGCAGTGCCGAACCCGCCCGGATGGCTTCGGGGCCGAACCTGGAGCCCACCCGGAAACTGGACCCGGTGTCGAAAGGAAGGCCCACGAAAGCCACGTCGACCCCGTCGGGGCCGTCGGCCGGGCCCGCGTCCGGCCTGGCGTGGGGCAGGCGCATGAAGGTTCTCACGCCGGAAAAGCGTGGTGACTCCAGCGAGTTGACCGGTTCGTACCGCACTATGGCAGGGCTCCTTCCCGGGGCCGGCGCGGAGGCGCTTCCACCCGGGCGAAGCGGTCGAGTAGCCGGATGACGTGCTCGACGCCGAGGTGGTAGTCCTCGACCCGGCAGTGCTCGTTGGGCGCGTGAACCAGCGAGCCGTGGTAGCCGATGCCGGCCCCTGAAACGGTGGGTAGTCCCAGGTCCCGGTTGAACAGGTACATCGGCCCGGTACCCGCCATCCGGGGCCTGATCACCGGTTCGGTCCGGTAGGTTTCGCGGGCGGACTCGGCCACTACCTCGATGAGGGGATCGTCGGCCGGGGTCTGCCCCGGGTCCTCCGGCCCGAGCAGCCGGATCTCGATATCGCCGAAGCCGCGCCGCGCCAGGTGCCGGCGGAGCTTTTCCAGCACGTCCCCGGCCCGCTGGTCCGGCACAAGGCGGAAGTCCAGTTTGGCCCGGGCTGCTCTGGGGAGCACCGTCTTGGAGCCCGGTCCGGTGTATCCCGACACCAGGCCGCAGATGGTGCAGGTGGGCTCGTAGAAGAGCTTCAGCGCCAGGTCCAGACCGGTGAGCCCGCCGATGAACCTGGAGATGCCCCAGTGGCGCAGCATCTCCGCCTCTTCCAGGGGGTAACGACGGAGAAGGTCCAGTTCCCGCTCGGTCGGTGGGCGGACGTCGTCGTAGAACCCGTCAATCAGACACCGGTCGGTGCGCAGGTCCTTCAGGTTGTTCAGGGCCGCCACCAGGCGCCAGGCGGGGTTCTCGACGATGGCGGCCTGGCTGGAGTGGAGGTCCTGGTTGGCGCCGCGGGCCACCAGTTCCACGTAGAGGATGCCTTTGCAGCCGAAGCTGATGACTGGCCGGCCCCGGGCGTCCCGGCTCCCGGACTCCCAGACCACTCCCCGGGCGTCCCGCAGCCGGCCACCGTGGTGGTGGACGAAGTCGTGCAGGTGGACGCTGCCGATCTCTTCCTCGCCCTCCACCACCAGCTTCACGTTGACCGGCAGCCGTCCCTCGCCTTCCAGCCAGGCCTGGATCGCCTTCAACCGGGCCACCAGGTTGCCCTTGTTGTCGGCCACCCCGCGGGCGTAGATCATCCCGTCGCGCACGGCGGCGCTGAAGGGGTCGGACTCCCACTCGTCAAGGGGCTCGGGGGGCTGGACGTCGTAGTGGTTGTAAAAGGCCAGGGTCCGGGCGGCGCCCGCGTCCAGTTCCCCGTATACCACCGGGTGGCCGCCGGCCAGCGGGACGACCTCGGCTTTGAGCCCGACCTCCTCCATCATGGCCGCCACCAGCCGGGCGCAGTCCTCCATGCCAAGGTCCTGGGCGGCGACGCTGGGCTGGCGCAAGAGCCGCCTGAGGTCCTCCAGGTTCTGTTCCCGGTGCTCCCGGGCGTAGGCCAGGGCTCGCTCCACGGCCGGACCCTCTCCTTTTCCCGACGAAGTGGGTGCGTTCAACGTCATGGCTTCGCCCTCCGGGGCCCGGGGGCCTGCATCTCGGGCGGGTGCCGGCAGGCGCCGCGTCTCCGCCCGTCGAACCCGCCCACGTGGAGGTGGCGCCGTGGAGCCGGAACGGGCTGGAAGCCCCGACCGCGCCGTGGAACAGGCCAGGGAGTTCGCCCGGCTGGTCGGGGTCATCCAGCGGCAGGCTATCGCCCGGTGCGGGGTGACTCCGGGGCAGTGCTTCGTCCTGGGAGAGATCGGGCGGTCGGGGCCGCTGAACCTCAAGCGCCTGGCTTACAACCTGGGGCTTGATCCGGGGTGGGTGAGCCGGGCGGTGGAGCGACTGGTCCGGGCCGGCCTCATCCACCGCCAGGCAAACCCCGCCGACCGCCGGGAGGTCCGCCTGCAGTTGACGGCGGCCGGCGAGGCGGCCAACGGGCGGACCCAGACCTTGCTGAACGCCCAGATGGCACGGATCCTCGCCGCGGCACCGCCCGCCTACCGGGGCGCCCTGGCCGAGGTCTTTGCCGCACTGGTGAGGGAGTGCCGCCAGGTCCGGGCGGAACTCCAGTAGCCCTCGGCCACCAGGGCGCCGGCTCCCAACCAGGCCAGGCCGCCCGCGATCCCGAACAGGCCACCGAAGCCGGCCCGACCCAGGACGGCGCCCAGCAGCCAGGACCCGGGGCCGATGCCGAGGTCGAACGCCAGGTAGAAGGCACCCACTCCCCGGCCCCGGGCGCCGGCGGGCACCCGGTCCATGGCCAGGGCGATGAGGCCCGGGTGGGCCAGCCCGCAGCCCCAGCCAAACGCGGTCACCGCCACCAGCAGCCACGCCCGGGACGGCGCCAGGCCCATCCCCAGGAGCGAAAACCCCAGCCCCGCCAGGACGGGTGCCAGCACGTACCGCCGGTCACGCCGGTCCAGCAGCCAGCCGCCGGTAACCCTGGCCAGGATGATGGCGGCCGCGTACGCCGTGAACAGGGGGCCGGCGTCGCCGAAGCCTCGCGCCGGGCTCAGCAGGCTCAGGAAGTTGAAGAACGCGCCGAAGCCCGCGCCAAAGACGAGCGAGACCAGAGCCGGCACCGCGAGTCCGCGCGCCCACGGCCGGACCCCGCCGGCGGTACCGGCGGGCGCTTCAGCGACCTGCCGGCGACCTGGCCTGGTCACGGCCAGCAGGGGCAGGGTCAGTAGTGCCAGTCCCGCTGCCAGCCAGAAGGCGAAGCCAGGGGAGCTCCACCCCATCACGTGCTGCCCGGCAAGGGGGGCGAACCCCATGGCCACGTTGGCCGCCATCCCGTAGTGGGCCATGGCGCGGCCCCGCAGGGTTTCAGGGGCCAGTTGCGCCGCCAGCACCGTGCCGGCGGTGGTGAAAGCGGCGTAGGCGACCCCGTGCAGAGCGCGGGCAAGCCAGAGGGCGGCCACCCCGTGCAGCCGGCCCAGCGCCGCCGAGCCCAGGGCAAGCAACAGGCCGCCCGCCACCGCCACCGCCACCGGCCGGACCCTGTCGGTGGCGAGGGCGGCCAGGGGGCGGGCCACGATGGCGGCCGTGGCGAACGCACCGAGCACGGCGCCAAGCTGGGTAGGGGACAGGCCAAGGGCGGCCAGGTGTCTGGGCAGCGGTACCAGCAGGCTATAGAAGGCAGAGAAGAAGGAGACGGTGGCCAGCCACAAGAGGAGGAACCGGAAGGTCACCGGCCTAGAGGTCGCGCCGCATGACGGTGGCCGTCTGCGGGCAGGCGCCCTGGAACTCGGCGGAGACCACCACCGGCCCGGTCACGGCACGGCGGTCCACGGTGGAGAAGCCGAAGCGGGGGAAGTAATCGGGAGCGGTGGTGGTCAGCAGATAGACCTCGCGGGCCCCGGCGGCGGCCGCCCGGGCCAGGCAGGCTTCCACCAGCCGGCGGCCGACGCCCTGCCGCCTGGCTGTGTCGGCCACGGCCAGCGAGCGCAGCAGAGCCTGTTCACCGTACAGTTCCAGCCCCACGACCCCGACGATGACTCCATCCGGTGACCGGGCCACCAGGAACCGCCGGAAGTGCTCCTCGACCCCATCGAGTGGCAGGCCGCAGGCGGACAGCAGTTCCCTCACGGTGTTCAGGTCGACCGGTTGCACAGGTTCTACGGTCATCGCCGGCTCACCCGTTCCCCGTAGCGGCTGATCCTTACTCCTCGGCGACGGCTCATCCGCTCTTCCAGCGCCAGCTCAATGTTAGCACCAATAGTTGCGATTGACAAGGACTTGGTGGGAAAAAACAACCCGGCGCCTTCGCGCCGGGCGTTTTCGGCCAACCCGCCATGGCCTCCGGCAGTGAGCTTGCCTCCGGGCGCGGCGGCCTGCTGGGCAACTGAGAAAACTTCTCAATCTCACTGCCGGATTTCACGGTATCAGTCCCCGCGGGCCCTGTCAAGACCTTTACGCAACTTTTAGCTACGAATTCACGACAATATCCGTTCGCGGCGATGCGGCAGAGGCTGACCCACCGGAAACCAGCGGGTGGATGTTCACCTGATCGCCCGCCGCCAGCCGGCGCTCCCAGGGGGCCATGGTTCCGTTTACCACCACCATGACCGCCCGGTCCCAGGCGGGGTTGAGCGCCCGCACCAGTTCTTCAACGGTCGTCCCCTCGACTACCTGGTAGGTCGTCTCGCCGGGGGTAACGGCCGCGCGGGGCCCGGTCCCCAGGGCGGCCAGCGCCCGGCTGAGGTTGAGCCGGATGGTCACCGGCGACCGGTCCACCGGTGCTCGGCCCCTTTCCACCGGCGTTCACTTCCCCGCGCCGCGCGCGCCGGCCCCCGCCCGGTCGCGCTTCACCAGGGCGGCCCAGCCTTTCGTCACCTGGTCCAGTTCGTCGTCGGGCACGTCGAACACCAGCCCGTGGGGCGGCAGGGGCTCTTCCCGGAAGACCCGGGGCAAGCGGTCGTAGACCTCCGTGAGTCCGGCCCGGCGGTTGAACTCGACCTCCCGGGCCAGCACCTCCCGGGCCTGGCGGAACAGGTCTTCCACGGTCACGCTGGTGCCCAGCCTGCCGTTGACCAGGTCCGCCAGGATCTCCAGGTTGTCCTTGACGGCGTTGTGGGCGAACACGCAGAGGCCCAGGCTGTCAAAGACCATGCAGTACTGCTGCATCTTGACGGAGGCCTCCCGCTGGCCTTCCGGCTTGTGGTGCTCCACGGCTTCCCGCATCGTCTGGCCGGCGGTGTGGTCGGCCCCCATGGCCGAGGTGGCGTAGGTCACGCCGAGCCCCTTGACGGCCCGCGGGTCGTAGGCGGAGATGGCCTGCCCCTTGACGGCGGGAACCCGCTTCACGCCGAGCACCCGGCCGGTGAGGGCCGCGCCGTGGCCCAGCAGCCGCCCCAGCACGGTACCCTGGAGAATCTCGCGGATCAGGCGCCGGGCGGCTTCGGCGTCGCCGAACTCCGCCAGCCCCGCTTCCATGGCGACACCCAGCGTGGCGCCGATCTCGATGGTGTCCAGGCCGCCCTCGTTGCACAGGCGGTTGATCCGGGCGATGTCGTCCAGGTCGCCGATGCCCAGGTTCGAGCCGCACAGGCCGATGGTCTCGTACTCCAGGGAGCGGACGATCTCGTTGCCGCACCGGTCGACGTAGACGTTGGAGGACCTGATGACGCAGCCGGGCATGCAGGGGTGGCTCGGGTCGCCGCCCCGTTTCAGGATGGTCTCGCGGAGGGCGGTAGCGTTTATCGCCTCGGCCCGGTCGAAGCTTCCCGAGGCGAAGTTGCAGGTGGGCAGGCCGCCCAGGTTGTTGACGACGTCCACCATGGCCGCCGTGCCGAACCTGGGGTAGGTCTCGGCCGTGGCGGGGGTGGTCCGCAGGTTGGATACGTACCGCTTCCGTCCGGCATGGTAGCGCTCCCGGTCGGCGAAGTCCACGCGCCGGCGGGAACCGGGGTCCACGATGAGGGCCTTCAGCCCCTTGGACCCCATGACCGCGCCCAGCCCGCCCCGGGCGGTGATGCGGGCCGGGACACCGTCCTTGTCGGTGTGCATGGCGCCGGCCGCGGGGAGCCGCATCTCCCCGGGGGTGCCGATCACGGCGAAGGCGCAGTGGGCGCCGTGGGCCTCGTGGATCAGGGCGCCCGCCTCGTAGGTGGACTTGCCCCACCAGGCGCCGGCGTCGGCGATCTCCGCCGCCGGGCGGCCGCCGGGCCCCTCGAAGACCCTGACCGCCACCCGCCGGCCCTCGGGAGCCGCTCCCTCGACGACGACGGCCTTCACACCCAGCAGGGAGAGCTGATAGCCGACGGTGCCTCCGGCGTTGGACTCCTTGATCCCGCCCGTAAGCGGGCTCCTGGCGCCGAAGGACACCCGGTGGTTGGACGAGGCCGGCCCGCCGGACAAGAGCCCCGGGGCCACCACCAGCTTGTTGTCGGGTCCCAGCGGGTCGCAGGTGGGGTCGACCTCTTCGAAGACCAGGGTAGAGGTGAGCGCCCGGCCGCCCAGGAGGCGGTACCGCGTGGGGGCCTCCTGCGCCTTGACCGTCCCGGTTGAAAGGTTGACCCGTATGAATGTCAATGCGGCTCCTCCTCCACGCTGAAAGGGCCAGTAGCTCCGTCGAAGCATGGAGTTCCGGCCGTCGGCGGGGATTCCCTCCCGTCCGGGCCCGCCGCGCGGGCCCGGAGCTTGTGGCGTCCCAGCCCGCGACGTCCCAGCCACATTGTGTTATGCGCCCGCGGGCGGGGACAGGGAGGGGGGGCCCCTCCGGTTACGAATGCTCTGAGATGGGCGCTTGACCGGGCGTCCTCAGCGGAAGGACTGAAGGGGCTTTCGTGACGGGACGGTCGCACCATGGTGCGGCGAAGGAGGCTGAGCGAGGTGGCGGAGCCCAACGGTGAGCACTCTGCCGACGAAGCGGTCCGGATGATCACCTACGAGGACCTGGCCAATCTCTTGCTGGACCAGGCCGAGGAGGTGGGGCTTGAGCCCCTGGACGTGTCTCACCTGGTGGAGTGGCCGGCGGGCCGCCGGACCTTCACCATGTACTGCGTGCCCGAGGACTGGGACCCGCCCTTTGACATCGTTGCCGAGTTGCGCTTCTCCTACGAGGCCATGGACGTGGCGCTGTCCCATTACGGCCAGGAGGAGCTGTGCGCCATGTACCACGACCCGGGCGTGCCCTGTCCTCACCTGGGTATTCCTCCGGACCTCACCATCGTGCTGGAGGTCAAGTACCAGTTCCAGCCGCCCGACGTCTACAGCGTGCCCGAGGTCACCGGGGAACTGCGGCGGCTGTTCCGCCAGCACATCCCCCACGACAACCAGCCCGAGATGAAGTTCGAGGTCTCCAGCCTCCCCGACGCCAGCCTCCAGGTGCACCAGGCCTATGCCTACTACTGGTGGGAACTGCGGGAAGAGCTGTTCGAGGAGGAGCCGGACTTCACCGACGTCTTCCGGGAGATCCATGCCGTGATCGATGCCATCAAGGCCAGCGGGCTGATCGAGGGCCACCCCCGCGAGGACGAGCCTTTTCGCGGCTAGGAGCGGCCGTCGTGGCCGCTCCGCCTCGCCGAGGCCGGAGGCCCGGTGGCGCCGGCGGGCGTCACGCCCAGGCGACCCCGCCTTCGCCCCGCGGGTCGGAGCCGGCGTCCAGCCGCCGGCCGGCCCACGCGGAACCGGCTTCGCCCCCGGCGGGGGACTGGCCGACCGCGTCCCGCACCAGGATCAACTGGACCCGCCCGAAGCGGGAGTCGAAGCCGGCCGGGCTTGGCAGCACCCGGTGACCCCGTTCGGCCAGGGCGCGGGCGTGGCCCGAAGGCCAGCGGCCTTCCAGTTCCACGTGTTCCCCCTCGCAGTGAAGCCTGGGGAAGCTCACCGCCTCGGCAGCCGACATGCCGTGGTCGAGCACGTTCACGATGGCCTGGAGCACGCTGGTGATGATGGCGGTACCGCCCGGCGCGCCCACCACCATGGCCAGCCGGCCGTCCTTGAAGACCAGGGTGGGACACATTCCGGTTAGCCGCGCCTTGCCGGGGGCGATGGCGTTGGGTGTGCCGGGAATCGGGTTGGCCAGGGACAGGCAGTTGTTGTACATGAATCCCAGGCCCGGTGTGACCACGCCCGAGCCGCGGCCCAGGGTGTGGGTGAGGCTGGCGGCGTGGCCCCCGGGGTCGACCACGCACAGGTGGGTGGTGGAGGGGGGGCCCGACGTCTGCCACTCGGGGTAGACCACCGGGAGCCCGTCGTCCAGGTGCTGGCGCCACTGATGGGCCCGCTCCCGGGAGAGGAGCCTGATGACGGGGACCTCGACGAAGGCCGGATCGCCCACGTACCACTCGCGGTCGGCGAAGGCGGCCCGCATGGCCCCGGCCAGCAGGTGAAGGGTCTGGGGGTCGTACGGATCCAGCGGGCGCAGGTCGTAGGTGGCCAGGATGTTCAGCGCCTGCAGGAGGGTGAGGCCGCCCCCCGGCGGGACGACGGTGTAGATGGTGTAGCCGCGGTAGGTGCCACGCAGCGGCTGCCCTTCGACCGGCCGGTAGCCGGCCAGATCTTCGGCGGTGACCAGGCCTCCCTTGGCGGCCAGGTCGGCGGCCATGGTCGCGGCGATGGTCCCCCGGTAAAAGGCCTCGGCGCCCTCCCGGGCCAGGGTGCGCAGGGTCCGGGCCAGGTCGGGGTTGGGCACCCGCTCGCCGATGTACGGAAAGTTGCCGTCGGACTTGCCGAACAGGCGGGCCGACTCCGGAGTGGCGCGCATCCGCTCGGGTCCCGACCGCACGCCGGGTTCAGGCGAAGGGGCCGTCCAGGCGCGCCAGACGGAGGGGCTGACGACGAACCCCTCCTCCGCCGTGGCAACGGCCGGTTGCAGGCACCGGGCCCAGGGCAGTCGGCCGTACTTCTGATGCGCGTGCCACAGGCCGGCCACAGTGCCCGGGGTCATGATGGAAGCGTAGCCGACGTCGTTGGCCCCGCCCTCCACCAGGTACTGCCCCCACATCCGGGTCCGGCCGGTGATCCGGTCGAGCCACAGGTCGGGCCGGGCCAGGCTGCCGGCCCTGGCGTGGAAGTGGACCTCCACCGGGTCGCCCCCGAGCCACAGCACCAGCTGGCCCATGCCTCCGGGGCTGCACATCTGGGGGTCCACCACCATCTGCACGAAGGCGGCGGTCACCGCAGCGTCGATGGCGTTCCCGCCTTCTCTCAGGCACACGGCCCCCGCCTCGGCGGCGGGCGGCTGGGGACAGACGACCAGGCCTGGCCAGTTGGCCACGGAGCTCTCCTCCCTTGTCGCCTTCCCGGGCGATACGGGCCCGGAGCCGGGCGATTCCGGCCCCGGCGCGCATCGTCATCCGGCAAGGAGTGCATCGAGTACAGGCGCCCTTGGGCCGGCGGGGCGGCGGCCGCCCCGCCCGACACGGGCGGGATGAGCGCCACCTCGTCGCCGTCCTCGAGGGTCCGGTCCGCCGGGGCGTAGTCACCGTTGACGGCATAGACGGCCCGCGGCCCGTCTCGCAGCCGCGGGTGGCGTTGGGCCAGCAGCGTGGCCAGGTCGGCGACGGTCGAGCCCGGCGGAAGTTCCACCTCGTCCCAGGCCCGCCCTGCCAGGTCTTTCAGGGCGGCGAACAGTCTGACCCGCACGCGCATTCGGCTCAATCCTCCCGTGTCGGGGCCTTTCACCTACCGGCCCGCCAGCACCGGCAACTCGGTCCCGACCCCCTGCTGGCGCGCCTTGCGGACCGCCAGCGCGGCGGCGGCCACGTCTTCCAGGCCCAGGCCCAGCGAGTTGAAGAGGGTGATGTCCCGCTCCGAGCGGCGGCCCGCCGCCTTGCCGGCCACCACGGCGCCCAGTTTTACCACGGCCTCCCAGGCCAGGACGCCTTCTTGGACCGGAAAGAGGAGGTCCCCCGACTCCAGTCTGGACTGTTCCAGGGAGTCGGTGACCACCAGGTCGGCCCGGCGAACGGCCTCGGAGTCCACCTCCCGCCGGTCGGCCCGGTTGGAGCCGATGGCGTCACGTGGACGCCCGCCGGAAGCCACTCGCCCACACGGGGTCCCGGGCCGTGGTGGCGGTGACCACCACGTCGGCACCCTCCACCGCCTCCCGGGCGCCGGCCACCGGCCTGACAGAAATCCTCAGCCGGGACTCCATCCGCCGGGCAAAGGCCGTCCGGCGGTCAGGGAAGCCCAGGCCGTCTCCGGCCACTCCGGCGCCCATCAGGTGAAGCAGCGCTCCGGGGACCTGGGCACGCCGGCGGGGCAGGTCTCGGCCGCGCCCTCGCCGTGCTTCCGGAAGGCACCCTCCACGGCGGCGATGACCTCGTCCATGGAGAGCAGTCTCTCTACCTCGCCCTCGGTAAGATACAGGGCCACCGGCCCACCTCCCCGGTGAAAGGGTACCCACGGCCTTGCCGGCATGGAATTGGCGGGGACAGAGCCGGGTCCCTCCCCGCTCAAGCTTGGCGCCTGGCACTCTCGGCCAGCCGCTCGGCCGCCCGGCGGAAGGCGGCTCCCGCCGGGGAGGACGGGGCGGCCGCGGCGGGAACGCCGCGGGCCAGGGCCTGAACCATGGCATCGTCCTCAGGGATGACGCCCAGCACCTTCACGCCCAGCAGGGCGGTGAGGTCGTCGGGGCGGTCAAGCCCCGGAGCCGGCCCGGGCCGGTAGCGATTGAAAAGCAGCCAGAGTTGACCGTCGTCGAACCCCGCCTCAGCCCGCAGCGCGCCCAGCACCCGGTCGGCGGACCGGACGGCCCCGGCGCCCGGCGCCAGGACCACGATGGCTTGCCGGGCTCCGGCGGCGGCCAGGCGTAACCCGTTCTCGAGGCCCGCCGGGCAATCGACCAGGACGAAATCAAACCGCTCGGCCAGGTCCGGCCAGAGCGCCCGGGCAGCCGCCGGGTCAAGATCAGGCCGGGCCGGCAACCCCACGGGGAGACCGGGCAACAGGGCCAGGCCCGGCCAGCGGGGGTGGGGGACCAGGGCCTCCTCGGCCGGCACCCGGCCGGCCAGAACGGCGGCCAGCCCGGAACCGACCCCGGCTTCCAGCCCCAGGATCAGGTCAAGGCTGGGCAGCGCCAGGTCGCCGTCGACGGCCGCCACCCGGTAACCCTGCTGGACCAGGGAGACCGCGAGGTTGCCGACGCTGACCGACTTGCCGACGCCGCCCCGGCCGGAGACGACGGCCACCACCAGCCCGTGCCGGCCACGGTCGCCCACGGCGCACCTCCTTCAAGGTGGGGCGTTAGGCGCGGCGGGACGGCAATCCTGTCGGCCGGGTTACCGGGCGCCGCAGGCCGGGCAGTAACCGGCGCCGACGGGCCGCGGTCGCCCACAGGCGCCGCACGGGGCGGACAGGGCGGAACCGCAGTCCGGGCAGTAGGCCCAGGCGGCGGGCGACAGGGCCGCCGGTCGGGGAAAGCCGCACTGCGGGCACTGACCCCGCCGCAGACGGACGCGGGCGATCCGCTCCGGGGCCGCCAGGTACCGGCGAACCGCCACCAGGCCGGCGGCCGTCGCCGCCGTCCCGGCGACGGACACGCCCAGTTGCGTGAAGCCGCGCAGCCAGTGCCAGCCGTACATGCCGACCAGGGCGGCCAGCTGGATCGTGGCAAAGGCCAGCCCGGCGGTGCCCAGGATCAGGTAACGACTCTGGCGTCGCCTCAGTCGCTGCCAGACGGCGAAGCTGGCGGCAAAGACCGGTAGCGCGTAGCCGAACCGGAGGGCCAGGAGCGCCAGTTCGCGCCGCCGCCGGGCCTGATCGTAGGCCGCCTGAAACAGGGCCTGGCGCTGGCGATAGGTCGCTTCCGGTTCCGACAGGGCTTCCCTGGCCCGGTCCCGGACGGCGGCGGCCGCGTCCCGGTTGGTCTCCGCTTGCAGCAGGCTCTCGCGGGCCGCCTCGAACTCCCGGCGTCTGACCGGGTCGTCGACGCCCCGGTCGAGGACGGTGCGGTACTCTTCCCGGCGAAACTCGTACGCCCGGCGGAGTTCCTCCACCCGGGCCGCACGCTCCGCCAGGACGGACTCGGCATGCCACAGGCTATTCTCGGCCTGGCGGTAGGCTTTCTCGGCCTCGGGCAGTCCGAACCGATCGGCCAGAACCTGGTAATCGGGGGGCCGGGGAATGGCCGACAGCCGGGCCAGGACCCAGAGGCCGCCCAGCAGCATGAACACGACCATGCCCGCGGCCAGCACCTTCTCGGCCCGCGAGGACTCGGTAAGGGTGACTTCATCGGCGTCAACGGCGTAACCCGGCTCCACCAGAAACCCTCCCTGGCCAGCCGAAAGAGCGTTCTTCGCGCCCGACCGGTAACCTCCCACCCGTATCGACCACCGGCCCGGCCTGAAAGTTCCCGCCGCGGGACCCTGGTCCTGGTTGGCAGCGGGGGCGGCGGCGAACAGGTCCAGGCCGTCGGGCCGGAACGGGCCGGGTCGCCGACGCAGACACCCTCCCGGTCCTAGCTGGCAGGGAAAATGTCAAAGGCGTCGAATCACCCGGCTTACCATCGGCCAGTGGGTGGGCGACCTGCCCCGGCTGAACCGGTTGCGCTATATTGACCAATGGGAGGAGCCGCGAGTTCCCCGCTGTCACCGGAACTCGTGGCGGAGGGAGCGACCCGTTGAGTCCTGAACTGGTGGCCTTCGCGGCGGTCGCCGCCGGTATGCTGGGCGTTCGATGGATCGGCAGCCGGCGAGGCAGGCGTGGCCTGGAAGCTGCCCGCCTGGACCATGGTTCGCCCGACCCGGTGGTGCTGGCCGTCGGCGCCCATCCCGACGATCTCGAGTTCTACGCCGGGGGGAGCCTGCGCCTGCTGTCCCTCAGCGGCGCCCGGGTGGTGACCGTGGTGGCCACCGACGGCGAAAAAGGCGGCTCCCTTCCGGACCTGGCCGACGTGCGCCGCCGGGAGCAGGAGGCCGCGGCCGCCATCCTGGGCCTGTCGGACGTGATCTTCTTGGGCCTGCCCGACCGGGGCCTCGCCCGGGTCCAGGAAGACCTGGAAGCCGCCCTGCACGCGGTGTGGGAGCGGGTTCACCCGGCGGTCGTTTTCAGCTTCGACCCGGTCGCGCCCCAGCCGCCCTACGTGCACCCGGACCACCAGGCGCTCGGCCGGGCGGTCCTGCGGGTGGCGGCGGCCCGGGCTTCGGCGGGCGAGCCGCCGGCCAGGCTGTATCTCTTTCACACCCGACGGCCCAACGCGGCGGTGGACGTGGAATCGGTCTTCGACGAGAAGCTGGCCGCCTTCCGGGCCCACGCGAGCCAGATGACCCGGCTTGAGTGGCTGGTGGGGCCCGTGATCAGGCGGACCGCGCGGCTCAACGGGCGCCGGGCCGGCTTCCGCTGGGCGGAGGCGTTTTTCGTCTGCGCCGCGGGGGACCCCGCCGTCTGGTTCCGGCGGCAGTCGCGCCGGCCGGCCGTCCGGCGGCTGCCGGGCCTTCGCTGGCCCCGCACCGGGCGCGGGGCCGCCTGAAGCGCCCTCAGGTTCCGGGGGTCAGTCCCCGTATTCCCAGGTAGACCGCGAAACCCAGCAGGGCCAGCCCCGCCAGGACCGACACGGCCCGGAACAGCCCGGGCGTGGCGTACCGGCGCCCCCAGTGCACCAGGCCGGCCAGCCAGACTCCCCAGAGCATGGATCCCGCCAGGAAGCCCGTGAGGAACACGACCAGCACACCGGGTTCGGCGCCCGCCGCCCGCGAACCCATCCACGCCCCGCCCACCGAGAGCAGCCAGGCGGCGGCCATGGGGTTGGATACCGAGACGGTCAGGCCGGTGAAGAAGGCCGCCGTCGCCCCGCGCCGGGAGAGTGCCTGCCTGGGGCTGGTGGCGGCGCGCCAGCGGGAGGGCGCCCGGGCGGACAGCCCCTCGCGAATGCTGGACCAGCCCAGGTAAGCCAGGACGAGGGCCCCCAACAGTCCCAGGGCCAGGCGCAAGGCCGGCACCTGCACGGCCGAGGCCAGCCCCACCATGGCCACGACGGCGTAGAGCCCGTCGCCCACGAGGGACCCGAGGGCAACCAGGAAGGCGAGCCAGAACCCGGCCCGCAGGCCGGCCTGGACCTGCGCGACGGTCACCGGGCCGACCGGCGCCGCAAAGGCAACCCCGAGGGCCGCGCCGGCCATGATCACCTGCCACCAGCCGTCCATCCGGCGATCGTTCCTTTCTACACGGTCGAGGACCGGTCTCGGGCCTCCGGCGCGCCCCGGGGCTTCCCGGGGCGCGCCGCCGGGAACCCTCAGGCGTCGAAGTAGAGGTAGAACTCGTAGGGATGCGGCCGGACGGCCACCTCCCGGATCTGCCGCCGCTTGAAGGCGATATAGGCCTCGAGGAGGTCCGGGGTGAAGACCTCGCCCTCCAGCAAGAAGGCGTGGTCCGCCTCCAGGGCGTCAAGGGCGTCCTCGAGGGAGCCGGGGACGCTCCGGACCCGGGCCGCCTCCTCCGGTTCCAGTTCGTAGATGTTCTTGTCCAGCGGCCCGAAGCCGGCCTTGACCGGGTCGATCTGGCG
The DNA here is from genome assembly GCA_020725105.1 of Symbiobacterium thermophilum. GTDB lineage: Bacteria > Bacillota > Sulfobacillia > DYFQ01 > DYFQ01 > DYFQ01. The sequence goes on from DYFQ01000001.1 coordinate 124,166, forward strand.
GCGGATGCCGTCCAGGCCGGCCATGAGCATGGCGGCGAAGGCCAGGTACGGGTTACACGTCGGGTCGGGGCAGCGGAACTCCACCCGCTTCTGCGACGCGCCCGCCGGGCCCACCCGGTACATGGGGATCCTGACCGCCGCCGACCGGTTGCGCCGGGAGAAGGCCACGTTCACGGGGGCTTCGTAGTGCGGCACCAGCCGCCGGTAGGAGTTGGTGGTCGGGCTGGTGAGCGCCAGCAGCGCGTCGACGTGGGTCAGGAGCCCGCCGACGTAATACAGGGCCGTTTCCGACAGATCCGCGTATCCGTCCCCGTAGAACAGGTTCCTTCCGCCGGCCCACAGGCTCTGGTGGGTGTGCATGCCGGTGCCGTTGTCCCCGAACAGCGGCTTGGGCATGAAGGTGACCGTCTTGTTGTGGCGGCGGGCCACGTTGCGCAACACGTACTTGTAGGCCATGCAGTGGTCGGCCATCCGGGTCAGCCGGTCGTACCGCATGTCGATCTCGCCCTGGCCGGCGGTGGCCACCTCGTGGTGGTGCATCTCCACCGGGATGCCCCACTCCGCCAGCCTGAGCGCCGCCTCGGACCTGAAGTCCTGGAGCGAGTCGGCGGGTGGGGTGGGGAAGTAGCCCTCCTTGTTACGGAGGGTGTAGCCCAGGTTCGGGGTGGAGTTGCGGTTGGAGTTCCAGTAGGCCTCCACCGAGTCGATGGCGTAGCCGGCCCGGTGGGGCTCAACCACGTACTCCACGTGGTCCAGCACGAAGAACTCGATCTCCGGACCCCAGAAGCTCACCTCGGCGATACCCGTGGCCGCCAGGTACGCTTCGGCCTTCTGCGCCACGTGCCGGGCGTCCCGGCTGTACGCCTCCCCGTTGACGGGGTCCCGGATGTTGCAGGTCAGCGAGAGCGTGGGCACGGTGCAGAACGGGTCCACGTGGGCCGTGCTGGCATCGGGTACCAGCAGCATGTCGGATTCGTGGATGGCCTGGAAACCGCGGATGGAAGACCCGTCAAACCCGATGCCCTGCTCGAAGGCGTCCTCGTCCAGGGCGGCCAGGGGCACCGTGGCATGCTGCCAGGTGCCGGGCAGGTCGCAGAACCGGAGGTCCGCCATGGTGACACCCTGCTGCCGTGCCCGTTCCAGCACGGCCGCGGGAGTTTTCGCCTCGACGGCGAGTTCCAGTGTTGCCAACGCCTCTCCCTCCCCTGCGGGGCCGGCCGGAAACCTGACCACGCAGCCCGGTTCCCGGCCGGCCCGGCTCCAGGAACCTGGTCCCATTCTATGCCTGGCGTGTCAGAAGCTCAACAGTGTATGTAAGGTTTTCTAACCCCAAGGCCGAGTCTGTGTCATTTAGCCGGTGCCCAGGGCCAAAACCTTACATTTCGTGTCCGAGGTCCGCCGGAAGAGGACACCCGCCCCGCGCCGGGAGAAAATGTGGGGCGGGGGAGGTGGAGCCGGTAATGCCCCGGGAGAACGGGCCTGGCGATGCCCAACTGGTGCTGGGGGTCCTGGACCCCAGGTACGCCATCGGGCTCCTCCAGATGCTGCTGCGGTTTCCGACGGTCAACCCGCCCGGCCGCGAACTGGCGCTGGCCAGGTTCCTGGCCGAGGAAATGGAGCGGCTGGGCCTCGAGGCGCGCCTCTATCCCCTTGACCAGGAACGGGGGAGCGTGGTGGCGTGGCTGCCCACCGCGGGGGCGCCTCCCGGCCCCGGGCCCGCCGGTGGGCAAACCGGCGGCGGGTCCGCCCGGTGGCGGCGGGCGCTGGTCTTCAGCGGCCACCTGGACGTCGTTCCGCCCGGTGACGAAGCCTGGGATTTTGATCCCTTCGACGGCGTCTTCCAGCCGGGCCGGGTCGGTGGGCGGGGCGCCTCCGACATGAAGGGGGCCGTCGCGGCCATGGTGGCCGCCGCCGGGGCGCTGGCCCGCGCCCGCCTCCGCCGCGATTACGACCTGGTCTGGGCGTTCACCGCCGGGGAGGAGGTCGACTCCGCCGGCGCCCAGGACCTGGTCCGGCGGGGAGCCCTCGACGGAGCCGCCGCCCTGGTGGTGGGGGAGCCCACCGACCTGGAGATCGCCGTGGCCGAGAAAGGCGCGCTGTGGCTGGAACTGACCGTCCACGGCCGGGCCGCCCACGGCTCCATGCCCGAGCAGGGCGACAACGCCATCCTGCGCATGGCCCGGGCGCTGGAGGCCATCGACCGGCTGGAACTGGACGCCGATCCCCACCCGCTGCTGGGCCGGCCCACCGTCAGCGTGGGGACCGTGAGCGGCGGCACCAAGACCAACGTCGTCGCCAGCCGCTGCATGGTCACCCTGGACGTGCGCACGGTGCCGGGCCAGGATCACCAGGCGGTGGCAGCGGCGGTGGCGGAGGCGGCCAGCCGGGCGGCGGGCGGGGAGGCCCGGCTCGAACTGAGGATCGTCAACGACCGGCCGCCGGTGGAGACCAACCCTTCCCACCCTCTGGTCGGCCTGGTCACCGACGTTTCGGCGGCGGTGGCCCGGCGGCCCGGGCCGCCGCGCGGCGTGCCCTACTACACCGACGCCGCGGTGCTGGCGCCGGCGCTCGGGGTCCCCACGGTGATCCTGGGGCCGGGCGATCCGGCCCAGGCCCACCGGACCAGCGAGTGGGTCAGCGTGGACAACGTGATCCACGCGACCCGGATCTACGCGGTGCTGGCGGCCAGATTCGGCGAGTACCTGGCGGCCGGGGGCCCGTGAGGGCCGCCCGGCCCCAGGGAATCAGGACGGGCCCGCCCGCAGCCGGCGCCAGCTGGCGGCGGCCCACAGCACTCCCGCGATCACCAGGATCCAGGGCACCAGCGCCAGGCCGGCGGTGAGCACCAGCAGTCCGATGCGGGCCGCCACCCATAGCATGAGGCCCAGGACCACCAGGGTCACGGCGAAGATCACGCGGCATCCCTCCCGTCATAGGCTCCCGCCGGGGCCGGGGGTTCTATCCGGGCAGGTTATCCCCGCCCCGCCGGAGAAGGCACCGGCGCTGGAGGCGAGGTCTTTGTTCTCCCTGGAACGACACGCTCCCCGACCACTGGAACACGAACCGCCCGCCCTGCGCCCGGCGGTGGCCGGCCGGAACGGGATGGTGTCCAGCGGGCACCCTCTCGCCACCGCCGCCGCCTACGACGTGCTCCGATCCGGCGGCAACGCCGTTGACGCCGGGGTGGCCGCCGGGCTCTGCCTGAACGTGGTCCACTCCGACATGACCAGCCTGGCGGGGGTGGCCCCCATCACCATGTACCTGGCCGGCCCGGACCGGGTGGTGACCCTGGACGGCCTGGGGGTCTGGCCCGCCGCCGCCACCCTCCAGCGGCTCACCGGGGCCGAGCGCCAGCGGATCCCGGAGGGGTTCCGGTTCGCGGTGGTGCCGGCGGCGGCGGCGGCCTGGCTGACGGCGCTGGAGCGGTACGGCACCTTGAGCTTCGGGCGCGTGGCCGGGGCGGCCATCGGCTGGGCGGAGGGGGGCTTCCCCATGCACCCCTTCATGGCTTATAACCTGGCGCGGGACGCCGAGGCCTACCGGCGCTGGCCCACCACGGCCGAGGTGTTCCTGCCCGGCGGCGAGCCGCCGCGGCCGGGAGCCGTCTTCCGCCAGCCCGACCTGGCCCGGACCCTCAAGGGAATGGCCGACGCGGAACGGAAGGCGGCTCACCTCGGCCGGGCCGAGGGAGTGGCGGCGGCCCGGGACTTCTTCTACCGGGGCCCCGTGGCCGAGGCGGTGGCCGAATTCTCGGCCCGGCACGGCGGCCTGATGACCCTGGAAGACCTGGCTGGCTTCCGGGTCCGCGAGGAACCGGCCGCCACCGTCCGCTTCCGCGACGTCGACGTCCACGGCTGCGGCCCGTGGTGCCAGGGACCGGCGCTCCTGGAGGCGCTGGCCATTCTGGAGCACCTGGACCTGGCCGCCATGGGCCACAACACCACCGCCTACGTCCATGCGGTGACCGAAGTGCTCAAGCTGGCCTACGCGGATCGAGAGGCCTACGTCGGGGACCCCGCCTTCGTGGAGGTGCCCCTGGCCGGCCTTCTGTCGGAGAGCTACGGGGCGGAACGGGCGGCGGCCATCCGGACCGACCGGGCCTTCCGGGGCCTGCCCGATCCCGGGAACCCCTGGCCCCACCAGGGCGTGCCGGACCGGGGGCCGGCCCCCATGCCCGCCCCGCCGGGGCCGACCGGGGTCGTGGGCCCCGGGGGCGGTTCTGACACCAGCTTCGTCTGTGTCATGGATGGGGCGGGCAACGTCTTTGCCGCGACGCCCAGCGACTCGACGGGAGGCGGGCCGGTCATTCCGGGGCTCGGGTTTGCCCTCTCGGCCCGGGGCAACCAGTCGCGCCTGGACCCGGGGCACCCCGCCTGCCTGGCTCCCGGCAAGCGCCCCCGGCTGACGCCCAACCCCGCCCTGGCCTTCCGGGACGGCCAACCGTGGCTCGTCTGGGGGACGCCGGGAGGCGACGTCCAGCCCCAGGCCATGCTGCAGGTCCTGCTGAACCTGGTGGAGTTCGGCATGCACCCGCAGGCGGCCGTCGAGGCGCCGCGGTTCGCCACCTTCAGCTTTCCGAACTCCTTCTACCCGCACCAGTACTTCCCCGGCCGGCTGGCGGTGGAGAGCCGGATCCCCGCGGCGGTCCGGGACGAGCTGGCCAGCCTGGGCCACCAGGTGGTAGGGTGGCCGGCGTTTGCCTCCCAGGCGGGCGGCGTGTGCCTGGTGTTGCGGGACCGGGACACCGGCGTGCTGTACGGGGCCGCCGACCCCCGGCGGGAGTCCTACGCCTTCGGCTGGTGAGGGGGAGGGGTTGCCCGTGAAGGAGTGGGTGCGGGTCCAGGGGGTGCGGGCGGTAGCCGGCGGGAAGGCCGCCGGCTACCTGGAACTGCCGGGGCCGGAGCGGGTGCGTGTCCCCGTCGTCATCGCCAACGGGGTGCTGGAAGGTCCCACCCTGGTGGTGACCGCCGGCGTCCACGGTGGGGAGTACGCGGCCATCGAGGCGGCCGGGCGGTTCGCCGCGGCGGTGGACCCCGAGACCCTGCGGGGGGCCGCCGTGGTCCTGCCCGTGGTGAACCCGCCGGCCTACTTCGCCAGAACGGTCTACGTGAGCCCGCTCGACGGGAAGAACCTGAACCGGGTCTTCCCCGGCCGCCCCGGCGGCAGTCCCTCCGAACGCCTGGCGCACCTGTTGACGGAGGAAGTCTTCGCCATCGCCGACGTCCTGGTGGACCTGCACGGCGGCGACCTGAACGAGGCCCTCGAGCCGTTCGTCGTCTGGTCCCCGGTGGGCAACGCCCGGCTGGACCAGGTGGCCCGGGACCTGGCCACCGGTTTCGGCATCCGCTACGTGGTGAGCGGCGGTGTTCCCGGCGCGGCCTTCGTCGCCGCGGCCCGGGCCGGCGTGCCGGCCATCCTGGCCGAAGCGGGCCAGCAGGGGATCGTGGACGAGGCCAGCGTGGGTTTGCTCCTTCGGGGGCTTGGCCGGACCTGCCGGCGGCTGGGCATGGCCCGGCCGGGCGCCGGCTGGCTGGACGGCCTCGATCCCGCCGGCACCGGCGTGAGCCTGCCGGACCCGGCCGGCGTGGTCGAGGTGCCGGAGTTGCTGTGGCACCGCTCCGAGCACGACGGCATGTGGTACCCGGCCGTCCGGCCCGGCGAGCGGGTGGTTCCCGGCCAGGCGCTGGGGCGGATCACCGACCTGTTCGGCCGCCCGTTGCAGGCGCCCGTGGCCGGGGGCGGCGGCACGGTGCTCTTCACCGTCACCTCGCTGGCCATCAACCGGGGCGATCCCCTGGTGGGAATCGCCGACACCACGGGCACCTGGTGTCAGGTCTCGTGCCAGCAGGCCCGGAGGCGGCGGAGGCCGGCGTGAATCCGCGGGTGGAAGGTGATGGGGGCCTGGCGCCGGGCCAGTTTCACCGCCAGGCGGGCCCGTTGCTTCAGTCCCCCGGCTTCGGCCCGGGAGATCCGCCCCAGTGTCTCGGCGATGGCCAGGCCGGCCAGGGTTCCCTGGGCGGCGGCCACGTCGGCGCCTTCGACCCCCGCGGCCCCTCCGGCCACATAGACCCCTTCCAGTGTCGTCTGGAAGTCCGGGCCGGTCACGGGGACGCGCCCCCCGAGTTCAGGAACGCAGGCCAGTCTGGCGCCGGCGGCGGCCACCAGCTCTATGAGCGGGTGGAGGCCGCCTGAGAGGCAGACGGCGTCGACCACCAGCCACAGGGTCTTTCCGTCGGCCAGCCGCCCGTCGGGGCTCACCGGTTCCAGCCTGGCCTCGGTTACCTGGCCGGTACCGCGGAGTTCGGTGACCGCCTGCCGGAGGTAGAAGGGAATGCCCCAGCGCTTCACCGGCCGGGCCGGCAACCTGCGGAGGGCGAAGCCGGCCAGTCCCTCCCTGGCCAGGCCCCGGGCCGCCAGTCGCAGGGGCGGAGGCAGCAACGAGCCGCCGGCCACCGAGCCGGCCAGGTCGGCCAGGGCCCGGGCCGGGACGCCCCGCCGGCCAGAGGCCGGCCCCGGCGGAGCCTGCGCCACGCCGACCACCTCGGCCCCGGCCAGGGCCAGCGAACGGGCGACGGCCACGCCCAGCGGGTCCAGGCCCACCACCAGCACCCGGCGGCCCGGCAGGACCCGGTGAACGTTGGCCAGCACCTGGGCGGCCCCCGCCGTGATCACCCCCGGCAGCGTCCAGCCGGGGACGGGCAGCGCTCCTTCGGTGGCGCCCGTGGCCACCAGCACGGTCCGGGCGGTCACGGGGCCGGTGTGCCAGCCGGTGCACTGGAGCACCCAGCCACCGGGGCCCGGGCCTGGCCGGCCGCCGTGCCCCCGGCCGTTTCGGGGAAACAGGCCCCATACTGATGTCTCGGTCAGCAATCGGGCGCCGGCCGCCCGGGCCGCCTCCGCCAGTTCCTCGGCCTTCGGCCGGCCGCTGGACCAGCCGCGGCCCGCCGGGTGAAGCTGGCACCGCAGCCGCCCGCCGGTCACGGGGTGCTCGTCGAAGACGGCCACCGTGGCGCCCCGGCGGGCCACTTCACGGGCCGCGGCAAGCCCTGCGGGCCCGGCCCCTACGACAGCCAGGTCAACTTCCATCGGCCCCACCTGCCGCCTCGGGTTTCCGGCCCTCCGCCACGGGCCCCCCGACGGCCGGCCGGGCTTCTTCCAGCAGGTCGGGCGGCTGGGAACGCACGTCCATGCCGGCCACCACCGGCGTCAGACAGGCCCGGCGGTCCCGCACCCCGTTGACCGTCACCCGGCACTCGTAGCAGTGGCCCACCCCGCAATACATGCCGCGGGGCTGCCGGCCCGAGAAAGAGTGGCGGAGAATCCGGATGCCGCTGGCCCACAGGGCTGCGGCCAGGCACTCGCCTTCCAGCGCCTGCACGGGGACGCCGTCGAAGGTGAAGGTGACGGTGGGGGTGGGCGGGAGCGGTCCCAGCACGGGGTGGTCCTGGATGCGCACGCCTACCCCTCCTTCCCGGCGTGCTCGCCGTGCTGGCGGGCCAGTTCGTCGAGGCGCACCAGCCGGACGGGGGGCCGGTAGGAAGCCGGGACCAGGGCTTCGGGTGGCAGGCCCGTTGCCTCGGCCACCAGCGCCTCCACCAGGTAGCGGCACACCCGGCCCTGGCAGGCGCCCATACCCGCCCGGGTCAGCACCTTGATCTCGGTGGGACTCCGGGCCCCCGCCGCCAGGGCCGCGGCGATGGCGGAGGCGGTCACGTCCTCGCAACGGCAGATGGTGCTGTCTCTGGTGCTGTCTTCGGCCACGGCGCGCCTCCCTCAGGCGAATCGTCCCGGGTCGAAGGCCTCCAGCCACGGATAGCCCGGCCTGCCCCGGATCAGTTCGGCGATGGCGGCGCCGGTCGCCGGCGCCTGGCCCATCCCGTTCCGGAAGTGGCCTGCCGCCACGAACAGGCCGCGGACTCCCGGCGCCTCGCCAATGATTGGCACCTGGTCCTCTGCCCTGGGCCGCAGGCCCGCCCAGGAGCGGATCACCGGTACGCCGCCCAGGCACGGCATGAGCCCGATGGCGCCGGCGGCGAACTCGGCCAGCACCGGCACCTCCGTGGCCTTGTTGAAGCCCACCCGCTCCGGGATGCTGCCGATCAGCAGCTGGCCGTAGGGCGACTGGCGGACGTACGGCTCGTGGCCCATGATCACGTGGCGGACCATGGGCGGGACGGGCTCGGTGACCAGCATCTGCCCACGGCTGGGCTCGATGGGCAGCCTGACGCCGACGGTGGCGGCCAGGGCCGGCGACCAGGCGCCCGCAGCCAGTACCACTGCCTCCGTCCTGATCCGGCCCCGGTCGGTGACCACCGCGGTGACCCGGCCCCCCTCGGCCTCCAGGGCCGTGGCCGCCGTGTGGGTCAGCACCCTGGCGCCGTGGCGGAGGGCGGCCCGGGCGTACCCGTGACACAGGGCGAAGGGGTAGATGGTGCCGTCCAGGTTGCACCAGAGGCTCCCGGCGACCCCGGGGTGCAGCGCCGGCTCCAGGCGGCGCGTCTCCGCCCGGCCCAGGACCTCCGCTTCCAGGCCGCGGGAGCGGAGGTCAGCCGCGCGGGCTTCCGCTCCGGCCATGGCGTCCGGGGAGGTGTACACCAGCAGGGAGCCGGATCGCTCGTATTGCACCTGGTAGTCCAGTTCCGCCGCCAGGTTGCCGTAAAGTCGAGCGCTCTCCAGCGACAGCTCGAAGAGGGGTCCGGGAGGCTTGTCGGAGACCAGCAGCAGGCCGAGGTTGGCCCCGGAGGCCTCAGCCCCCAGGCCGGATCGTTCCACCAGGGTGACCTCGTCACCGGCCCGGGCCAGGTAGTAGGCGCAGGCGGTGCCGACGGCGCCGCCGCCGATCACCACCACCTTGCTGTCGTCGCCGGCCATCCGCTCACCTTCCCCGAGCCGCGCTAAGCTAGTCTACCTGCGGCGGCGGCTTGCCTTCGGTGACCGGCGTCACAGCGCTCCCGGCCGTGGGTCATCCCGCCCGAGGCCAACTCACCCGCGGTCATGCTCGGCCCGGTGCTGGCCGGACTGGTAGGCGGAGGAGGCGTTCGGCGTTTCGCTGCCCTGGTCTGGCCCTTCAGACCTGCCGCATACGCCGCCGCCGGCAAGGGAACCCTCGCACCAGGACGGCAAGACCCGGACCGGAGTGAGGTACCTTGCCGAAAGCGCGTCGGAGACGCTGGGTGACGGCCGCCTTTGGACTGGTCGCCTTCGTGCTCGTTCTCGCCGCCGCCTGCGCGCCGATGCAACGGCCGCAGGGCCAGCCGACCGATGAGGTGATCCGGGCGGCGGTGCGGGACGAGTTGCGCTCCCCCGAGTTTCAGGCCCTGCTCCGCCAGGTGCTCCAGGAGACTCAGGTCATGGAACTGATCAAGGAGACCCTGAAGTCGCCCGATACCCAGAAAGTGCTGCAGGATACCACCAGGCAGATGCTGGAGACCCCTGAGGTACAGTCCACCCTCCAGGACCGGATGAAGGAGATCATGCAGGCACCCCAACTCCGGCAGGCCATCGACCAGGCCGTCCGCCAGAGCCTGATGCAACTGGTTCAGCAGGGCGGCGGAGGGGGTGGCGGCGGAGGCGGCGGCGGCGGAGGCGGCGGCTAGCAGGACCGCCACGTCGGTGCCGCCTGTACCGGGGTCGCTCGGGCTGCGACAAGTGTGGTATCTTGCACGGCTTTACAGGCGGGCCGGGCCGCGCCCCGGGAAGCAGGTCCTGGGGCGCGGCCCGGCGGCCTTCCCGTCTCGTGCGGCCCGGACTGAGTCCCGGCCGCCGATTCAGCTGATTCCGGCTCAGTGGATCACGATTTTGACCGCCGGCAGACGGTCGCCGCCCGGCTCCTGGTAGGCGACGACCGTCACCGCCTGGCCGACCGCCAGGTCGGCAAACGCCCTCAGGTCACTGCCCCGGAGGACGGTGGTGTCAGACGTCACGTGAACCGTTCGAACCGCCACCGCCTGGCTGCCATCGGATCCGGTCACCGTCACGGCCACGGCTACCGTCAGGTTGGTGGCGTCAAGGGCCTGGACCGTGCCGTCGAACGTCTCGGCCCGGCTGAGGATCCTCACGGCGGTCACGGTCGACCCGTCCAGCCGCACTTCGACCAGATCGCCGAAGGCCAGCGACCCGAAGGCCTCCGCCTGACCATCGTGGGTCACCTGCACGGTCGGGGACACAGGGTAAGCCGTCTGGACCCCGTCGGCCCGCAGGGTGATGCCGGACGGGTGGCCAAAGGCGTTGGTACCGGTGGCCACCACTGTGCCGGCCCGGTACTCCACCCGTTCGAGCACCGTCACCCGGGTGACCGTCCCGTCCTCCAGCCGGACCTCCACCGTGTCGTCAACCCGGAGGTCGGCGAAGCTCATGGGCTGGTCGTCGTGGAACGTCTGTACGGTCGGGGACACCGGGTAGGCCGTCTCGGCACCGGCGGCGTCGCGCAGGGTGATGCCGGACGGGTGGCCGTAGGCGTTGAACTCGGTCCGCACCACCCGGCCGCCGGCGGCCACCACTCGCTCCACGATGGCGATCTTGACCGCCGTTCCGCCCGACAGGGCAAGGGTGACGCTGTCGCCAACGCGGATTGACGCGAAGGTAGCCGGGTTGCCGGCCAGGGTGACCTCGACCGTCGGTGACACGGGGTAGCTTGCTTCCGACCCGCCGGCAAGACGCAAGCGGACGGAGGCTGGATGCCCGAAGGCGTTGGTGTGCGTCTCCACAACCGTCCCGGTTACCGACTGGGGCCGGGCGTCCAGGGCGATCGCGGTCACCAGGGCCCCTTCAAAGGTCAGGGTGGCCACGTCCTCCGCCCGTACCTCCGAAAACGGCACCGGCTGCCCGGCCAGGGTGACCTGGACGGTGGGGGAGACGGAGTAAGTGGCCTCCTGGCCGTCCTCCGGCCTTATGGTGATCGACGCCGGATGGCCGAAAGCGTTGGTGGCGGTGGCAAGCACGCTCCCCCGGACGGTGCTGGTCATGACCACGATCTCGATCCGGACGACCAGGTCCCGCTCGACGGTGAGCTTGACCCGCTCGCCCACGGCCACCGCATCATAGGTGGCCGGCTGGTCGTTCCTGACCACCTGGACGTCGGCGGCCACGGTGTAGGTGGTGTCGCTCCCGGCCACGTCCCTGAGGGTCAGGCGCCGGCTCCCGTTGTCGGTGGTCAGGCTGACCACGACGCCTTCCCTGACAACGGTGGCCTTGGTGGCCTTGATCAGCTGGACCTGGCCCTGGGCGTTGAGGAACAGGCGCACGCCGTCGCCCGGCCGGAGGTCGGACAGGGCGGCCGGCCGGTTGCTGAGGAAGACCACGGCGGAGGGGCTGACGGGGTACGACGCCTCGGTCCCGTCGGTGCGCCGCACGGTGACGCTGGCGGTTATCTGGTCCCCGGAGCCGGTGGTGGCCACCGACACGAGCGTGCCCCGCACCTCGAGGGCCCCGGTCGCCGGCAGGCCGCCGCCGGCCCGGGCCAGGACGGCGGCGAGTTCGGCCCGGGTGATGGGCCGGCGGGGCTGGAAGGCATGGTCGGGCATGCCCGTCACCAGCCCCTGCTCGACGGCTACCAGCACGTAGCCGGCCAGTTCGGCGGGGATCAGGTGGCCGTCGACAAACGGCGCGGCCTGCCCCGCCCGGGCCTGGGCGGCCGGCTCCAGGCCGAGGGCGCGGACGAGCAGGACGGCCACTTCGAGCCGGGTGGCGTTACGACCCAGGTCCAGGTCGTCGGTGGCCTGGATCAGCCCCTCCTCCAGGGCGACCAGGACGTAGCCGCAGGCCCATACAGGCAGGGAGCCGAGGGCCCCGGCGACGGCCAGACCGTACTGCGAGGCCACGTAGGTCCGGAACGCCTGTTGCTGCTGGCCGGGCGTGGTGGCCCCCGCCAGCACCGCCTCGGCCATGGCCCGGGCCGCCTCCTCCCCTCCCCGGAGCCGGACGGCGGTGATGACCGTCTCCAGACGGCTGGCCGGCTTGTTGGGCAGGAACTTCCCACCGGCCCCCTTCAGGATCCCCCGGAGCTTCATCTCGGCCACGTAGGGCAGCGCCCAACTCGCTTCCTCCAGGTCAGGGAACAGCCAGTCCAGGCGGGCCAGTTGGCCGAGACCCAGTTTGCCGCCGAGGACAAACGGGGGTGGACCGGCGTATCCCCACGGCGGTTTGGCCTCGGCGGGAGCGGGGGCGGCGGCCAGCACCAGGGTGAGCATGACGGCCGCCACCAGGGCGGCGGCGACGGAGCGGTGCCTGCGCAGGGCCCTCATGGCAAACGGTTGCCTCCTTTCAGGTAGGCAGGGGATGGGACGGGGCCGAAGGCCCGCCGGCGGAGCACCAGTGGATGCGGGATCGGTCCGGGTCCTCCGGCCCCACGGATAAAGATACGGGCGCCGTACGGCGCTTCAGGGGGTACCGACGGGCGAAGTTGGGTGGGAAAGACCCTTGCTACTCCAGGCCGTCAACCAGCACGGCGACGACGGTACCCGGGCCGTGGACGCCCAGGGTGAGTTGAAGCTCGATGTCGGCCGTCCGGCTGGGGCCGGTTACCAGGGCGACCGTCGACGGAGGGACCGAGCCGCCCAACCGGGCGAGGGCGGCGGACAGGTCGGGGACCAGGCGGGCCGTGGGCACGACGGCGGCGTGGACCGGCGGCAGGAGGTCCACCGTCCGGCCCGCGCCGGCGGCCGGCACCAGCACCAGGGTGCCGGTGTCGGCGATGGCCAGGCGGGGGACGGTCACCCCTACCCTGGCGCGGGTAGCCGCCTGGCGCAACCGGTTGGGCGGCTGGCCCGGCTCCCAGAAGCTTGTCTCCACCCCGGCCGCCGCCAGGGCCTCGGCGGCGCCGGCGGCCTCCAGCACCGGGTCGCGGACCAGGAGGACCGGTCCCCCGCCGGCGGTCTTGACCACTTCTACCAGGATCTGCCCGCCGGCCACGGCGTCGGGGGCGCGCCGGACGCCGCCGGCCGCGGCTTCCAGGGCGGTGGTGAACCGCCGCACCAGTCCTTCACGGTCGAGCGAGGTCCCGGGCCCGTTCACCGGGTACCCCCTCCCGCGTCCGCGTCGCCGCTTCCGGCGGCGGAATCCAGGCGCCCCGACGCCCAGAGCTGCTGGAACGACCGGTCGGCCAGGGCCGGGAAGTCCCGGTCCCGGAGCCAGGCGGCGAGCGGCGCCGGACCGCGGACCAGGTGGCCGTCACGGACCAGGGGGCGCTGGGCCAGGGCGGCCAGGCTCACGGCCAGCCGGTACGCGGCGGGCCGCGCCGCCACAAAAGCCCAGAGCCGGAAGGCGAGCCGCTCGCCGGCCCCCGCCAGCCCCCGCCGGACCCGCGCCGAACGCAGCCGCAGCAACAGGTCGTGGAGGGGGATCTTGACGGGGCAGACCTCGGTGCAGGCGGCGCAGAGGCTGGAGGCCAGGGGCAGGTCGTCCCAGGTCTCCATGCCGGCCAGGAGCGGCGTCAGCACGGCGCCGATGGGCCCGCTGTAGACCCAGCCGTAGGCGTGGCCGCCCACCTGCCGGTAGACGGGGCAAACGTTGAGGCATGAACCACACCTGATACAGTGCAGCACTTCCTCGTATTCGGTCCCCAGGAGGGCCGACCGGCCGTTGTCCACGATGACCAGGTGGAATTCCTCGGGTCCGTCGGCCTCCCCGGCCCGGCGGGGTCCGGTGATGAACGACACGTAGCTGGTCATCTTTTGCCCCGTGGCGCTGCGGGGCAGGAGCGTCAGGAGCACCGCCAGGTCGTTCCAGGTGGGGACCACCCGCTCCAGGCCCATGAGCGCCACGTGCACCCGGGGCAGCGAGGTCACCAGCCGCCCGTTACCCTCGTTGGTCACCAGCACGATGGTGCCCGACTCGGCCACCGCGAAGTTGACCCCCGAAAGGCCCACGTCGGCCCGGAGGAACTCTTCCCGCAGCCTCGCCCTGGCCCACGCCGTCAGCGCCGCCGCGTCGGGCTCGGCCCCGCCGTCGGAGGCCAGGCCGAACAGATCAGCCACCTGCCGGCGGCTCTTGTGAATGGCCGGCGCCACCAGGTGGGAGGGAGGCTCCCCCGCAAGCTGGATGATGAACTCGCCAAGATCGGTCTCGACCACCCGCACCCCCTCGGCCCCGAGGGCATGGTTCAGACCGACCTCTTCCGAGACCATCGACTTGGACTTCACCACCAGCCGGGCGCCCCGTTCCCGGCAAACACCCGCGACGTAGCCGCAGGCCTCGGCCGCGGTGGCGGCCCGCACCACGTGCCCGCCCGCCGCCCGTACCCGCTCCTCGAGCCGGTCGATCAGGTCGGGCAGGCGGGCGAGGGTCGCCGCCCGGATGGCCCGGGCGCGGTCCCTCAAGCCCTCGGGATCGTCCAGGGCGTCCAGGGCGGCGCGGCGGGCGGTCCGGAAGCGGTCGGTGGCCGCCGCGACGGCCCGGCGGGTGAGGGGATCCGCCAGGGCCCGCCCGGCCCGGTCCAGAAAGCCCGGTCTAGCCCGCAACCCGGACACCCCGCGGGCGCGTGCCCTCGTCCAGCACCTGGGCCAGGTGCATGACCCGGACCCGGCTGCCCAGCCGCCGGAGCCGCCCGCCCAGGTTCATCAGGCAGCCCAGGTCGGCGCCGACCAGGAAATCGGCGCCGGAGGCCATGATCTCGGCGGCCTTCTCGCCGGCCATGGCCCCGGAGACGGGCGCCAGCTTGACCGAGAAGGCGCCGCCAAAGCCGCAGCAGTCGGTGGCGTGGGGCAGTTCCACCAGTTCCAGGCCGCGGACGCGGCGCAACAGGACCAGGGGCTCGTCCACCGCGCCCAGCAGGCGAGTCATGTGGCAGGAGCGGTGGTAGACGGCCCGGGCCGGAAACCGCGCTCCCAGGTCTTCCAGGCCGAGGGTGCGCACGAGAAAGCAGGAGAACTCCTGAACCGCGCCGGCCAGTTCCCGGGCGGCGGGTCCCCACCGCCGGTCCCCGTCCAGCAACCCGGGGAGGTAGTGGGTGAGCATGGCGGCGCAGGATCCCGACGGCGTCACCACCCGCTCGGAGCCTGCGAGGGCCCGGACCAGGGAGCGGGCCACCGACCTGGCTTCCCGGTGAAAGCCGCTGTTAAAGGCGGGCTGGCCGCAACAGGTCTGGCCGGAGGGGCAGCTGACCCGCACCCCGTGGCGGCGCAGAACCCGCACCGCGCTGGCGGCGACCTCAGGGTAGAAGAGGTCGGCCAGGCAGGTGACGAACAGGGAAACCGTCAAGCATCACGCCTCTTCCGGTTGCAGCCAGCGCTTGAGCAACGGCACCAGGCGCTCGGCGGCGGCCTCCAAAAACCGCTGGTCCTGTTCGCTGAAGGCGGCCGGGCGGTCGGAGTCGACGTCGATCTCCCCGTACACCCCTTCGTCGTCCTTGATGGGCACGACGATCTCGGAACGGGTGGTGGGAAAGCACGCCAGGTATCTGGGGTCGGCGTTCACGTCGGGCACGTTGACCGTCTCCCCGGTCCTGGCCGCCAGGCCGCAGATCCCCTGGCCGATGGGAATGCGCACGTGCTCCGTGGCCCGGGGGCCCGTCCAGCCGCGGAGCACCAGTTCCTCGCCTTCCAGCCCGTACACCCCGACCCAGTCGTAGTGGGGAAAGCCGCGGTGCAGGAGGTCGGTGATGAGGGACAGGGTGCGCTCCAGGGAAATGCCCCGCTTGGCCAGGCGGTCAATCTGGGCCAGGAGCATGGTCTCGTCGTACTTGGTGGGCGCCTTTTCGGCTTTTTCCTGCATCCCGGCGATCCCCCTCCGGAGGTGGCCTACTCGCCGACCTTGACCGGGTCGATCCGGGCCCGCTGGAGCCGGCCCGAGAAATCGACATAGATGGACTTCCCCTCGCAGACCACGTCCAGCGCCGCCCAGGCCGCCTCACGGCGGCCGTTGCCCGTGCCTTTGGTACCGCCGAAGGGCAACTGGATCTCGGCGCCGATGGTGCCGTGGTTGACGTAGAGGATGCCCATGTCCAGGTCGCGCATGGCCTGGAATGCCTTGCGCACGTCGCTTGTGTAGATGGAACTGGCGGGCAGGACCTTGCCCCGCTGGGCCTCCCAGGCCGCCTCCACGGCCCGCTCCACGTCGGCCCCGGAGGCCTGGCTCACGACGGCCAGCACCTCACCGGTGGCCGGATTTACGTCCTCGAACAGCCGGCCCTCGCTGCCGTCCACCCACCGGCCGTCCACGGCCCGAACCTCCTCGGAATGAATGGTGTCTTCGGCCAGGCGCGCGGGCGGCCCTGCCGGCGTGCCTCCCCGGCTCGCTCCCCATTTTAGACCGGCCGCGGATGGGGTTCAAGCAGCAGGATCGGCGTCCCGGACCGCCCGGTGGCGGGGGACCCCGATCCTGCCGGACTGGGTGGCCTCTTGTTCTGTTGCGGGTCGGGGTTGCGACTGCCTGGCGTCAGCCGTCGCCAGGCTTGTCGGGAGGCCGGAGCGGGCCGGGGGCCGGGGCGATGGTATGCTCGGGCCCGACCTCCGCCCCGCAGGCGGGACATTCCCACACCCGGTCCTCCGTCTCCGCAGAGTAGACCTTCTGGCCACAATCGGGACACCTACGCCAGGGCATCCCTATCACCCGCACTCTCGGAGGTGGTGCCGGGTCCCGCTCCGCTCAACCCTGCCTTCTCGGCGGGGTGAGAATATTCCTGTATGGCTGAGAATGGTCCCCTGGAAAGCAAGCGAGTCGTTGGAATAAAATCCCCGCGAGTCCGCTGGTTACGGGCCTCAATCCTGCATCATTGAATTTCAAGCAGATCTGGCTAAATTGTAGTAACGAGAGGTAAATTTCCCTGGATTAGTGCCGATAACCTCAGTGACGGGTCTCACGACGAGACCTGGCCCCCGAGGATCCGGAAGAAATCGCCTGACCGCGCGCCCGCGCGAAAGGACTCGCCAGGTCTGCGTGGTAGGTAATGAAGGGAGGGCGCGCCGGTGCTCGCACGCATGGTTCGGACGCTTCTCTTCCTGCTGCTCCTGGCAATGGCTGCGGCTTCGAACCTGACCTATCCAGCGCTTCCGTAAGTAGTAGTGGGAAGACCGGGCGCCGGGGAAAGGGCCTGGTGCCCCATGTCAGGATTGCCGCTGAAACGGCTCTACATCGGAATGGTGGGCGTGGCCGGGCTCATTGCCTTCATCGCATGGGCGCCGGCCATCGCCTTTTGGGATCTGCCGAGGCTGGCCCTGATTGGCCCCCTGGTTACCCTGGCCGAGGTCTGGCGAGTGGCACTTCCCTCGGGAGAAGGCATCTCCGCAGGCGCCGTGCTCATCCTGATGGCCCTCTTCACCTGGGGCCCCGGGGCGGCCATCGCCGTGCTGGCGGCGGGGCTGCTCGGTTCGACCCTGATCCGGCGGGTCCCGGTCACCTGGTGGGTGTTCAACGCCGGGCAGCTTGCCGTGGCCACGGGCGTGGCCGGCGCGGTGGCCCTGGCGGTGGGTCGCGTCCCGCCGGGCAGGGACCCGGCCGGCCTGGTCGGAGCGGCCCTGGCGGTCGCCAGCTATTTCGCGGTCAGCCTCTCTCTGGTCACGGGCCTCATGTACCTCGACGCCGGGTTGCCCTACGGCCGGACCTGGTTACGCTCCGCCGCGCGGTTGGCGCCCCAGGCTGCCGTGTGGGGCGCCCTCGGCGTGGTGCTGGCCTGGTCCCACCCCTGGGGCTGGGGCCAGGTGGCGCTGGCCGCGGGCCTGGTCGGCCTGGAATACCTGCTCCTGCGCTACCACGGCCGGCTGCTGGCCGACCGGGCCGTCAGCCAGTTGCTGAAGCAGGTGGCCCGCGTGGACCCCCAGTGGCGGGCCCAGGCCGAACGCGCCGCCCGGCTGGCCACGACGGTTGGCCGGTCGCTGGGCCTGGGCCCGGGCGACCTGCTGGCCCTGCGCTACGCTACCCTGCTCCACGACATCGGCCTGTGGGGCCGGGGATCCTCGCTCCTGGAGAAGCGGCTCCCCCTCGGCCCCGAAGAGCACGAGGTCGTCAGGCGCCACCCGGTGGCGGGAGCGGAGATCGTGGGCCAGTTCCAGGCGCTGGTGGAGGTGGCCAGGCTCATCCGCCACCACGGCGAGTGGTTCAACGGGCTCGGCTACCCCGACGGGCTCAAGGGCGAGGAGATCCCCCCCGGCTCCCGGATCATCGCCGTGGTGACCGCTTACGACGCCATGACCGCCGGGCGGCCGTACCGGTCGCCCATGGCTCCCAGCCACGCGCTGGCCGAGATCCAGCGGTTGAGAGGCGTCCAGTTCTGCCCCCGGGTGGTGGACGCCCTGGCCGCCACCCTGGCCGAGCAGCAACTCCGGACGGGCGAGCCGCTGATCGTGCCGCCGGCCGCGGTGGGCCCCACGGCGGCCGGCGGCCAGCCCGACCGGCCGGCGTCCGACCTGAACCGGCTGGCGGAGGAACTGTCCGGCCTGCTCAAACGCTCTCCCCTCCGGGTTCCGGACTGGCTGGCGAGCCCCTTGCCCTGGACCGCCCGGGGCTGGGCTCGCGCTTGCGGCGCGGCGCACCTGGACACCCTTTCGGCCGCCGGCAGGGTGCTCAACGCCTCCCTCGGCCTCGACCGGCTGCTCGAAAGCTTCTGCCGGCTGGTGGGCGAGGTGTTCAGGGCTCAGTGCCTCATCTACCTGGTGGACGAGACCGGGACCAGGCTGGTGTGCCGGGCGGCGTCCGGGCTACGGCAGCCGCCCGCCGGCCTGGCCACCCTGTCGGTGATGGAGGACCTGGCCGGACGGGCCCTGCTGGAGCAGCGGGTTCAGTTCAGCTACCGGGTGGCCGCCGACCCGCGCGTCGCCACCGCCGAACGGCTGGCCCGCGCCGGGGTCTTTTCCGTGCTCTACGTGCCGCTGAACGGCATGGGCCACGCCTCGGGCGTGCTGGCCGTCGCCTCGGACCGGCCCCGCCGGTTCAGCGCCCAGGAGGTGGCGCTCCTGCGCGTCCTGGCCGGCCACGCCGGCCTGGCCATCGACCACGCCGGGCTTCACGAGGAGACTTCCCGCCGGCTGGCCGAGGTGTCCTCGATCAAGGGCTTCGTGGATCAGGTGGTGACCCACGTCCCCGTGGGGATGGTGGTCGTCGACGCCGCCGGGGTGATCCGCCTGACCAACCGCGCCTTCGTGGACCTCCTCCGGTCTGGCTCCCTCGCCTCCGGGGGGTCGGTCGTCGGCTGCCGGCTGGAGGAACAGCCGTGGGCCCAGGCGCCACCCTTTGACCTGATCGCCCGGTCGGTAGCCAGCGGTCTGCCGTACCAGGCCGAAACCCGGGTCGGGCGGGGGGCGCCGCTGGTCGTCCGGCTCCAGACGGTGGTCCTGCCGGGCCTCTGGGGGGACGCCCCCGGCGTCATCGCCGTGGCCCACGACCTGACCGAAGCCCGGCGCCTGGAGGAACAGGCGCGGCAGTCGGAGAAGCTGGCCGCCCTGGGTGAACTGGCCGCCCGGGCCGCCCACGAGATCAGAAACCCCCTGGCCGCCATCCGCGGCTTCACCCAGTTGCTCCAGGCCAGGTTGCCCACGGGGGACAACGCGCGCTACCTGGGCATCATCGTGCGGGAGATCGACCGCATCGACCAGTTGCTCCGGGAACTGCTGGGCCTGGCCCGGCCGCCGGGTTCCCTCTTCCAGCAGCTGGACCTGACGACGGTGGTCGAGGAGTCCTGCCTGCTGGTGGCCGCCGAGGCCGGGCGTTGCGGGGTCCGGCTGGAGCGGAACTACGCCCTTCCCTCCCCGTGGGTGAGGGGGAGCCCGGAGCAGTTGAAACAGGTGGTGCTGAACCTGCTCACCAACGCCGTCCAGGCCATGCCGGGCGGCGGTACCGTGCGGGTGGAGGTGGAGCCGGGCCCCGGGACCGGATGGGTGAGCATCCGGGTGAGGGACGAGGGGACGGGTATCGCCCCGCAGGACCGGGCCCGGCTGTTCGAGCCGTTCTTCTCGACCAAGCCCGGGGGCACCGGACTCGGCCTGGCCGTGTCCCAGGGCATCGTCCGCGGCCACGGGGGCTGGATCGAGGTGGAGAGCGAGCCGGGCAGGGGGAGCAGCTTCACGGTGGTCCTGCCGGCCGGCCAGCCTGCCGCGGGCGCCGGGCCGCTGCGCC
Source organism: Symbiobacterium thermophilum (assembly GCA_020725105.1). Classification (GTDB taxonomy): domain Bacteria; phylum Bacillota; class Sulfobacillia; order DYFQ01; family DYFQ01; genus DYFQ01. The sequence continues at coordinate 144,209 of DYFQ01000001.1, forward strand.
CCGCGGGTGACGCCGCCCTGCCCCGGCCGGGCCACGGACGGTAAAATGGCTCTGGGTGCCACATCGGGAGGAACGGGGATGGACCGCGATGGCGGACGGTGAGGTGACCACGCCTGCCAGGGGCTGGCGGCAGGCGGTGGCCGGGGCGACCCGGCGGCTGCTGGACGACCTGAACCCGAGCCAGCGGGAGGCGGTCACCCATCCCGGCGGCCCCCTGCTGGTCGTGGCGGGACCCGGTTCGGGCAAGACCCGGACCCTGACCCACCGGCTGGCCTACCTGATTCTCAACGGCGTCCACCCCCGCCGGCTCCTGGCGGTGACCTTCACCAACAAGGCGGCCGGCGAGATGCGGCAGCGGGTGGAGGCGCTGGTCGGACCGGTGGCCCGGGACATGTGGCTCAGCACCTTCCATTCGGCCTGCGTCCGCCTGTTGCGCCGGGACGTCGAGCGCCTGGGCTACCGCTCGAACTTCGTCATCCTTGACGAGGACGACCGCCTGGTGGTGGTGCGCGAGGCCCTGTGCCGCCTGGGGATCGACGAGGACCGCCTGCACCCGGTGGTTGCCCGCGCCGCCATCAGCCGGGCCAAGGACGAGTTGCTGGGCCCGGAGGAGGTGGCCGCCGCGGCCCGCGGCGAGTTCGAGACCCGGCTGGCCGAGGTCTACCGGGTCTACCAGGCCCGGCTCCGCGAGTCGGACGCCCTGGACTTCGACGACCTGATCCGCCTGGCGGTGCTGCTCCTGCGGGAGTATCCCGCTGTCCTGGAGTACTCCCGGGACCGGTTCCAGCACGTCCTGGTCGACGAGTACCAGGACACCAACCACGCCCAGTACGTGCTGGTCCGGTTGCTCGCCGGAGGGCACCGGAACCTGACCGTCGTGGGCGACCCCGACCAGTCCATCTACGGCTTCCGGGGCGCCACCATCAGGAACATCGTCGAGTTCGAGAAGGATTTTCCCGCCGCCCGGGTCATCCGCCTGGAGACCAATTACCGGTCCACCCAGCCGATCCTCGACGTGGCGCAGCACCTGGTCCGGCACAACCGCAACCGCAAGGAAAAGGAGCTTCACGCCGTCGCCGGCGCCGGGGCGAGCCCCCGGTACTACCAGGCCTGGGACGAGCGGGACGAGGCCCGCTTCGTGGCCCGGACCGCGCTGGCCCTCTACGGCGACGGCGTTCCCCTGCGGGAGATGGCCGTGCTCTACCGGACCCACGCCCAGTCGCGGGTGGTGGAGGAGGCCTTCCTGGAGGCCAACGTCCCCTACGCCATCGTTGGCGGGCTCAAGTTCTACCAGCGCAAGGAGGTCAAGGACGTCCTGGCCTACCTCCGGCTGGTGGCCAACCCGGCCGACCGGCTCAGCCTGAGAAGGGTGATCAACGTGCCGCGGCGGGGCGTGGGCGAGGGCAGCCTGGCGCGGATCGAGGCCTTCCTGGACCAGACCGGCCTCGACGCGGCCAGCGGGCTCAGGCTCGCCCACCAGATCCCCGGGCTCACCCGGAAAGCCGCCGGGGCCCTGGCGGAACTGGGCGAACTCCTGGCGTCCCTGCACCTGGCGGCCGGGGAACGTTCCCTCACGGACCTGGCCGAAACCGTCATGAAGGATACCGGCTACCTGCGGGGACTGGAGGCGCAGCGAACGGTGGGGGCCCAGGCGCGCGTAGAGAACCTGGGGGAGTTTCTGTCCCTGGCCGCCGAGTTCGACCGGCGGTGGCGGTCGGAGGAGCGGCCTGCCGGGGACGGGAGCCGGCCGTCCGCCCTGGCCGAATTCCTGGCCGAGGTGGCGCTGGTGTCCGATGCCGACACCTACCAGGACGAGCTGGACGCCATTGTCCTGATGACCCTGCACAGCGCCAAGGGCCTCGAGTTCACCGCCGTGTTCCTGGTCGGCCTGGAGGAAGGCCTCTTCCCTCACAGCCGGTCGATGGACGATCCCGGCGAACTGGAGGAGGAGCGACGCCTGGCGTACGTGGGGATCACCCGCGCCAAACGGTTCCTTTACCTGACCCACGCCCGCCGGCGGACCATCTTTGGCGCCAGCCGGGCCACCGAAGCGTCGCGCTTTCTGAACGAAATACCCCCGTCCCTGCTGGAGGAGATTGCCCCGGCCTCGCCGCCGGGATGGAACGCGGCCGGGCGGGAGCTGCCGGGGCTCGCCGGGACCGCCGGCGGCCAGGAGCCGCGGGCGCGCTCCGCCACCCACCGTTACGCGGCCGGTGACCGCGTGCTCCACAGGTACTGGGGCGCCGGAAAGGTCCGGGCCGTCCGGGACCTGGGCGACGACACCGAGTTGACCATCGAGTTTCCCGGTTACGGCACCAGGACCGTGCTGGTGAGCTATGCCCCGCTGGAGCCCATCTAAGCCCGGCGCCCGGGCCGGCGGCCCGCCGGCCGGGAGCGCGCGCCGGGAGGCGCGCCGGGTGCTGCAGGGGCTGTGGATCGGCGCCGCCATCGTGCTGCCGGGGATCAGCGGCGGGACGGCCGCCCTGATCCTGGGCATCTACGAGGAGTTCATCGACGCCATCCGGGCCTTCCGGTGGCGCGGCGTGCTCCCGATGGTCCTGGGCATCGGCGGCGGGGTGCTGGGCGCCGCCCGGGTGGTCGGCTGGCTCCTGAACGCCGTCCCCACGGTGCTGGCGGCGTTCCTGATGGGTCTGGTGCTGGTCTCGGCGGCCTACGTCCTCCGCCAGGCCGGGCCGGGCCCGTCCCGCCTGGCGGGCGTCGTGGCGGGGGCGGTGGTGGCGCTGGCCGCCGCCCTGGGCGCGCCGGCCTCGCCGGCCGGGGCCGCCAACCCATCCCTGCCGGCACTTTTTCTTGGCGGGATGCTGGCGGCCTCGGTCATGCTGGTGCCGGGCCTGTCCGGCGGGACGCTCCTCATCGCGCTGGGGCTGTACGAGCCGGTGGTCGACGCCTTGAACAGCCTGGACCTGCCGATGGTGCTTACTTTTGGCGCCGGCGCCCTGGCCGGGCTGAAGGGTCTCTCCCACCTGGTGGGGTTCCTGATCCGCCGGGCGCACGACCTGACCCTGGCCGTGCTGGCCGGCCTGATGCTGGGGTCGCTGGCGGTCCTCTGGCCGGAGCGGGTGGGGCTGTCCGAGGCCGCGGCCTTCGCGCTGGCGGCGGGCCTGGTGGTGCTGGTCCGCCGGGGCGCCGGGCGTTCGAGATAGGCTAATAGGGGGAGAATGGGAACTGATGGAGACAGCACCCGGGGACCTGGAGGTCGCCCGGCGCCGGGTCGAGGAACTGCGCCGGCTCATCGCGCGTCACGACTACCTCTACCACGTTCTCGACCGGCCCGAGATCTCCGACGCCGAGTACGACGCCCTCGTGCGGGAACTGGTCAGCCTGGAGACCAGGTTCCCTCAACTGCTCACCCCCGACTCCCCCAGCCAGCGGGTGGGCGGGCTGGTGGCGACCGACTTCCGGCCGGTGACCCACTCCAGCCCCATGCTGAGCCTGGACAACGCCTTCGACGAGGCCGAGTTGCGGCAGTTCGACCGGCGGGTCCGGTCGTTCTTGCCCGGCGAGGCCGTGGAGTACGTGGTGGAGCCCAAGATCGACGGCCTGTCGGTGGTCCTGACCTACGAACGGGGCGTGCTGGTCCTGGGCGCCACCCGGGGCGACGGCTACCAGGGGGAGGACGTCACGCCCAACCTGCGGACGGTGCGGGCCATCCCCCTCCGGCTGCGGGAGCCGTCCCCGGGCGTGGAGGTGCCGTCCCGGCTGGAAGTCCGCGGCGAGGTGTACATCCCGGTCTCCGAGTTCCGGAAGCTCAACGAAGGGCAGGCCGAGGCCGGGCTGCCGCTGTTTGCCAACCCCCGAAACGCCGCGGCGGGCGCCGTCCGGCAGAAGGACTCCCGGATCACCGCCCGGCGCCCGCTGTCGGCCTTCATCTACGAGGTGCGCCTGGCGGAGGGCTGGACGCTGCGGACCCACGCCGAGGGACTGGAGTTTCTGGCCCGGCTGGGGTTCCAGGTAAACCCCGAGTGGGCTGTCCACCAGGACATCGACCAGGTGCACCGGCACTGCCGGGCCTGGGTGGCCCGGCGGGAGGAACTGGATTACGAGATCGACGGCATGGTGATCAAGGTCAACGACCTGGACCAGCAGCGCCGGCTCGGCCGCACCGCCAGGGCACCCCGCTGGGCCGTGGCCTACAAGTTCCCGGCCCAGCGCCGGGTCACCAGGGTGCTGGATATCCAGGTCAACGTCGGCCGGACCGGCGCGGTGACCCCCCTGGCCATCCTGGAGCCGGTGCTGGTGGGGGGAAGCACCGTCAGCCGGGCCACGCTGCACAACGAGGACGTCGTCCGCCAGAAGGACGTGCGCGTCGGCGACCACGTGGTGGTCCACAAGGCCGGCGACGTCATCCCGGAGATCATCGAGGTGTTAGCGGACCGGCGGACCGGCCAGGAGCGTCCCTTCCGCATGCCGGACCGCTGCCCGGCCTGCGGCAGCCGGCTCGAGCGGCCGGAGGGCGAGGTGGCCCTCAGGTGCCCGGCCGGGCCCACCTGCCCGGCCCAGCGCACGGAAGCCCTCATCCACTGGGGTTCCCGGGGCGCCATGGACGTCGAGGGGCTGGGCGAGGCCACCGTGACGCAGCTGCTCGAGAGCGGCCTGGTCCGGGACGCGGCCGACCTGTACCACCTGACCGTCCAGGACGTGGTGAACCTGGAGCGGATGGGGGAGAAGTCCGCCGAGAACCTGGTCCGGGCCATCGACGCCTCCCGGCGCCGGCCGCTGTGGCGGCTCCTGGTGGCGCTGGGCATCCGGTACGTGGGCGAGCGGGCCGCCCAGCTCCTGGAAGAGCACTTCGGGAGCCTGGAGCGGATCGCCGCCGCCGGGCCGGAGGAACTGGCCGCGGTGCCCGGTATCGGTCCCAAGATCGCCGCCGCCGTCCACGGCTTCTTCCGCGAGGAGCGGAATCGGGACTTCGTCCGCCGGCTGGAGGCGGCGGGGCTCAACACCGGCGCCCCGGCCGAGCGGCCGGCCACTGCCGCCGGCGGCCCCGACCTTTCGGGCCAGACCGTGGTCTTCACCGGCACCCTGGCCGGCATGAGCCGGGCGGAGGCGGAGGCGCTCGTCCGCTCGCTGGGCGGGCGGACCGCCGGCTCGGTCTCCCGCCATACCGCGCTGGCGGTGGCGGGCGAGAACCCCGGCAGCAAGCTGGACCGCGCCCGGGAACTGGGGATCAGGGTCCTCGGCGAGGACGAGTTCCTGGCGCTGGTGCGACGTGAGAGGGGTCCGTCATGAGCGCTGCCCGCACCAGGTCCGTGCCGGACCTTGACGCCTTCTTCCGGCCCCGGGCCGTGGCCGTGGTCGGAGCCTCGGCCACCCCGGGTAAGATCGGCCACACCATCCTGGAGAACCTCCTGCGCTTCGGCTACCCCGGCCGGGTGTACCCGGTCAACCCGGGCCGCCGGGAGATCCTGGGACTCGAGTGCTTTCCCGACGTCGAGGCGGCCCAGGCCGACGCCGGAGAACGGGGCGTGGCCATCGACCTGGCGGTACTGGCCGTGCCCGTCGCCAGGGCGCTGGAGGCCGCCGAGGACTGCGGCCGGGCGGGCGTGCCGTTTCTGGTGGTCATCACCGCCGGGTTCAAGGAGGTGGGTGCCGAGGGGCTGCGGCGCGAGCGGGAACTCATGGCCATCCTCCGCCGGCACGGGGTGCGGGCCATGGGGCCCAACTGCCTCGGGATGGTGGACACCCACACCCCCATCAACACCCTGTTCGTGCCCAACATGCCGCGACGGGGGCCCATCGCCTTCATCTCCCAGTCGGGGGCGTTGCAGGCGGCCATTCTGGACTGGAGCCTGACCCAGGGGTTCGGCTTTTCCAAGTTCGTGAGTCTGGGCAACAAGGCGGACCTGGTCGAGGTGGACTTCATCGCCCACGCCGCCCGGGACGGCGACTCCCGGGTGATCCTGGCGTACCTGGAGGACGTGACCGACGGGCGCCGTTTCGTGGAAGTGGTCCGCGAGGCCAGCCTGCGGACGCCGGTGGTCATCCTGAAGTCCGGCCGCAGCGAGGCCGGCGCCCGGGCGGCGTCGTCCCACACGGGTGCCCTGGCGGGCACCGACCGGGCCTACGAGGCCGCGTTCCGGCAGGCGGGGGCGCTCAGGGTCGACACCATGGAGGAACTCTTCGACGTCGCCGTGGCCCTCGCCGACCTCCCGCCGCCGGCCGGCCGCCGGGTGGCCGTCGTCACCAACTCCGGCGGTCCCGGCATCCTGACCACCGACGCCATCGAACGGCACGGCCTGGTCATGGCCCGGTTCACGCCGGAGACGGCGGCCCACCTGCGCCGCCACCTGCCCCCGGAGGCCCCGGTCCACAACCCCGTGGACGTGTTGGGCGACGGCAGCCCGGACCGCTTCGAGGTGGCGCTGAAGGCCGTGGCCCGCGACCCGGGGGTCGACGCCTGCCTGGTGCTGCAGACGGCCACCCCGTCCTGCCCGCCGGAAGCCCTGGCCCGGCTGCTCATCCGGGTGCGGCGGGAACAGCCCGGACTGCCCCTGATGGCCGTGTTCCTGGGCGGCCCGTCGGTGGAAGGCGCCCGGGCCGCCCTGAACGACGCGGGCGTGCCCCACTACTTCGCGCCGGAGCGGGCCGTCAGGGCCCTGGCCGGCATGGTCCGGGTCAAGGAGCGGGCCGAAGCCGTCCGCCGGGGGCTGGACCGGGGCAAGGGCGCGGGCGGGGAGCCGGGTGAAGCGCCGGCCGCCGGGGAGGACGCCGGGGCCGGGCTGGACGGCAGGCGCCGGGAGCGGGTGGCGAGGGTGCTCGAGCTGGCCCGGGCCGAGGGCCGCCGGGTGCTCCTGGGCGTCGAGGCCAACCAGGTGCTGGAAGCTTACGGCATTCCGGTGGCCCCGTCCCGGCTGGTGCAGGACGCCGACGAGGCGGTGAGGGCGGCCGAAAGCCTCGGCTACCCGGTGGCCCTCAAGGTCGCCTCGCCCCGCATCATGCACAAGACCGACGTGGGCGGCGTGCGGCTGAACCTGGCCTCGGCAGAGGACGTCCGGGCGGCGGTGTCCGAGATGCTCCACGCCGTCCACCACTACCTGCCGGGCGTACCCCTTTACGGTCTGGAGGTGCAGCAGATGGCCCGGCGGGGCCGGGAGGTCATCTGCGGCCTCTCCGACGACGTCCAGTTCGGACACCTGCTCATGTTCGGCCTGGGCGGCATCTACGTGCATCTGTTCGAGGACGTCAGCTTCCGGTTGACCGTGGGCCTGGACCGTGAGGAGATCAAGGAAATGGTGGCGGAGACCAGGGCCCACCGCCTGCTGCGGGGACTCCGGGGCGAGCCGCCGGCCGACCTGGAGGCCGTCTACGACGTGCTGGAACGCCTGGCCCGGCTGGCGGAAGAGGTGCCGGCCGTCGCCGAGCTGGACATCAACCCGTTGTTCGTGTACGAGCAAGGCGCCTGCGCCGTGGACGTGAAACTGACGGTGACCGAGACCGGCGCCGGCCTGCCGCGGCTGCCGGACGGCGAGGAACGGGCGCCTGCCCGGGAGGGCGCCGGCCGGCCCGAGGCCGAGGTGGCGGCCAGGCCCGGCCACAAGGACTGAGAGGGGTGGCGCGATGAGCGACGCCGCCAGCATCTTCATCATGGGCCCGCCCGAGAGCGGCAAGACGGCCATCGCCATGACCCTGGCCCGGCGGTGGACCGAGCGAGGGCTCCGGGTGGCCTACTTCAAGCCCGTCGGCGGCACGACCGGGCACGGCGGGCCCGACGAGGACGTGCTCCTGATGCGGGCGCTCCTGGGCGAAGCCGCGGTGCCCGAGCCCGTGCTGCTGGTGACCAGCCCCCACTACCTGTCGGCCTACGCCCGGCACCTCCGCCCCATGGCGGCGTGCACGGCG
>DYFQ01000020.1 GCA_020725105.1 Symbiobacterium thermophilum
TCGGCGGGCCGGGCCGGCGGTTGGGCGGGCCGTGGCCGCTGAGCCGCCGGGGGAGCCGCCCGGGGCGCGGGTGGCGCCGCCCGCAGTGGCCGGGGCGGCGGCGTTGCCGCCTTGATCGGCCTGGGCTGAGGAGCCCGGGCGCCCGGGTCAGCCCTGGCCGGCGAGGCCAGCGCCGCCTTGACCTTGTCCACCAGTTCCGGGTCCACCAGCGACATGTGGTTCTTGGTATCCGCTCCCAGCCCTTCGAGCACCGCGAGCAGCCGCCTGGACGAGACCCCAAGGTCCCGGGCAAGTTCGTAAACGCGAACAGCGGTCAATCCCGGTCACTCCTCTCGGCCGCCTGCAGCCCGGCCCGGGGCGGCGCCCGTCAGCCGTCCCGTCACGGCTCCGGTTTTCTCGCCAGAAGCTGCTGGCGGGAGATGCGATGGCGTTTGGGCGGCCGGACCGGCGGCCGGCTGGCCGCCTCGCGGAGAACCCCGGCGAGGTGCGGCTCGAGCTTGACCTCCAGCGCCCGTTCCAGCCGCTCGTTTCTGAAAGCTGCTTCCAGGCAGGCCGGGTCGGGGCACACGTACGCGCCACGCCCCGACCGCTTCCCGGTGGGGTCAACTTCCACCGTCCCGGCCGGGGTCCGGACCACCCGGATGAGTTCACGCTTGGCCTTCATCTGCTGGCAACCCAGGCACAGCCGCATGGGGACCCGTTTCCTGGGCACGGTTCGATCCCTCGTTCCCGCCGTCTGCCGCGGCGGCCGGCCGCCCCGACCCGCCGCATATCAGGTGGTGTCCTCGGTCTCCTCGCCGCCGCTCAGGGTGGCGCCGACCGCGTCCTCCTCCGCCGCCTGCTCCCCTTCCTCCGCTTCCTCCACTTCAGGCTCGGCCTCGGCTCGGGCCAGTTCCTCGGCCCACTGGCTCTCCGACCGGATGTCAATCTTCCAGCCGGTCAACCTGGCGGCCAGCCGGGCGTTCTGGCCCTCCTTGCCGATGGCCAGGGAAAGCTGGTGGTCGGGAACCACCACCCGGGCCACCCGGTTGGCCTCGTCGAGGTAAACCGCGACAGTTCTGGCGGGAGAGAGGGCGTTGCCCACGAAGGCGGCGGCGTCGCGGTCCCACCGAACGATGTCGATCTTCTCGCCCCGCAACTCGGAGACCACCTGCTGCACGCGAACACCCTTCGGGCCGACGCAGGCGCCGACGGGATCAACGTGGGGCACGTTGGAGGACACCGCCACCTTGGCCCGGGAACCCGGTTCGCGGCTGATGGCCTTGATCTCCACCACCCCGTCGTGAATCTCCGGCACTTCCATCTCGAAAAGGCGCTTCACCAGGCCGGGGTGGGTGCGAGAGATGAAGATCTGCGGCCCCTTGGTGGTCTTCCTGACTTCAACGATGTAGAGCTTCAGCCGGTCGCCCTGCCGGTAGCGCTCGCCAGGGCTCTGCTCCGACGGCAGCAGGATGGCCTCGGCCCGGCCCAGGTCGACGAGGACGTTGCGGCCTTCCATCCGTTGCACGATCCCGGTGACGATGTCACCTTCCCGGCTGGAATACTCCTCGAAGATGATCCCGCGCTCGGCCTCCCGGATCCGCTGCACCACCACCTGCTTGGCGGTCTGCGCGGCGATACGGCCAAACTCCCGCGGGGTCACTTCCACCTCGACCTCGTCGCCGACCTGAACGTCGTCGAGAAGTTCCTGCGCCTCCTTCAGCGACATCTGGCCCAGCGGGTCGGTCACCTTTTCCACCACGGTCCTGGTGGCCAGCACCCGGACCTCGCCCGTGTCCCGCTCCACCTCGACCCGGACGTTCTGGCCCGAGCCGAAGTTCTTGCGGTAAGCGGAGATAAGGGCCTGCTCGATCGCCTCCAGCAGGAGTTCCTTGGGGATGCCCTTTTCGTCCTGGATCTGGTCCAGAGCCGCGATGAAATCCAGGTTCAAAGCTTCACCCTCCCGTCTCTCCGCCGCCCGGGCTCCGGCTCGCCCTCGAAGTGCAGGCGGGCCCGGGCCACCTGGGGTCGGGGGATGCGCACCGTTGTCCCCGCTGCCACGAGCACGACGACATCGTCCTCCAGGCCCACCAGCTTGCCGACCCACCGCTTGCGCCCGTCCACGGGGGAGCAGGTGCGCACCTCGACCTGGCGCCCGGCGAAACGCCGGTAGTCGGCGTCCCGCTTGAGCGGCCGGTCGAGCCCCGGCGAAGCGACCTCCAGCACGTAGCGCTCGGCCACGGGCAGCCGCAGGTCCAGCGCGGGGCTCAGCAGTTCGGAAAAGGCCTGGCAGTCATCGAGGCTGATGCCGCCGGGCCGGTCGACCGTGGCCCGGAGCACCCAGCGCCCGGCCTCCTTCTTGAACTCCACGTCGACCAGGTCGTAGCCGTGGGTCCTGGCCAGAGGTTCGGCTATCTCCCACACGCTTTCGATGGTCCGCTGCCGGTTCACGGATTCCCCTCCGGCCGGGCCGCGACCGTGGCGCGTCCCCCATAACGTGCGAAGAGTGGGTTCGCTCACCCACTCTCACCGCCAAAACAACCCTGATGCTTCGGCCGCCCCGAGACGAGGCGCCACGTGGCGCGAGGGCCCCAGGCGCCTCGCCCCGAGTATAGCACAAGGCCCCCGGGGCCGCAAGGAACGGGCCGCTAGTGGCTGTGCTCCACCGAACGCATGCCCGGTACGCCCATCAGCTCCTCAAGGGCCCGGGGCAGCCGCTCCCTGGTCCCGACGTGTACCGCCAGCTCTATCTGGACCAGGTCGTCGATGCCGGTCGGGTTCATCCGGACGTCTTCGATGTTGATCCCGTTGTTGCCCAGGATGGAGCCGATCCGGCCCAGCTGGCCCGGTTGGTCTACCAGCACCAGGCTGATGCTGTGGTGGCGCTTGCCGAAGGCCCACCGGCGCTCCCACCGGGAAAGGGCCGACAGCGCGAAGAGCACGAGCGCCGTGGTGCCCACCGCACCCAGGTAAAACCCACCGCCCACCGCCAGACCGATGCCGGCGGCCACCCACAGGCTGGCGGCGGTGGTAAGACCCCTGATCGTCACACCCTCCCGGAGGATCGTCCCGGCCCCGAGAAAGCCGATCCCCGAGACGACCTGAGCGGCGATCCGGCCGGGATCCACGTTGGACCCGGGACCCCCGTAAGCCGCCCACATGCCGATGCTGACCATCATGATCAGCGCGGAGCCGGCGCAGACGAGGATGTGGGTCCGCAAGCCTGCCGGCCGGTTCTGCCGTTCCCTCTCGTAGCCGATGACCCCGCCGAAAAGCAGTGCCAGGACCAACCGGGCCAGCAACTCAAGCTCGGAGACCATAGCGGTTCACCTCCACATCCCCGGTCTCTGTATCGGCTTTCTCGGCACCGCCCTGAAGCCGGCCGCCGGGGCAGGCCCGCCCTAGCCGCAGGCGGACCTGACGACCTCCCAGTACATTCTAACCCGCCAGAGCAAGCCGCGGAGCAGGCCCTTTTTCTCCTCTTTCATGACCTGGGCCACGCCCGGCAGCGCCACGGAGACCACCCGCCTGCCGCTACGGGCGGCATGGCGCGAAAGGAGCAGGTCGATCCCGTACCCCACCCGGTCGGGGATCTCGAGCCCGCGAAGACAGTCCCGGCGCAGGGCGCGCTGGCCCGACAGGGAAGGGGTCAGCCGCTGCGCCAGGTCGGTGGCCAGGCGTCCCCCGACGAAGATGCCGACCGTCATGTCGGCCTGGCCGGACAGTACGGGGGCCAGCAGGCGCTCCACGTGGCCAGCCTGGAAGCCCGTCAGGTCCGCGTCGATGAAGAGCAGCACCTCGGCGTCGGTGGCGTCGATGCCGGCCTTGAGGGCCGCCCCCTTGCCCCGATTCTGGGGGAAGGAGACGACGCGCGCGCCCCACCGGCCGGCCACCTCGGCGGTGCCGTCGGTGGACCCGTCCGAAACGACCACCACCTCGTCAACGGCCGGCGCGGCCTTGAGCGCTGCCAGGACCGGGCCGATGGTCGACGCCTCGTTGTAAGCCGGGACGACAGCCGCTACTTTCAGCCCCACCGCCCTCCCTCCGGTTTTGACCCGGTCTTGGGGCACCACGCCTGGCCGGCCGGCGGTCAATAGGCCCGGGCGAAGACCACCGTGTGCCGGGCTTCTTCGGCGCAGGTAACGCACCTCCTGCCCCCGCCCTCCAGGGTCCTGCCCTCAGACGGCGCGCCGTCGAAGGGAATGCACCGCAGGCTGGCGCCGCTGGCTTCCCGCACCCTGAGTTCGCAGGCCTGGTTGCCACACCAGCCGCTGACGACGAACCCGCGCCGGGCGTCGATGGTCCCTTTCAGTTCCCCGAGGTTGGCCGCTTCCCGGGTGTTTTCGTCCATGAACCGCCGGGCGCGGTCAAAGAGGCTGGTCTGGATGGTTGCCAGCAGTCCAGCCACGGCGGACCCGAGTCCCTCCCTGGCCAGTCCGGTCTTTTCGCCGCTGTCCCGGCGCGCCGCCAGCACCTCGCCGCGGGCGAGGTCCCGAGGGCCGATCTCCATCCGCAACGGTACGCCCCGCAGTTCCCACTCGTTGAACTTCCAGCCGGGGCTGTACTCCTCCCGGTCGTCAAGGTGGGCCCTGACGCCGGCGGCCTGCAGTTCCCGCAGCACGCCCCGGGCCGCCTCGAGCACCCGCGCCCGTTCACGCTGGGGACCGACCGGTACCACCACCGCCTGGATGGGTGCGACCCGTGGCGGCAGCACCAGGCCCCGGTCGTCTCCGTGGACCATGATGAGGGCCCCGATCAGCCGGGTCGACGCCCCCCACGACGTCTGGTGGACGTGCTTCAACTGCCCGTCGGCGTCCAGGAACCTGATGCCCAACACCTCGGCAAAGCCCGTCCCCAGGTAGTGGGAGGTTCCGGCCTGCAGCGCCCGCCCGTCGGTCATCAGCGCCTCGATGGTGTAGGTCCTGACGGCGCCTGCGAATTTCTCCAGGTCGGACTTGACTCCCGCCACCACGGGAATGGCCAGGAGTTCGTGGGCCATGTCGCGGTAGACCTCGAGCATCAGCCGGGTCCGGGCCTCGGCGTCCGCCTCGTCCCGGTGGGCCGTGTGGCCTTCCTGCCACAGAAACTCCGTGGTGCGGAGAAACGGCGAGGTCCGCTTCTCCCACCGGAGCACGTTGCCCCACTGGTTGATGAGGACCGGCAGGTCCCGGTACGACTGGATCCACCGGGCGTACATGGTCCCGATGATTGTCTCGGAGGTCGGCCGGACCACGTACCGCTCGGCCAGTTGCTCCTCGCCCACGTGGGTGACCCAGGGCACCTCCGGCGCGAAGCCCTCGATGTGCTCGGCCTCCTTGCGGAAGATGCTCTCCGGGATGAGCAGCGGGAAGTAGGCGTTCTGCACTCCCGTGGCCTTGAACCGGCGGTCCAGGTCCTGCTGGATCGACTCCCAGATGGCGTAGCCGTAGGGCTTGAAGACGATGCAGCCCCGGACCGGCGCGTAGTCCGCCAGGTCGGCCCGGAGGACCACGTCGGTGTACCAGGCCGAATAATCCTCGCTCCTGGGCGTTATCGCCTTGACGTATGCCCGCTCCCGGGCAGCCTCGTGGGCTTCGTGAGCCATGCTGCCATCCTCCTCGCCGGGTCTGGGTGACAAACGAAAGACGCCTCCGCCCCAAGGGGCGAAAGGCGTCGCCTCCCGCGGTACCACCCTCGTTGGCCGCCAGCGCGGCTGGCGGCCCACTCGTCCGGAACGCGGCTTCCGACCGGATAACCGCCGGTGTCCGACCGGCTCGCCGCCGGCCGGCGGCTCGGGGGTGGGTGGCTCGGGTCCGGTACCGGGCCTCGCAGCCGGGTCTTGACCCGGGCCCGGTTCTCTTCGTACCGGACTGGCCGGCTCGGCCCCCTCATCGCGCCGCTGGCTCGATGCACGTCAGGACGCGACTCATTCTACCAGAACCGGACCCGCCAGTCAAAAGAGGCCGGCCCAGTCCCGGGCACCGCCGCCGGCTTCCTTCCGGTCACCCGCCGCCGGTCGTTTGCTCCCCGGACCGCTCAGGCGCCCCCTCCGCCGCCTCGGCCAGCACCGCCTGGAGTTCGGACAGCAGCGCGGCCACCGCCTCCGCCTCGGGCACCTGCCGGACGATCTGGCCGCCCCGGAAGATGACGCCACGGCCGGGCCCGCCGGCGACTCCCACGTCGGCGCCCCGGGCCTCGCCCGGCCCGTTCACGACGCAGCCCATGACCGCCACCCGGATGGGCTCCCTGACGCCGGCCAGAGCCTCTTCCACCTGGGCGACCAGCTTGAACAGGTCCACCTCGCACCGCCCGCAACTGGGGCACGAGATGACCACCGGACCCTTCTGGCGGAGGTCCAGGGCCTTCAGGATCTCGAAGCCTACCCGCACCTCTTCCACGGCATCGCCGGTCAACGACACCCTGATGGTGTCGCCGATGCCCCTGAAGAGGAGGTAACCGATGCCGATGGCCGACTTGATGGTCCCCACGGACGGCGTTCCCGCCTCGGTGACGCCCAGGTGCAGGGGGTAGACCACTTTCCGGGCGATGAGCTCGTAGGCCTGGATCATCAGGGGCACGTCGGAAGCCTTCAGTGAAATCACGATGTCGTAGAAGTCCATGGCTTCCAGGATTTTCACGTGTCGCAGGGCCGACTCCACCATGGCCTCGGCGGTGGGCCGGCCGTAACGCTCCAGCAGGTCCCGCTCGAGGGAGCCGGCGTTGACGCCAATGCGGATGGGCACCTTGCGGGCCCGCGCCTTTTCCACGACCTGCCGGACGAATTCTTCGCGGCCGATGTTGCCGGGGTTCAGCCGGAGCTTGTCGACGCCCTGGTCCAGGGCGGCGAGGGCCAGCTGATAGTTGAAGTGGATGTCCGCCACCAGGGGCAGGTTGATCCTGGACCGGATAGCCCCCAGGGCGCGGGCGGCCGCGGGATCCGGCACCGCGACCCGCACGATCTCGCAGCCGGCGTCCTCAAGCCGTTTTATCTCATCGACGGTGGCGTTCACGTCGCGGGTGTCCGTCTTGGCCATGGACTGGACCGCCACGGGCGCGCCGCCACCGATCACCACGTTGCCTACGGTAACCGCCCGGCTCTTGCGTACCCCCTGCATCCAGCACCCCCCACCGGCCGGCCGGCCGCTTCGCAGACGGCTGAGTCCCGACAAGGTTCATTATACATCGACGTGGCTGCCGGCCCGGGGACCGCGCGGGCCGGGCGCGCCGGTAGCCCGGCCGGCCCGCAGCGGCTAGAGGCCGGGCGCCGACAGCCGCTGGATATCCCGGTAGGTCACCAGCAGGATGAGGAGGATGAGCAGGGCGAAGCCGACGAGGTGGATGAAGTTTTCCTTCTCGGGGTCCATGGGCCGGCCGCGGACGCCTTCAACGGCGAGAAAGACGAGCCGGGACCCGTCAAGGGCCGGGATGGGCAACAGGTTGATGAAGCCCAGGTTGGCCGAGAGCACGGCGGCGAGCCAGATCAGGTTGGCCAGCCCCTGCCGGGCCTGCTCGCCGATCATGCCGATGATGCCCACCGGCCCGGCCACCTCGGCCGTTCCCTGACCCCGCAGCAGCATCCCGAGGCTGTGGGCCCACAGCAAGGCGATCCGCCCCGTGTGGCTGACGCCGCGGTAGAGGGCGCTCAGGGGATCCAGGCGGCGCACCACCACCTGTGGCGAGAGCCCGATGAACCCCTGCCCCGGCCGCTGCGGGTGTTCGGCCGGCGTCACGGTGAGGGTGATCTCTCGTCCCTGCCGCTCGATGAGGAAGGCCAGGGGAACCCCCTGGTGCTGCTGGACGGTGACCACCAGGTCCGTCCATTGCCGAACCGGCGTGCCGTCGATGGCCAGCACCCTGTCGCCCGGCCGGAGCCCGGCCTCGGCGGCGGGGTAACCGTCCAGCACCTCGCCGATGGCGGTCGATTCGGCGGTGGCCATGCCATAAACCGCAAAGACCAGGGCAAACAGCACGGTGGCCAGGATGAAGTTCATGGCCGGCCCGGCGGCGATGACCATGAAGCGCCGGCCGACCGGCTGACGGTTGAACCCGCGGGCGTCGTCCTGGTCTTCCGGCCCCAGGCCCACCATCCGGACAAAGCCACCCAGAGGGAACAGGCGCCACGAGTACACCGTCTCCCGCCGGCGCGCCGACACCAGAACGGGGCCGAAGCCCAGGGCGAACTCCTTGACCGGGATTCCCGCCCGCCTGGCCAGGAGAAAGTGCCCCAGTTCGTGAATGAAGATGAGGAGCCCGAAGACCAGGACCGACGCGACGAAGGTGCTCACCTGCTGCTCACCGTCCGGTAAAGAGTGACCCTGCTTCCCCCAGGTCCCGCGCCCGGCGCCGGGCCCAGTCGTCGGCCGCCAGGATCGCTGACAGGTCGGGCGCGGCGTCCGGCCGGTGGGCGTCCATGGTCCGGCGAATCAGGCGGGGGATTCCGGTAAAGGGTAGCTTGCCCGAGAGAAAGAGGTCCACCGCGACCTCGTTGGCGGCGTTCATGACCGCCGGCATTGTCCCCCCTATTGTACCAGCCTCCCTGGCGCACGGCAAACCGGGAAACCGACCCTCGTCAGGCGGCTCAAGGGTCAGCGGACCTGCCGAAAGCAGGTCCAGGCGGCCCGCGGGCCCCGGCAGCCGCCGGGGGTAGGTGAGTGCAAACTGGATCGGCAACCGCATGTCCGTTACCCCGAGCTGCGCCAGGATCGAGCCGTCCACGAACTCCACCAGCGAGTGGATGATGGCTTCCGGGTGGATGAGCACGTCGATGGCGTCGAGGGGCAGCCCGAACAGCCAATGCGCCTCGATCAACTCGAGCCCCTTGTTGACCAGGGTGGCCGAGTCCACCGAGATCTTGCGGCCCATCTTCCAGCGGGGATGGGCTACCGCCTCGGCGGGCGTCACCAGGGAGAGGTCCTCATGGCGGCGGCGCCAGAAGGGGCCGCCCGAAGACGTCAGGATCACGCGGCGCCCGCCACTGGCGGGCGGCCTGGATCACCACCGGCCCCCCCGCCACCATGCTTTCCTTGTTGGCCAGGGCAAGGCGACTCCTGGCCTCCAGGGCGCGGATGGTGGGTACCAGGCCGGCGACGCCGACCACCGCGTTGACCACGATGTCGGCTCCCAGTCCGGCCACCTCGGCCACCCCTTCGGGGCCCGCCAGGACGCGGCAACCGGCGCCGTCAAGCGCCGCCTCGGCCTGGGTGGCGGCGGCCGGATCGGACAGGGCCACCACCTGGGGCCGCCAGCGACGCGCCTGCTCCACCAGGCGTTCCCACCGCGCGCCGGCGGTGAGCCCGGCCACCCGGAAGCTGTCTTCGTGCTGCGCCAGGACGGCCAGGGTGTTCTCGCCGATGGAACCGGTCGAACCCAGCACCGTGACGGTGCGCATGACATTCCTCCCTCACCGGCGCGGACCCGGCCGCGGAGGGTGCGACCCCGGGGGGCCCCCCGTGCCCGTCAGGGGGACAAGCCCCGACCGCACCAGGGCTTTCAGGACGATGGCCAGCAGGGGCCCGAGAAAGAAGCCGGCCGCGCCAAACAACTGGATCCCCAGGTAGACAGAAAACAGGGTGAGCAGCGGGTGCAATCCGATCCGCCCGCCGACGACCCGGGGTTCCACCGCCTGCCGGATGCCGACGACCACCACGTACACCACCGCCAGCTTCACGGCGAAGGCCGGCGAACCCGCCAGGGCGTGGTAGCCGATCCAGGGCAGGAAGACGGCGGTCGGTCCGACCAGCGGCAGCAGGTCCAGGACGCCGCAGATGAGACCCAGGGTGAGGGCGTACGGCGAGCCGACGGCCGACAGCCCCAGGAAGGTCAACAGACCGGTCAGGGCCATCAGGATGACCTGAGCCCGGACGAAGCCCCAGCTCGCGACGAGCACCTCCGCCTTGGCCCCCGCCAGTTGCCTGCGCCAGGAGTCCGGTACCAGGCGGACCGCATTCTCGCGGAGCAGTTGCCGGTCCCGGCTGATGAAGAAGGAAGCCAGCAGGCTCACGGCGGCGACGGCCAGCCACTGGGGCACCCGCTGAAGCCACCGCAGCAGGCCCTCCAGCCCGTGGGACAGCAGGCGATACAGCCCGGCCCAGTTCTCCTCCACCGCCGTGCGGACCCAGTCGGGCAGGCTGTCCGATACCAGGCGGGCCCGCGCCGCCAACTGCTCGAGCAACTCACCCGACCGGCGGTGAAACTCCGGCAGGGCTTCGGTGGACAGTTCGCGGACCTCGTCGAACAGCCTGGCCGCTCCCAACCCCACCACCACCGTGAGGATCCCCACCGCCGCCGCCAGGCTGACGGCCACCGCCAGGCCGCGTGGCACCCGGCCCCCCAGTTCCAGCCGGCGCACCAGGGGCTCGATGGCCGTCGCCAGCGCCACGGCCAGGGCAAAGGGCAGCACAAAGGCCAACAGGTAGCGGGTGAGAAAGATCAGAACCACCACCGTGGCTGCCAGCAAGGCCAGGGAGCGCAGGGTCGCGTTCACCGGGACTTACCAGCCAGGCCACGGGCTGACCAGGGTGTAACCGGCCCAGCGCGCCAGGTAATAGGCGACCGGCGCCGCCAGCAGGAGTCCGTCAAACCGGTCCATCATGCCTCCGTGTCCCGGGATCACGCCCGATGCGTCCTTCACCCCGGCATAGCGCTTCCACGCCGATTCGGCCAGGTCCCCCACCTGGGCCACGGCGGCCAGCAACAGCCCGGCCGCAAGGGCCACCGGCACCGGCAGGCCAAGCCAGGGCGCGGCCAGGCCCAGCACGGCCGCGGCCGCGCCCGTCCCGGCGACCGTGCCGACCACCGTCTTCTTGGGACTGATGGCCGGCGCCAGCCGGCGCTTCCCCCAGCGGGGCCCGGCGAAGTACGCCGCGCTGTCAAAGGCCCAGACCACGGCCACCAGGGCCAGCACCAGCCACCGGCCGTCGGCCAGTTGCCGCAGGAGCAAGAGGTGGCCGGGCAGCCAGCCCAGATAGACCACGCCGAACAGTGTCAGGGCCGCATCCAGCGAACGATCCGGGGCCGGGCGCACGACGGGCCAGGCCATCACGGCCAGGCCGGAGAGGGTCATCGCCGCCACCAGGGCCAGGCCGCGATCCACGCGGAGGGGACCACCCGCCACCAGCAACAGCAGGGCGATGGACGCCAGCCCCAGGCCACGGTGGGGATGGTGCTCGCGCCGCTCCAGCAGCCGGTAAAACTCGACGGCCGCCCCGAGGGCCACCAGGGCCACCAGGCCCAGAAACGGCCAGCCCCCCACCCAGATGGCGGCGAGGACGACCGGGCCTCCCACCAGCGCGCTGGCCACGCGCCGGGCTAGCACGGAACCACCGGGTCAGGTCCCTCCAACCCCCCGAACCGCCGCCGGCGCCGCTGGTACTCCAGGATCGCCTCGGCGAGGTGGACCCTGTCGAAGTCGGGCCAGTAGACAGGGGTGAACCAGAGTTCCGTGTAAGCCAGTTCCCACAGCAGGAAATTGGAGATTCGCAGTTCGCCGGAACAGCGGATCAGCAGGTCAGGGTCGGGCAGGCCGGCCGTGTCCAGGTGCCGGCCGAGGCAGGCCTCGTCGATGGCCTCGGGGTCCACTCGCCCCGCTGCCACCTCCCGGGCCAGCTGCCGAACGGCCTTGACGATGTCGGCGCGGCCACCGTAGTTCCAGGCCACCGCCAGGGTCATCCGCCGGTGGTCTCTGGTGCGTTCCAGGGCCAGGTCCACCTGGCGGCGGATGGGGGCCGGCAGGGGATCCAGGTCGCCCAGCACCCGGATGTGGACCTGGTTTGAGCACAACTCGTCGAGGTACTTGCGGAGGTACTCCACGATCAGGTTCATGAGGGCGTCTATCTCGTGCCGGGGGCGCTTCCAGTTCTCGGTGGAGAAGGCGTACACGGTCAGCACGGGAACCCCGAGCTCCCCCGCGGTCCGGACCACGCCGCGAAGCGCCTCGACGCCCGCCCGGTGCCCGGCCACGCGCGGCAGCCCCCGCTCCCTGGCCCACCTGCCGTTGCCGTCCATGATGATGGCCACGTGGCGAGGCAGGCGGGCAGGCTCGATCAGTTGCACGAGGCGCTGGTATTCCGCGTCCTTGGTCGAACTGGGCGCCTCCCTCCTGGTTGGCATCAAGCAACCCTTCTCTACCGCTCAGCCTGGACTTCCCGGGCGACGACCAGTTCCACGTGGTTCCCGACCACCCCCTCCGCGGGAGGGAGCCGGCGGAGGGCAATCACCCTCAGCGGCCCCGAGGGTGGGGGCCCCTTCGGTGGCCTGGTTTCCCGGATCCGCCGCACCTGCACCCCGGCCACCGTCAGCCGGTCGCGGGCCCGTTCCAGCAACAGCCCTACCACGTCGGGAGGGTCTACCAACCTAGACCTCCATGATCTCCTGTTCCTTCGCCGCCAGGATGGCGTCGATGTCGGCAACGTGGCGGTCGGTCAGCTTCTGCACCTCGTCCATGGCCCGCCTGCAGTCGTCCTCGGAGAGTTCGCCCTCTCGCTCGAGCTCCTTCAACCAGTCGTTGGCCTCCCGCCGGAGGTTCCTGATGGCGACCCGCTCTTCTTCCGCCTTACGCCTGAGCTGTCGCACTAATTCCAGGCGGCGTTCTTCTGTAAGCTGGGGGATGACGAGCCGGATGACGGTACCGTCGGAGACGGGCGTGATGCCGAGTTCGGACCGGAGAATGGCCCGTTCGATGGCGCCCAGCTGCGTCCTGTCCCAGGGCTGGATCACCAGGAGCCGGGGTTCGGGCGCCTGGATGGTGGCCATCTGGTTTACCGGTGTCGGCACGCCGTAGTAGTCCACCACCACCTTGTCCAAGAGCGACGGCGAGGCGCGGCCGGCCCTGGTGGTGGCCACCTCGCGCCTGAACAACTCAACCGTCTTCCCCATCTTCTGCCTGGTCTCGTCGAGAATCTCGCGGACCATTGGGCGCCCCCCTCACGGTGGTCCCGATGGACTCTCCCAGCACTACCCGCTTCATGTTTCCGAAGTCGCTGAGCTTGAAGACCACCATTGGAATGGCGTTGTCCTTGGCCAGCGCGGTGGCCGTACTGTCCATCACTCTCAGGTCGTGCCGCAGAACCTCGGTGTAGTCGATCTCGTCGTACTTCTTCGCCTCGGGGTTTGTCCGGGGGTCGGCGTCGTAGATTCCCTCTTCCTTGGTGGCCTTGAGCATGACGTCGGCCTCGATTTCCGCCGCCCGGAGCGCCGCCGCGGTGTCGGTGGAGAAGTACGGGTTGCCGGTGCCGGCGGCGAAGATCACCACCCTGCCCTTTTCCAGGTGGCGCATGGCCCGCCGGCGGATGTACGGCTCGGCCACCTCCCGCATCTCGATGGCCGTCTGGACCCTCGTGTCCAGGCCCGCCTTCTCCAGGGCGTCCTGCAAGGCCAGGGCGTTGATGACCGTGGCCAGCATCCCCATGTAGTCCGCCGTCGCCCGGTCCATCCCCTTGCGGGCGCCGGCGGTACCCCGCCAGATATTGCCGGCCCCCACGACGATGGCCACTTCGACCCCGAGGGCCACGACCTCCTTCACCTGCGTGGCGATATCGTCAACCACCTCGGGGTCGATCCCGTACCCCAGGTCCCCGGCCAGTGCCTCGCCGGAAAGCTTCAGCACGACCCGCCGGTACCTGGGACGCCGTTCCTGGGGCGCCTCCGGCCGGGTTCCGGCCGCGGCCTGTGCGTCTGACATCCGTCGGTCCCTCCCCGCCGCCGGTGGCCGCCGGGCGTGACGCCACCGCGCCCACCCTCTGTCTGGCCCATCATAACGAAGAGGGAAGACCCGAAGGTCTTCCCTCAGCCAGCCGGACCGCCGCCCGCCGGCGCGGCCGCTGGTATCGGCCACCCGGCCGGCGCGGCGCCCGGTTCGTCCAGGGCCTCCCCCAGCTCGAACCGGACGAAGCGGCGGATCCTGATGTTCTCTCCCAGCGAGGCGACGGTTTCCGCCAGCAACTGGCCGACGGTCCGGTCCGGGTCCTTGATGTACGGTTGCTCCACAAGACATACCTCGGCCAGGAACTTCTCCAGCCGGCCCCGGACGATCCGGTCGATCACCTGGGGCGGCTTCTTTTCCCCTTCGGCCTGAGCCCGGTAGATGCGACGCTCGCGTTCGATCAACTCCTGCGGGACCTGGTCGCGGCTGACGAACAGGGGGCGCGTCGCGGCCACCTGCATGGCCAGGTCATGGGCGAAGTTCTTGAACGCGTCGGTTCGGGCCACGAAATCGGTCTCGCAGTTTACCTCCACCAGCACCCCGATGCGGCCGCCAAGGTGGACGTAACTCTCGACCAGCCCCTCCGACGTTTCCCGCCCGGCCTTTCTGGTGGCCGCGGCCAGACCCCACTCCCGGAGCCGCTCGGCCGCAACCTCCATGTCGCCGCCGCTTTCCTCCAGGGCCCGCTTGCAGTCCATCATCCCGGCTCCGGTCCGTTCCCGGAGTTGTTTCACCTGTTCCGGCGTGACGCGCATGGTTACCCCCGATAAGTGCTGATTGGGTGTTAACGGACCTGGGCGGGGATCGCCTCGGCCTCGTCGCCGGCCGCGAGGTCGTCTGCCTCGCCGCTCTCGTCCGCGGACTCGGCGGCTTCAACGACCTCCGCCTCGGCTGGCCCGGCCTCGCCGCCGGCCGGCTCTCGCTCCTGCAGGCCTTCTCTGCCTTCCAGGACCGCGTCGGCCATCTTGGAGGTCAGCAGCCGCACGGCCCGGATGGCGTCGTCGTTGCCGGGAATCACGTAGTCGACCTCGTCCGGGTCGCAGTTGGTGTCCACGATGGCGATGACGGGAATTCCGAGCCGCCTGGCCTCCAGGGTCGCGATCTTCTCCTTGCGCGGGTCAATGATGAACACCGCGTCAGGCAGGCGGGTCATGTCCTTGATCCCGGCCAGGTACTTCTGGAGCTTTTCCCGTTCCCGCCTGAGCCGCATCGCTTCCTTTTTCGTCCGCTGCTCCAGCGCGCCCTCGGTTTCCATGCGCGCCAGTTCCGCCAGGCGCTGGACGCGCTTGCGGATGGTGGCGAAGTTGGTGAGCAGGCCACCCAGCCAGCGCTGGTTGACGTAGAACATGCCGCACCGGGTGGCCTCCTCGGCCACGGTTTCCTGGGCCTGCTTCTTGGTACCGACGAAGAGAACCGTGCCACCGTTCCGGGCCAGGTCGCGGACGAAGTTGTAGGCTTCATCGACCTTTCGCACCGTCTTCTGCAGGTCGATGATGTAGATCCCGTTGCGCTCGGTGAAGATGTAGGGGGCCATCTTGGGATTCCAGCGGCGGGTCTGGTGGCCGAAGTGCACGCCGGCCTCCAGGAGTTGCTTCATCGTGATGACGGACAAGCTAACACCCCCCTTCTTCACCCGGTTTGTCCCCACCGCGGCGGGGTGAACCGGCACCTCGGCCGGCCGCCGCGGGCGGGCCGCCGCCCCTTCATCTCCCGCCGGAACCTGCGCGCCGCGTGGGCGTCGCGCGGGCACCGCCGGCCGGATCCGCGGGCGTGTGGAATCAGGCGCCAGGCGCCATCGCGTAGTATATCACAGGGCTGGGGGATGCTCCAACCGTGGCGTCAGGGCGGGCCTAGCGGAGGACCAGGGTCACCGGGAGCGCCAGCCATGGCAGGCCCGGCATGGGAGTCACCACGAAGACCTGCGGGCCCGTGCGGCCGGCCAGGTCGCGGCGGACCATCACGTAGGCCCGGTCGGCCAGTTCCTCGGCCAGCGCCTCGTAGTCGACCTCGTCGAGGATCTGGTACAGGACGGTTTCCACCTGCGCCTGCAGGCGAGCTTCAAAAGCGCGGGCCATGGCCTCGGGTATCGGCACGGCCACGTCGCCGATGGCCAGGGTGGTGCCGGCCATGCTCCCGGCGATCTCGGCGCGGACTCGGTCGGGTACCTCGCGCTTGGCCTGTTCGACAAAGGCGGGAACGGCCTCGGACACGTGCCGGCCGACCTCTTCCCGAACCGCGCTGGCCATTCCGTCCAGGTTCACGTCGACCCGGACGCCGCGGACCTGGACCCAGACCAGCGTGGCGGCGAGGACGGCGCCCCAGAGCAGAGACGCCAGCGCGGCGCCCACCAGTACGCCCGACCTGAAACGCCCGCGCCGGTCCATGCCCGCGTACCTCCTCCCCGGCGACCACCGGCAGGCCACACCCGCTATTATGCGGGACCGGGCCGGGGATATGCGGTGGAGGTGGCTAGCCGTGAGCGGCCCGTTCCGGTCGAGGGCCCAATTCCTCCCGGAGTTGCCGGTTCAGGACGCGGATGTACGTACCTTTCATGCCCAGGGAACGGACTTCCAGGATCCCCGCCGACTCGAACTTCCGCAGGGCGTTGACGATGACCGAGCGGGTGATGCCCACCTGGTCGGCGATGCGGCTGGCCACGATCAGCCCTTCGGCCCCCCTGAGTTCGTTGACGACGCTCTTCACCGCCTGCAGTTCCGAGAAGGAGAGGGCGTCGACGGCCATGCGGACGGCGGCCCGCTCGCGGGCGGCCTCTTCCCTGCGCCCGTCGGCCTGGCGCGTCAGGATCTCACCGGCAAGGTACGCGCCGAACTCGGCCAGGATCAGGTCGTCGTCGGAAAAACCCGGCCCCCGGCGCCCGAGCACCAGCGCGCCAACCCGTCGCTGCCTGTTATGGACCGGCAGCACCGCCCTGGAGCGCCCGTTGGCCGACCAGCGCCCGGCCTCTTCCAGGTCGCCAGGCGCGCCGGGAATCAGGTCAGCGACGGCCGCCCCACCCTCCACGTGCCCGTTCCCGTGGCCTTGCCGTCCCAGGATCCGGCCCTCGGAGTCCACCAGCATGCTTTCGGCTGTCAGCACGTCTGCCAGGGCGCGCAGCAACGCGTCCAGGTCCGCGCTTTGGGCAGCCAGTGCTCTCATCAGGCGTCTGGTCCTGTCCAGCAGGGTGCTCAACGGTCTGCCTCCTTTGGTCGATGACGCCGGGGTCAGAGGATGTACCGGCTCAGGTCCTGGTCCTTGACGATGTCCTGGAGCTTCTCCCGCACGTAGTTCCGGTCGACGGTGACCGTCTGGTTACCCGCGTCCGGCGCTTCGTAGGAGACGTGCTCCAGCAGCCGCTCCATGATGGTGTGCAGCCGCCGGGCCCCGATGTTCTCGGTCTGCTGGTTCACGTGGACGGCCATCGAGGCGATCTCGTCGATGCCGTCCGGGGTGAATTCAAGCTGGACCCCCTCGGTCGCCAGCAGCGCCCGGTATTGCCGGGTGAGGGAGTTCTCAGGCTCACTCAGGATCCGGACGAAGTCCTCCTTGCCGAGGGTATCGAGTTCGACCCGGATCGGGAACCTCCCTTGCAGCTCCGGGATGAGGTCCGACGGCTTGGTGGCGTGAAAGGCGCCGGCGGCGATGAACAGTACGTGGTCGGTCTTGACCGGACCGTACTTTGTGTTGACGGTCGATCCCTCGACGATGGGCAGGATGTCGCGCTGCACGCCCTCACGCGAGACGTCCGGCCCGCCGTGCGCCTCGCGCCCCGCGATCTTGTCGATCTCGTCGATGAAAACGATGCCCATCTGCTCCGCCCGGGCCACCGCCTCGCTGATGGCCTCTTCCATGTCGATGAGTTTCTGCGCTTCCTCCTGGGCCAGGATCTTGCGGGCCTGGGCCACGGTCACCTTGCGTCGCTTGCGACGCTTGGGCAACAGCCCTCCCAGGACGTCCTGGAAGTTGATGCCCATCTCCTCGACGCCGGACCCGGAAAAGACCTCGACGGTGGGGGGCGTGGTGTCCTCCACCTCGATCTCGATCACCTGGTCCTCCAGTTCGCCCGCGGCCAGCTTCTCCTTGGCCAGGGCCCGCTCCAGCTTGGCCCGGCGCAGGCGTTCCTCGTACCCGTCTTCCTCGGTCTGCTGTTCCGCCTTACCCGTGAGCCCGGCGAACAGCACCTCGAGCGGGTTTCTCGTGGCGGGCTCCCGCCGGGGAAGCGGCGCCAGGATGTCCAGCAGCCGCTGGTTGGCCGCCTCTTCCGCCTGCGCCTGGACTTGCTCCATCCGCTCCTGCTTCACCATGCGGACGGCCGTTTCAACCAGGTCGCGGACCATGGAGTCGACGTCGCGCCCCACGTAGCCGACCTCGGTGAACTTGGTGGCCTCCACCTTGACCAGCGGCGCGTTCACCAGCCTGGCCAGGCGACGGGCAATTTCGGTCTTGCCCACCCCCGTCGGCCCGATCATCAGGATGTTCTTGGGAAACACCTCGTCCTGGAGGGCTTCGGGCAGCTTGCGCCGACGGTGGCGGTTTCTCAGGGCGATCGCCACCGCCCGCTTGGCCCTGTGCTGTCCGATGATGTACTTGTCCAGTTCGCGTACGATCTGCCGTGGGGTCAGTTCCTCGCCGGCCGGTCCGCCTTCGGCGGGGCGCCGGCCGGGCATCTGGAGAGGAAGGGCGCCCATGGCTACAGCTCCTCCACGGTCAACTCCTCATTGGTGTACACGCACAGGCTGGCGGCGATCCGCAAGGCCTGCTCGGCCACGTCCCGCGCCCCAAGGTCGGTGTGGCGCAAAAGCGCCTTGGCCGCCGCCACCGCGTACGGCCCCCCGGAGCCGATGGCGGCCACCTGCTCGTCGGGCTCCATCACCTCGCCGGAGCCGGACACCACCAGCAGGTGGTCCCGGTCGGCCACCACCAGCAGCGCTTCCAGGCGGCGGAGCACCCGGTCGGTCCGCCAGTCCTTGGCCAGTTCCACCGCCGCCCTGGCCAGGTTGCCCTGAAAGGCCTCCAGCTTGGCCTCGAACTTCTCGAACAGGGTCAGCGCGTCCGCCACGGACCCCGCGAACCCGGCCAGGACCCGGTCCTGGTACAGGCGCCTGACCTTCCGCGCCCGGTGTTTCATGATGGTCTGGTTGTGGGTCACCTGGCCGTCGCCGGCCATGGCGACCCGCCCCTCCCGGCGCACGGCGACAATGGTCGTACCCCTGAACACGCCACGCCTCCCTGATATGGAAGGGTCGTGTCAAGCCCCTCCGCGGTGGTGTTCCTCAGTCTTCCATATGTGTCCGGCCCGATGGCTCTAGCTGGCTGCCTCGATCTGGTCCAGACCTGCCTGGCGGCAAAAGCGCTCCAGGTCCTCCAGGGCCCGCCGGGTGTAGGCCAGGTTTCTTTCCCGCCTGCCGCGCGGCGGGCGCACAAGCGGGGGCAAGAGCCCGAACGCCACGTTCATCGGCTGGAAGTGGCGCGGATCGGCGGTGGAGACGTAGCGGACCAGGGCGCCGTGGGCGGTGGTGGGCGGCCACTGGAGGGGGGCCTCCCGGCGGGCCAGCCGCGCCGCGTTGATCCCGGCCACCAGCCCCGAGGCCGCCGACTCCACGTAGCCCTCGACTCCGGTGATCTGGCCGGCCAGGAAAAGGTCGTTCCGCCGCGTGGTCTGGCAGGTGGGCAGCAGCACCCGGGGACCGTTCACGAACAGGTTGCGGTGCATGACCCCCAGGCGGGCAAACTCGGCCCGCTCCAGACCGGGGATCATCCGGAAGACCCGCTTCTGCTCGGGCCACTTCAGGTTGGTCTGAAAACCGACCAGGCTGTAAAGGGTCCGGGCGGCGTTGTCCTGCCGCAACTGGACCACGGCGTGAGGCGTCCGCCCGGTGCGCGGGTCAACCAGGCCCACCGGTTTGAGCGGGCCGAACCTGAGGGTCTCGGGACCTCGGGCGGCCATGACCTCGATGGGCAGGCAGCCCTCGAAGTACCGCTCGGCCTCGAAGGGCTTCAACGGGTGGCGCTCCGCGGCGACCAGGGTCTCCCGGAACGCCCGGTACTCGTCCTCGGTCATGGGGCAGTTGAGGTAGTGGCCGTTGCCCTTGCCGTAGCGGCTGGCCTCGAACACCCTCTCCCGGTCGATGGATTCGGCCGTCACGATGGGCGACGCCGCGTCGTAGAAATACAGGTGCGCCTCGCCGGTGAAAGCGCGCAGCGAGTCGGCCAGGGCCGGCGAGGTGAGCGGCCCGGTGGCGATGATGACCGGCCGCCCGCCGTCGGGGATCGCCGGCACCTCTTCCCGGCGGATGGTGATCCGGGGATGGCGGGCCAGGGAGCTGGTAACCGCGGCGCTGAAAGCTTCCCGGTCGACGGCCAGGGCGCCGCCGGCGGGAACCCGGTGGGCGTCGGCGGCGGCCATGATCAGCGACCCCAGCCGCCGCAACTCGGCCTTCAGCAGTCCGACCGCGTTTTCCAGGGAGTCCGCCCGCAGGGAGTTGGAGCAGACCAGTTCGGCGCAGGCGCCGGTGTGGTGGGCGGGCGTCATGCGGACCGGCCGCATCTCGTACAGGAGGACTCGCGCCCCGTGGCGGGCGGCCTGCCACGCGGCCTCCGATCCTGCCAGCCCGGCGCCAACAACGACCACCTCGTGCCTCACCGGTCTCACCTCCGGATCAGGCGGCCTCCCGTGCCCGCGCCGGGGTCTGACAAGAGTTTTACCGATTTACCCCCCACCGTCAAGGCCGGAGAGCACGGCGTACTCCCGTTCCGCCTCGCCCGACTCCTGGTAGCCACAGGCCTCCCTGACACAGGCCAGGACCGGCCCGCCACCTTTCGGGCGCCGCTGGACCAGGAAAGCTCCACAGTCAGGGCAGCGCCGGTCGGTCGGCCGCTGCCAGGTCATGAAGCGGCACTCGGGGTAGCGGCTGCACCCGAAGAACCGCCGGCCCTTGCGGGTCCGTCGCCCGGCCAGGGTGGCGCCGCACTCGGGGCACGGGACGTCCAGAACTTCCTGGTACGGCTTGGTGTTCTTGCACTCGGGGAAGCCCGGGCAGGCGAGGAAGCGCCCGAAGCGGCCGTGGCGGACGACCATCTTCCGGCCGCAACGCTCGCAGGCGATGTCCACTTCCTCCTCGGGCACCTCCAGGGGTCCGATGGCCGCCTCGGCCTCCTCCAGGTCCTCCTCGAAGGGCCCGTAAAACCCGGCCACCACCTGGCGCCAGTCGATCCGCCCCGCTCCCACCCGATCCAGCAGTGCCTCCAGGTCGGCGGTGAACTCCACGTCGACCACCCTGGGGAAGTACTCCGCCAGCAGGTCAACCACGACCCGGCCCAGCCGGGTCGGCACCAGCCGCCGGCCGTCCCGCTCGACGTAACCCCTGGTGAGGATGGTCTCGATGATCGGCACGTAGGTGCTGGGCCGGCCGATCCCCTTTTCTTCCAGGGTTCGCACCAGCGACGCCTCGGTGTAGCGGGGCGACGGCTGGGTGAAATGCTGCCTGGGTTCCAGGCTCACCAGACGCAGCGTCTCGCCGTCAGAAACCTCGGGCAGCGAGGCTTCCTCGTCGGCGGGGCCGTTGTCCTCCCTGGCCTCCTCGTAGACGGCCAGAAAGCCGGGGAACCTGACCGTCGAGCCCGTGGCCCGGAAGAGCAAGTCTCCCGCGGCCACTTCCACCGTCACCACGTCGTAGACGGCCGGCGCCATCTGGCTCGCGACGAACCGCGCCCAGATCAACTCGTACAGCCGGTACTGGTCCGCGGTGAGATACGGCCCGATCGAGGCCGGCTCCCGCCGGACCGTGGTGGGACGGATGGCCTCGTGGGCTCCCTGAGCCCCGGGCGCCTTCTTCTCGTCGGGCGGGGGGGCGCCGTTAGCCCGGAAGTCTCCGCCGAACCGCTCGCCGACGAAGCCAAGGGCTTCCTGGCGAGCCTGTCCCGCGACGCGAGTCGAATCGGTCCGGATGTAGGTCACCAGACCGACCGGTCCCTCCGTCCCCAGGTCAAGGCCCTCGTAGAGTTGCTGCGCCACCGCCATCGTCTTACGCACCGAGAAGCCCAGCTTTCGGGAGGCCTCCTGCTGCAGCGTGGAGGTGGTGAAGGGGGCCGGCGCCGCCCGGCGGCGCTCCCGGCGGCGAACGCTCTTCACTCGCCAGACCTGCCCCTCCAGTTCCTCCAGGAGGGCCTTCACCTCGGCCTCGCGGGACAGGCTGGCGTCCCTGGCGCCGTCCTGCCCGACGTAACGCGCCTGGAAAGTGGCCTCCCGGCCCCGGGGAGTCAGGTGGGCGGTGAGCGTCCAGTACTCCTCGGGGACGAACGCCTCGATCTCGCGTTCGCGGTCGACGATGAGCCTGAGCGCCACCGACTGAACCCGGCCGGCCGAGAGGCCGCGCCGGACCTTGCGCCAGAGGAGCGGGCTGAGCTTGTAGCCTACCAGCCGGTCCAGCACCCGCCGGGCCTGCTGGGCGTCGACCAGCCGGTCGTCGATGGGCCGGGGATGTTTGAGCGCCTCGCGCACGGCTTCTTTCGTGACCTCGTGAAACTCGATGCGGACCGGGGCCCGTCCGTCCAGCGCCAGGGCTTGGGCCAGGTGCCAGGAGATGGCTTCCCCTTCCCGGTCGGGGTCGGTGGCGATCAGGACCCGGTCGGACTTGCGAACCGCCTTCCTCAGTTCCTTGAGGACGTCGCCCTTGCCCCGGATGGTTATGTAACGGGGGCTGAATCCATTTTCCACGTCCACTCCCAGCTGGCTCCGGGGCAGGTCGCGCACGTGGCCCATGGACGCCTTCACCGTGTACTTGCGGCCCAGGAACTTCTCGATGGTCCGTGCCTTGGCTGGCGACTCGACAATGATCAGGCCCTTAGCCACTGGCTCCCTCCACGCGTCGAACTCGGCGACCGGCCGGCGGGGCAAGCGCCCGGCGACCACGCGGCCACCCCGAGGCCCACTCCGTCGGGGCCGCCGCGACTGCCCCCAGTAAAGATCGAACCGGCCTCACCTTATTATTAACGCCGCCATCTTGCAACGGGTGGGCCCCGGATTTCAACCCCCCGGGCGGCCGGCGGCCCGGGAGTAGCGGTTACCCGCCCACTGGTGGACCAGACCCTTCAGTTCGAGGCCCGTCAGGGCCAGGAGCACGGCTCGCGGCTGGCCGCCGGCCCGGCGGACCAGTTGCTCCAGGGACACCGGCTCCGAGTCAAGGGCCTCCAGCAGTCTGGCCTCCTCCGGGCCGAGCCCCTGGCCCGCGTCGGACCCGGCCGGCGGGCGCGGGGCCGGCCGCCGGCCGGGGGAGTGAGCTGGCCGCGGCACCGGCCCCAGCTGGACCAGCCGCTGGACGTCGTAGTGGGCCAGCACGTCGGCGGCGGTGGTGGCCAGTTCCGCCCCGTCGCGGATGAGGGCATGGCAGCCCACGCTGGTGGGGCTCCTGACCGATCCGGGAACGGCGAACACCGGCCGCCCCAGGTCCCGGCAGACCGCGGCGGTGATCAGGGCCCCCGACCGGCGGGCCGCTTCCACCACCACCACCGCGGCGGCGGCGCCGGCGATGATCCGATTGCGCTCGGCAAAGCGAAACCGGGCGGCCGGGGTACCCGGCGGATACTCGGTGACCAGCGCGCCCGAGCGGGCCACCGCGCGGGCCAGCCCGGGGACGGCCTCCTGCCACGGCTGGTCCAGACCGCCAGCCAGCACGGCCACCGTCCGCCCGCCCGCCGCCAGGGTGCCCTGGTGCCCGGCGGTGTCGATCCCCCTCGCCAGGCCCGACAGCACCGTCACGCCCGCGGCGGCCAGGTGGGCGCCGAGCTCACGCGCCACCGAAACGCCGTAGTCGGTGGCCTGCCGCGACCCGACCACCGCCACGGCCGGCTCGCCCGGCTCGAGGCTGCCCCGAACGTAAAGGGCGACGGGCGGTCCGGGCGTCGTTCGCGGCAGGCTTCCCGCCGCCCGGGCCTCCTGCACCGCCCGGAGCAGAAACGGGTACGCGGGGTCGGGCCACGGGACGACGGTGATGCCGGCCGTCCGGCAGGCTCGAGCCAGGAGCGCCGGTCTGTCGGGGCGGTAGGCTCGCAGGAGCCGGGCCGCCACCCCCGGCGTGAACTCCATCGCTTCGGTCCAGCCATCGGGACCCGCCCGCCACGCGGCCACCACCCCGCCCAGCAGTTCCACCAGGCGCAGCACCCGCCCGGTCCCCAGGTAGGGTAGCTCTCCCAGCGCCCCCCAGCAGCACGCCTCGTCCACGGGCCAGCCTCCCGCTCCCAGTTTCTGGGAGGATTTCGCCCCGTCGGGCGCCTCGCCTGCCGCGACCCGGCGGCTCGTGGATACGATACATCGGCAGGGCCCATCAAATGCACGGTGGGCGCCGGGGCGCCCACCTGGAATACGTGCGGTGGTTATCGGACCCGTCCCGTCCCGGTCAGACCGCGCGCTGGACTTTACCGGCCTTCAAACAGCTGACGCAGACCAGCACCCGGCGGGGGGTCCCCTGGTCCATGATCTTTATCCGCTGCAGGTTGGGACGGTATGCGCGCCGGGCGATCCCCGTGATCTTCCGGCCCGCGCCTCCCTTGCGCTTGGCCGCTCCCCGGCGGGTGACCCGGTTGCCCATCAGCGGGCCCTTGCCGCAGACGGCGCAGACTGCCATGGCCGCCGCTCCTCTCACGGCCGGTCGCGCGGCCCCGCCGGGCCGCCCGCCGGCAGACCGCCGCAATTCTACCACGGTGAGTCTCTCGGTTCAAGCCGGGCGCGGGCGACCCTTCGGCGACCGCGCGGCCGGGCGGCGCCTAGACCTCCGGGGCGCGGACCTCGACCCCGGCCAGCCGCTCCAGCGGGCGGATGGCGGCGGCCATGTCCTGATCCCCGAAGCCGAGGGCCTTCGCCTCCACCAGCACCTGGTGCACCAGGTTGGTCACCAGCAGCCGGACGCCCGTCTGGCGGCCAAGGTCGCACGCCAGGCGCACGTCCTTTTCCAGAAGCTCGAGTTTGAAGGCGGGTTCGAAGGCTCCCTTCAGGATGAAGTCGGAGAGGTGGCGCTCCAGCACGACGCTGCGCGCGAAACCCGAGCGGAGCACCGCCGCGGCCACGTCGGGTCGCACCCCGGCCCTGGCCACCAGGACCATGGCCTCGGCGATGGCCGCCGTCGTCACCCCCACGATCAACTGATTGGCCAGCTTCACGGCGCTACCGGTCCCGCTGGGTCCCACGTGGGTGATGTGCCGGCCCACCACCTCCAGCACCGGCCGGGCCCGCTCGAAGGCTGCCCCGTCGCCGCCCACCATGACGGTCAGGGTCCCGGCGCGGGCGCCCACCGTGCCGCCGCTGACGGGAGCGTCGAGGTAGAACGCGCCCCGCTCGGACAGGAGGCCCGCCATTGCCCGACTGGTCTCCGGGTCGACGGTGCTGAAGTCCACTACCGTAAGGCCGGGGCAGACCGCTTCCAGGAGTCCGCCCGGCCCGGCCACGACCTGGCGAACCGCCTCCGGGTCCGGCAGGCACAGGCAGACCACCTCCGCCCGACCGGCGCTGGCGGCGGGCGTGTCCGCCGCCACGGCCCCCCTGGCGGCCAGGGCCGCCACCGGCTCGGGGCTGCGGTTGTGGACCACCAGGGTATGCCCGGCCGCCAGGATGTTCTCCGCCATGGGCCGCCCCATCCGGCCAAGTCCGATGAACCCGACGCGCACCGTCCATCCCTCCCCCGCGTCCGCCGCGAGTTTGCCTGCAGGCGTCGCTCCCGTTTCCGTTTCGTCCCGGCGAGCAACCTCTCCTGGGCAGGAATTGGCCGGCCGCCTCCGGTAGTCTCGCCGGAGAAACGCGGCGCCCGTCCCCGGGGAAGGAGCAGCGATCATGAGCGACGCCGAGACATATTTCCGGGAAAATCGCGACCGCCACCTGGCGGAACTGGCGGCTTTTCTCCGCATCCCCAGCCAGAGCGCCCTACCCGAGCACGCGCCGGACGTCCGGGCGGCCGCCGGATGGGTGGCGGACCACCTCCGGGGGCTGGGCTTTCCACGGGTCGAGATCATGCCGACCGCCGGTCACCCCGTCGTCCTCGCCGAGTGGCGGGGGGCGCCCGACCGGCCCACGGTGGTCATTTACGGCCACTACGACGTCCAGCCCGTTGATCCGCTCACCCTGTGGACCAGCCCCCCCTTCGAGCCGGCGGTCCGTGACGGCAAGCTCTACGCCCGCGGCGCGTCGGACGACAAGGGAAACCTGTTCATCGCCGTGAAGGCCCTGGAGGCCCTGGCCCGGCTGGACGGGGGCCCGCCTCTCAACGTCAAGTTCATGCTGGAGGGGGAGGAGGAAGTCGGCAGCCCCAGCCTGCCCGGGTTCATGGCCGCCCACAAAGACCTCCTCTCGGGCGACCTGGCGGTGAGCGCCGATGGGGGGATGTTCGGCACCGACACCCCGTCCCTCACCGTGGGCAGCAGGGGGATCTGCGCCCTGCAGCTGGACGTTCGGGGCGCCAACCACGACCTGCACTCGGGGATGTACGGCGGCGCGGTGCAGAACCCCGTCCACGCCCTGGTGGCGCTGCTGGCCAGCATGCGCGGCCCCGACGGCCGCATCGCCGTGGCGGGCTTCTACGACCGGGTGAGGCCGCCAGGCCCGGAGGAACGGGCCGAAATGGCCCGGGTACCCTTTGACGAAGCAGCTTACAAGGCCGCCCTCGGGGTTGAGGAACTCCACGGCGAGGCCGGCTACACCACCCTGGAGCGGGCCTGGGCCCGGCCAACCCTGGAGGTGAACGGGATCTGGGGCGGTTTCCAGGGCGACGGCCTCAAGACGGTCCTGCCCGCCGAGGCCCACGCCAAGCTCACCTGCCGGCTGGTGCCGGACCAGGAGCCCGAGGCCATCCTGGACGCCATCGAGGCGCACGTGGAAAGGTTCAGGCCGCCCGGGGTCAGGGTGAGCGTCCGGCGGTTCCCCGGTTCCGCCCGGCCGTACTCCCTGCCGGCCAGCCACCCTGGCCAGCAGGCGGCCGCGAAGGTCCTCAAGGCGGTCTACGGCAAGGAACCGCTGGTGATCCGGGCGGGTGGAACGCTGCCGGTGGCCGAGATGTTCGCCTCGATTCTGGGCGTGCCCCTGGTCTTCTTCGCCTTCGGTGGGCCGGACAGCAACGTCCACGCACCCGACGAGTGCCTCCCCCTTGACGCCTTTGACCGGGGAGTGCGGGCTTATTATCGCTACCTGCACGAACTGGCCCGGAGCCATCCGGCGGCGGGCTAGCCAGGGCCCGGCCGGCCGGCCGCCACCGGCAACCCGCTTCGACAATGTTCGGCGGGTACTGCGAGACCTGCGGTGCCCTGTCGCACGGCTGTCACGGTTCGTCAAAGGACCTGGCGGCGGGCGAACGAAGGGATGTCCATGTCCTCGCAACCGTGTAGCCCCGGCCGAGTGATTCCCCTGCCCACCGACCGCCGGCGCGATTGGGGTCGGGCGGGGGAAGAAGCTGCCGTCCTGGCCTTGAAGGCCCACGGCTACGTCGTCCTCGAGCGGAACGTGCGGACGCCCCTCGGTGAACTCGACATCGTGGCCCGACACGGCGACACCCTGGTCTTCGTGGAGGTCAAGACCCGGCGCTCGGCGGCCTTCGGACCCCCGGCGGCCGCGGTGGACCGGCGAAAACAGCGGAAACTGCGCCAGCTGGCCGAAAGCTTTCGCCAGTCCCGTGGGCTGACCAGAGTTCCGTGTCGCTTCGACGTGGTGGCCGTGGAGCCCGGGCATGCCCCCCGCGCCTGGAAGGTAGAGATCATCCCCGACGCCTTCTAGGCCTCGAAGCTAGCCGGAGGTAACGCTCGTTGCTGGCCACCACCTTCAGCTGCGTCGCCACGGGGATCACGGGCCACCTGGTCCGGGTGGAAGTCGACGTTTCTCCCGGCCTCCCCGCCGTCAATCTGGTCGGCCTGCCCGACGCGGCCGTTCGCGAGGCGGCGGAGAGGGTTCGCGCCGCCTTGCGCAACACCGGTTTCGAGTTCCCCGGCCGGCGGGTCACCGTCAACCTGGCCCCCGCCCACGTGCGAAAAGTGGGCACCGGCTTCGACCTGCCCATCGCCCTGGCGGTGCTGGCCGCCACCGGGCAGGTGCCCCGTGAGTCGCTGGAGCGGGTGGCCGCCGTGGGTGAACTCTCCCTCGACGGCCAGGTGCGCTTCGTCAGGGGCGTGCTGGCCGCCGCGTCGGTCCTGCTGGAGGACCCCCGGCCCCTCTGCCTCCCCGCAGGGAACCTGGGCGAGGCAGGCCTGCTGCGGCGGGTGCCCCTGGTCCCCGTTGCCACGCTCGCCCAGGCGGCAGCGTGGGTCAGGGCCGGCTGTGCAGCGCCGGACGCCGGCGCCGCGGAGAACGCCACCGCCGGCGAGATGATCACGACCAGGCTCGCGGCGGCCGCGGCGGACCGCCCGGCCGCCCAGGGCCCCGATTTTGCCGAAGTCAAGGGCCAGGAGGTGGCCAGGCGGGCGCTGGAGATCGCCGCCGGGGGCGGGCACAACGTGCTGGGGTTTGTGGACAGTATTGAGACTACGACCCATCACCCGCTGACCGCGTGGCGCCTGCCCCTGGCTGCGCCCCAATGGCGTCATAGGAATCGCCAGCGTTCCTCCAGCGGTTGCCAAGTTAATCCGGGCCCGTTGAAGCGAACACCCGTTAATTCGTCAGCCAGTGGTCGATCTGAGTGTCCCCCACGAGCGTCGTTGGCCAGGGTGTCGACGCTTACCCACCAGTTGTCCATTAGCAACCAAAGGTGTTCTGAGGCAACAGCCGACCAACAAGTCGAGCTAGCAAATCCCTAGCGAACTTGTCCTCCATGAGGTGTCCACAAAGATCCACATAGAAGGCCCTCTTGCTTTTGCCACCAGTCATGCAACTTTGCATGTACCTGCGGAAGTACTCATACATCACATCAAACAAATGTTTGCCGGGCACCAAGCGCAGCATTGCTTGATCGTCAAACTTGGCGAGGGCCTTCTCTGCCTGGTCACACAAGCTCTTCAACTCTGGGTCGTCCATAGTAAGGCCAACTCTTGACAGAACTCCAGTCCACCAATGCTCCTCCCTTACGCAGTTTGGCAAGAGCGTAGATTGGTCAACCACCTGCCAAATAGACAAGCCTTCGCATGGCACATCCTCCCAGGGACCTCGGCATTTCACCTTCAGCCAACACACCCGGGCTACAGGTCTGATGGCAGCTACTAGCGCGGCAAACATCGCCGTGTAGTTGAAGTGCCGTAGGTCACCGGGCCGAGCAAGTCTCCTAACGGCTGCTTCTACGACAGGCTCACGAACCAAATAGCTCTCAACTGAGTAAAAATGAGTGTAAACCACATTCTCGCTATCGTCGAGGGCGACATCATGGTTCCGATCCAGCAAAACGCAATGAGCAAACTCCAGCTCGTCCCGGCGGGCAAAGTACACCGACTTGGACTCAGTGACAACTACTAGATACTCTGTATTCATCAATTGCTCTGAATGCTTAATTAGCCGAAGCACAAATTCTACGTCATCCTTCCCTTCAACCAAAAGTGTTGGGATGGGCGCCGGATCAAGCACGTGTAGAGTCATGCGTTCGTCAAGGGTAATCCACTCTTGGTCCATGATCATTACTCATCAACACTGCCCAACTGAAATGTTGCGTCCCGGTACCGGGAGATTATGAAAGGAGAATGTGTTGAAGTAATAAACTGGCGGTTCGTCCCAAGGTCCAAAAGTGACTGAAGAAGTTGGCGTTGCCATCTTACATGAAGTGACAACTCGGGCTCATCTATGAGGACAATCGTACCTTCATCAGTTGCTAGCCCTACGTAGGTGAACAGAGCCACGAGTTGCTTTTCTCCTGCCGATAAAGATTCGAACTCAAGACTTCGGCCTTCTAATTCAAAGACCAATGAGCCGTCTTCTTCTTCTAACCGAACACGCTTTTCAAAAAACTGTTGGAGAGTCGAGAGCAACCGAACAAACGGCCGCCTTATTGTTTCTATGTCTTCACGCGCCCGCTCCCACAAAGAAACGAAACCTGCAATCGTTTGATACAAGACCAATGGATACACTCTACGAAGGTTCGAGACCTCGGACTGCACCGGCAAAACCTTGCATAGACGTATCAGTTGCCGAACAGACTCCGTATATTTCTTAACGATGGCAGTTTGCTCAGGCCCTATGACTTCAGCTCTGACCAGAACTTCCTGTAGTTCTTCTCCCAGCCTCTCTAGCGCTGTCTCGTCCGGAAGGGCAAACTTGGTGGGAGGCTTTAGAAGGTGAAGTGTGAACGAACGAAGGAGTTCGTTTAGGCGCTTCTTCTCTTGCTCCGCTGCAAGAAGCCACTGACGTCTCACAATTTGACCGATGTCCTCATTTGAATAACCGATGACCACTCCGGGAGTCCTCTCAAAACTTAGTTCATGTTGAAGGAAGAGTACACGGTGTCGCATGTGAGGCTCGACTTGCGCAGAAGCATCCTCCAGTAGACTAAGAAGGTCGAGCTCAAATCTTCTGTATGTTGGAAAGTACAGTGCTTTGTCAGTCAATCGAAATGAAGAGATAATCTCAATGGCATGCCTGGTTGACGCCCTTCTGGGAACTACTACCCTGTAGCGATGTACTATGGGGTCAAGGACATCGTCGGTATCCTTGATCGGGTAATCTTCTTCGTAGGGCTTGAGAGCATCCAGTTTGTAGCGATCGGGCTGTTCCCTTTGGAGGTCATTCCATATGCGTTGCACACAATCTCTATGCTTTACTAGAATCCTGCCATCGGGGATTTTGAAGATGTCTATAACTTCGGAGCCGAAGTCTAGCGTTGCGCTAGAAAAAGGTATGGTAGACAGGCGCGCGAACCGCCGTTGACATACAGCGCTGATCATGTTCAAGATCGTGGTTTTACCACTACCGTTCCTGCCGACGAGAATGGTTAGCGGGTCACTGAACTGAATGTCATAGTCGTTACCCTTTATGTCATAGAAGTCAGTTATGACTAACCGGCGCAGCATTAGGAGTGACCTGCCTTCCGGCCGACAATCCTGTCTAGGAATACTACGAGTGGAACGGTAATCCCTTCACCGTGGAGCACGGCATAAAGTGCGTGGAATGGAGTCGGCCCGGTTTAGTGGACATTATGCTGCTTTCCGTCTAACCTCTCGCCTATCGGACTCAGAAAGGGGCATCTACAGCACCGCCCGCACGCACCAAGTCGAGCCTCAGGCAAACCATCGCCTTACGAGTTCTGCACCCTGTGCCGTGATCACAAATCGGGAGTCAACCTCCACGTATGGTCCATCCTGCTCGGGATAGTACAACGAGAGCTCTTCTGCCTTTGTCATGAGCCCAAGGCCGACCAGGTGATAGAGCAAGGCTGGCGGAGCAGCGACGCCTGCACTGTTGCGACTAGCCATCTTCAGCGCGCTCACTCCGTGGATTGTCAACGTCTTGAGCATGAGCCGTCGTTTCCGATCACGTATTTGCTCTTCAGCCAACCCCTTGTTCTGGTGATGCTGATTGTGGCAGTTGTAGCAGAGCACAATTAGATTGTCATACTTGTTGTTAGTCTTGTCCCCATCTATGTGATGGAACGAAAGCTTCTCAGCCCCACGAATTCCGCAGATCGCACAGCCGTCGTCCGTTTCGAAATAAAGGCAGTCCTCAATCTTCATCTGGCCATGACCTCCTGCTAGTCTAGACTAGCAGTCCGTGTGAATAACGCCGTTTTTGGCATGTATTGTGGCCACCGATGGCGAACCCCCCAAGGGGTGGTGGAGTCGTTGCACGGTAAGCCGTTCAGGGAGTACAGTCCCAACCAGATCATGGCTCTTCCGACGCCCTCGTTGGAGGAATGGCTGCCGGCGGACCACCCCGTATACTTCATCAGCGACACGGTTGATCAGTTTGACCTGTAGGAAGCTGCGCCACCCTCGTATAAACCATAGTCACTATTCTCCGCCACGAGGGAAACGCCTCTTGGACCAACGACAAGCGGGGCCCGGGCCGGGCGAGAAGGTGCTGGCGCGCTGGACTCCCGTGGAGGAACAGGTCCTAAAGGAGTTGTACCGGGCTGCTCCCATGGCAGTGCTGGAAGCGCGTCTCGGGCGGGGGCGGTGGGCCGTCTACCGGAAGGCGTGGAGGATGGGGCTGGCACAGCCGAAAGCCCGACGTGAAGAGCGCCAGGCCCAGCAGCACGAGCTAAAAACCCTACGAGCCCTCTTCGGTAAAGGGCTTGGGCCGCTTCATGTGGCGCAAGTGACCGGACAGCCGTTGCGGCAGGTCTTGAGGGTCTATCTTCTCAGCCTGCGGGTGTCACGGGGCAAGTAAGCCGCCGCGAGTCAGGGGCTACCCCTAGGGGCTTTCCAGTGAGGTCTATTACACGGTGATCGGGGAGGTACCAGCCGGCGTGAGGGTCGTGTACGGTGCCATGTAGGCAGTTGAGCCCATCATGGCGAGACGTTGGCCGGGCCGCTCCCGAGGCCATGACCGCATGCACTGGCAGGGGTGTGGGTGATGGGCCGTCTGGCCTGATTCTGGAGCGGCACGACCCACAACTATTGAGTGCACCGTGGCCTGCGTCGGTCCAAGTGCCAGCCGCGAGTTTCTGGAACGGGTGGCCGGAACTTCATGGACTGAGTGGTCGAAGACGCTGAAATACGCACTTTCCTGCCTCTACGGGCAAGGAGTGAGAGCAAACGGGCCTAAAATCACGCTATAGAACGTGAGCGGGGACACAATGGTTCGGCACCCGGAGCGCGATTCCTGCGAGGCCGAGACTGATGTTGCGGCTGAGGCAGGAACACGCCGGCCAGTTGAGTTTGGTCGGCCAGAGAGCTCCAGAGTGTTATGGAGTAAGACGTGTACTGCGTACCGTAAGGCAGGCGGGTCTCGCACTCGGTCGCGGCCGTGCGTTGACTAGGGCTCCGTCGAAGTCGGCGGCCTACCAGGGGGACCGCCTCCAGACCGGCCGAGGTTGCGGTTGGCGACTCAAGGGCTTCCTGGGGGCGGGGGGCTGAGCAATCTCGTCGGCGGCGTGTGGGCACAGGACTCGATTGTTCGTGGCAGGGTATCCCAGCACACGGTGAAGAATGAACCCTGACAAAGCAGGCAGGCATCATGCACTGGAGAACCCATTGACGATGGTCGAAGCGAGAGGACTGATGACGTGTCCGGCCTGAAAGACACCCTGGCTCATACAGAAGCAAAGCCAGACGCCGTCGACCTGTTCGGTCATACCAACCTGGCTCCCGTACCCCGAAAACAACGCCGTCTTCGTAACGGGACAATGAACCAACTAGCTCCAGAAGACAATCCCGTGCACAACTGGTATCGGTTCGTGCTGTCCTTCCCTCCTCACCTCGTGCGGGAGTATATACAGCGCTTTCGACTGACAGCAGCACACACAATCTTGGACCCCTTCTGCGGTACGGGAACCACTCTTGTGGAATCGAAAAAGCTTGGTATCCCGAGCGTGGGCCTTGAAGCCCATCCACTAGTGAAGTTCATAGCAGAGGTTAAGGTTGATTGGGGTCCAAATCCGGACGGCCTGGAAGAGCATTCGAAGTGGATCGCCCGAGCCGCACAGGCGGATATGGAATCCCAGGGGCTTCCAGAGAACCAGCCATTTCTTGGTGTCCCTGCTACTCACATTGCATTTCGGAGCCTTCCTGCAGAGACTGCACGTCTTTTGATCAAAGACTCGATAAGCCCATTGCCTCTGCATAGAACATTGGTGCTGCTCGATCATCTGAGGCGAAACGCTGACGAGAGGTACTACCGTCATCAACTGCTAGCCCTTGCCAGAGCCTTGCCAACTATGATTGGAAACCTGCACTTTGGCCCTGAGGTCGGGTTAGGTGCTGTGAAGGCTGATGCACCTGTAGTGACTTCATGGCTCGACGGGGTTCGTCTCATTGCAAACGACCTCCGAAAGCTGAAGGCCACGGGAGACGTTCCGTCAGTAGTGCACTGTGCTGATGCCCGGCAACTACATCCGAGGCTGGAACCCAACTCCGTCGACGCGGTGATAACGTCACCGCCATACCCCAACGAGAAGGACTATACGCGGACGACGCGGCTTGAAGCTGTTCTCCTCGGTTTTCTCCGCAGCAGAGCGGACCTGCGTGCTCTTAAGCAGCAGTTACTGCGATCCAACACTCGTAATGTCTATAAGGGCGACACGGACGATTCCTGGGTTGCTGAGCACCCCGAGGTGCAACGCTTAGCGGGACTCATTGACGGACGACGCACAGCGTTGGGTAAGACGTCAGGGTTTGAGCGGCTGTATGGCACTGTGACGAAGCTCTATTTTGGGGGCATGGCGCGTCATCTGGCTCAACTCCGACCGGTTCTCCGCCCCGGGGCGCCGTTGGCCTACGTTGTAGGCGATCAGGCATCCTATCTGCGAGTAATGATCCGGACCGGTAGAATCTTGGCCGATATCGCGGAGTCCCTTGGGTACGAAGTCGTGGGCATCGACCTGTTCCGAACCCGCCTCGCCACCGCCACTAGGGAACAACTGCGAGAGGAAGTGGTTGTTCTTCGCTGGCCCGGTGGCCGCGCACCTCAGGAGGGAGAGCCGTGAACCACGGTAACCGTTACGTGCGGATCATCGAGAGGATCTTCGAGGAGAAGTACTCAGAAGGTACCACCGAGATTGAGTTTGAGAGGACCGAGCTCACGCGGGTAGCGGAAGAACTGAAGATCGAACTACCGAAGAATCTCGGCGATGTTATCTATAGCTTCCGGTATCGGAGCGCACTGCCGGACTCGGTTCAAAGCACTGCCCCTGAGGGTCAATCCTGGATCATCGCACCGGCTGGCATCGGTAAGTACCG
This sequence comes from Symbiobacterium thermophilum, assembly GCA_020725105.1. Classification (GTDB taxonomy): domain Bacteria; phylum Bacillota; class Sulfobacillia; order DYFQ01; family DYFQ01; genus DYFQ01. The sequence goes on from DYFQ01000020.1 coordinate 34,436, forward strand.
CTTTAGGTTGGTTCGCCAGGATAAATTCCAACCAAGGTCGGACCATGCAACGATCAAAGTCCCGGACGCGACACCAGGAATCATAGAGATGTACCTGGGGAAAGACGAGCAGGCGCTGCTCGCCAAGGTGCGGTACAATCGGCTCATAGACGTATTCACTGGCGTGACGTGCTATTCGCTTCAGAATCACCTCCGCACGACAGTCGACCAGATAGGACAGATCGAGACTGACGAGGTGTACGTCGGGGTCGACAAAGAGGGAGCCCACTACGTCTTTCCAGTCCAGGCCAAGGCGGCTGGCGACGCGTTAGGCATCGTACAGATCGAGCAAGATATCGCGATGTGCAAGGACAAGTACCCGGCCCTAGTCTGTCGGGCTATTGGTGCCCAGTTCATGGAAGATAACTTGATTGCCCTGCTGGAGTTCACCCAAGAGGAGGGCAACGTGAGGGTTGCCGCAGAGAAGCACTACCGGCTGGTGCCTCGCGAATCCCTGAGTGACGCCGAACTAAAGACCTATCGCACTCGAGCACGGTAGGGTCTTGACTCGCAACAGCGGCCAGACTGCGAGTTCATCGTGGGTCTCATTGATGCGGGAGAACTGGTCAGCTCCAACTACCCGCGAACTACACAACTCTGCGGAGGTCTTGGCATTCCCCCAAAGCAGCAAGAGCGTGCCGGTCCGCTGGCGTGCGTGGTGCCAGACTCCCTCTCCAGCGGCGTAGAGATCGACGCTCCCTGCTGACCGTTATCTTGCTTGAGCCCGTATCGAGCCTCGTATTACGCGGCCCGATTAGGACCGGACGCGCTCGCGGCCTCGGAGAACGGCCTCACAGCCAATTACCGACTGCTCAGCACGGCGACGTCCGACCGCCATTAACCTCAGGTTGATTGGCTCATTGCCGGGTTTGAAACCCCTGACCGAAGGAACGCCTGCAGTGCAGGGGTTTCAAGGGCTGAGAAGGTGACGTACCACTACAACCTTCCTGGGGAATCGGGTCAGGCCCGTGGCATCTCGGTTACGTGCGGGGGCGGCCTGACGCCCACGGCACGGAACGCCACCTCAGCTCGACCTACGAGTTCGGTGCGGGCCAGATAGCGGGTCCACTAAAACGGGTCAAGCCCGCTTCCGCGCCTTGGAATTGGAACCCACCCCTCCGAAGCGACAGAGCAGCCATAAAGCGGCCTGGGCTTGGAGGAGGATGGCGTCCGCAGGGATCGCCCTGGCCTTGTTTGGCGGTGCATCCGCCGGGTACCAGGAGCGCCGGGCGGCAACGCGCAGGCGCCATTTCGCCCCCGGCGGGACAAAGTGACGCTGGTACCGCGTCCGTTCCCCATTCACGCGCCGCTCGACGTCCATCCCGTACGAGAGGTACCAGAGACCGGGCGTGGTCCGGTTGTCAGGTCGATGTGGCAGCCGGTGCTCCCTTACCGCCTTGTCCTTGTCAAAGAGTTGGGGCGCCGTCACTGCCAGCGGCCAGACGGTGATCCGCACCGCACCGCCGGCCTTGGTGTCCCCCCATACCGTGGCCTCCAGCTGACGCAGCGTCGCCACGTCCACGAACCCGGCGTGCATCGTCCGCCACCACCAGCGCAACAGCCCCCGCAGGGTGGCCGGGCGCAGCTCGCAGTCCTCCCGCTGCTGGTGGGCTCCCGCCAGGAAGGCAGGCGTCATCAGCTCCAGGGTCAGCTCGCAGGCCAAGGGGGCCGGCCCCGCCACCCGCGACGGCTCCCCCCTGGCCGGCCGGAAACCACCGTAGCCGGCATTGGTCTTGGCGCCGGCGCCGAGGTGAACCAGGGCCCCCTCCAGCCACTCCCACGCTAAGGCCAGGAGGTCGTCCGCCACGCCGGGGTGCCGCTTGGAGAGCGCGAAGCTGAAGGGCTCGCCGGATCGCCGCCGCCAACCCGTGTCCCTGCGGTTACCACTTCGGGGTGCGCGGCCGGCAATGCACCTGCCGGCCGGGCGACATCCGGCGCTACTTCGGCCGCATCTCGGGGCCCTTGCTGGACCGCATTGACCTTCAACTCACGGTGGAGCGGCCCGACTTCGACGTGGTCGACGGCGACGGCCAGCCTGGGGAACCCTCGGCGGCCATCGCCCGGCGGGTGGCGCGCGCCCGGGCCGTGCAGGCCGAGCGATTCTGGGTCGACCACCGAAACGGTCATCCCAAGACCAACGGCCGTATGACGCCCCAGGACCTGGCCCGCTTCTGCCGCCTGGACCGGGCCGGGCGGGAACTGTTGAAACAGGCCTACCACCGGCTGGGCCTATCCATCCGCACCCATCACCGCCTGCTGAAGGTGGCCAGGACCATCGCCGACCTGGACGGGGGCGAGCGGATCGAAGCCGACCACCTGGCCGAGGCCCTGCGCTATCGGATGCTGGACCTCCGGCGGTCGGGAGAGTGAGATTTCCCCGACCTGGACAAACCGTGTTCCGGTGACTCCCCTCCGGTGACAGGCCCGGGCGCGAATCGAACCCGGGAACGGTCCCGGCTTTACCCGGTGCCAGGCTCCGTGCTGAGCTCGGAGCCGGCGACGAGAGGGAAGGTGCTCACCGATCGAACTGCGCGGCGCCCGGAAAGACGAGTACCCGGCCGTCCGGGAGGTCATCGTCAGGGCCTTCACCGGCGGCGACGAGGGAGACCTGTGGGACTACCTGGTCGCCAACGACCCGGCGCTGCGCCCCGACGGGATACGGGTCGCGGTCGTAGAAGGACGGCCGGTAGCCTGTACGGTGGTCCTGCCCCGCCAGGTCCGCTCCCGGCGGGGCTGGGTGAAAGGGGCCGTCCTCACTGTACCCGTGCGCGGTGGGCCGGACGGCCCGGCCCTGGTATGGTCCTAGCCTTTCGCTCGGTAGCCCGGTAGCCGGGCGGCGTTCAGGGTCACCGGCAGGATGCTGGCCTCGTGGACGAAGGTGGTGGCGAGGCGCCGCCTTGATCCGGGTCAAGGCGGGTGGTCCAGTGCCGCGGCGGGGCTCAGGACCCCTTCCGCCTCAAGTTGACGCAACAGGCGGCTGAGGGTCTCGGGAGCGATGCCCGGACTCTCGGCCCACTCCCGCGGGTGAACGGCAGCCGCACCACGCCCTCGCCCCGGGCTCCGGCGAGGGACCGGAGCGACCGGAGCAGGCGCTCCCGCGCCGGCAGCAACCGGTAGGCGGCCACCTCCGCCTCGGCCGGCCAGCCGGCGGCGCAGCAGCCGAGCCAGGGCTCGGTGTTGCCGGGGCGTGAGTTCCCGCAAGGCCGGGACCGTCGGCAGGCAATCGGGTGGCTCGACAGCCTGGCCCTGCGTCTCACTCATCCTCCCCGCCTCCCGCCGGACCGGGCATAGCCACCGCGTTCTGCCGGACGACTTCACGGAACCAGGCGAAGCTTGCCTTGGGTATCCGCCGGCGACCGTGGTCGAAGTCCACGTAGAGCAGACCGAAGCGCCGATCAAGGCCGTGGTGCCACTCCAGGTTGTCCATGAGGCTCCACACGAACAGGCCCCGCACGTCGACGCCGGCGGTCAGGGCCCGGTGAAGCTGGACCAGGTGGTCGCGGAGGTAGGCCACGCGCTGGGGGTCATGAACCCGCCCGTCCGCGGCGGGCCGGTCGTCGAAGGCCGCCCCGCACTCGGTCACGTACAGCGGAACGGGGCCGTAGTCCCGGTGGATCCTGGTGAGCACCTCGTACAGCCCCTCCGGGTAGATCTCCCAGCCCATGGCGGTGGTGGGCCCCGCCGGCGGGAGCTGCCGGGAGCCCTGGAACAGGTTCCAGGGGTCCGCCCGGTGCACGACCCGGCTGTAGTACTGGACGCCCAGAAAGTCGATGGGCTCGGCGATGAGTTCCGCGTCGCCGGGACGCACGGGCGGGCCGGCCAGCCGGCGGGCCAGGTAGCGCCGGACGTCCGCCGGATAGTCCCCCTTCAGGAGCGCGTCCAGAAACCAGCGGTTAACCGCCGCGTCGGCCCGCCGGGCGGCGGCCACGTCGGCGGGCCGGTCGGACGCCGGCTGCTGCGGCCACAGAAACAAGGTGATCCCGATCCGGCTCCCGGCCGGCGCCAGTTGCCGGAAGGCCCGCACCGCCAGGCCGTGCGACACCAGCAGGTGGTGGGCCACCCGCGCGAAAAGCCACGGTCGCCGGAGGCCGGGCGCGTGCTCGCCGGTGACGTGGCCCAGGTAGGCGACGACGAAGGGCTCGTTGTGGGTCATCCAGAGGGGCACGTCGGCGCCCAGGTGCCGGAAGAGGGTGGCGGCATAGTCGCAGAAGCGGTAGGCCGTGTCCCGGTTGGCCCAGCCGCCGCGGTCCTGCAGGGCCTGGGGCAGGTCCCAGTGGTAAAGGGTCACGGCCGGCCGGACAGCGCGCTTGACGAGGGCGTCGACCAGCCGGCGGTAGAAGTCCAACCCGCGCCGGTCCGGGCGACCGCCGCCGGTCGGAAACACCCGCGGCCAGGCGACCGAGAACCGGTAGGCGCCGACTCCCAGATCTGCCAGGTGGGCCACGTCCTCTTCCCACCGGCGGTAGTGGTCGCACGCCTCCAGGGCGCCGAGGCCGCCGGCCACGCCGCCCCGCCGGGCGAAGCGGTCCCAGATGGACTCGCCCCTGCCGTCCAGGTCGAGGCCGCCCTCGATCTGCGGCGCGGCGGTGGCCACGCCCCACAGAAACCCGTCGGGAAACCCGAGGAGCCGGCAGGTGTCGCTCTCAGCCACGCCAGCGCCTCCCCTGCGCTCCCACCGCGGATCGGCCGGAGAACGCCGCCCGGTTACCCCGGCCGGGTTGACAGCAGCTTCCGGAGGAACCGGCGCCGGTGGACGGGCGCCGGGCCCAGACGGAGGATGGCCTCCACGTGCTCCCGGGTGGCGTAGCCCTTGTGCCGGGCCAGCCCGTAGCCGGGAAAGTCACGGTCCAGTTCGCCCATGATCCGGTCCCGGGCCACCTTGGCCACGATGGAGGCGGCCGCGATGGAGGCCGACTTGGCATCGCCCCGCACGATGGCCGTCTGGTCGATCCCCAGGTGGGGGATGGGCCAGCCGCCGTCCACCAGGACGTGGTCCGGCCGCGGGTCGAGCCGCCTCACCGCCTCACCCAGGGCCAGCAGCCCGGCCCGGAAGATGTTCAGCCGCTCGATGCGGTCCACGCCAACCACGCCCAGGCCGACGGCGGTGGCAACCGAGCAGATCTCGCGGTAAAGGGCCGTCCGGCCGGCAGGGGTGAGTTGCTTGGAGTCGTTCAGCCCGGGGATAAAGACCTCGGGCGGCAGGATCACCGCGGCGGCCACCACCGGGCCGGCCAGCGGGCCCTTGCGCGCCTCGTCGGCCCCTGCCACCAGCCGGGCGCCCCGGTCACGGGCCTCGCGCTCGTACCGGTGAAGCCTGGCCAGGCGGGCCGTCTCGGCCTCGGCCGCCTCCAGCCGGGCCCGTAGCCGGCGGGCCAGCCGCTGCACGGCCCGCCGCGAGTCGGCTTCCAGGCGCGGCAGTACCCGCCGGCCGGCGGCCGCCCCGCCCCGGGCCAGCCACTCGTCGACCCAGGCCTCCACGGCCCGCAACGGGAGGGTGGAAAAGTCCGGGATGCGCCGCCCCCTGGCCACCGGGGGCCCCCCTTCGGCGGTCTCCCCCGAGTATTCCCCGGCACCGGAGTGAACTTCCTGCTCCGCCCGGCAGTGAGCGGTCGCGACCGGCGCTAGGCGGTCGGGTGGCCGCCCGCCGGCGGGTCGTCCAGGGTAAGCCGGCCCAGCCGGCCGGCGCGGAACTCGAGGATCAGGCGTTCCGCCGCCCGGCCCACGTCGGGCAGGCCTCCCGCCCCCACAAACCGCCAGCGCCGCGCCATCGCCCCGAGGACCGCGTCACAGTCCGGCGGGAGTTCCCCTCCCGCCGTCCACGACTCGGCCGGCAAGGCGCCGGGCGCCCGACCTCGTAGCCACCGGACCAGCCAGCGGGCCACCTCCAGGCTGTCGTAGGTCCCCGCGGCGAGGGCTCCGGTCAGGGCCAGGCGAACCGCCCGCTCCCCGTCGGCCGGCTGGGGCCAGAGCACCCCCGGCATGTCCAGGACCTCCAGCTCCCCGGCGCGAATCCACTGGGGCCCGCGGGTGATCCCCGGGACGCCGCCGGTGCGGGCCCTGGCCCGGCCCAACAGCCGGTTGAGCAGCGACGACTTGCCCACGTTGGGGATGCCCACCACCACGATGCGGGGCGGTCTCGGCCGCCGGCCCCTGGCCGCCTCCCGCTCCAGGGTGACGCGGCTGAGCCGCCCGACGCTGTGGCGGAGGGGGCCAAAACCGGTGCCCCGGCGGCTCTGAACGGGCCAGGCGGGTTGGCCGGCCTCCCGGTATGCCGAGGCCCAGGCCCGGGTGGCGTCGGGGTCGGCCAGGTCCGCCTTGTTGAGGGCGATGACCAGCGGCTTTCCCCGCACCAGGCCGGGCATCTCCGGGTGGCGGCTCGAGACGGGGATCCTGGCGTCCAGCACCTCCACCACGCAATCGACCACCGGCAGGTACTCCAGGATCAGGCGCCTGGCCCTGGCGGCGTGGCCGGGGTAGCTCCCGGTGACGGGTCCTGCACCTTCCCGCGGACCGTCCATGCGGGCCTCCGGTCTAGAGGCCGGCCGGGGCCGGGGCCGCCTGGGCTGGCCCGGGCTCCGAGACGACGCTGATCAGGTGCAGCCGGCTCAGCGGCCAGTACAGCAGGAAGGCCCGGCCCTTGACGTAGCGGGTGGGGAAGGGGCCGAAGACCCGGCTGTCCTCGGAGTTGCGCCGGTTGTCGCCCAGGACGTAGACGTGTCCGGGCGGCACCAGGACCGCGGGGTGGGTGGCGAAGTCCTGGCTCTGGACGTATGGCTCCATCAGAAACCGGCCGTCCACGAAGACCCTGCCCTCCCGGATCTCCACCGTCTCGCCGGCCACGGCCACCACCCGCTTGATGAAGTCCCGGGAGGGGTTGAAAGGGTAGCGGAAGACCACGATGTCCCCCCGCTGGGGCTCACGGATGCGATAGACGAGCTTGTTGACAAAGAGCCGCTCCCCGTTGTGCAGGGTCGGCTCCATGGAGTAACCGATGACCAGAAACGATTCGAGGACAAAGGCGCGGACCAGCAAGGCCAGCACCAGCGCGACCGCAATGGTTTCGACAAGCTCGAGCGCCGCGCGCCTCCGCGTGCCGGGCATGCAGGCCCGCCCCCGTTACGGGCGCTTTTCCTTGATCCGTGCGGCCTTCCCGGTCAGCTTCCGCAGGTAGTAGAGCTTGGCCCGGCGAACGTCACCCCGCCGCACGACCTCGATCCGCTCGATCCGTGGTGAGTGCAGCGGGAAGGTGCGCTCCACTCCCACGCCGTAGCTGATCTTGCGCACGGTGAAGGTCTCCGAGAGCCCGCCGCCCTTGCGGTCGATGACCGCGCCGTCGAAGACCTGGACCCTTTCACGGCCGCCCTCGACGACCTTGAAGTGGACGCGGACGGAATCGCCCGGGCCGAACTCGGGAATCTCCTTGGTCTGCTCCGCTTCCACCAGGCGAATCAGGTCCACTTCGCCCGCCTCCTCCCGCAACACAGCAAATTATAGCACTTCACCCTGATGGCAACAACGAGCTTCCTGGCTTCTCGCCGGCCCTGCCGGGCTCCGCCACCGGGCCGGCCTATCCCTCGGGCGCGTCGCCCCTGGCCAGAGCTTCCAGGTACGCGCGGTCCTCGTCGTCCAGTTCCGCCCCGGCCAGCAGGTCCGGCCGCCGGAGCCAGGTCAGCCTCAAGGCCTGGCGGCGCCGCCACCGGGCGATGGCGCCGTGGTTCCCGGAGAGCAAGATCTCCGGGACGGCCAGTCCACGGTAGACGGCGGGCCGGGTGTACTGGGGGTATTCCAAGAGCCCCCGGGCGAAAGACTCCTCGGCCAGCGACGCTTCCTCACCCAGGGCGCCGGGCAACAGCCGGACGGTGGCGTCGATGGTCACCATCGCCGCCAGCTCGCCACCCGACAGCACGTAGTCGCCCAGGGACAGTTCCTCGTCCACCAGGCTCTCGGCCACCCGCTCGTCCACGCCCTCGTAGTGGCCGCAGATGAACACCAGGTGCCGCCGGGCCGCCAGGGTCCGGGCCGTTTCCTGGTCCAGCCGCCGGCCCCGGGGGCTCATCAGGATGACCCGGTCCGGGCGCCGGCCGGCCGCGGCGACCAGGGCGTCCATGGCCTCGAAGATGGGCTCCGGCTTCATCACCATGCCGGCCCCGCCGCCGTACGGGTAGTCGTCGGCCGTCCGGTGCCGGTCGTGGGTGTAGTCCCGCAGGTCGTGAACGCGGAGCGTCCACAGGCCCCGTTCCGTGGCGCGGCCGGGGATGCTGTGGCCGAGCGGCCCCGGAAACATCTCGGGGAACAGGGTCAGCACCTCGACCAGCAGTCAAGCATCGCCACCTTCGACCGTTTCTTCCTCCATCGGCCGGATCACGACCCGTCCGTCGCCGGGGGAGACGTCCGCCACCGCCTCGCGGATGGCCGGAACCAGGAGTTCGCGGCCGTCGGCCCGCTCCACCACGAACACGTCGTTGGCCGGCCGCCTGAGCACGTCCTTCAGGCGCCCCACCGGGTTGCCGTGGGTATCCACGACCTCCAGCCCGATCAACTGATAGATGTAGAAGTGGCCTTCCGGCAGCGGCGCCGCCTCGGTCGCCGGAACCTTGAGGTACCACCCCTGCAGCTTGCGGGCTTCCTCCGGCGTGTCGACCCCCTCGAACCGGACGAGCAGGGCATCCCGGTCCCACCTCACGCCCGCCACGTTTACCGGACGGCCGCCGGCGGCCGGGTTCTTCCCTTCCGGGCTCAGAAAGACCCGGCGAAGGTCGCTGAAGCGCGCGGGAACGTCTGACAGAGGCTCCACTCTCACTTCACCGCCGGTGCCGTGGGGCCGGGTCACCCAGCCGATGGCCAGGTAAACGGAGTCCCGGGACTGGCTTCCCTCCGGCGAACCGGCCATCTAGGACTGGACCTCCACGTTCACGCGCCGCCCCTGCCGGCCCGCGGCCGCCCGCACCACCGTGCGGATGGCGTTCACCACGCGGCCCTGCCGTCCGATGATCTTGCCCACGTCGTCCGGGGCCACCTGAATCTCCAGTACCAGCAGGTGGTCGTCTCCGGACTCGGTCACCCTGACCTGGTCGGGGTGCTCCACCAGGTTCCTGGCCAGCAACTCCACGAGTTCCTTCATGCCGTTCCCTCCGCCAGGATCGCAGGCGGCCTAGCCGCCCGCGGCCCCGGCCCGGGCCCGCCGGCCCGCCGCCTCGTACTTCTGCATGATGCCGAGCCGGGTGAACAGGCCGCGGACCGTGTCGGAGGGCTGGGCTCCCCTGGCCATCCAGGCCAGCGCCTTCTCCTCGTCGATCCGGACCGCCACCGGGTCGGTGGTCGGGTTGTACCAGCCGATCTCCTCGATGAATCGGCCGTCCCGCGGCGACCGGGAGTCGGCCACCACCACCCGGTAGAACGGCCTCTTCTTGGCGCCCATCCGCTTCAGCCGGATTCGTACGGCCATGGCGCCATCACCTCCTCGTGCCCGTGGTCTCGGAGCGGGTACTCATGGAAAAGGCAGCCGCAGCCGCCCGCGGCGCCCGCCGGCCTCCAGCGCCGACAGGCGCTTCAACAGCTGTCTCAATTCCTGGTACTGCCGGAGCAACCGGTTGACATCCTGAACCTGGGTCCCGGAGCCCCGAGCGATCCGGCGCCGGCGGCTGCCGTCGATCAGGTCGGGATTCCGCCGCTCCTGGGGCGTCATGGAATTGATGATGGCTTCGACCCGATCCAGGGCCTTGGGATCCAGGGCCATGCCCTGCACCTGCTTGAGCGGCCCGCCCCCGGGGAGCATGCCCAGCACCTGCTCGAGGGGACCCAGCTTCCGTACCTGTCGTAGCTGGTCCAGGAAATCCTCCAGGGTGAACCGGGCGGTCCGCAGCCGCTCCTCCATGGCCCTTATCTGCTCGGCGTCGGCCGCGGCCTGGGCCTTTTCAATGAGCGAAAGCACGTCGCCCATGCCCAGGATCCGCGAGGCCATCCGGTCCGGGTGAAAGGGCTCCAGGGCCTCGAGACGCTCGCCGACGCCGGCGAACTTGATGGGTACCCCGGTCACCGCCCTGACCGATAGAGCGGCGCCGCCGCGGGCGTCGCCGTCGAGCTTGGTGAGGATCACGCCGTCGATGCCCACCCGGCCGGCGAACCCCTCGGCCAGCGCCACCGCGTCCTGGCCGGTCATGGCGTCCAGCACCAGCAGGACCTCGTGGGGCCGGACGGCCTGCTTCACCCGGACCAGTTCAGCCATGAGTTCGTCGTCCACGTGGAGCCGGCCGGCCGTGTCGAGCACCACCACGTCGCGCCCCCCGGCTCTGGCTTCGGCCACTCCGTCTCTGGCCAGCGCCACCGGGTCCCTTCCCTCCGGCCTGACGTAGGCAGCGGCGCCCGCCTGCCTGGCCACGACGGAAAGCTGTTCCATGGCCGCCGGCCGGCGGACGTCCAGGGCTACGAGGAGCGGTTGCCGGCCCTGACCCTTGAGCCACCAGGCCAGCTTGCCGGCGGTGGTGGTCTTCCCCGAGCCCTGCAGGCCCACCAGCATGACCACGGTGGGCGGCGCCGGCGCCATCGCGAGCCGCGCCGGAGCCTCCCCCAGGAGCCGGGACAGTTCTTCGTGCACGATCTTGACGACCTGCTGCCCCGGGGTAAGGCTATGGAGCACCTCGTCGCCGACCGCCCGCTCCCGCAGGCGGGCCACGAAGTCCTTGACCACCCGGTAGTTGACGTCGGCCTCCAGGAGCGCCAGCCTGACCTCGCGCAGGGCGGTATCCACGTCGGCCTCCGTCAGCTTGCCGCGGCCGCGCAGGCGCCGGATCACCGCTTCCAGGCGCGACGCCAGGTATTCGAACAAGGGCCCTGCCTCCCGTCAGTCCTCGGCCAGTCGCCGGACCAGGTCCCGCGCCCGGTCGACCAGTTCACGGCGGACCCGATCGCCGGCCGCCAGTTCACGAAGCAGCCCGTCGAGCTCGGCCAGGGCGGCCTGCCGCTCCCTGTGGCGGGCCGCCAGACCGAGCCGGGCCTCGTATGCTTCCAGCACTTCAGCGGCCCTTGACAGGTGCTCGTGAACCGCCTGGCGGCTCACGCCGTGCTGCTCGGCGATCTCGCCCAGGGACAGATCGTGGTGCAAGTGTAGCTCGGCCACGGCCCGCTGGCGCTCGGTCAGGAGCGGTCCGTAGAAATCCAGCAGCCAGCCAAGCCTGGTGACGCGCTCCAGCATGCTCACGACAACCTGGAAACGACCCACCCCGCCGGCAGTGGTGTCAAGGCGAGAACCTTTACAGGAGCTATTCTACGCCCCGTGATTCGCGCCGTCAATGGACTATCCCGGGCCGGCCCCGCGGGCGGCAAAAGCACCCGGGCTCAGCGGGCTTCAGTCGAACAGGGCCCGGGCAAAGGCGGCCGGATCGAAAGGCTGCAGGTCGTCCGGGCCCTCACCCACCCCGATGAGCTTCACCGGCACGCCCGGTACTTCGCGGGCCACGGCCAGCAGGACGCCGCCCTTGGCCGTCCCGTCCAGCTTGGTCAGGATGATACCCGTAACGCCGACGGACTGCTGGAACAGGCGGGCCTGCTGGACGGCGTTGAGTCCGGTGGTGGCGTCCAGGACCAGGAGTACCTCGTGGGGGGCGCCCGGCAGTTCCCTGGCCACCACCCGGCGGAGCTTGGCCAGTTCGTCCATGAGGTTGGACCTGGTGTGGAGCCGGCCCGCCGTGTCCACCAGGACCACGTCGATGCCCCGGGCCAGGGCGGCCCTGACGGCATCAAAGGCGACGGCGGCCGGGTCGGCGCCCGGCGCCTGCCGGATGACGGGCACGCCGAGCCGCTCGCCCCAGACCACCAGTTGCTCCGCGGCGGCGGCGCGAAAGGTATCGGCCGCGGCCAGCAGCACCGACCGGCCCTGAGCCCTGAACCGGCGGGCAAGCTTGGCCAGGCTGGTGGTCTTCCCCGTACCGTTCACGCCCACCAGCAGGTAAACGGTGGGGGGCCGAGCGGCTTCGCTCAGCTCTCCCGCCAGCGCCGCCAGGCGCTCGGCGATGATCTCCTCCATGACGGCCCGCGCCGCCTCCGCGGAGCGGGCCCCCGACTCCCGCGCCCGGCGGGCCAGCTCGCCCAGGAGGTCGGTGGTGGCGGGGATGCCGGCGTCGGCCTGGACCAGCAGTGCCTCCAGGTCCTCCAGGAGCGCCGCGTCCAGCCGCGCCCCGGCCGCCAGCGCGTCCTTCAGCCGGCCGCCGAACTCCCGGCGCATCTTCTCGAGTCCCTGCCGCAGCCGGCCGAACCACGCCGGCGGGCCCTGGGCCACGCTCGCGCTCCTCTCCCGGTCAGCTGGCCTGTTGCTGGGCGTCGGCCAGCCTGATGGACACCAGCCGCGACACGCCGGCTTCCTCCATGGTCACCCCGTACAGCACCCCGGCGGCTTCCATGGTCCCCTTGTTGTGGGTGACCACCAGGAACTGGGTGTCCCGCGCCCGCTCGCCCAGGTAGCGCACGAACCGCCGGATGTTGACGTCGTCCAGGGCGGCGTCGATCTCGTCCAGCACGCAGAAGGGACTGGGCCGGACGCGGAGGATGGCGAACAGGAGCGCGATGGCGGTCAGGCTGCGCTCGCCGCCCGACAACAGCGACAGGTGCTGCAGGATCTTGCCCGGCGGCTGGGCCAGGATCTCAACGCCCGATTCCAGGGGACGGGCGCGGTCGGTCAGCACCAGGTCGGCCCTGCCGCCGCCGAACATCTCGCCGAAGACGGCGGCGAACTCGGCCGCGACGGCGTCGGCGGTCCGCAGGAACTCGGCCTCCATCACCGTGTCCATCTCGGCGATCACCCGCCGCAGGGACGCCCGGGACTCCTCCAGGTCCCGCCGCTGGGTTTCGAGGAAATCATGCCGCTCCCGGACCCGCTGCCACTCGTCGATGGCGCCCACGTTGACCTCGCCCATGGCGGCGATGGCAGCCCGTAATTCCTCGGCCCGGGCCCGGGCCGCGGCCGGGTCCTCGAGCGGAGGCCGCGGCGCCAGCATCTCCTCGTCGGTCAGGCCGTGGTCTTCGCGGAGGCGGCGACGCAGAACGCCCAGGTGCGCCTCGGCGTGGGCCACCTCCCGCTCGACCTCCACCAGTCGCCGCTGCCACTCGCCCGTGCGCCGGCGCAGTGCCCGCCCTTCCCGGTCAAGGGCCTCCAGCCGTTCCGCCAGTTGCTGCCGCTCCTGCTCGAGGCCGGCGACGGCCGCCTCAAGGCGCTGGCGGAGCTCGGCCGCCCGCCGCTGGTCGGCGGCGGCCTCCTCGGCCATCCGCTGGGCCTCGCCGGCCGCCAGTGACGCCTCTTCGGCGCCGCGGACCGCCTCGGCGCGCCGCCGCTCCAGCGCCTGCCACTGCTGCCGGAACCGGTCGACCGCGTCACGCCGGGCCTGATGCTTCTCCCTCGTGGCCGCCAGGGCCGCGTGGACCTCGGTGAAGCGGGCGGTGGCGGCTTCGAGCCTGGCGCGGGCGGCCGCGGCGTCCTCCGCCAGCCGGCCCGACCGCGCCCGGGCCTCGGCCAGTCGGGCGGCCACGGCCTGTGCCCGCTCTTCAAGACCCGCGGCTTCCCGAGCGGCGGCGGCGTCGGCCTGGTCCAGGTCCTCCCGCGTCCGGTCCAGGGAGCGCGCCCGGGCGGCCAGGCCTTCCGCCTCCCGGTCCAGGCCTCGCTGTTCTTCAGCCAGCCGTGCCCGTTCCAGTTCCCACTGCTTGACCGCGGCCTCCGCCCGGACCCGGGCGGCTTCCAGTGCCGGAAGCTTTCCTTCCGCCGCCTCGGCCGCCGCGGCGAGAGCGTCCGTCTGGCGGCGAGCCGCCTCGACGGCGGCCCCCAGGCGCTCCGCCTCCGCCCGTCGGCTCAGCACGCCGCCCGCGTCCCAGTCCTTGCCCGCGACGCGGACCTCGCCGGCGGCGCTGAGCGCGTCTCCCCGGGTGGTGACCACCAGCGGCGCCGCCAGGGATGCCACCACGGCGGCGGCCGCCGCCAGGTCCGACGCCACGCTTACCGGCCCCAGCAGGTGATCCAGCAGGCGGG
>DYFQ01000021.1:0-9005 GCA_020725105.1 Symbiobacterium thermophilum
TGCCGCCCCGACACCAGGCCGGCCAGTCCCGCGCCCATGCCGGGACCGGTCCGGGCGTAGCGGTGACGCCAGCCCGCCAGGACGATGGCGGCCCGGCCCGCCGCGCCCGCCGCCGGCAGGAGAAGCCACGCCCGGGGTCCCGCCGCCGCGGCCCAGAGCCCACAGGTGAGCAGCAGCCCCAGGCCCAGGCCGAGGCCGCCCAGGGCACCCAGGCGGGGGTCCCGCATCACCTCCAGCGCCGCCTTCCGGGGCAGCCCGGACCAGAGGCCGTCCGCGGTGTCGGCCACGCCGTCCCAGTGCAGGCCCCCGGTGAGCAATGCCGCCCCCAGGAGCCCCAGGGCAGCCCCCGCCAGTGGACCGGCCAGGGCGGCGCCGGCCGCCACCCCCGCGGCCCCGGCCAGGCCCACCGCAGCGCCGACTAAAGGGAAGGCCCAGGCCCCGACGGCCAGGTCGGAGCAGGAGGGCGGCCCCCCGGCCGCGCCGGTGGCCTCTGCCGGCCACGGGATCACGGTCAGGCAGCGGACCGCCACCCCCAGGCCACGCCCGAGCCGCCGGCAAGCCGCCGCCGCTCCCGCCGGGCCCAGGCCTGGCCACCCGGTGGCCCCCATCACCGGTTCACCACCCAGGCCACGGCAAGTCTGAGCCCCAGGCCCAGGACGAGGGCCGTGTGGCTCGTGGCGTGCATCAGCCGGACCGCCCGGTTCACGTCGGGCGCCCCGGGCAGCCGCCCCGAGGCACCGATGACGGGCCGGACCGAGACGCGGCCGTGGTAGGTGTTGGCGCCGCCCAGCCTCAGGCCCAAGGCGCCCGCGAAAGCGGCCTCCGGGTAGCCGGCGTTGGGGCTCGGGTGCTTTCGGCCGTCCCCGAGCGCCGTGGCCAGGGCCCGCCGCCAGTCGAGGCCGGTGACGGCGGACGCCAGCGCGCTGCAGCCGGCGGTCAGCCGGGCCGGTATCCAGTTGGCCAGGTCGTCCAGGCGGGCCGCCGCCCAGCCGAAGTGGGTGTAGGGCGGGTGCCGGTAGCCCAGCATCGAGTCGAGGGTGTTCACGGCCTTGTACGCCAGGGCCAGCGGCGCCCCGCCGACGAGCCCGTACAAAAGGGGCGCCACCACCCCGTCGGAGGTGTTCTCGGCCACCGACTCCACGGCCCCCCGCGCCACCTCGCCCGCGTCAAGTTCCGAGGTGTCCCGGCCCACGATCATCGCCAGCCGCTCCCGGGCCTCCGAGAGCCGCCCCGCCGCCAGGGGCTCCAGCACCCCCGCCGCGTGCTGGGCCAGGGACTTGCGGGCCAGGGCCGTGGCCACAAGGCCGGTGGAAACGGCCCAGCCGAGGGCGGGGTGGAGCCAGGCCGCCAGGGCCACCAGGCCGGCCGCGCCCAGCCAGGCGCCGGCCACCACCGCGGCCACCACCAGGCCGCCGGCCAGACGCTGGGCGGCCGGGGCGGCCGCGGGGCGCAAGAGCCGGCCCTCGAGCCACCGGATGGCCCGGCCCATGGCCACCACCGGGTGCGGCAGCCACGCCGGGTCGCCCACCACCCCGTCCACCAGGTAGCCCGCCAGCACCTGCCCGGCCGGCCCTAGCAACGGTCAGACACCCCCGCCGCCTCGAAGGTCGCCATCTCCCGCCCCACGGCCAGGGTCTGGCGGATCAGGGGCAGCGCCGCCAGGGCGCCGCTGCCCTCCCCCAGCCCGAGGCCCAGGTCGAGCAGGGGCTTCAGTCCGAGGGCGGCCAGGGCCGGGGCGTGGGCCGGCTCCGGCGACAGGGTGCCGGCAACCAGGTAATCCCCCACCGCCGGCGCCAGGCGGCAGGCCAAAAGCGCCGCCACCGCCACCGCCGAGCCGTCGAGCACCACCACCCAGCCCCGGGCCGCGGCCGCCAGCGTGGCCCCGACCAGGGCCGCGAACTCCGGACCACCGACGGCGGCCAGCGTGCCCACGGGATCGCCGGGGTCGGGCCGGTGAAGCCCCAGCGCCCGGGCGACCACCTCCCGCTTGCGGGCCAGCCCGGCCCGGTCAAGGCCGGTGCCGGGGCCCACCGTGACCCCGGGCTCGAGCCCGAGGAGGACCGCGGCCAGGGCCGCCGTGACCGTGGTGTTGCCGATCCCCAGTTCCCCCAGGGCCAGCTGGGGCAGGCCCGCCCCGGCACCCGCCTGAACCTCCTCCGCCAGCCATGCGACGGCCTCGGCCCCGGCGGCCACCGCCGCCAGCACCTGGTCGCGGCGCATGGCCGCCCGCCGGGCGAAGGACGCGGTGCCGGCGCACACCCGGCGCACCATGACCGGCGCGCCCCCGGGCGCCAGGGGAGGCAACTCGGCCACCTCGCCGGCCGGCCCCGCCAGGCTGCCGGCGTCCAGCACCAGCAGCCGGGCGCCCGCCTGCCGGGCCAGGACGTTGGCCCCGGCGCCCCCCGCTCTCAGGTTCCGGATCATCTCCACCGTCACCGCCTGCGGGTAGGCGCTCACGCCCTCGGCGGCGACGCCGTGGTCCGCCGCCGCCACCAGGGCCAGGGCGGGCCCGGGGGCCGGGGTGGGCGCGCCGGCAACGGCCGCCAGCCGGGCGGCCAGCGCTTCCAGGTGACCAAGGCTGCCGGTGGGTTTGGTCAGCCGGTCCCAGTGGGCCCGGCAGGCGGCCGCCGCGGCGGCGTCGACGGGCCGGACGGCTGCGGCCAGCGTGGTCAGGGGCGCTTCACTCACTCGGTGGATGCTCCTTTCGTTGCCGGCGGCCGGGCCGCACCCACCTTCGGTGGGTACCCGGCAGGCCCGCCAGGCGGGCCAGGGCCGCCACGTCCAGGTGGCGGCGGATGGCCTCGGCCAGGCGGTCGAGGCTCGCTTCCCGCCGGGCGGCCAGCCCCGGCAGGGTGGCCCCGTCCTCGCCGTCGGCTTGTGGTGGGCCGCCCGGGCTTCTCGCCATCCCACCCGGGCGGGCCCGCCACAGCGCCTCCAGCCACGCCCGGCGGAACCGGTCGTTGTCGAACAGCCCGTGCACGTAGGTGCCGAAGACCCGGCCGCCGGGCGCCACCGCCCCGTCGGGTTCGGCCACCGGAAGGCCGGAGCGCCTGGTGACGGTGGCAAACGCGGGCGTGCCTGCCTCCCGGCTGGTCCGGCCCATGTGGATCTCGTACCCCTCCACCTCCAGTCCGCCGGCTCCGGCCAGCAACCCCTCGCCGCCTCGCACCACCGCCCGTACCTGGTGGGTGGTCTTGGAGCCGGCGAACACGGTGGCGACTTCGAGGAGCCCCAGCCCGTCCACCCGGTCCCAGGCCGACTCCACGTGGTCGGGGTCCCGCAACTCGCGGCCGAGCATCTGGTAACCGCCGCACAGCCCCACCACTGGCGTGCCGGCCTCCGCCAGCCGCCGGACGGCGCGGGCCAGGCCCGATTCGACCAATGCCAAGAGGTCCTCCACCGTGTTCTTGCTGCCAGGAAGAATCACGGCGTCGGGAGTCCCCAGCGCCTCGGGGCGGCTGACCCAGCGCACCCGGACCCCGGGCTCAGCCGCCAGGGCGTCCAGGTCGGAGAAGTTGGAGACCCGGGGGAACTGCACCGCCGCCACGTCGAGGCCCGCGGCCGGGGTACCCGCCGCGCCTGACGCGGCGGAGGAAGCCTCCAGGGCCACCGAGTCCTCCTCTTCCAGCACCAGGCCCTGAAGGTAAGGCAGCACTCCCAGCACCGGCAGGCCCGTCCGCGCCCGGAGCCACTCCAGTCCCGGCTCCAGGAGGGCCAGGTCGCCCCGGAACTTGTTGATGACCAGCCCCGCCACACGCCGGCGCTCGTCGGGCCGCAACAGCTCCAGGGTGCCCACCAGCGAGGCGAAGACGCCGCCGCGGTCGATGTCGCCCACCAGTACCACCGGGGCGTCGGCCTGGGCGGCCGCCCACATGTTCACGATGTCGCCGTCCCGCAGGTTCACCTCGGCCGGGCTGCCCGCCCCCTCCAGGATGACCAGATCGTGGCTGCGGCGCAGCCGGTCCAGGGCGTCGCGGACCACCGGCCGGAGTGCGGGCAACACCTCGCGGCGGTAGGCCCCGGCGGAAAAGTGGCCGATGGGCCGGCCCAGCACCACCACCTGAGCCATCATCTCGCCGCTCGGCTTCAACAGCACCGGGTTCATCTCCACCGCCGGTGGCACCCCGGCTGCCTGGGCCTGCAGGGCCTGGGCACGACCGATCTCGCCGCCGTCGGGGGTGACGAAGGAGTTGAGGGCCATGTTCTGGGCCTTGAAGGGGGCCACCCGCCAGCCCGCCTGGGAAAACAAGCGGCACAGGCCGGCCACCAGAAGGCTCTTGCCCGCGTGGGAAGCCGTACCCTGCACCATCAGGGTGGCGGCCAGCCGGCCGGGGTCCCGCCCGTCCCTAACCACCGGCCTGCCCCTTGAGGGTCAGCGGAAGTCCGGACACCAACAAGAAGACCTGGTCGGCCGCGGCCGCCACCCGCTGGTTCAAGAGGCCCAGGCCGTCCCGGAAGGCCCGGCCCAGGGGGTGGTCGGGCACCACGCCCCAGCCCACCTCGTTGGAGACCGCCACGACCGGCACCGGGCAGGACCGCAGCGCGGCCACCAGGAGCCCGGCCAGCGCGTCTACCTCCGCCTCGGTGAGGCCGTGCGGTGCTTCCAGGTACCGGTTGGACAGCCACAGGGTCAGGCAGTCCACCAGCACCGCCCGGCCGCCCATCGGGGCCTGCCCGAGCGCCGCGGCCAGGTCGCGGGGCGCCTCGAGGGTCGCCCACGTGGCCGGCCTGCGGGCGCGGTGCCTGGCGATGCGGGCGGCCATCTCGGCGTCGCCCGGCGTGGCGGTGGCGACGTAAACCACGGGCCCCCCTCCGGCAAGGGTACCGGCCAGGTCCTCGGCGAACCGGCTCTTGCCGCTCCGCGCCCCGCCGGTCACCAGCACCAGCCGGGACCGCCCGTCCGGACCGGTCGCGGCCGTCACCGGAGGAGGCCCGTCCCGCCGGCGACCCCGGCTATTCCCGCCGCCCGGCCGGTGGCATGGGGCACCGGCAGCACCAGGGGGGTCCCCGTGACCGGGTGCCGGCCCACCCGCACCGGGCAGCCATACACCCGGCGCAGCCGCTCCTCGGTGAGGACCGCCTCGGGTGGCCCCGCCGCGTCGATCCGCCCCCCGGCCAGCAACAGCAGCCGGTCGCAGTAAAGGGCCGCCAGGTTCAGGTCGTGGAGCACCGCCAGGACCGTCAGGTCGTCCTCCCGGCGGAGGGTGTCCAGGGTGTCCATCACCTCCACCTGGTGGTTTATGTCCAGGTGGGCTGTGGGCTCGTCCAGCAGCAGCACCCGGGGCGCCTGGCAGAAGGCCCTGGCCAGGGCGACCTTCTGCCGCTCGCCCCCGGACAGCTCCCCCAGCCGGCGCCCGGCAAGCCTCTCGACCCCCACCCGGACCATGGCCGACCGGGCCGCCTCCCAGTCGCGGGGACCCTCCGGCTCCAGGCGGCCCAGGTGGGGCAGCCGCCCCAGCAGGACGAACTGCTCAACGGTGAAGCCCATGTCGGCGGGAGGATCCTGGCTGACCACCGCCACCTCCCGGGCCACGGCCCGCGGGGCCAGCCCCAGGACGTCCCGGCCGGAGAGGAGAACCCGTCCCCCCAGGGGAGCAAGGGCCCGGCTGATGGCCCGCAGGAGGGTGGTCTTGCCCGACCCGTTGGGCCCCACCACCCCCAGGAACTGGCCGGCTCCGACCACAAAGGTCACCCCGTGCAGCACCGGGGCGGCCCGGTAGCCGCAGCGGACGTTCAGGATCTCCAGGGCCAGTTCAGCCATGCCTGCCTCACCCTTTCCCCGCCACGCCGGCCCTCCGCGCCCGCGCGCCACTCAAAGCTGCATCCGCCGCCGCCGCAGGAGGTAGAGGAAAAACGGCCCGCCGGCCAGGGCGGTCAGGATGCCCACCGGCAGTTCGGTGGGGGCCAGCAACGTCCGGGCCAGGGCGTCGGCCAGCACCAGGAAGGCCCCGCCCACCAGGGCCGACGCCGGCAGGAGGAACCGGTGGTCCGGGCCGGCCACCAGCCGGACGGCGTGGGGCACGACGAGGCCGACAAAGCCGATGATCCCGCTCACGGCCACGGCCGCCGCGGTGAGCAGCGATCCCACCAGCAGCAGCACCCGTTTGACCCCTTCTACCGGCACCCCCAGGTGGAGGGCTGGCTCCTCGCCCAGGAGCATGGCGTTGAGGTCCCTGGCGTACAGGCTCAGCGCGGCGGCGCCCCCCAGCACGTAGGGCAGCAACAGCCCCGCCGTCCGCCAGTTGGCGCCGCTGAGGCCGCCCATGAGCCAGAAGACGATGTGCCCGACCCGGTCGGCCGTGAAGTAGATCATCAGCGACACCACCGCCGACAGGAGCGCCGCCACGGCCACGCCCGCCAGCAACAGCGCCATGACGGGGACCCGCCCGTTCACCCGGGCGAGGTTGTACACGAGCAGCACCGCCCCGAGGGCCCCCACGAAGGCCATGGGCGGCACCCAGCCGATGCCCAGTTCCGGCAGGCGCAACCGCAGGGCCATGGTGGCCACGGCGCCCACCGCCGCCCCTGAGGACACGCCGATGACGTACGGGTCAGCCATGGGGTTTCGGAAGAGGCCCTGGAAGGTGGCGCCGGCGATGCCCAGGGCACCGCCCACCAGGGCCCCCAGAACCACCCTCGGCAGTCGCAACTCCAGGATGATGGTCTCGTGGGCCGCCGGCCACTCGCCGCGGACCGCAAGCCCCCACCGGTAGGCCAGGATGCCGACGACCTCCTCAGGCGGCAGCCTCACCGCACCCAGGCCCAGTCCCAGCACCATGGCGGCCACCACCACCGCGCCCAGCAGCAGCAGCCGCCGGCCGGTACCGGGCCGGCGAACGCCAACGGCCCGCCCGGCGGGGCCTGCCACGGTACCGGGCGCGACCGCCGGGCCAGGCGCCCCGGACGTGGTCCGCGCCTCGGCCGGACCCACCTCAGCGGAAGACGTCCGGATAGAGGAACCGGGCAATCTGCTCCAGCCCTTCCACCAGCCGCGGCCCGGGCCTGACGATGATGTTCTGGTCAATGACCAGGATCCGACCGGCCTCCACCGCCGCCAGCTTCTCCCAGCCCGGCCGCTGGCCCGTCTTCAGCTGGGTCTCGGTATCCGGGAAGGTGGTGACGACGGCGTCGGGGTTGCGCTCCACCACCGCCTCGGGGCTCACCTTGGGCCAGGGCGCCTGGGCGTCGGCGAACAGGTTCACCCCGCCCGCCACCTCGATGACGTCGTGGATGAAGCCGCCGGGCCCGACGGTCCAGATGCCGGTGGGGTCGTACCAGACCTCGTAGAACACCTTCAGCCGCCGCTCGACCGGCACCGCCGCCACCGCCCGGCGGACGGCCTCGACCCGCTGGCGCAGCCGGCCCACCAGTTCCTCGGCGGCCTCGGGCGCCCCGGCCAGCCGGGCGATGAACTCGATCTTGTCAAACACGTCCGCAAAGGTCTGCGGTTGCACGATGATCACCGGGATCCCGAGTGCGGCCAGGTTGCCCGCCAGTTCCTCCGACTTCCGCCCGGCGATGGTCAGCACCAGGTCGGGTCGCAGGGCCACGATGGCCTCCACGTTCGGGGTGGTGTAACCGCCCACCCGGGGCAGGTCACGCACGCCGTCGGGCGGGTAGTCGGAAAAGTCGTCCACTCCCACCACCTTCGCCCCCAGACCCAGGGCGAACAGGACCTCGGTGTTGGAGGGGGCCAGCGAGACGATGCGCTCGGGGGCCTGCTCCAGCGTCACCTGGCGCCCGGCGTCGTCGATCACCGTCAACGGGAAAAGCGACGCCGCGGGTTCGGCCTCGGCGGCGGGCGCGGCCTCCCGGGCGGCCGGGCCGGCGGGCCGGGCGCACCCGGCAACCAGCAGGGCGAGGCCCAGGGCGACCGCCAGAACCGGCCGGAGCCGGCGGGGTATGGGACCAGCAGCACGGTGCATGTTCCGAAGTGCCTCCATTTCCTGGGAAAAATGAAGCCCGGCCTCCACGAAAGGCCGGGCGTCCTCGTCTGGCCAGCGCCAGGTAAGAGACGTACCTCCTTTCTGCCGAAGGCAAGCGTACGTCGGGCCGGAACAGGCAGGTCTCCTGGCTTCCAGATCATCGTCCGGCCCCTGGCCTTCCCACCCGCCCTTGGAGGGCGGGCAGTGACGCTCGGACCGGGGGCTAGCCCCGCGAGAAAACCCGCGGCGGCTGGCCCACGGCGAGGCCGGACTTCCCGGTAACAGTGGCGGGACCGCGCCGGGTTCGCACCGGCTTCCCTATTATCCCTGCTGATGAGGGCACCTGTCCGGAACGGCGGGATGAAGTTGTCAGCACAGACCCGGGCGAAACGCCCTCTGCCGCCATTATAAGGCGGCGGCCGGGGCTCGACAACCTGTCTCGCGGCGCCGTCGCGCCGGCGCCGGCCGGCTGGCCCCGGCCCTCTCTAGCGGGGGAGGTCACGCAGCAGGGTGGCCAGCTCCAGGGCGGCCAGGGCGGCCTCCTCGCCCCGGTTGCCCACCTTGCCGCCCGCCCGGTCCATGGCCTGCTCCATGGTGTCGGCGGTGATGACCCCGAAGGTCACGGGTTTACCCGCCTCCAGCCCGACCCGGGCGATGCCCCGGGCCGCCTCGGCCGCCACGAAGTCAAAGTGCGGCGTCTCGCCGCGGACCACCGCCCCGAGGCACACCACCGCGTCGTAGCGGCGTCCGGCGGCCGCCCGGCGGGCCGCGAGCGGCAGTTCGAAGGCGCCGGGCACCCAGATGACGTCGATGTCCTGCTGGTGCACCCCATGCTCGGCCAGGGCCCGGGCCGCCCCGGCCACCAGCCGGCTGGTCACGGCGCCGTTGAACCGGCTGGCGCAGATGGCAACCTTCAGCCCCTGGCCCATCAGCCGGCCCTCGAACGTACGCCCCCAGCGGGCCAGCCGCTCGGCTTGCCGGGCCGCGTCGATGTGGCGGCCCTTGCGGGGTTCGTCCCGCCCCGCGGCGGATGGGTCACCGGCCACGTTCAACGCCCCCCCCCCCCCCCCCCCCCCCCCC
>DYFQ01000021.1:9015-44670 GCA_020725105.1 Symbiobacterium thermophilum
GCGCCGCCCCGTTCGCCGGCCTACAGGATGTGGCCCAGCTTGGTGCGCTTGGCCATCAGGTACTTCCGGTTGGCCGGGTTGGGTTCGACCACGACCGGCACCCGCTCCACGATCTCCAGGCCGTAACCGGCGATGTTGTAGTACTTGCGCGGGTTGTTGGTCATCAGGCGGAGCTTCGACACCCCGAGGTCGTTCAGGATCTGGCAGCCGATGCCGTAGTCCCGGGCGTCCACCGGCAGCCCCAGCGCCTCCTGGGCCTCCACCGTATCCATGCCGCGCTGCTGCAACTCGTAAGCGCGGAGCTTGTTCCCGAGCCCGACCCCGCGGCCTTCCTGCCTGAGGTAGACGATGACCCCCCGGCCCTCCCGCTCCACCGCCTCCACGGCCCGGTTCAGCTGCACGCCGCAATCGCACCGCAGGGAGTGGAAGACGTCGCCCGTCAGGCACTGGGAGTGCATCCTGACCAGCACCGGCCGGCCGTCGCCCACCTCCCCCTTCACCAGGGCCAGGTGGACCTCCCCGGTCAACTGGTCCTGGTAGGCCCGCAACTCGAACTCGCCGTGCTCGGTGGGCAACTCCACCCGGGCCACCTGCTCGATGAGGCGTTCGTGGCGCATGCGGTAGCGGATCAGGTCGACGATGGTGATGAGCTTGAGCCCGTGGCGCCGGCAGAACTCCCACAGTTCGGGCACCCGGGCCATGGTCCCGTCCTCGTTGAGGATGGGGCAGATGACCCCGGCCGGGTCGTAGCCCGCCAGCCGCGCCAGGTCCACCGCGGCCTCGGTGTGGCCCGGCCGCCGCAGAACGCCGCCCGGCCTGGCCTGCAGGGGTAGGATGTGGCCGGGGCGGACCAGGTCGTCGGGCGTGGTCCTGGGGTCCACCAGCACCTGGATGCTGCGGGATCGGTCGTAGGCCGACTCGCCGGTCGTCACCCCGTGGCGGGCGTCCACCGAGACGGTGAAGGCCGTGCCCATGTGGTCGCCGGGGGTGGGAACCATCAGCGGCAGCCCGACGGCCCGCAGCCGGTCTGGGGTCATCGGCACGCACAGGAGCCCCCGGGCGTGGCGGAGCATGAAGTTGATGGCCTCGGGGGTCGCCCGCTGGGCGGCCATCACCAGATCGCCCTCGTTCTCCCGGTCCTCGTCGTCCACGACCACGACCATCTTGCCCTGGCGGATGTCCTCGATGGCCTCCTCGATACGTGAGAAGCGGACCTCACCGGCCATCGGCCGACCCCTCCCCGGCCCGCCCGCCCGGCCCGGCCTGTCCGGCCGCCGCGGTATAGGGCTCCAGCAACCGGGCCACGTACTTGCCGACCAGGTCCGCCTCCAGGTTCACCCGCCGCCCCTCCCGGTACTGCCCCATGGTGGTCACCGCCAGGGTGTGGGGAATCAGCGCCACCCAGAAGCCGGCGTCGTCCAGCCCCGCCACGGTCAGGCTCACCCCGTCCACGGCGATGGAGCCCTTGTGAACCAGGTAGCGCCTGACCGACGGAGGCGCGTCGACTTCCAGCCGGACGGCCTGGTCCTCGCGGACCAGCCGCCTCACCCGCCCCGTGTCATCGACGTGGCCGGTGACGAAGTGACCGCCAAGCTGGTCGCCCACCCTCAGGCTGGGCTCCAGGTTGACCGGGTCGCCCGGCTCCAGGTCGCCCAGGTTGGTCCGGGCCAGGGTCTCGGGGACCACGTCCACCTCGAAGCCGTCGGCGTCGGCCGTCACCGCCGTCAGGCAACAGCCGTTTACGGCCACCGAGTCGCCGGGCGACAGCCGTCCGGCCAGTAACCCCGTCCCGAACCTCATTCTCGCGCCGGCGGCCGTCGGTTCCACCGAGCGCAGCCGGCCCATGCCGATGACGATGCCACTGAACATGCTAGAGATACCCCTCGATCAGCCAGTCCGTGCCCAGCTTCCGCAACCGCGCGTCGCGCACGGGCCGGGCGTCGGCCATCTCGACGGCGCCCTCGCCGGCCAGCAACCCCGGGGCGCCCGTTCCCCCCACCAGCTTCGGGGCGACAAAGACCATCACCTTGTCGGCCAGGCCCGCCGCCACCAGGGCGCCGTTCAGGGTGGGCCCGCCCTCCACCAGCACCGACGTGATCCCCAGCCCGGCCAGTTCCCCCAGCAGCCAGCGGAGGTCCACGCGGCCCGCCGGGTCCCCGGGACCCACCAGCACCCTGGCCCCGGCCGCGGCCAGTCGGCGGCGCCATTCGCCGGGCGACGCCCCCGTGGTGGCCACCAGCACCGGGGCCGGCCGTTCGGGGTCGAGAAACCGGGCGGTGGCCGCCACCCGGCCCCGCGAATCCACCACCACCCGGGCCGGGTCCCGGGCCGGGCGCCCGGCCCGCCGCCCCAGCCGGCAGGTGAGGGCCGGGTCGTCGGCCAGCACGGTTCCGCTGCCCACCATGACGGCGTCGTACTCGTCCCGCAGGGCGTGGACGTGCCGGCGCGACGCCTCCCCCGAGATCCACCGGGACTCCCCGGCCGCCGTGGCCACCCGGCCGTCCAGGCTCATGGCCGCCTTCAGGCAGACAAAGGGCCGCCCCGCCGTGACCCAGGTGAAGAAGGCCTCGTGCTCGCGGCGGGCCCGTTCGGCTTCCAGCCCCACGTCAACGGCCAGGCCGGCCGCCCGTAGCCGGGCGAAGCCCCGCCCCGCCACCTGAGGGTTGGGGTCGGCCACCGGAGCGACCACGCGGGCGATCCCCGCCGCCAGGATGGCATCGGTGCACGGCGGGGTCCGGCCCCGGTGGCTGCAGGGCTCCAGCGTGACGTAGAGCGTCGCCCCGCGGGCCCGCTCCCCCGCTTCCGCCAGCGCCCGGACCTCGGCGTGAGGACCGGGCGGCGGCGCCGTCCAGCCGCGCCCGACGGCCCTGCCCCCGGCCACCACCACGGCGCCGACCGCCGGGTTGGGGGCGGTGCGCCCCCGGGCCCGTGCGCCCAGGCGGAAGGCCAGCCGCAGCCAGGCCCGATCGTCTGCGGGTCCCACCGCCGGCACGGTCACCCCCGCTTCACCTACCTGTCTCACCATGACCGCACGTTCTGCATCCGGCGTACCGCGCCCTGGTTTAAGCGCGCAACTTATCCTCTTTGCGCTTCGGCTTCGGCATCCCTTGGCAGCTCCCGAAAGCCCCTCCGGACCCGCTACCGGAAGGACCGGAGGACCGGCCGGCGCGTTCCAGGCGGCGGTCAAAAGCCAGAAAGAGCGAGCGCCACGCGATAGAACGCGGCAGCCAGGCCACCCCCGGCGGCCGTGGCCAGCAAATTCACCCCGTCGTTGCCGAGCCACCGCACCCCCCGGACCAGGCGGGTCCGGCGGCCGCAGCGGTGAACGGGGCGCTCGGTGGGAGCCCCGCAGGCGTCGCACCGGTATCCGCCCTGCAGCGTGGCGCCGAGGAGGCTGTCCACCACCATGCCGGCGACCCCCGCCCCGAGTCCCGCCGCGTAAACCAGGCAGCCCGCCCGAAGCCAGCCGGCGGACCGGGTGAGGCCGGCGACCGCCGCCGCGACGGCGACGACCGCGGTCGCCCCGGCCACCCCCGCCGCGGTCCCGCAGGGCGACACCGCGCCGGAGGTGCCGGGCGGCACCGGCGCCCCCCCGGTGATCAGCCGGGGCTGGCCCCCGCGGGCCAGGCCGATCTCGGCGGCCCAGGTGTCGGCCGCCGCCGTGGCGATGGCCCCCAGCACGCCCGCCGCCGCCCACCCGGCCTGGCCGCCAAGGCCGAAGGCCGCGGCGAAACCGGCCGCCACGGCCCCGTTGGCCAGTACCTGGGCGGCGTCACGCCGGCCCCCCTTGGCCGGCTCCACCCGGGGCTTTACCGGCTGCCCGCCGGCCCACCGGGTCCACAGGCTGGAGGTGACAAAGAACGCCACCAGGGCCCAGCCGGCCGGCCAGCCCCCGAGCCCCAGCACCGCCGTCCCGGCCGCCACCGCCGCCAGGGCGCCCCCGCCGGTCAGGTGGCCGCCCCGCCACCCGGCGGCGGCCACCGCGGCGCTGAGGCCAAGCGCGGCTCCCAGGCCATCCACGTCCACCGGTTACTGCCGGCGCCGGAGACGCGCATTCTCCGTCCGGCCGGGGATGCGTCCCCGTTTGGCCACCGGCCGGCCCTGGATCTCCTTGAGGTCCAGGGTCATGTCGATGGGCCGGGCCCGGCTGATGTAGCTGCCGATACCGAAGGCGTCGGCCCCGGCCGCGGCCAGTTCGGGCAGCCGTTCGGGGGTCAGCCCCCCGGACACGAAGATCTTCACGTGCCGGTGGCCCGCCTGGTCGAGCCGGCTCCTGACCTCACGCACCAGGTCCGGCGTGACCCCGCCCCGTTCCCCGGGCGTGTCCAGGCGCACTCCCTCGAGGGCCGCGCCCAGGGCCTCGGCCACCCGCAGGCTTTCCTCGGCTTCGTCCTTGAAGGTATCCACCAGGATGATGCGGGGGGCGTCGGGCGGCATGATTCCGTGATACGCCCGGGCCGCCTCCACCGTGTCGCCGGCCAGCAGGATGCAGGCGTGGGGGATGGTCCCCAGCGGCTCCCGGCCCAGGAGCTTGGCGGCCAGGATGCAACTGGCGCCCGACGCCCCGCCGACCACGGCGGCCCGTTCCATCACCGGGGCGACGGCGGGGTGGATGTGGCGGGCCCCGAACACCACGAAGGGCCGGTCACCCGCCGCCTGGCGGCACTCCCGGGCGGCGGTGGCCCAGCCGCTGGAACTGGCCAGGATGCCCAGGAGCGCCGTTTCGTAGAGCCCGAACGCGTCATAGGGCCCCTCCAGCCGCATGACCACTTCCCTGGCGGCCATGGGCTCACCCTCGTCCACCGCCCACACGGCCACGGGGAGGTCCTTCAGCAGGGCGAGGCTTTCTTCGACGCCGCAGAGGACGCCGTCGCGCCCGGGGAAGACCTCGGCCACCACCGGCGTGTCGGCCAGACCCAGCCGGCCCAGGATCTCCCGGGTCTTCACGAAGTAGATGTCGGTGGTGTACCCGGCCCGGATCTCGGCGTGTTCGGCGGAAAACAGAAGCCGGCCCGCCTCCACCTGCAGGCGGGCCACGTCTTGCATGGTCTTCAGGGTTCCGGGACGCGCCATGACCTTCCCCCGTTTCAACGCTTGGTTGGCTCGTCGTGTCCGTTTGGACGGCCCCCGGCCCCGGCCGGGAAGCCGCCCACCGCTAGGCCGCGGCTTCCACCGGCGCCAGCCGCACCCCCAGCACCTCTTTCATCTGCCGGAGGGCGTGCTCGTGGGCCGTCTGGTCGAAGGTGGCCACCGCGTCCTCCAGCACCGTCACCCGGTAGTTCCGCATCCGGGCGTCGGCGGCGGTAAAGAACACGCAGATGTTGGTGCAGGTGCCGGCGAGCACCAGTTCGTCCACGCCCAGTTCCCGCAGGAGAAGGTCCAGGTCGGTGCCAAAGAAGCCGGAGTACCGGCGCTTGGGAATCACGTAATCCCCCGCCGCCGGCGCGATGGTCTCCGGAACCCGTGCCCCCTCCGTTCCCCGGACGCAGTGAACGGGCCAGACCTGGAACTCCGGGTCGTCCTGGCGGTGGGTGTCGCTCACGAAGATGACCGGGTCGCCGGCCTGCCTGAAGCGTTCTATGGCCGCGCGGACCCGGGGGATGATGGCCCGGGCGGTGTCGCCGCAGTAAAGCGCCCCACCCGGGGTCACGAAGTCGTTCAGCATGTCGATGACCAGCAGCGCCCTGCGTCCCACGGGCAACCTCCTTCCCGCACGGGCAGGCTTCTAGCACACTTATACCACGGCCGGACGCGACGGCTCACCCCGCGTGGCCCGGCGGCCCGCGTCGGTCCCGCGCCCGGCGGGCCGCGCCCGCTCCCGGCGCCCGGTTGCCCGCGCCACCCCGGCCGGCCCGCCCGCTCGACACGGCGGCCTTCAGGCGGGCCACCTCCTCGCCGGTAAGGGGGCGCCCCGCCCCCGGGTCCAGGTCGCCCAGGTCGAGCGGACCCACGCGGACCCGGCGCAGCCGGACCACGGGGTGGCCCACCGCCAGGCACATCCGCCGGACCTGCCGCTTGCGGCCTTCGTGAATCGTGACCTCGATCCAGGTCCGCTCCCCGTCCCTCGCCACCAGCCGCGCTCTGGCCGGGGCCGTCACCCCGTCCTCCAGCGGCACCCCGCGGGCGAGGGTCCTGAGCGCGACCGGCCCGGGCACGCCTTCCACCAGGGCGTGGTAGGTCTTGTCCACCTCGTACCGGGGATGGGTGAGCCGGAAGGCCAGGCTGCCGTCGTTGGTGAGGATCAGGAGCCCCTCCGTCTCGGCGTCCAGCCGGCCGACGGGAAACACCCGCGCGCCGATGCCAAGCTGCCGGGCCAGGTCGGCGACGGTCGGCCGCCCCTGGGGGTCCGACATGGTGGTCACCACGCCGCGGGGTTTGTTGACGACGTAGTAGACGGGCGGTTCCAGGGCCACGGGCCGCCCGTCGACGGTGATGCCGTCCCGCTCCGGGTCCGCCCGGAACCCGGTCTCCGTTATGACCTGGCCGTTGACGGCGACCCGGCCCTGGCGGATGAGGGTTTCCGCCTTCCGGCGCGAGGCGACGCCCGCCCGGGCCAGGAGCTTCTGCAGCCGTTCCTCCATGGCTGTCGCACCGCGAGGACCGCGCCGCGCCCGTCGCGCCGCGGCTTGTCCGCCACGGGCTCCGGTGTCGCGCTGGCCGTGATCGCGCTACTCCCGAACGGCCGCCACGAGCTCGACCTCGGTGGCCGCCCCCAGCGGCAGGGCGGCCACCCCGACGGCGGCCCGGGCGTGCCGTCCCCGTTCCCCGAACACCTCGGCCAGCAGTTCCGAGGCGCCGTTGATCACCTTGGGGTGGTCGGTGAAATCGGGGGCACTGTTGACGTAACCTGTCACCTTCACCACCCGCCCGACCCGGTCCAGATCGCCCAGGGCGGCCTTGAGTACGGCCAGCGCGTTCAGGGCGCACAGCCTCGCCGCCTGGTAACCTTCCTCCAGCGTCAGCCCGGCGCCGACCTTGCCCCGGTAGCGCAACTCGCCGCCGGCCGTGGGAATCTGGCCCGACACGTACACCGTGCCCTGGTGGAG
This sequence comes from Symbiobacterium thermophilum, assembly GCA_020725105.1. Classification (GTDB taxonomy): domain Bacteria; phylum Bacillota; class Sulfobacillia; order DYFQ01; family DYFQ01; genus DYFQ01. The sequence goes on from DYFQ01000021.1 coordinate 16,062, forward strand.
CACCCAGGGCACGTAGGCGGCCACCGGCCTGGGGACCGGCGGCAGGGTGAGGCCCATCGCCTCCAGCTTCGACTCGACGGAAGACACGCACATCCTCCCCTCGTTCGTGGGTGAGTGTTCCCGGCCGGGGCCGGCGGTTCCTGGTCGCCGCCCCCGAGTTCTACCGTCTAGCCGAAGAGGCGGTAGCAGAAGTAGACCGCGCCGAAGAAGCCAGCCACGTCCGCGGCCAGCCCCACCGGCAGCGCCCAGCGGACCCTGGTGACGCCGACGGATCCGAAGTAAACGGTCAGGACGTACAGGGTGGTGTCGGTGCTGCCCTGGATGGTGGACGCCAGCAGGCCCACGAACGAATCGGGCCCGTGGGTCTTCATGATCTCGGTGGCCAGGCCCAGCGACGCCCCGCCGGAAAGGGGCCGGATCAGGAGCATGGGCAGGACCTCCGGAGGAACCCCGAGCCAGGAGGTGAGCGGGGTGAAACCCGACAGCAAAAGGTGCATGGCGCCCGTGTCCCGGAACACTCCCAGCGCCACCAGGATGCCCAGGAGAAACGGGGTGATCCTGAAGGCCAGCCGCAGCCCCTCTTCGGCGCCTTCCACGAAGACCTCGTAGACCTTGACCCCGCGCCACAGGCCGTAGGCCGGGATGCCCAGCACCATGGCGGGAATGGCCCAGACCGAGATCAACTGGAGAAACTCGATGAACACGGGCTCACCCCCGCCGCCCCGCACCGCGCTCCACCCGCCGCCGGGCCAGGTAGTCCAGGGTGAGGGCCATGCCCGTGGCGACGGCGGACGCCGCAAGGGTGCTGCCGACGATGGCCGCCGGATCCAGCGACCCGGCGGCGGCTCTCAGGGCGATCATGGTGGTCGGCACCAGGGTGACCGACGAGGTGTTGATGGCCAGAAAGGTGCACATGGCCGGCGTGGCGGTCCTGGAGTCGGGGTTCAACGACTGAAGCTCGCTCATGGCCTTCAGGCCCAGCGGGGTCGCGGCGCTACCCAGGCCCAGCACGTTGGCGGCCAGGTTCATGACGATGGAGCCAAAGGCCGGGTGGCCCCGGGGAATGGACGGAAACAGCGGCCGCAGGACCGGCTGCAGCGCCCGGGCCAGCACGTCGACGAGCCCCGCCGCCTCGGCCACCCTGGCCAGCCCGGTCCAGAAGACCAGGATCCCGATGAAGCTGAAGATGAGCTGCACGGAGTCCTGGGCCGACGCGGTCAGCGCGTCGGTCACGGCGCCTACCCGGCCCTGGACGGCCGCCACCAGCACACCGGCCGCCAGCATGAACGTCCAGATGGCGTTGAGCAATGGCCCGACCCCCTTCGCGGCGCGGCGGCGCCTCGGGCGGTGCCCGGGCGCGCTTGCGCTAACACGCTTATGAAGGGCACTCCGGAGCTAGTCGAAGGGTTAGCCGGGGGCCGGCGGGGCACACTAGCGCCGAGGTCTGTAGCGGCCGAGCGCAGACCGGGCGGGGCAGCCCGGGGGCTGTCCCGCCCGGTCGAGCAAAGGTCGTGTCCGGCGCCGGCGCCCCTCGCTTCCGGCACCCGCGTTCGCGAAAGCGAACCCGGCCTGCCGCCGGCGACGGCCCCGGTGTCAGCCACGGCCGGCGCCAAGGTCCCGGCCGGTTCCCAACGGGTCCCGCCAGGCCAACCGGTCTGCCGGGGCCGGGAAAGGATCGGCCCGGGCCGGGCTAAGATGGCGCCGGGTCCTGTAGCCGTCACCGACCGTCGCCAGACGGCCGGTGGCCGCGAAAGGTTCCGCGTGAACGCGGCGCCGCGGATCCGCCGCCGTCGAGGAACCGATCGAGCCGGGTACCGCAGTGCTCCCGTACGGTCGCCAGATCGTCCGGGGGTGCGAAGGTATCCGGCCCGGTCCGACCGCAGGCTGCTACAGGCCTTGACTTGCTGCTCGAAGCCTCACCCTGCTTGAGGTTGCCTGCCCGAGCCCGGATCTATTCCAGCTTCACACCGAGTTCAAACTGGAGCGCTGTCTGGCCCGGCACCGCGAAGCTGGCCGTCAACCGGACGGCGGTGGCCTGTACCGGAATGGCGGTGAAGGTGATGGTGCCGGTCGCCGACCGCCCGGGCAGCAGGTTGCCGATAAGGTCGGGGTCGGCGCTGGTCGCCTGGTAGTAAGTATTGCCCACCCACAGCCGCGCGTCCGTGTTGTAGCTGATGTAGGAGGCCGAGGCGTTCTCGATGGTCAACGTGACGACGCTGCCGCCCGCGGTCCTGGTGACCTGCTCCACGATGAGGGTCACGCCGTTCCTGGTCATGCCCACGGGCGTCCGGTAGGCGGCCCCCGGGTCGGCCCCCAGGATGGTCACCCGCCCGGCTCCGGGTTGCGCCGGGCCGGCGGTCACGGTCACCGTCCGGGTGGCGTCGTTCCAGTCGACGGTGGCGCCCAGCGCCTGCGCGACGAAGCGGAGGGTCACGAAGATGCGGCCGCCCTGGATGAAGGGCGGGACGTCCGAGGCGACCTCCCGTCCGTTGACCACGACCCGTATCGGGGCCTGGGCCCAGATGCCCGTGGAAAGCAGTGTCAGCAGCAGGGCCGCGACCAGCAGCACTCCAACCCGGCGCCCCCGCGTCACGCGGACCATCTCCCTTCCATAACCGACCAGCTATGCCAGGGTGCGGCTCCGCGCTGGGTTTCGCCGGGTGCAAGGAAATACCCTGCCTGCCGGCAGCGAGCGAGAGCGAGGGCGGGCGCAAGGCCCGCCCCGCCGCTACTCCATGTTCCGCTGAGCCCATTCGACCATCCGCCTGACCATCCGACCGCCGATCCGGCCTCCCAGGCGGCCTCCCACGAGGCCGCACTCGCGGGAGGTCATGTTGGGCCACCCCACAGCGTCGATCCTGTCGAGCAGGCCCAGTTCGGCGGCGACCTGGAGCTTGCGCTGGTCGAGAAACGCCTCGAACGCCTCCCGCGAGAGAGGCCGTCCGGGCTGGCCACCCAGTTCGGCTGCGACTTCGTACTTCAGGCGTTCCAGGAAGGGAGCGGCACCGGGAACCAGATGCGCCCGATCCCGAGAACCCAGAAGCGTCACCTCCTCCGGGCTTTCGCGGCGCCGCGGCCGGCCGGGAGGGCGGCCGCGCCCGCCGCCGGCCATGGAGCAGCCGGAAATAGCATGCGTCGGGATTATACAGAATATTTTGACTTAATTGGTCCCCAAAACCGCCGGCTCGGGCCAGGCAGGTGGAAGCCGGCGACCCGGGCAATATCTTGCGGGCAGGCAGGACCCGGAGGGATGAGACGGATGGCCATGCGCCCCTTGAACGGCGCGGATGGCGCGGAACACGCGCGCGGCGCGGATCGGGGAGGCCCGGCGACCCGCGGCGACCGTGCGGCCGCGTGGTTGCTGGCCCTGACCCCACTGTTCTGGGCCGGCAACTTCCTGGCCGGCAAGTACGTGGTCGGCCACTGGAGCCCGGTGGTGATCACCGCCGCGCGCTGGACCGTGGCCGCCGCCGTGCTGGTGCCCTACTGTCGCTGGCGGGAAGGAGGCTGGCCCCGGCCGCGCCGGGGACCCATGCCCTGGGGCACACTGTGGCTCTTGGGGGCCACGGGCATCTTCGGGTTCAACATTCTCCTCTACCGGGCGCTGCAGTCGACCACGACCATCAGCGGAAGCCTGCTGCACGCGGCTACCCCGGTCGTCACGGCCGGCCTGGCCGCCGTGATCCTGAAGGAGGGCATCAGGGCGCGGCTTGTGGCCGGGATCGGGCTATCGGTGACAGGAGTGGCGGTGATCCTGACCGGCGGCTCCCTGGCCGCCCTGGCCAGCCTGACCTTTAACCCGGGCGACCTGGTGATGCTCCTGGCGGTGCTCGCCTGGGCGGTCTACTCGGTGCTGGGCAGGCAGGTGATGGACCGGTTGTCGCCCCTGGCCGCCACGACCTACGCCGTCCTGGCTGGCCTGGTCCTCCTGTGGCCCGCCGCCCTCTGGGAACTGGCGCGCGGCCGCTGGCCGGCCTGGTCCCTGCCGGGCGCGGCCGCCATCGGGTACATGGGCCTGTTTGCCTCGGTGGTTGCCTTCGTCTGGTGGTACCGGGGAGTCAGGCAACTGGGGGCCGCGCGGGCGTCGGTCTTCACCAACCTGCTCCCGGTGTACACCAGCGCCCTCGCGGTGGCCGTGGCCGGCGAATCCCTCACCCTGGCCCACGTGGTTGGCGGCCTGCTGGTCGCGGCCGGTGTCACCCTGCCGGCCACCGGACGGGCCCGGCGGGCGCAGCTCAGCCCGGCCCGGCCGCTTCCGTCACCAGAGTCTGGAACCGGTCGTACAGCCGGCGGGTGAGGGGGCCGACCCGCCCGTCGCCCACGGGCCGCCCGTCGACCAGGACCACGCCCAGCACCTCGGAATAGGTGTCGGTGAGGAAGCACTCCTCCGCGGCGTGGAGTTCGGCCAGCCGGACCGGGCGCTCCGCCACCTCCAGCCCCAGTTCGCCGCAGATCCCCAGGACAAGCTGGCGGCTGACGCCGGGCAGCACTCCTTCCCCGGCGGGCGGCGTCACCAGGCCGCCCCTCAGGACCAGAAACAGGTTGGACGCCGTGCCCTCGATGATGACCCCGTCGCGGTGGAGCAGGGCCTCGTAGGCTCCCTGCCGCTGAGCCCTGGCCCGCAGCAGCACGCTGGCCAGCAGGCTTGTGCTCTTGATGTGGCCCCAGGCCCAGCGAATGTCGGGCAGGGTGACGGCGGCAACACCGGCCTCCCTGACGGCGCCGGGCAGCGGGTGCACCTCCCGGCAGGTCATCACCACGGTGGGCACGAGCCCCCGCGGGATCCCGTGCTCCCGTGGGGCGACGCCCCGCGTGACCTGAATGTAGATCATCGCGTCGCCAAGACCGCTGCGGTCAAGCAATTCGATGGCTGCGGGGGCCAGCTCCCGCGCCGGACGGCCCAGGTCGATCTCGACCGCCTGCAGGCTCTGCTCGAGCCGCATGAGGTGGGCGGCGAGATGGAAAGGCTTCCCGCCGTAAGCCCGGACCACCTCGTAGACGCTGTCACCGAACTGGAATCCCCGGTCCTCTACGGAAACGGTCGCTGCTTCGATGGGCTGATAGACTCCGTTGACGTAGGCCATCGCGGGCACCCGAAGATCACCTCCCCCTCTCGTATACCACGGCCGGGCCTCGCGGCACACTACCCGCGATGCAGCACCACTCCTTCCCCAGCCCGGTGCGGACCCGCTGGGCCGCCAACGATACCGTCCACGCCTGGTACCTTCCGCCGCCCGAAGCGGCGGCGCCCGCTCCCGCCCTGGTGCTGCTCCACGGCTACCGCATGGCCAAGGACCATCTCCTGCCCGTGGCTCAGTACCTGCGGCGGATGGGCTACGGGGTCTGGGTGCCGGACCTGCCCTATCACGGGCAACGGACACTCTCCGGAAACGGTGCGCCCGGGCCGTCGCCGGCTCGCGACAACGGCCAGGACCCGGCCTCCCGCCCCGGACTGGCCGGGCTGGTCCGGGCGGGACTGGTGGATCCCGTGTCGCTGGCGGAGGCCGGCGCGGGCGACAGCGGCCGGCTGCCCTTCGGGGGCGACCTGGACGCGTACTGTCAGGCCGTCGGTCAGGCCATCGAAGACATGAGGTTGGGCCTGGACTGGCTGGCCGCCCGCCCGGAGATCGACCCTGCCCGGCTGGGGGTGGGGGGCTACAGCCTGGGCGGCGTGCTGGCGGCGGCCCTGATGGGGATCGAGCCTCGCTTCCGGGCGGGCGTGGCGCTGATGGGCGGCGGGGACTTCGCGGAGTTGATCCTCTCGTCGTCCATCGGCGAGGACGTGCGCCGGCAGTTGCTGGCGGCGGGCTGGTCGAAGACCGACCTCCGGGAAGCTTTCCGGCCCTACGACCCCATCACCCACGGCGCCAGGGTCCGGAATCTGCTGATGATCAACGGCCGGCGCGACCCGGTGATCCCCCGGTCCTGCGTGGACCGGCTGTGGCAGGCCGTCCGGCCGGGGAGCGGCAACCGGCTGGTCTGGGGGCCGTGGACCCACGTTCCCCCGCCCGGCCCCGTCCGCCACCACGTCCTGGCCCACCTCCGGCGCCACCTGCCCCCGGCCGCCCGCGCCCTCCGGCCGGCCTGGTGGCGGAGCCTCCGCCGGGCTCCGGCCGCCGGCCAGAGAACTCGCTCCTGAGCCGCCCTGGCCGCCGCGGTTGCCACATATTCATGAACCGTGGCCTCACCGCTGGTGCGCGGCACCATCCTTTTGTCCCTTTCGGGCCTGATCGCCAGAGGCCTGGGCTTTTTGCAGACCCTGGTGGTGATTCGCCTGGGCGGGCCCGAGGCCGTCGGCCTGTACCGGATGGTGGCCCCCACCTTCTGGACGCTGCTCATCGTGACCACGGCGGGGGTTCCCTACGCCGTGGCCAGGCTGGTGGCGGAGTTCGACGCCCGCCGCCGCCCCGCCGCCGTTGGCCGGACGGTGCGGGCCGGCCTTGGCTGGGTCGGACCGGCGGGAGCCGCTGCCTTTCTGGGCCTGGCCCTGGGTGGCCCGCTGCTGGGCGCCCGCCTGTGGGCCGATCCCCGCGCCTCGGGCGTGCTGGCCACCCTCGCCCCGGCCATCCTGGTCATGAGCGTGAGTGCGGTCGTCCGCGCCTTTCTCCAGGGGCTACGGCGGATGGGGAGCCTGGCCCTGGCCCAGGGAGTGGAGCAGGCGGTGAACACCGGGTTCGTGCTCTACCGGATCATGACAGCCGGTCCAGGCCAGTGCCCTGAAGAACTGGCCCGGACCCTGGCCCTCGGCGTACTGCTGGGCGAGACGGCGGGACTCGTGGTCGCGGCCGGCGCGCTCCGGGCGCGGCGCGGCGGCCTGCCGGACGAACATCCGGGGCCGTGGGCGTTCCGGTTCATGGCGGCCCTGGAGGACGGGGACATCCCCCGGCGCATGGCGCGCCTGGCCGCGCCCGTGGCCGCCGGCCGTGTCCTGGCCTCCCTCGCGCTTTCCCTCAACGTGCTGCTGATCCCGGCCCGGCTGCGCGTTGCCGGCCACCCGGTGGAACAGGCCACCGCCCTCTTTGGCCAGCTGAGCGGCGTGGCCCTGCCCGTCGCCTTCCTCCCCAACCTCTTCTGGCTCGCCCTGGGAGCCAATCTGGTGCCGTCCGTAGCCCGGCTTGTCGCGGCCGGGCGCCAGGAAGCCGTCCGGCGCCAGGCGGGGCGGGCCATCAGCGCCGCGGTCGTGCTGGGCATCCCGATGAGCCTGGGCCTGGTCCTGCTGGCCGCCCCCCTGTCCGCCCGCCTGTTCGGCGTCGCCGAGGCGGCGCGCCTCACCGCCCTGGTGTCCGCCGGCGCCTGCCTCATCTTCCTCCGGACGACCAGCGTGGCCATTCTGCAGGGACTGGGGCGCCCCAACGTCCCCGTGTGGACCGCGCTGGCCGCGCTTTTCGCCGACAGCCTGCTAGTCTGGCACCTGGCGGCCCGGCCCGAACTGGGCATCAGGGGTGCCGCCCTGGCCTCGCTGGTCAACTTCGGGGTGGGGGCCACCCTCAACGTGCTGGCCATCTGCCGCCTGACCGGGCTCCGGGCCGACCTCCGGGCCTGGCTGGTTCAGCCGGTTCAGGTCACCGCCGCCGCCCTGGTCGCGGCGGCCGGCGGCGCCCGGCTGGCGGCCGCCGCCGGTACCTCCGCCACCTGGAGCCTGGGGCTGGCGGGAGCGGTTTTCCTGGCCGGCTACGCCCTGGGACTCCGGCTCACCGGCCTCCACGAGAAGCTGGGGCTGGGCTCGGGGCGCGCCGGGTGACAGGCTGCCGCTCCTGGTGGCCGTAAAGCGCCGCCGGTCGTTCCTGGCCGCCGGTGGCACGCCCAGTTCGGCCATGGCGGGCGAGGGGTCCTGTCGGTCGCGGAGCGCCGGGCCGAACAGGTCACCAAGCCGCCTCACGCGCTCGGGCACGGTGGCGATGGTGAAGGCTTCGGGCTGCACCGACTCCAGTTCGTCCCAGGTCACGGGGGTTGAAACCGGAGCCCCGGGCCGCGGGCGCGGGCTGTAGACCCCGGCCACGGTCTTGCCGGCCAGGTTCTGCAGGTGGTCGATGTAGACCCCGTGCCGGCGGGCGACCACCCGCTCCCGGGTGGTCAGCGACGGGTCGGCCCGGTGGATGACGCCGGCCACCGCGTCGACCAGGTTGGCCAGGTCCCGGTAGCCGAAGCGGGGGGCCACGGGCAGGAACAGGTGAAGCCCGGTGGCGCCGGAGGTCTGGACGTGAAGCCGGAGGCCCCACCGGGCCAGCACCTGCCGGACCAGCCAGGCCACGCGGACCACGTCGGAGAAGGGAACGCCCGCCGACGGGTCCAGGTCGAAGACGGCAAAGTCGGGGGTGTCGAGCCTTTCTACCCGGGACGACCACGGGTGAAGCTCGATGGCCGCCAGATTGCCCAGCCAGGCCAGGGTGGCGGAACTATCGGCAACCACGTAGCGGATGGTGCGCTCCGAGTGGGGAACCGCCACCGTGCGGACCCAGGCCGGCGCTCCCTCGGGGCAGTCCTTCTGGTAGAAGGATTCGCCCGCGATGCCGTCGGGCCAGCGGGTGAGCACCAGGGGCCGGTCCTCGAGGTGGCGCAGAAGCACCGGGGCCATCGCCAGGTAGTAGCGCACCAGGTCGCCCTTGGTGAAACCGGACTCGGGCCAGAGCACCTTGTCCCAGTTGGTCAGGGTGACCCGGCGCCCGCCGACGTCCACCACCTGTTTACGGCGGCCCAAGCTCTCCCTCCTCAAGGCGCGCCACGGTGCACTCGCGGGGGTCCATGTCGGGCTCCAGACCCTGGTAGCTCGGGTGCCGCAGCCGGCCGTCCGGGGTCACCTCGCTGTACTCCAGCCGGCAGACGTGGCGCGGCTCCACCCACTGGACGGCCGAGCGCCTGGCCTCCCGGGGCACCGCCGCCAGAGGCGGCGTCTCGCGGGGCTCGAGCCGGTCCAGGAGTTCCGCCACGGTCCGCTGGTCGAAGCCGGTGCCCGCGTGCCCCACGTAGACCAGGAAACCACCCGCGTCATACGCTCCCAGCAAGAGCGATCCGAACCTGCGGCCCCCCACCACCCGCCCGCCTTCGGCGGTGTAACCGACGACCACCGCCACCCCCCGGCGCACGTTCCGCACCTTCAGCCAGTGCCGGCTCCGCTGGCCGTCCAGGTACGGGCTGTCACCGCGCTTGGCCATGACCCCCTCGAGCCCCCTGGCCCGGACCGCGACGAACAGGGCCCGCCCCGCCCGGGGGATGGCTTCGGAAACGGCCAGCCCCTGGCCGGGCGGCACGCCCGCCAGCAGGCCCGCCAGGAGTTCCCGCCGCTCGAGCCAAGGCCGGGCCCGGAGGTCCGCCCCGTCCAGGTACAGCAGGTCAAAGGCCACGAAGAGCACCGGCGCCGGCCGCCCGCCGTGCAGGCGGCCGAACTCGGGCCCCCGCTCCCCCCAGGCGACGATCTCGCCGTCCAGGATGGCCCGCCGGCCCTCGACCGCCCGGTGCAGGGTGGCCAGGTCGGGAAACCGCGGCGTCAGGTCCACCAGATTGCGGCTCTCCAGCCGCGTCTGGCCGTGCTTGCCATCGGCCCGGGCCAGGGCCCGGTAGCCGTCCCACTTCACCTCGAACCAGTGGTCGGGCGAGTCGAAGGGTCGCGGGGCGGCGTGGGCCAGCATGGGCCGGATGGGCCTGTGCCAGAGGTCGTCCACGGGGTCAGGAGGGCCCTGGGGGCGGCCCGGCCGGCCCCCGCCCGGTCTCGGCCAGGCGCACCGATTGCCGGAGGGCTTCCAGCAGGTCGGCGACGGGGGCCACGGGTGGCGGCGGCGCCTCCACCACCTCCCGTCCCTCGACCCGGGCCCGGACAAGCCGCATGAGCGCTTCCCGGGTGCGGTCCACGTAGCGGCCCGGGTCGAAGGGGGCGGCCAGGTGCTCCACCAGCACCTGCGCCATCCGGACCTCGGGTTCGGCCAGGATGGGCTCGGCCTCCACGCCTTCCAGCCCCTGCCAGCCGCGAATCTCGTCGGGCCAGTACATGGTCTCCATGACCAGCACCCGCCTCTGGTACACCCGGACGGCCGCCAGGTGCTCCCGGGAACGGATGGCCACCCTGGCCAGGGCCACCCGGTTGGCCTCCAGCATGGCCCGGCGCAAGAGCGCGTAGGCCCTCACCCCGCCCTGGGCCGGTTCCAGGAAGTAGGTGCGGTCGAAGAAGACGGGGTCGATTTCGGGCAGCCCCACGAACTCGGTGATCTCGATGACCCTGGGGGAAAGCTCGGGCAGGGCAGCCAGGTCCTCGTCACGGACCACGACGAAGCGGGCGGGTTCCACCTCGTAGGCCCGGACGATGTCCTCCTGGGCCACTTCCGCCTGGCAGGTGGGACACCGCTTCTGGTACCGGATGGGCGTCCCGCACGCGGCGTGCAGGTGCCTGAACTTGACATCCCTGCTCTCGGTGGCCGCGTACAGCTTGACCGGGATGTGCACCAGGCCGAAGCTGATGGCGCCCTTCCAGATGGGCCGCATGGCGCTCCCCGCCCGGCCTGGCCGGTGTGGGGACCCGGCCGGCCCTCAGGTTACCCCTCGACGTCGTGTTCGGGCTGCCGGGCCCGGCGGCGGATTCCCCGCCCGCCGGGCAGCTCCACGGCCGGCGCTCCCGGCGGGGTGGCCCGACCGGCGACAGCCCCGTTGCCCGGCCGGATTAGCTCCCGCAACTCGCTCAGCACCTGGGGCGCCAGGTCGATCAGGCGGTCGTAGAAGGCCCGCGGGTCCACCGGGAGGAACCTGACGGCATCGGCCGAGACCACCAGCATCCCCACAGGCTGGATGCTCACTCCGGCCCCGCTGCCACCGCCGAAGGGAAGGGCCGTCTCGCCGGCCGGGTTACCCCCGCGGTTCCCCTGGTTGCCCACCTCGTACTCGCCACCGCCGGCGGCGAAGCCGAAGGCCACCCGGGACACGGGCAGGATGACCGCTCCGTCGGGCGTCTCGACCGGCTCACCGATGATGGTGTTGACGTCCACCATTTCTTTCAGGGCTTCCATGGCGGTCTTCATGAGCCCCTGGATGGGATGCTCGTTCACTGCCCCTGCCTCCTTCGGTTACGCCTGTGGTGCACGGGCTACGCGCGTGGCTCGGCCCGGGAGGGCCTGCGCGCGCGGGTGGGCGCGACGGCGGATCGGAGCCAGCCCCGTAGCTGGCGCCGCCAGGTGAAGTACAGCGTCAGCGCGCCGGCACCTATAAGATGGACGGTGCGCTGTTCTAGTATTCCCTGTGCCCTGATGCCCAGGGTCCGCCGGTCAAACCGGGGGTGCACCGAGAGCCTCAGGTGCCGGGGGCGCCGGTCCAGGTTCCGGAGCACGGCCACGAGGGAACCCTTGGCCGCCCACAGCGCGCCGGTGGCCTGGGCCGTCGAGGCCGCGTCACCGGTGCCCAGTTCGGTGTCCCAGGTGAGCGACGCGACCCTGGTGTTGGCCAGCATGAACCCGGCGGCGGGCAGGTAGACCGCGTACCGGTTCACCAGCCGTCTGAGCCGCCGGGCCGGCCGGGCCAGCGGTTCCCACCCGGGCGCCTCCAGGACCCGCAGCACCCGGCGAATCAGCCGTTCCCACCGGCGAAGCTGGTGGACGTCGCCGGCAAACTCCGCCTCCAGTTCGCCCCGGGCCTCCAGGTCGACGGCCTCGACCCCTTCCGCCAGCCCTTCGGACAAAAGCGCCGGAGGCCGGCCGCCGGCCCGGGCGGCCGGCACCTCGAAGCCGTGGCGAAACAGCCCGCCGAGCCACCGGACCTCGCCCCGCAGGGCGTGCCGCCCGTCCCGGTAGTCGTAGCGCACCCACGTTCGAACGGGCAGCCAGAGGATGACACCGGCCAGCACGGCCACGATGGCCAGGGCCCAGAAGAAAGCAGCGGCCTCTTGCTGCATCGCCCCACCCTTACCTGAAAACCCCGCCGGGGGCAGGGATTTCCAGGCCTAGTCTTTCCAGGCCGGCGGAACGTATGACCGGAAGCGGCGAGCTCAGCTGGTGGCGCCGGCGGGAGTCTCAAGGGGCCAGGCGTCCGGACCCGGGGAGGGCGGTTCCGGGTCCGGCAGGTCTCCCAGGTGGCGCAGGCCAAAGGCCCGCAAGAAGGCGTCGGTGGTGCCGTACAGGGTCGGCCGCCCGGGGGCCTCCCGCCGGCCCACGGGCCGGATCAGCCCCCGGTCCAGCAGGGTTCGCAGGGGACTCTCGCAGTTGACCCCCCGGATGGCCTCAATCTCCGGCCGGGGCACGGGCTGCCGGTAGGCCACGATGGCCAGGGTCTCCAGGGCGGCCCGGGACAGGGGGGCCGGCTCCCGCCGGCGCCCCATCTCTTCCAACAGCGGGGCGAAGGCAGGCTTGGTGCCGAGCATCAGGCCCCCGGCCACCTCGACCAGTTCGATCCCGGACTCCTCCCCGGCGTAGCGGGCCCGCAGCCCGTCGACGGCCAGCCTCAACTGCCCTTCGGTGAAGCCGAGCGCCCGGGCCAGCCGGGCCGGCTCCACCGGCTCGGTGGCCGTGAAGAGCAACGCCTCGAGGGCGCCAAGCGCCTCGGGCGGCAGCCTGTCCCCGCCGCTCACCGTTCGCCGCCCCCGTGGCCCCCGGCCGCCCGGGAGGCCGGAGGGCCGGCCGCCGGCCGGCCCGGGCAGTCACCGGCGCGCCGGAGGTACACCCAGATCTCGGCGAAGGGTAGCGCCTGCTGGACGGTGACGCGGCCCTGGCGGGTCAGTTCGAGCAGGGCGAGAAAGGTGACCACCACCTCGTGCCGGTCGGCGTCCGGCCTGAACAGGGCGCCGAAGGGCAGGCCGTGGCGGCTGGCCCGCAGCCGGCGGAGCACCGCCGCAAGCTGGCGCCGCAGGGGGACCGGATCCCGGTATATCTCGCGGGGCAAGTCGGGGCCGGCCCTGGCCAGCACGTCCCTGAACGCCGCGACCAGGTCGGCCACGGACACCTCGCCACCGGGACCCGGCGGCTCACCGGCCGGCTGGCCGGGGACGCCCGGCCTGAAATACCGCAGCGACCACGCGGCCCGACGGCGGGAAAGAGCCTCGGCGGCCGCCTTCACCCGCCGGTACTCCTCCAGGCGCCGGGCCAGTTCCTCGCGGGGATCGGGCCCGGCCTCCCACTCGCCGTCAGGCGGCCGCTCCGCGGGCCGGGGTAGCAGCAGGCGGGCCTTGATGGCCATCAGGGTGGCCGCCATGACCAGGAACTCGCTGGCCACGTCCAGGTCCAGGCGGGCCATGGCCGAAAGCGCGGCCATGTACTGGGCGGTGATCTCGGCGATGGGGATGTCGTGGATATCCAGCTGGTTGTGCTGGATCAGGTCAAGCAACAGGTCCAGCGGTCCCTCGTAGACCCTCAGGCGGACCTGATACCCGGTCCGTGGCGCCACCACCGACGCTTCCTTCACCGCCCCGCGGGCCCGGCTCGGGGCCGGGACTCTGGAGCCACTACTTCCCAGCCCGGCCGCCAAATCCTGCTCAGAAGCCCAGCAACCGGAAGACCAGCGCCACCACGGGCAGGAGCACCGAGCGCAGCACACCCGTCCAGATGGCCAGGATCAGGATGAGCCAGCCATACTGTTCCAGCCGGGCAAAGGCGTGGGCCTGGCGCCCGGGCAACAGGCTCGTCAGGATCCTGGACCCGTCCAGGGGCGGGATGGGCACCAGGTTGAACACGCCGAGATAGACGTTGTAGATCAGGAGCCAGCGGGCTAGTTCGAAGGCGACCGGTGGCCCGGCGCCGGCCGCCTGCGAGTGAAGGAACAGTGACACCAGGACGGCGGTGGCGAAGTTGGCCGCCGGGCCAGCCGCCGCGACAACGAGGGTCCCACGGCGGCGGTCCCGGAAGTACAGCGGGTTGAACGGCACCGGCCGGGCCCAGCCGAACCGGAAGACAAACAGCATGATGAGGCCGATGGGGTCGATGTGGGGGAGGGGGTTCAGGGTCAACCGGCCGGCCCGCCGCGGCGTCGGGTCGCCCAGGCGGTCCGCCGCGTAAGCGTGGGCGAATTCATGAAACACGACGGCTGCGAGGATGGCCACCGCGCTGAACAGGAAGCTCTCGAGGCTCAACCGTCACGCTCCCATAAACGACGATCCCCCGGCCCGGCCGGGGGACGACGCCCGGACATGTGGGCGGTGCAGGACTTGAACCTGCGACCCCCTGGTTGTGATCCAGGTGCTCTGCCGCTGAGCTAACCGCCCGCCATGGCACCCGAAATTGTACCACAGCCCGGCCGGGCGGGCAACGTTCCGGGTGGCCGCCGCGGGCGGCCCGCGCGGCCCCCGGCCGCCGCGAGCGGCGGTCGTCAGGCCCGGTCCGGATCGATGGGCCGCAGGATCTCCGGCCTGCGGCCGCGCTCGGGGGTCGGCCCGCGCACGAGGATTCGCCACAGGGCGCGGCCGTTGAACGGCAGGAGCGGCCACAGGTACGGCACGCCGAAGGAGCGCAACGACGCCAGGAACAGGAAGGTGGCGAGCACGCCGATGGCCAGCCCGGGCAGCTTCCAGAAGCCCGCCAGCAAGAGCAGGACGAAACGGCTCAGGCGCAGGGCCTGGGCCATCTCCATGTTGGGCGTGGCGAACTGGCCCAGGATGGCCAGGGCGAAGTAGATGATCACCTCGTTGGTGAGGATGCCGGCTCTCACCGCCAGGTCGGACACGAGAATGGCACCAAAGAACCCCAGCCCCGTTGAAAGGGCCCCCGGAGTGTGAATGAGGGCGATGCGGATGATGTCGCCAAAGATGTCGATGATGATGAACTGCGCGAACAGCGACAGCCGCGTCGGGTCCTTGGGGCCGATGAACTCGAAAGCCGGACCCAGGATGTCCCTGGACAAGGACAGCGCCAGGTAAAGGGGCATGGCCAGCCAGGACAGGGCCATGGCAATCATCCGCACCCACCGGGTGACCGCCCCCGGCAGCGCCTCTTCCCGGAACTCCTGGGCGTGCTGGAGGTGGTGCCAGAAGGTGGCGGGCAGGAGAATGGCGCTCGGGGTCGAGTCGATCACCAGCGCGACGTGACCCTCGTACAGGTGCACCGCCGCCACGTCCGGCCGCTCGGTGAAGCGGACGGTGGGAAAGGGGTTCCAGCGCTTCTCGGGGCCGACCAGAAACTCCTGCAGCGGCTTCTCGGCCATGGGAATGCCGTCCACCCGGATCTCCCGCAACCGCCGGCGCACCTCGTCCACCAGGTCCGGATCGGCGATGTCCTGGATGTAGCAGAGGGCGACGTCGGTCTTGGACCGGCGGCCGACCCGCAGGAGTTCTACCCGCAGGCCCGGGTCACGGACCCGGCGGCGGATGAGGGCGGTGTTGAAAATGATGGTCTCGACGAAACTGTCCCGGGAGCCACGGAGTACCCGTTCCAGGTCCGGCTCCTCGGGGTTCCGGATGGGATACTCGCGGATGTCGATGACGATGGCCTGATCACAGCCGTCGACCAGCAGGATCATGGGGCCCATCAGCACCGTCTCGATGACCTCGTCCAGCGTCTTGACGACCTTCACCTCGATGAAGTTGAGGTGTTCCTTCATGATCCGGTCGACGGGGTCGATGGCCAGGTCTTCCCGGCGGATGGCCAGCAACCGGTCGAGAACCCGCTGGCCGGCGATCTCGTTGACGAAGCCATCAACAAAGAGCAGCGCACCGTCGCGGCCGGCCATTGCGAACTCGCGCACGACGATGTCAAAGGAGACGCCCACACCCAGTTCGTCCCGGATCACCGCCAGGTTGTCCTTGAGCTCCGGGGTGATGGGGCGCTTGCCGGGCAGGGCCTCGGACTCGGGTGGCTCCCGGCCGCGCAACTGGCGCCCCGACCTGAGGCGCCTAATGGGACTCACGCCGCGACCCTCCTCTTGCCTCTCCCGCCCGGTCCAGCACTTCCCGGAGGGCCTTCACCGTGAGCGGGGCGCCCCGGCCGGCGTCGTCGCGGCCGTCCATCTTGCCCGGATCACCCAGCCCCACCACCACGGGAATCCTGAGCCGCTGGAGCACGTCTACCGTGTCTCCCTTCACGACGCGCCGGTCCAGCAGGTGGCCGTGCTTGTCGACGGCCCGGGGCGCCACCCGTCCCCGGCGGTCGACGGACACGTCCACCGGCGTCCCGCGCACCGGCCGGGTGTCCGACGCCACGGCGACGGCGCCCAGGATCTCCAGACGGTCGTCCCGGGCCAGTTCTTCCAGGGCCCGCTCCCCCCGGTCCCGATCGGGCTCCCCGTCGTCGTCCAGCATCACCACGACCGGGTCGTCAGCCGCCGACAGCGCCAGTTCGGCCAGGGCCCGTCCGGAAAGGGGGGTGGGGTTGCCGGCCGACCTGGAGATGCAGAACAGTCCCAACCGGCGGCAGGCTACCTCCACTGCGCGTCTGGCTGCCTCGTCCCCGTCGGTCACCAGGATCACCCGGCGGCGCTGCATCCGCTCCCCTCCCGCTACCCCTTGGGGTTGAACAGCGCGGCCACCAGCCACCCGAAGAGGATGGCCGAGGTTATGCCCCACGCGGCGGCCGTCAGCCCGCCGGTGAACACGGCGATGAAGCCCCTGGTGTCCACGTCCTCCATTATGCCCTGGAACACGGCGTTGCCGAAGGACGGCAGCGGCACCATGGCACCCGCGCCGGCAAACTCCACCAGGGGCTGGTACAGGCCCAGGCCCCCCGCCACGGCCCCGAGCACGACGAAGAGGACCATGACGTGGGCGGCCGTCAGCCTGGTAAGGTCCAGCACCAGCTGGGCCAGGACGCACATGAGCCCGCCCACCACGAAGGCCACCGCGTAGCTGCTCACCGGTCCTCCTCCTGGCCCGGCCGCCGGGCCTCCAGCACCACGGCGTGGGCGATGCAGGGGATGGTCTCGCCCTGCTGGTAGGTGGTGACGCTGTGCAGCGACCCGGTGCAGACCAGCAGCACCCGCCGGGCGTTCCCCCGGGACAGGACGTTCATGATGTACCCCGCCACCACCGTCGCCGAGCACCCGCAGCCGGACCCGCCGGCGTGCACGTCCTGGCCGGACTGCTTGTAGATCATGGCGCCGCAGTCCAGGGCCCGGTCCCCCACGTCCAGCCCGTTCTCCTTCAGGAGGTCCACCAGGATGGCCGAGCCGATGTGGGCCAGGTCCCCGGTGACGATCAGGTCGTAGTCCTCGGGCCGCCGGTGGGTATCGGCCAGGTGCTGCCAGATGGTGTCGGCCGCCGCGGGAGCCATGGCCGATCCCATGTCATACGGGTCCTTCAGACCCATGTCCACCACCCGGCCCAGGGTGGCGTGGGTGATCACCGGGCCGTCTCCCTCGGCGCCCACCACGAAGGCGCCCGCCCCCGTCACCGTCCACTGGGCGGTAGGTGGCCGCTGGCTGGCAAACTCCGTCGGCAGCCGGTACTGGCGCTCGGCGGTGTCGTGGTGGCTGCAGCACCCCACCAGGCACCATCGGCCAAAGCCGCCGTCCAGGATCATGCCGGCCACGGCGAGCCCCTGGGCCAGGGTGGCGCAGGCCGAGAACTGGCCGAGCGCCGGGATGTCCAGAGTCCGGGCGGCCATGTGGGTGCAGGTGATCTGGTTGAGCAGGTCACCGGCCAGGATCCAGTCGACCTGGCGGTGCTGCAGGCCGGCCTTTTTCAGGGCCAGTTCCGAGGCTTCGATCATCATCCGGACCTCGGCCCGTTCCCAGCTCTTCTCCCCCATCAGTACGTTCTCGGTGACCACGTCGAAGTGCTCGGCCAGCGGGCCCTTGCCTTCCATGGGCCCCACCACTGAAGCCGCGCTGACGATGGCCGGCGGGTGAGAGAATATAACTGTCTGCTTGCCCAGCCGCCTGGGGGCCCGCTGCGGGGTCCGGCGGGCCGTCCGGCGATCCGCTCCGGCCTCCCCCTCGGCGAGAACAGGCCCGCGGCCGTCCACGGCTAGGGTGCCCCTCCGGTGCCGGTGAGACCCAGCACGATGCGGATGGTGGCCATGGCCACGGCAGCCACCATGCCATACACGACCACCGGGCCGGCGATCTGGAACAGCCGCTGGCCGATTCCGAAGACGTAGCCTTCCCGCTTGAACTCAAGGGCCGGGGCGGTGATGGCGTTGGCGAAGCCGCTGATGGGCAGGGCCGCCCCCATGCCCCCGATCCGGCCGATGTCGTCGTAGACGCCAAGCCCGGTCAGGAGGGCCCCCATGGCCACCAGCACCGCCAGGGCGGGCCCGGTCGCCTCCTTCAGAGGCAGGCCCTGAACCATGAACAGGTTCAGCAGCCCCTGGCCGATGGCGCAGATGGTCCCCCCGACCAGGAACGCCAGAACGCAGTTTCTCAGCACCGGGCGGGGCGGGTGGTACTGCCGGACAAAGGCCTGGTACCGCCGGGCCTGTTCCCGGGACGCCTGGACCATTGCCGCCCGTCACGCCGTCGGCCGGGCCTGGCGCCGGCTGTTGTCCACCACGAATGCTACCTTGACGTTGGCCCGGTACTGCCGGATGTCGCCGTTGGAGACCTCGGCGGTCCAGTTCACCACCTCCATGCCGGTGATGTGGTCCACCGTCCGGGCGGCTTCCTGAACCGCGTTACGGGCCGCCTCCTGCCAGCTTGCGGGGGACTCGCCCACCAGTTCGAGGACCTTGACCACGCTCATCCTGGCATCCTCCCTGCGCGTGATGAATCCAGCCTCCACCAGGGTGGCGCCGGGGGGCACCCGTTCCTCCATGAAGCGCCGGGCCGACAGGATCCACCAGCCCGCGACGGCCAGGACCAGCAGGAAAACGACCAGCACCAACCGCCGGGAGCCTGTCCTGAGCACGGGAGCACCTCCCCGGAGGCACCGTCGAGGCGTGGGCGCCCCTTGGGGCGCGTGCCGTAGTATGCTCCGGCACGCAGGCGGCTATGCCGAAGATTGTATCCTGTAGCTTGGGTTTTAGGTTATGGCGCCAGTTGCCGGCGCAGGCTTTCGAGGGCGGCACGCTCGATGCGGGAAACCTGAGACTGGGACAGGCCCAGCGCGCCGGCCACCTCCACCTGGGTGGCGTCGCGGAAGTAGCGCCAGTAGAGAATCTGCCGCTGGCGGGGGGTCAGCCGGCGCAGGGCGTCGCGGAGGACGACGGTTTCCTCGGCGGCGGGACCGGGCGAGGCCAGCAGTTCCCCTAGCGGCGACGGCTGGCCCGAACGGGCGGGAGCGTCCAGCGACAGCGGGGGTCTTGTGGTTTCCCAGGCCTCCACCAGTTCGGCGGCCTCGACTCCGACGGTGGAAGCCAGTTCGGGCAGGGTGGGCTCGCGGCCATGGGTTGCCCTCAGCCGGTCGCGGGCGGCTTCGGCGCGCCGTGCCAGTTCGCGTGGCCGCCGGCCCGCCGGCTGGAGCCCCTGGTCCCGCAGCGCCCGGGCCATTTGGCCAACGATCACCCGGGCGGCGTAGTGCTGGAACGGCACGCCGTAGCGCGGGTCGTAGCGCCCGGCGGCCAGCAACAAGCCCTCGCAACCGGCCTGGACCAGGTCGGCCGGCTCACCCCGGCCCGCCAGGCGGCCCGCCAGTGCCCGTACCAGGGGCAGGAAGTTTTCCACCAGCCGCTCCCTGGCTCTCGGGTCTCCCTGCCGGCCCCGGAGCAGGTGCCGATCAGAGCCCACTCCGGCTCGCCTCAGTCGGAGTCGTCTGGCCTCGGGTGGGCGGGGCCCGGGCCGGCGCCGGCGAAGTCCCACTGGACCTGGTCGGGCACCTCGGCTCTGGGTTCGGACCCGACGCGCTTGCGCATGCGAACCGTCGTGCCCTCGCCCGGCCGGGAGGCCACCTCCACCAGGTCCATGAAGGCCTCCATGAACACGAACCCCATGCCCATCCGGTCCGGCAGGGTTGAAAAGCCGGTCTGGCGCGCCCGGTCCACGTCATCGATGCCCCGGCCCCGGTCTTCCACGGTCAGTTCCAGTTCCCCGTCAACGAGCGCGGCACGAATCCGGACCGTTCCGGGCTCGCCCGGCGGATACGCGTGCAACACGGCGTTGGACACGGCCTCGGAGACGGCAAGCTTGATATCTTCCAGGTCGTTGAGGGTGAACTCCAGCTGGGCGGCGAAGGCGGCCACCGCCACCCGGGCCACGCCGACGTTGGTCGCCAGCCCGGGAAGCTCGAGGATGATCCAGTTGTTCGCCTGGCCCGCCGTCACGTCCCCACCGCCTTCTGGGCCTCCAGCGCCTGTTCCTCGGAGGGGTACAGGGGGATGATCCGGGGGATGCCGGCCAGTTCCAGCACCCGCCGGACGGAGGGCTGCGCCTCGCAGACCGCCACCCGCCCGCCGCCCGGGGCCAGGCGGCGGTACCGGCCCAGGATGGCTCCCAGGCCCGAACTGTCGATGAAGCTCGCGTCCCGCAGGTTCAACACCAGGCTTGCGGCTCCCGAGGCGTCGAGTTCCCGGTCGAGCACCTCGCGAAGGGTGGGCGCCGTGTAGCAGTCAAGTTCTCCGGCAATCCTGGCGACCACCACGCCTGGTCGCCGCTCGAAACTGATCTCCAACCTCGTCGTCCCCTTCCGTCGCCTGCGTCCGGCTTCGACGGAAGGCAATATTTTCCTTCAATCCAGCCCGAACCAGCGGGTAACCAGTGCCTGGAGCCGCCCTTGTTCCGCCAGCCCGGCCAGGACCGAGTCGAGGGCCCCGGCCAGGCTCCGGTTGCCGTGGCGCAGGGCGGCAGCCACCCCGGGAGCCGGGACCAGCTCGCCCGCCAGCTTCAACTCGGGGTAGCGGCTGGGTAGGGCCTCGGCCACGCTCCAGGGCAGGGTCAGGGCGTCAAGCCGTCCCCCCACCAGATCGAGGGCGGCCTCGGCCACCGACACGTACCGCTGCACCCGTCCCGCGTGGGGCTCGACCAGCGCCGCCTCGGCCGACACCAGGAGCACGCCCACGGTGGCGCCGGCCAGGTCGTCGAGGGTCGATGCGGCGCCCGCCTCGTCCCGCACCACCAGCCCGGTGGCGGCGGCGAAGTAGGGCTCGGTAAAGGTGGCGGTCTGCTGGCGCTCCTCGGTCGCCAGGAGCGCGGCCAGGACCACGTGGACCTCACCCCTGGCCAGCCTCGCCAGCAGCTCTCCGGGCGAACCCTCCACCAGCTTCAACTGGACGCCAAGCCCCCTGGCAAGCTCGGCGGCCAGTTCGGGCTCGAGCCCGGCCGGGGCGCCGCTGGGGTCCCGGAAGGCAAAGGGCGGGTAGTCGGGGGCGATGCCCACCACCAGCACCCCCTGGCGCCGGACGTCGGCCAGAGACCCCGGCGGCGCGCAGCCGGCCAGGAACAGACCGGCAAGGGCGCCCGCGGCGATCCCGGCCAGGCCCCGCCAGCCGGACCTACGGGCCACCACGGAACAGATGCTGCATCACCCGCCAGACCAGGCCCACGTACCCGAGGGCTCTGACCTCCTCGGCCGCCACCAGGGCCACCCGCTGGGGTTCCTCGCCGGCCAGCCCCACCACGATCTCACCAAGCCGCTGGCCGCGGGCAACGGGGGCCACCAGCCGCTCCTCCAGCACGACCCGGCGTTCCACCTCCTCCTGGCGCCCGCGCTCCACCAGGACGGCCATGTCCTCGGCGGCCACGGCGGGAACGGTTTCCCTGGCCCCCCGGTGAACCCGGACGCTGCCGACCACGTCTCCCCGCTTGACGACGGGCAGCGAGACCCAGTTGGCGAAGCCGTGGTTCAGGAGCTTGGCCGCTTCCCGGTTGCGGCCACTGCTCGACGGGTGGCCCAGCACCACGGCGACCATGCGAGTGTCGCCCCGCCGGGCGGTGGCCACGACGCAGAAGTTGGCCTGGCTGGTGAACCCCGTCTTGAGCCCATCGAGGCCGGAATAGCCCAGCAGGAGCCGGTTCCGGTTCAGCAGTTCCACCTGGACCCGGCGCCCCCGCACCTCACGGGGTTCAGGGGTATCCTCCATGTAGAAGATGGAAGTGAGCTTCAGGAGTTCGGGGTAACGGGCCGCCTCCCGGGCCAGGAGCGCCTGGTCGTAGGCGGTCGAGTAACCGTCCAGGCTGAGGCCGTGGGAATCGACGTAGTTGGTGTTGTTCATCCCGAGGGCCTTGGCCTTGGCGTTCATCAGTTGCACGAAGCGCTCTTCCGAACCGGCAACGTGCTCGGCGAGGGCCACCGAGGCGTCGTTGGCCGAGCCCACCGCCACCGCATAGAGCAGGTTGCGGACGGAGATGACTTCCCCCTCGTGAAGGAAGATGTGGGTGCCCGTGGCATACTCGGCGGCATAGGGCGAGACCACCACCTTGTCGTCCCAATCGATGCGCCCCTGTTCCATGGCCTCAAAGGCCAGCACCAGGGTCATCACCTTGGTGACGCTGGCGATGGGCCGGCGTTCGTGGGGGTTCTTCTCCGCAAGCACCTTCCCGGTGGCCGCGTCCATCAACACCACGCTGGGCGCCTCGAACTCCAGGCCCTGGGTGGCCGCCGGGACGGTGTCCTCGTCCGCGTCCACCTTGGGGTCCCGGCCGCCGGGCCGCTCCCGGTGCTCGTCGTGCCGCCCCGCCACCAGCTCCGGCGGTCCGAGGGCCGGCCGGGAGCGACCGTACTCCAGTCCTACGACGATGGCCAGGAGCAGGACGGCGGCCCCGGCCAACCTGGTCCAACTGCGTGAGGCCTTCAACGGCAGGTCACCTCTTTGCCGGGGGCCACCCCGCGGCCGCGCGCGCGGAGCCACCCCGTGCGCCTCATCACCAAAAGAAATGCGGGCGCCGGCCGGCAAAGACCAGGGAACCGCGCTCCGGTGGGCGGGGCTGGCCGGGGTTCGGCGCCGGTTCGGGCTCAACCGTCCGAGACGATGTCGTGGATGAGGGGTCGCCGAGGGGCGCGACCGGCAGCGAGCCGGTAGGCCCCGGCCACCCTGGCGGCGGCCTGCTCGGCCCGCTCGTGATGGCTGGCGTGTACGGTTGCCAGCGGCTCTCCCGGACGGACCGGGTCTCCGACCTTCTTGTGGAGGACCACGCCCACCGCCAGGTCGACGGGGTCGCCCTTCTTCCGGCGCCCGGCCCCCAACACGACACAGGCCTGGCCTACGGCCAGGGCGTCCAGGCGGTGGACCGTCCCGCCGGCGGGCGCCGGCACCGCCAGGCGGATCGGGGCCCGGGGCAAGCGGGCCGGGTCGTCAACGGCGCGGGGGTCGCCGCCCTGGGCCTCGACGAAGGTACGGAAGGCCTGAAGTGCCCGGCCGGACCGGACGGCCTCCTCCAGTCGGCCACGGGCCTCGGTGTGGGTCGGGGCGGCCCCGGCCAGGACCATGAGCCTCGAGCCGAGGGTAAGGCAGAGTTCCTGGAGGTCTTCGGGGCCCTGGCCCGCCAGGCAGGCGATGGCCTCGGCCACCTCCAGGGCGTTGCCGGCCGCCAGGCCCAGGGGCTGGTCCATGTCGGAGATTACCGCCTCCACCCGGCGGCCGGCCCGGCGGCCGATGGCCACCATGGCCCTGGCCAGATTTCGGGCGCCCTCAAGGTCCGGCACGAAGGCGCCGGAACCGGTCTTGACGTCCAGCACGATGCTGGGCGCCCCGGCGGCCAGCTTCTTCGACATGATGCTGGAGGCGATGAGAGGAACCGAGTCCACGGTGGCGGTCACGTCCCGCAGGGCGTAGAGCTTCCCGTCGGCCGGCACCAGGTCCGCCGTCTGGCCCGCCACCGCCATGCCCGCCCGGTTGACCACGGCCACCAGCGCCTCCCGATCGAGCGCCGTCCGGAAGCCGGGAATGGCCTCCAGCTTGTCCAGGGTGCCCCCGGTGTGGCCCAGGCCCCGGCCGGATAGCTTGAGCAGCTTGAGCCCGCAGGCGGCCACCAGCGGCCCCAGCACCAGGGTGGTCTTGTCCCCGACCCCGCCCGTGGAGTGCTTGTCGACGACGGGACCTCCGATGCCCGTCAGGTCCAGGGTGGCTCCGGAGTCGACCATCGCCAGGGTCAGGTCGGTGGTCTCCCGGTCGGTCATGCCCCGGAAGTAAACGGCCATCAGCCAGGCGGCCGCCTGGTAATCAGGGATCTCGCCGCGGGTGAAACCCTGGACGAACCGGCGGATGGCGTCCCCATCAAGCTCCTGCCCGTCCCGCTTGGCCTTGATGATCTCGTAGGGGTTCAAGCCACGTCCTGGTTCAAAAAGCTTGACTGTTCTTGAGCCCAGCCAAGCCGGCCCCCGGACCAGGCTTTCGCCTCCTTCCGGACACTTGATTCGCCCCCGAGGGGCAGGCGACAGGGGGCCTCGGCCCGGGAGTCCCACCCGGACGGGAGGGCTGCGCCGCAGGGGCACGGGCAGCGTGGACCGCTTCCGCGGGGAGGCTTCGCCTCCGCCATCCCGTGTTTGCCCTCCGGCGGGAGCCCCGCAAGGGAGCTCCGCCTCCCGTGTCCTGTGAGGACGCCTGCCGGCTTTTCCCGATGCCGGCTGAACGGGGTCACCGCAAGACCAAGGCCAGGATCTTGAGATTGCCCCAGACGGAGCTCCACCCCTCCTGCCTCCAGCGGCAAAGCCCGTTGTACAGGAGGAGCTTTCCGTCCAGGCGCCCCAGGCTGGCCCAGACCCTGCGGGTCATCCCTGTTCCTTCCCTCGGAAGGGATCCGACCTTTTGGGTCAAGGTCCGCTTGATCAGAGCGACCTTCTCTTTGATCTCCCGCGTCACCCGCTCCCGGAACCCCAGGGCGCGGCGGCCTACAGCCAGCGCCGCCGCGCAGTGGACCGGGACGGCGTGACGTTGCGCGTACTTCCAGTGTCCGATCACGGAGGTGTGCCGGGCGGGCACCGCCTTGAACCCGACCCGCTCCCTGGCCGCCCGGCGGCAGACCGCCTCCGCGACCTTGGCGTACGGGAAGTTGGACGCCATGCGGTTGAAGCCGCGGTCCGTGTCCATCCGCCCCTGGCTGAAATCCAGCCCCTCCAGGGCGAGGGGCTTCCCCAGCCGCTCGGCCGCTTCCACGACCGCCTTGGCCAGGACGCCGATGAGGTAATCCCGCCTTGCGCTCCGGGCGTATCCGAGGTCCGGGATGCGGAGGTAGCCAAAGCCGTTTTTGTGCAGGACCGCCTGGAACTCCCCCGGGAACTTCCCGAGGCCGGCCGGCAAGGCGATCTCAAACCCCTCCGGCCAGGGCTCCGGCTGGCCGTCCGGACTGACGTTGCACAGAGCCACGCCGTCGGGGTTGATGTCAAGGCCGATCATGCCCCGGGACAGGTCCGGCGCCGGGACTTCTCCCAGGTCGAACGCCAGCCGCAGGATGAAGCGGCCGTCCGGCTGCCGCGCAAGCTCCGCCGAGTACGGGAGACCGGCCGCCAGCCACAAGCGCACGAGGTCCCGGTGCTTCTGGGGAAGCCACACCCGCCCTTCCACCCTCGGCGCCCGGGTCATCTTCGAGCGGCCCAGAGCGTCGGCACCGCGCTCCTCCGACAGGTGGGAGATGACGACCGACAGGCGGAACTCCCCGCCCCGGTGGGAGACCTTCACGTTCGGGTTCCCGCCCTTGGTCTCGTCGCCGCGGGAGAAGAGCCTGCCCTTCCTGGCGGCGTGCCACTCCTCCAGCGTGGCGCGCCCCTTGCACACCTGCTGCCAGAGCTTCCGCCCGCCGAAGACCACCGGCGGCACGGTGCCGTTCTCCTGGTGCTTCTTGAGACCGGCCAGCTTCCTCTCCAGGGAGGCGACCCGGGCTTTCCGCCCGTTCACCGCCCGCCGGAGGCGCTCCGCCTTCTGGCAATCGCTGCAGCGCGCCAGTTTTTGCTCGGCAAGGCGCAGCTTCCGCCTCGCACGGCGGAGCTTTTCCTCGGCGTCCCCCATCTCAACCTCCAGCAACGCCTTCCGCGACTCCAGCATGGCCTGGGTCCTGAGCCGGGCGTCGTCCGCGTAGCGGGAGTTAAGGCCGAAAAGCGATTGAGCCCGCCTCTTCACCTCGTCGCGGGAAACACCCTCCAGCAGCCGGTTGAAGGCCCAGCGCTCGCACGCGCAGAAGAGGCGCATTTCGGTCAGGAGGGGGTCCTCTTCGCCCCGGCTCCACTCTGGAGACCGGAAAGCTGGGTAGACCTCCGGGAAGAACTCGCCGCAGACTGTCACGACAACGTTCTCGTCATCCCGCCTTTTCAGCATCTTCGATCAGCTCCCGAAGGCCCTGCCGGATTTTCCGGCCGCCCCTGGCGCCGTACAACCGGGCTGAGAAGGAAGTGACTATGGCCAGCAGGTCTTTCACAAGCTCCGCGTGGCTGTCTTCCGGCTCCTTCTGTGACGTGACCTCTATCTCCACGCCACAGTGCCTCAAGTGCCTCTCCAAATAGGCATAACCGAAGCGGGCCAGCCGGTCGGGGTATTCGATGAGCAGTTTCTTGAACTCGCCCCGCTCCGCCGCTTTCAGCACCCGCTCCAGCCCTCTGCGGTTCTGGTTGAGGCCAGAAGCCACGTCGGTGTGCTCGCCCGCCACCTGATAGCCTCTCTCCCTGGCATACACCCGCAACCTCTCAAGCTGCCGCTCCAAGTTTTTGGCATCCGCCTGCTTCTTTGTGGACACCCTGGCGTACAGTACTGCGGTTTCCGCCTCGGCTGCCACCCCGCCTGACCGCAGGATGCGTTCTATTTCAGACAGCGGATAGCGCCGCACGCCCGAGGGCAGGCGCACAGGCTTGATCAGCCCCCGCTTTTCCCACGCCCGCAGGCGCTGCGGATGCACCCCCAACATCCGGGCCGCTTGGCTAATAGACAGCATTTTCATGGCCTGATGCTATCACCGTGTGCAATATCAGTCAAGGACGCTTAAAAAACGGGTAGCTGCTTCGTACCTCCCTACCGCCGCCGCTTCCGCCGCTTCTTGTGCCTGGGCCGGTGGCCGCCGCCGGCCGCGGCGGTGCGGCCTCCCTTCCCCGCGGCGCCGCGGCCCCCCTTTTTGGCCGCGCCGGCCCGGGCCGACCCGGTCTTCCGCTCCTGGGCCCGGTGGCGGGCCTCGGCCTGGGCCCGCTCGCGGGCCTCGCGGAGCCGGCGGCTCCAGTCGGCCAGCGCCCAGGTGAAGCCCCAGGGGAACCCGAAGCTCACGGCCACTCCCAACCGGCCGGCGGGGCCCCACATCCCGGTCAGGCCCAGCAGTTCGAACATGACCAGCCTCGTCACGACCCAGCTGGCCATGAAGAGCAGCATCCAGAGGACCATACCCCCCAGAAAGGTGCGGCTCCACGGTCCGAACCTGAGCGGCAGCACGCGGCGCAGGCCCGTCCCGGCCGCCAGGCCCGCCACCAGCGCGACGCCGAGGATGGCGATGTCCGTCAGAAAGTTGACCCATACCTCGCTCATGGCCCGTCCCCCCAGGACGGTGGCAGCAACCGGTGGAGAAAACTGGTGCCGGCCGGGGTCGGCGGCAGGCCGAGCCCCTCGGCGCCGGTGGCTCCCACGTCAGCGAAAGTCTGTCTGGTCCCCAGGTCGACCCCGGACCGGAGCCCCGGCCCCAGCGCCAGCAAGGGCACGTATTCTCGTGAATGGTCCGTCGACGGGGTAGTGGGGTCGTTGCCGTGGTCGGCGGTGATCATCAGCAGGTCCCGCGGCCGCAGCCTTGAGACCAGGCGGGGCACCGCCGCGTCGAAGGCCTCCAGGGCGCGGGCGAGGCCCCGGGGGTCGTTCCGGTGGCCCCACAGGGTATCGAAGTCCACCAGGTTGGTGAAGAGCAGGCCCCGTTCCAGCCGGCCCAGGGCGTCCACGACCGCCTCGACGTTCTCGGCGTTGTCGTGGGCCTCCAGGTGCCGGGTGACGCCCCGCCACGCGAAGATGTCGGCCACCTTGCCGACGGCCACCACCTCCAGGCCCGCTCCGGCCGCCAGGTCCAGAAGCGTCGTCCCCGGCGGGGGCTGGGCGTAGTCCCGCCGGCGGGGGGTACGGACGAACTCCCCGGCCCGCTCCCCGGTGAAGGGGCGGGCGATGACCCGCCCCACGGCGTCGTCGGGCCGCAGGACCTGGCGGATGGCCCGGCACATCCGGTACAGTTCCTCGACGGGGATGACGGCCTCGTGGGCGGCCACCTGTAGCACGCTGTCGGCCGAGGTGTAGACGATGGGGTTCCCGGTCCGGAGGTGCTCCTCGCCCATGGTCTGGATGATCTCGGTGCCCGAGGCGGCCACATTGCCGAGCACCTGACGGCCGACGGCCCGCCGCACCCGGTCGATCACGGGGGCCGGGAAGCCGTCGGGATAGGCGCGCAACGCCACGGGGGCGACCAGGCCGGCCAGTTCCCAGTGGCCGGTCAGGGTGTCCTTGGCCCGGCTCCGCTCGGCCATGCGGCCAAAGGCGGCCTCGGCCCGGCCGGCCGGCCGGGGGGGCACCCCCGCGATGCGGCCGCAGTTGCCCAGGCCCAGGCGCTCCAGGTTGGCCAGGCGGAGGCCCCCCACCGCCGCGGCGGTGTTGCCCAGGGTGTCCGAGCCGGCGTCCCCGAAGTCGCCGGCGTCGGGCAGCGCGCCGACGCCGACCCCGTCCAGGACGAGGATGACGACGCGGTCGAGGGCTGGCTTCCGGCTGGCGGGAGACGGCGTACCGGCCATGACGCCTCTCCATTTTGGACGGGCCGGCCGTTCTCCTGCCGATCCGGGCCGCCCTCAGGCCCTGGGGTGGGCCCGGCTGTACGCTGCCTTCAGCCGCTCCCGGTTCAGCTCGGCGTAGATCTGGGTGGTCGCCGCGTCGGCGAGGCCCAGCATCGCCTGGACGGCCTTCAGGTCGGC
>DYFQ01000022.1 GCA_020725105.1 Symbiobacterium thermophilum
GGTCGAAGGCCGCCGCCAGGTTGACGCCGGCGGCCGTGTCCTCGGCCTCGGCCCAGAAGGGCTCGGTGACCAGTTCCGTCACCAGGCGGACGCCGGGCCGCGGCCCGGCCGCGGCGGGGAGCCGGTAGGCCTCGGGGCCGCCCGCCCGGGCCAGGCGCAGCGGGGACCGGGGATAGGCGGTGGCCGGCACCTGCACCGTCAACTCCCCTTCCCGGGCCACGACCCGGCCGCCGGCGATGACCACCCGGGGCCGGAACCCGGCCAGGTCGGGCAGGACCAGCAGGTCGGCCAGGCGTCCCGGCGCCACGCCGCCCAGCACCGCGTCGAGACCGAAGTAGGCGGCGGGGACGCGGGTGGCCATCCGGATGGCCTCCACCGGCGGGAAGCCGGCCTCCACCGCCGAGCGCAGCACCCAGTCCATGTGGCCCAGTTCCAGCAGGTGGGTGGGCCAGACCCCGTCACTGGCCACGCCCAGGAGGCCGAGGCCGACCCCGGCCCGGCGCACGGCGGCCACGGCCGGCAGGTCGCGGCGAATGCTGCCCTGGCGCACCAGCACGGTGCAGCCCAGCCGGAGCCGGTCCAGAGCTTCCTCGGCGGTGATGGGCTCGTGGTCGGAGGTGAGGCCGGCAGCCAGGAACGCCTGTAGCTTCGGGCCGCGGGCCCCGGCCCCGTGGCCCTGGAGTTGCAGCCCCCGGGCCAGGCTGGCGGCCACCAGTCGCAGCACCTGCCGGTGGCCGGCCGTCACCAGCGGCCAGTAGACCTCGCCCAGGGTGATGACCCCCGGCCGGGCCAGGAGCCCGGCCACCTCGGCCTCGGAAAGGGGGGGCGTGACCCCGAAGACCTCCAGGGTGAAGGGCTGGGGGGCGGCCGCCAGCACCCGGCAGGGCAGCCGCGCCGCCGCGGCCAGGAATGCCTGCACCCCCCGGAGGCCCAGGGCGTGGGCCACGTCGGTGGTCTCGCTCACCACGGTGGTGGCACCCAGCGCCAGGGCGTGGCGCACGTACTCGTCCAGCCGGGCCAGGTAGCCCCAGTGGACGTGGCCGTCCACGTAGCCGGGGGCCACGTAAGCCCCGGCGGCGTCCACCACTTCCG
This sequence comes from Symbiobacterium thermophilum, assembly GCA_020725105.1. Taxonomy (GTDB): domain Bacteria; phylum Bacillota; class Sulfobacillia; order DYFQ01; family DYFQ01; genus DYFQ01. The sequence goes on from DYFQ01000022.1 coordinate 1,093, forward strand.
TCTCCGGGCCGGCCGTCACCGCCCCGGCCGGCCCCGCGTAGGCGATCCAGGCGCCCCGTACCGCCACGTCCCAGCCGGGGTGAAGCTCCCCGGTGTAGACGTTGACCACCGTCCCGCCCCGCACCAGGAGGTCGGGCGGCGCCTCGCCCAGGGCGACGCGAACCCGGTCGGCGATGACCGCCGGGTCGGTTTCAGCCAGGACCCCGAGGGGGCTGCAAACGGCGCGGTGGGGCCGGCCACTCGCCATCAGTGCGCTTGCTCCCTTCCGGCGCCTGCCGGCGCCGTGGCCTCAAGTTTGACCGCCGGGGGGGCCTCTCCTGCGATGGTGTCGGGGGTGGGTTGAGGGCCCGGTGCTCGCGTTCGCCGGCCGCCCCCGGAAGACCATCGCCAGGGGGAAGGAATCGCCCCCGGGGTCTCGAATGCTCTGCTACAGATTTCCCCGGCTGTCAGATCCCGGTCGGTTCCGGATCCATTGTACCAAACGTTTGGTACAGGACCTCCCCCGAGGGCCGGCCGGGGCGGGGGAGCGGGGCCCGTTGGGACCGGAGCCTGAAAGGAAATGGGGCGGGGGGCCGTGGCCAGTGACACGGAGGCCAGCATCCTGCGGGTTGCCGCCCGGCTGTTCCGCCAGCGGGGCTACCACGGCACCTCGATGCAGGACATCGCCGGCGCCCTGGGGCTGCAGCGAGGGAGTCTTTACCACCACATCGAGAGCAAGGAAGATCTGCTCTTCAAGATCATGGAGGGAGGGGTGGGCCGGCTCATCGCCGCGGTGGAACCGGTGGTCACCTCGGACCTCGGGCCCGCCGAGAAGCTCGAAGCGCTGATCGTCGCCCACGTTCGCTGCATCACCCGCTCTCTCGACAACCTGACGGTATTCCTCACCGAACTGAGGTCTCTCAGCCCCGAGCGGTTACGGGCCATCGTCGCCCGGCGGGACCGCTACGAGGCCCTGGTCCGCCGGGTGATCCAGGAGGGGATCGCCGCCGGGACTTTCTCGCCGGAGCTTGACGTCAGGTTTTCCGGCATTGCCGTCCTGGCCGTCTGCAACTGGCTCTACCAGTGGTACCGTTCCGACGGCCCTCAGGGCCCGGAGGAGATCGGCCGCGCCTTTGCCCGGCTGCTCCTCCGGGGAATGCTCCGCCGCTAGCGGGACGGCCGAACCCCGCGGCGGCCGGAGTGAGGCGGGTGGCGGGGTAAACAGGTCCCAACGTCCCAGCGGAAGGAGTGTGCGCCCGTGATCGACTTTGAACTCACCCCGGAGCAGCGCGCCATTCGCGACCTGGCCCGCGAGTTCGTCCGCCGGGAGATCATCCCCATCGCCGCCGAGTACGACGAGCGGGAGGAGTTTCCCCTTGACGTTGTCGCCAAGGCCCACGAGGTCGGCCTGATGTACCTCCAGGTCCCCCGGGAGTACGGCGGCCAGGGTCTGGACCACGTCACCGGCGTGCTGGTCAGCGAGGAGATGGCCTACGGCTGTCTGGGCATCAACGGCGGCGTCGGTGGCACGGGCCTGGGGCTCACCCCGCTCTTGCTGGCGGGCACCGAGGCGCAGAAGCAGGAACTCCTGCCGCCCCTTTGCGAGCGGGGCGGCCTGGCCGCCTTCTGCCTGACCGAGGCCCAGGCCGGCTCCGACGTGGCCGCCATCCAGACCGCCGCCCGCCGGGTGGGTGACGAGTACGTCCTGAACGGCACCAAGCGGTTCACCACCAACGGCGGCATCGCCGACCTGTACACCGTCTTCGCCTCCGTTGACCGGTCACTGGGCCACAAGGGCCTGGTGGCCCTGATGGTCCCCGGCGACACCCCCGGTGTCCGGGGTGGCAAGAAGGAGAAGAAGATGGGCGACCGGGCGGCCCACGTGGCCGAGACCGTCTTCGAGGAAGCCCGGGTACCCGTTTCCTACCGGCTTGGCAACGAGGGCGACGGCTTTCGCATCGCCATGCAGACCCTGGACTACACCAGGCCCGGCGTGGGCGCCTCGGCCGTGGGCGTCGGCCGGCGGGCCTTCGAGGAGGCCAGGGCCTATGCCACCCAGCGCAAGCAGTTCGGCCGGGCCATCGCCGAGTTCCAGGCCATCCAGTTCGTGCTGGCCGACATGGCCATGTCTCTGGACGCCGCGAGGCTGCTGGTCTGGCGGGCGGCCCGCCGCCTCGATCAGGGCCGGCCCAGTCCCCTTGAGTCGGCGATGGCCAAGTGCTTCGCCTCGGACGTGGCCATGCGGGTGACCACCGACGCCGTCCAGATCCTGGGGGGCTACGGCTACATCCGCGAGTACCCCGTCGAGAAGCTGATGCGGGACGCCAAGATAACCCAGATCTACGAGGGAACCAACCAGGTCCTCAGGTTGGTCATGGCCCGGCAGTTGCTCAGGCAACTCTGAGCGGGCTCCGGGCCGCGGCTCCCGGCGGGGCGTCGGGCCGGCGCGGCCCGACCCCGGCCGGGCGACCGGCCTGGCGGGACCAGGCGGAGGCTGAGACATGATCATCGCCGGAGGTTACAACATCTACCCCCGGGAAGTGGAGGAGGTGCCCTACGCCCACCCGAGTGTCCGGGAGGCCTGCGTCGCGGGAGTCCCTGAGCCCTACCGGGGCGAAACGGTCAAGGCCTACGTGGTGATCCGGCCCGGCGGGAACCTGACGGCCGACGAACTCATCGGCTATTGCCGCCAGCACCTGGCCGCCTACAAGGTGCCCCGGCTGCTGGAGTTCCGGGCGGAACTGCCCAAGTCAGCGGTGGGCAAGGTACTGCGCCGCGAACTGGTGGCCCAGGAACCCCGCCGGGCTCAACGGGAGGCGACGTGATGACCGCTGACGATATCAAATCGCTGTGCGTGGTGGGGGCCGGCTTCATGGGTAGCCAGATCGCGGCCCAGGCGGCGCTTCACGGCTACCCCGTGGCCAACGTCGACGTGGACCGGGCCATTCTCGACCGGGCCCGGGAGTCGGTGGCCGGCCACCTCCGGCGGCGCGTGGAGAAGGGGAAGTTGTCCCAGGCCGACTTCGAAGCCGCCATGGGCCGCATCAGCTACACCACGGATCTGGAGGCGGCCGCCGCCGGCGCCGACTTTGTCGTCGAGGCCGTCATCGAGGATCTGGACGAGAAGAAGAAGGTCTTTGCCACGCTGGACCGGGTCTGCCCGCCCCACGCCGTCCTGGCCACCAACAGTTCCACCATCGTCAACTCCCTCATCGCCCCGGCCACCCGGCGGCCGGACAAGGTCATCAACATGCACTTCTTCAGCCCCGCCCTGGTGATGGAACTGGTGGAGGTGGTCATGTCCGAGGCCACCAGCGACGAGACCGCTGAAGTGACCATGGAACTGGCCCGCCGCATGGGGAAGACCCCGGTGCTCTTGCGCCGCGAGATTTCCGGCTTCGTGGTCAACCGGATCCTGGGCGTGATGACGGACGAGGCGCTCAGGCTCTACGAGGCGGGCATCGCCCACTTCAAGGACATCGACATGGCGGTCAAGAAGGGGCTGGGCCATCCCATGGGGCCCTTTCAACTGATGGACTTTACCGGCATCGACGTGAACTACCGGGTCAGGATGCAGCGCTACCGGGAGACGGGCGACCCCCAGGACCTGCCGGCCAGGACGGTGCGGGAGAAGTACGAGAGGGGCGAGTGGGGCCGCAAGAGCGGGCGCGGCTTCTACGACTACCCGAAGCCCGGGTAACCGTCGCCGAACCCGCCGCCACCGCGGGCCCGGCCGGCCGGCGGAGCGGGCCCGGGCCGGCCAGAAGAGGAGAGGAGGCCAGCCATGGCCCTGAGAAGCCCTGACGCCTACCGGCAAAGCCTCAAGGACGGCCGGCGGGTCATCCGCCACGGCCTGGAGGTGCCGGACGTCACCCAGGACCCGCTCCTGCGGCACGCGGTGGACAACACCGCCGTGGACTTCTGGATGGCCGAAGCGCCGGAATACCGGGACCTGGCGGTGGTGGAAGACGAGACCGCCGGCCCGGTCAGCCGGTACCTGGTGCCGCCCCGGACGGCGGAAGACCTGGCGCGGCGCCGGGAACTCATCGAGGTGGGGAGCCGTCTATGCCGCGGGTTCCCGCCCTTTGCCAAGGAGATCGGTACCGACGCCCTCTTCGCGCTCATGACCATCGCGCCCCGGGTGGACGAGGCCTGCGGGACGGACTACACCCGGCGGGTGGAGGAATTCCGCCAGTACCTGATGGCCACGGACCCGGCCATGGCCACCGCCATGACCGACGTCAAGGGCGACCGCAGTCTCCGGCCCCACCAGCAGGCGGACCCCGACCTCTACGCGCGCGTGGTGGACAGGCGGGCCGACGGCATCGTTATCCGGGGGGCCAAGATCCACATCACCAACGCCCCCGTGGCCAACGAGCTGATGGTGCTGCCGACCCGGGCCATGACCGAGGCCGACGCCGCCTACGCGGTGGCCTGCGCCGTGCCGGCCAACGCCCCCGGGGTCACGATGGTGGTCCGCTCCACGGTGACGGTACCCCCGAATCCCTTTGACTACCCACTCAGGGCGCGGCACGACTTCGCCGAGGCCCTCATCCTGTTCGACGACGTGTTCGTCCCTCACGAGCGTGTCTTTCTCAACGGCGAGTGGCCCTTTGCCGGACCGCTGGCCAACACCTTCGCCGTTTGGCACCGGATGACGGCCGCCGCCTACAAGATCGCGTCTGCCGAGCTCCTGGCCGGCTCGGCGCAACTGGTAGCCGAGTACAACGGGCTGGAGCGGTCGCCCATCGTGCGGGATAAGGTCACCTCGGTGGTCATCTACTGCGAGACGCTGAAGGCGCTCAACCGGATGACGGCCGAGCACCCCCACCTTGACCCCGTCTCGGGGATCGCCACGCCCAACCCGCTGTACTCGAACCTGACCAAGTACTACTTCGCCGAGGGCTACCACAACGCCGTGCGTCAGGTGCAGGACGTGGCCGGAGGGCTCCTGGTCACCGGGCCGTCCGAGGCCGACCTGAACCACCCCGAGGTGGGGGAGGCCGTGGCCCGGGCGCTGCAGGGCAAGGCTGGGGTGTCCGGCCCGGAGCGGCTGCGGCTCATGAACTTCATCCGCGACCTGGCCGCCTCGGAACTGGGCGGCGGGTGGGAAGTGGTGTCCATTCACGCCGAGGGGACCCTGGCGGTGCTTAGGCTGACCCTTCACGCCCAGGCGGAGCTGGACACCTACAAGCAACTGGTCCGGGAGGCGGCGGGCCTGGTACCCGCTTCCTCGCCCGCCGGGGCGGCCCACCGGGGCGCCGGCGGGGCCGGGTGAGGTGGGCGCTCCGTTGGCCGGTCGTTACTGGGACTGACCGGGGCATCGTCACCCCCGCCGGCGAGGTGACCGATCAGCGGGGCGATGGTCCAGCGGGGAGAGCAGGTGATGCTGGTCCGCCGCCGGGAAGCTGGGTAACAAGGGCAGGGCCGCCCTGTTTTTCCGGCGAAGCATCCCCCTGCCGGGCGCCGGCTCGGGGCGCCGGCCGGGGGCGATTTTCTTTGCGGTACGCGACGTATGTTGATCTCGGCAAGGACGACAGCTGCCTCGCCTGGATCGTCGAGCTGCCGGTCCCCGGTTGCCATGCCAGGGGCTACGGGCGGGAGGCGGTCCTGGCGGCGCTGCCCGGTGAGATCAATGCCTACCTTGACACGGTGGCCCGGCACCGGCCGGGGTTTGACCCCGCGCCGCTGCGCCCCAGCCGGATCGAGGTGGCCGGCGAGTACCGTCGCCGGCGCGACGTGACTTCCTGCAGCGCCGGGCTGTTCCCCCCGGAGGAGTGCCCGCTTGCGAGGGAGGAGATCGGGGAGCGGCTGGCGCTCTTGCGCGCCACCCGGGGCGAACTGTTGAGCCTCACCCGGCCGCTCGAGCCGGCGGCCCTCGACTGGCCGGAGCCCGGCCGCGACCCGGCCTTTCACACCGTCAGGGCCCAGCTTCGCCACGTGGCGGGGGTCGAGCGGTGGTACATGTCTCGGCTGTGGCCTGGCCTGCCCCGGCTGGAGCCCAGCCGCACCGTGTGGGACCGGCTTGACCGCACCCGGAGCCTGGTCGAGGAGTGGCTGGGGAACCTGCCCGAGACGGAACTCGGCCGGGCCGGCACCTCCCTCGGGGAGCGGTGGAACGTGACCAAGGTCATGCGCCGGCTGGCCTACCATGAATGGTTTCACCTCCGGGTGATCCAGCGGATCCTTCGCGCTTACCGGGAGCACGCCCGGACGGGCACGGCGGTGGGAGGTTAGCATGGCCACGCACGGGAGGTGGCTGGGGCTGAGCCTGGCGCTGGCCCTGGCCGCGGCGGCCCTCCTTCCGGGCTGCCAGCGGGAGCCGGTGGAGATCGTCGTCTGGGACGGCCCCCGCTGGCCCGACGAGAACAACGACCAGTTTCACTGGCTCCGTGGCCGGATCCAGGCCTTCAGCCAGCGCCACCCCGACGTGAGGGTCCGGCTGGTCGAAAAACCCTGGGGCGATCTGGTTCAGCTGGTGGACCTGGCCGCCGGCGCCGGGGCGCTGCCCGACGTCGCTCCCCTGGAGCCGGCCGGCGGGGCCCTGGTCAGGTGGGTTGAGGCGGGCCTGCTGGAGCCGGTCGACGAGTACCTGGCGGCGCCGGAAGACCTGACCCCCGGGGCGCTGGCCGCCTTCAGCCACCAGGGGCGGACCTATGGCTTTCCCACCGCCCAGGCGGTTCACGTCCTGTTGCTGAACCGTGACCTCTTCGCCGAACGGGGAGTGCCCCTTCCGCCCGGCGGCCGCTGGTCCTGGGAAGAATTCCGCCGGGCCGCCGTGGAGTTGACCTTTGACCGGAACGAGGACGGGGCCATCGACGTCTATGGTCTTGCCGGCGCCGTACTGAAGGGCTTTTACGAGTTGTGGCCCTTCCTCTACATGGACGGGGCGCGGCCCCTGGCCGAGAACATGCGGCGGTGCGCCTTCAACCGGCCCGAGGGCGTGTCGGCCCTGCAGAAACTGGTCGACCTGGTTCACCTGGACCGGGCCGCCCACCCGGACACGGGGACCTCTGACGTGGGTCACGTCTTCCGGCTGTTCGCCCTGGCCGGCGAGGCGTCCGTCGCCATGGCCCCGTGGGCCCCCTGGGCCATCGCCGCCATCCAGACCCGGGACCCCTTCCGGATCAACGTGGCGGTGGCCGAGTACCCGTACGGGGATAGCGGCGAGCCGGTGACCATCGGCGCCGCGAGCGGCTGGGTCGTGTTCAGGCAGGCGGATGCCCGCAAGAAGCGGCTGGTGATGGAGCTTGCCAACTTCCTTTCGGACACTGACGCCCACTACGCTTTCGCCACCCGGTACGGCACCTTCCCGGCCCGCCGGTCCGCGCTGTCAAGAGAACCCTTCGGGGGCAACCCCGTCCTGGCCAGGGTGGCCGCCATGGTGGAACTGGCCGAACCTCCCCCCAACCACGCCGAGTGGGACCGGCTGGAGGAGATCTTCCAGCACTACATCCAGCGTGCCCTCACCGGCGAACTGGCTCCCCGAGCGGCGCTGGACGCCGCCTGCCAGGAGGTGGACCGTGTCCTGGGCGGAGGTCGCTGAGCACGGTGGTTCCGCGGGCGCCGGCCCGCGGGCGGCGCGGCCGGCGTGATGGCGGCGGGGCGAGGGGTTGGAGGCCACGGCGGGCGCCTGGTGGCGGCCACGCTGGCCCTGACGTTGGCGGCCACCCTGGGGATGCTCGCCTGCCGGCGGGCGCCGGCCGGCCCGGCCGTGACGGGAGCGCCCGGTGCCGTTCCCGGCTCGGAAGTGGCGGAGCGGGACCCGGCAGGGGGGGATCCCGTCCCGGGGGAGCCGGGCGGGGGGAATCCCGTGGCGGAGGCTGAGGTGGAGGCCCTGCTGGGGGCCATGAGCCTGGAGCAGAAGGTCGGGCAACTGTTCGTCACGGGGTTCCGCGGCCGGTCCGCCGCCGACGACCCAAACCTCCGCCGGTTCCTGACGGAGGGCCGGTTCGGCGGAATCATCCTCTTCGACGCCAACGTGGAGTCACCGGCCCAGGTCGCCCGGCTGGTGGCCCAGGCCCAGGCCATGGCGCGGGGCGTCGAGGGCGGCGTTCCCCTCCTGGTCGCCGTGGACCAGGAAGGCGGCAGCGTCGCCCGGCTGGTGGCGGGCGCCACGGTCTTTCCGGGCGCCATGGCGCTGGGCGCCATCTACGCGGCGGACGCCGCCGCCGGCGTCCGGGCGGCGTACGAGGCTGCCCGGTGGACCGCCCGGGAACTGAGAGCGGTGGGGGTCAACCTGAACCTGGCCCCGGTGGCCGACGTGAACAGTGACCCCCGCAACCCCGTGATCGGCGCCCGGTCGTTCGGAGAAGACCCGGGGCTCGTGGCCCGGCTGGTGCAAGCCTTCGTGCGGGGGACCCAGGACGAGGGGGTCCTGGCCACGGCCAAGCACTTTCCCGGCCACGGCGACACCGCCGTCGACTCCCACCTGGCCCTGCCGGCCATTCCCCACGCCCGCCGGCGGCTGGAAGCGGTGGAACTGGTCCCCTTCCGGGCCGCCATCGAGGCCGGGGTGGCGGCGGTCATGTCGGGCCACATCACCTTCCCGGCCCTGGAACCCGAACCCGGGCTGCCGGCCACCCTGTCCAGGCGGATCATGACCGGTTTGCTCCGCGAGGAACTGGGTTTCGGGGGCCTGGCGGTGACCGACGCCATGGAGATGCGGGCTATCACCGACCATCTCGGGCGCTATGACGCGGCCTGGAGGGCTGTCGCGGCCGGCGCCGACCTGGTGCTGTTCGCCGGTGACGCCGACCTGGTCTGGGGGAGCTACCGGCGGGCGCTGGAGGCCGTACGGGCGGGAGAACTTCCCCTTGCCAGGGTGGAGGAGGCGGCCGGGCGGGTGCTCGGGGCCAAGTTCCGCCTCGGCCTGTTCGAGGTGGTTCCCGACCCGGAGGCGGCGGCCGCCCGGGCCCGGGAGGCGGTCGGAACGGTCGAGGCCCGCCGGGCGGCGGAGACCATGTACCGGCAGAGCGTGACCCTGGTACGGGACGACCGCGGGCTGGTGCCCCTGGCCCCTCAGCCAGGTCAGAAGGTGCTGGTGGTGGCCCCGGCCGTGACCGCCCTGGCGGAGCCTGATCCGGCCACCGGCCACCGGTCGTCGCTGGCCGCGGCGGTGACCGCCCACCATCCGGGGACACGGGAGTACGTCTACCCGTCGGCCGCGCCCCGCGAGCACCGCGACGCGGTCCGGGCCCTGGCGGCCCAGGTGGACGTCGTGGTCGTCGCCACCTGCAACGCCCACCTGAATCCGGACCAGGCCGCCCTGGTCCGCGAACTCCTGGCCACCGGCAGGCCGGTGGCGGTGATCGCCCTGGGTGATCCCTACGACCTGCTGGCCTTTGAGGCGGCGCCGCTGTATCTGGTCACCTACGGTCACCGGCCGGCGGCCGTGGCCGCCGCGGTGGACGTTCTCTTCGGCGCCGAACCGGCCCGCGGCCGGCTGCCGGTGAGCCTGCCCGGGCTGGCCCCGGCCGGCCATGGCCTGCCCGGCGAAGGAGGGAGCTAGTGCCCGCCTCGCCCGGAACAAGCACACGGCCCCGGCAGGCCCCGGGGCACCGGCGCCGTAACCTGCCAGGTGGGGGTGAGGCGATGGCGGTGGTCCTGGGGGTCGACGGCGGCGGGACCAAGACGGTGGCCCTGCTGGCCGATGAGGCGGGCCGGCCGCTGGCGCAGGCCACGGGCGGCCCCACCAACCACTACGCCGTGGGCCCGGAACGGGCCGGCGACGCGCTGCGGGCGATCGTCCGCCGGGTCCTGGGAGCGGCAGGGCTGTCCCCAACCGAGGTGGCCTGCGCCGTCCTGGGCATGGCCGGCGTGGACCGGCCCGACGACGTCCAACAGGTCTGCGACTGGGTCCGGCCCCTCGGCCTCGGGGGCACGCTGGTCGTGGAAAACGACGCCGTCATTGCCCTGGCCGGCGCCACGCTGGGCCGTCCCGGGGTGGTGGTCGTGGCCGGCACCGGGTCCGTTGCCTTCGGCGTGAACGCCCGCGGCGAGCGGCGGCGGGCCGGTGGCTACGGCCACCTGGTCGGTGACGAGGGTTCGGGCTTCGCCATCGGACGGGCCGCCCTGGCGGCGGTGCTGCGGGCCCACGACGGCCGGGGACCCGCCACCCGCCTGACAGAGCTCTTGCTGAGCGCCCTGGGGGTCATCGACGCGGCCGGGCTGATGGGCCGCGTGTATTACGGCATGGAACGCCGCGACATCGCCGCCCTGGCGCCACTGGTTGCCGAAGCGGCCCGCTCGGGGGACGGGGTTGCCGCCGGGATCCTGGCCGAGGCCGGCCACGAACTGGGGCTGGCCGCCCGGGCGGTCATCGCCGGCCTGGGCCTGCGGGCCGACGCCTTCGAGGTGGCGGCGGCGGGCGGCGTCTTCAAGGCCGGCAGCCCCGTCCTGGACCCGTTCACGCGGGTCGTGACCGCCGCCGCGCCCCGCGCCGCGGTGATCCGCCCCCGCTACCCCCCGGCGGTGGGGGCCGTCATCCTGGGCCTGCGGTGCCTGAATGTCGATCCGGCCGGGCTGGACCTGAGTTCTCTGACCGCCGAGCCCGCCTCCGAGGTGGGGCCGACCGAGGCCGTGGCTCGGCCCGGCGCCCCCGCTGACCTGGATCTGATGTCCCTGCCCGACCTCCTGGCGCGCCTGCTGGCCGCCGAAGCGCGGGTCCCGGCCGCCGTCGGCGCGAGCCTCGATGACCTGGCCAGCGCCGTCGAGCGCCTGGTGGCAGCCATCGAGGGAGGCGGCCGGGTGTTCTACGTGGGCGCCGGCACCAGCGGGAGGCTGGGGGCGCTGGACGCGACCGAACTGCCACCGACCTTCGGCGTACCTGCCGCCTGGTTCCAGGCGGTGGTGGCCGGGGGCCGGCGGGCCCTCTGGCGGTCGGTGGAGGGCGCCGAGGACGACGAGGCTGCCGGAGAACGCGACCTGGCGGCCAGGGGAGTCGGGCCGGGCGATGCGGTGGTGGGCCTCTCGGCCAGCGGCCGGACGCCCTACACCCTGGGCGCCCTGGCCCACGCGCGCCGGGCCGGGGCGACTACCGTGGCCGTGACCACCACTCCCGGCTCGCCCCTGGCCCGCCTGGCCGACGTCTGTGTCTGCCCGGCGGTCGGACCCGAAGAGGTCGAGGGCTCGACCCGGTTGTCGGCGGGCACGGCCGAGAAGGTGGTTCTCAACCTCTTGAGCACCGCGACCATGGCCCGGCTGGGCCGGGTGTACGGCAACCTGATGGTGAGTCTGGAGGCGCGCAACTCGAAGCTCCGGGCCCGGGCCGTGGAGGTGGTCGGCCGCATCGCCGGGGTCGGACTCCGGGAGGCCGAGGCCACCCTGCAACGGTGCGGCTGGCAGCCCGCGACGGCCGTGCTCATGCTGCGCCTGGGCCTGGAGGCCGCCGCCGCCCGGCGGCGGCTCAGGGCGGCGGGGGGCTCCTTGCGTCGCGCCCTGGGCGGGGCCGGCCCCGGCGTGACCGACCAGGGCCCGGTCGCCCCGGGCCCCCCTTCTTGAGGGCATACCTGCAGTCTCAAGTTCCACTTCACCCGCCGGCGGCAGGAAGGCCGCCGTGTGCCGCCGAATGCCCACCAGAGGCCGGGGAGGACGGGGTGCGGGCCCGGCGCCCCCGGCCGCCACATTTCGCGTGCCGTCCAGGGAGGGGATACCTTGCGCAACCGCGGGGCGTGGTGGCGGGCGGCGGCATTGCTCCTGGCCGGAGTGCTCCTGCTGAGCGGGCTGGCGCTCGCCGGCTGCCAGCGGAAGGAGGCCGCCGAGGTTCCGAAGGAACTGGTCATCGGGTTCGTGCCGTCGGTGGAGGCCGAGAAGATCCCGGAGAAGGTCGCGCCCCTGGCGGAGATGCTCTCGAAGGAACTCGGCATTCCGGTCAAGCACTTCACCTCGGCGAACTTCGCCGGCCTGGTGGAGGCCATGGGCGCCAAGAAGGTGGACGTGGGCTGGCTGAACCCCCTCGGCTACGTGCTGGCCCGTGACACGCACGGCGTTGAGGTCATCTTGAAGTCCGTCCGCCGCGGCTCGGTCTCCTACAAGGCCCAGATCGTGGTCCGGGCCGACAGTGGCATCAACAAGCTCGCCGACCTCAAGGGCAAGAAGTTCGGCTTCGTCGACCCCGGCTCCACATCGGGCTACCTGTTCCCGGCGGCCCACCTGAAGAAGAACAACATGAACCCCGAGAAGGACTTCTCGGAGGTCGTCTTCCTGGGTGGCCACGACAAGGTGATCACCGCCGTCTACAACGGCGACGTGGACGCCGGCGCCACCTTCGCCGACGCCAGGGCCCGGGTGGAGAAGACCTTCCCCGACGTGATGCAGAAGGTCAGGATTCTGGAGTACACCGGCGACATCCCCAACGACACCGTGTCCGTCCGCAAGGGGCTTGACCCGGCCTTTGTGGAGCAGGTCAAGCAGGCGCTCATAAAGATCGCCTCGTCCGAGGAAGGCAAGAGGATCTTCTTTGACCTCTACCAGTGGGACGGCGTCGCCGAGGCCAAGGACTCCGACTTTGACATCATCCGTGAGACGGCCAAGCTGATGAACCTGGACATCAAGAAGGAGCTGGGCGGCGGCTGAGCCACGCCTCGGCCGGCGGCGGACCGTGACGACCGGCGGCCGGAGGGCCTGCCCCGCCGATGTCTGGACGTCCCCGGGGGAGGGGGCCGGCTCCCTCTCCCCGGGTGCCGTCAGAGGAGACCCGGCGTGATCGAGTTCAAGAAGGTGAGCAAGGAGTTTCCCGGCGGCGTCCAGGCCCTGCGCGACGTGTCCCTCAAGATCGCCGACGGCGAGTTCGTGGTCATCGTTGGCCTTTCGGGAGCCGGTAAGTCCACGCTCCTGCGGTGCCTCAACCGGCTGGTGGAACCCACCTCCGGCGAGATCTGGGTGGACGGCGAGGAGATCACCCGGCTGCCCCCGGCCGAGCTGCGGCGGGTGCGCACCAAGATCGGGATGATCTTCCAGACCTTCAACCTGGTGCGGCGGTCTACCGTCCTCAAGAACGTCCTGGCCGGACGCCTGGGCCACAGCCCCACCTGGCGGGGCCTGCTGGGGCTGTTCACCCCCCGGGACCTGGAGCTTGCCTTCCGGAGCCTGGAACGCCTGGAGATCCTGGACAAAGCCTTCGTCCGGGCCGACCAGCTTTCCGGCGGCCAGCAGCAGCGGGTGGGCATCGCCCGCGCCCTGACCCAGGAACCCAAGGTCATCCTGGCCGACGAGCCCGTGGCGAGCCTGGACCCGCCTACCTCCCACATGGTCATGCGGGACCTGCGCCGCATAAACCAGGAAGACGGCATCACCACCCTGGTGAACCTGCACTTCATCGACCTGGCCAGGGAGTACGGCCGGCGCATCGTGGGCCTGCGGCAGGGCCGGGTGGTCTATGATGGTCCAGCGGACCAGGTGGACGAGAAGACCTTCGAACAGATCTACGGGCGGCCTATCCGCGCGGAAGACCTGCGCGAGGCCGCCCGACCTGCCTAGGTGGGCCCTGTGACCTCCGGCTCCGGCGCCCGGCCGCTGCCCAGGCCCCCGGCCAAAGGACCCGTCACCCTGGCGGCACTGGGGATGGTCGTGCTCTACATCTGGGCCCTGCGCCGGACCGACGTGAGCCCCGTGGACTTCTTCTGGGGCATTCCGGACATGGCCGACCTCTTCCGGCGGATGTGGCCCCCGGTGTGGAGTTACATCCCGGAGATGGTAGGTCCCCTGCTGGAGACCGTCCAGATCGCCATCCTCGGGACCACCCTGGGGGCAGTGGCGGCCGCGCCCATCAGCGTCCTGGCCGCCCGCAACGTGAGCCGGGTCCGCGCGGTGTACCTGGTGGCGCGGACCGTGCTGAACGTGATCCGGACCTTGCCCGACCTGTTGCTGGCGGCGGTGTTCGCCATCGCCGTGGGCATCGGCGCCCTTCCCGGCGTGATGGCGCTGGCGGTCTTCTCCTTCGGCATCATCGCCAAGCTCACGAGCGAGACGGTGGAGGCCATCGACCCCGGACCGCTGGAGGCGTTGCAGGCCACGGGGGCCAACCGGAGCCTCATGGTCCACTACGCCGTGGTCCCCCAGGTGCTGCCCCAGTTCGTGGCCTACTGCCTCTACGTCTTCGAGATCAACATCCGGGTGGCCACGGTGCTGGGGCTGGTGGGCGCGGGCGGCATCGGCATGTGGCTGTACCGGGACATCAACCTCCTGCGGTACAAGTACGCGGCGGCCATCATCCTGGCGGTGTTCCTGGTGGTGGTCATCATCGACGCCGTCAGCACCCGGCTGCGGGAGCGACTGATTTGAACCCGCCACGGGCTACGGGTCAAGGAACGGCGGGCGCCACGACCCAGGCCCCCGGACAGGGTCCGGGACCGCGGTCGCCCCGGTACTCCCACTGGTGGCTGGCCCGTCAGGCCGGTGTCGCCGTCCTGGTGGTCCTGGTCTACTGGTGGGCGTCGGCCGGCATCGAGTTCAACGTGGACCGGCTGCTCCGGGGCCTGGGGCAACTGTGGACCATCACCCGCCAGATGTTCTACCAGCCCGGGCCTGACTGGAACTACTTCCCCACCGTCTTCGAGGGCCTGGTGGAGAGCTTCAACATCGCGCTCCTGGGGACGACCCTTGCCGCCGTGCTGGCCATCCCCTTCGGCTTTCTGGCCGCCACCAACCTGGCCGGCCGGACCGGGGCGGCCGTGGGCAAGCTGTGTCTCAACGCCATCCGGGCCTTTCCCGAACTCTTGCTGGCCATCGTCTTCATGCGGGGCGTGGGACCGGGGGCGTTCGCCGGTATCCTGGCCATCGGCATCCATTCCATCGGCATGCTGGGCAAGCTCTACGCCGAGGTCGTGGAGGCCATCGACCGGCAGCCAGTGGAGGCGCTGCAGGCGGCCGGCGCCAACCGCCTGCTGACGGCGTGGTACGCCATCGTGCCCCAGGTGTTGCCGGACTTTGCCTCCTACGCCATCTACCGCTTCGAGATCAACGTGCGGGCCGCGACGGTGGTGGGCCTGGTGGGGGCGGGCGGCATCGGCAAGTCGCTCTACTTCCAGTTGCTCGCCTGGGACTGGTCCAAGGTCGGGCTGATCCTCCTGAGCATCATCGTCGCGGTGAGCGTCGTCGACTACCTGTCGGCCACCATCCGGAGCCGCATCGTCTGACTCCGGTCCGATGTCCTCCCCCGACCGGCCCGCCGGGATGCAGCCACCGCCGCACCGGCAGGGATGGGTGGCCCGGCCGGGCGAATCTCCCGGCAAACGGATCCGGGAGGTGACGGTGTCTTGTCCGGACGCCTTCACCCCACGGCGGGAGGAGTACAGGCGGCCGTGAGGGCCCCGTCGGCGGGCGACGGGCGGCGGAGCCCGGGGGGCGCGGCGCCCAGGCCCCCGCGGCGGGAACGGGTGCTGCTCTACCACCCGAACCCGGAGCGGACTCAGGAACTGGCAGGGCTGGTCCGGGAGAAAGTGCGGCGGGTGGACCTGGTCACCGCCTCCACTCCACAGGCGGCCCGCCCACTGGTGGCCGGGGCCGAGATCATCCTGGGCTGGCGCTTTCCCGTGGACCTGCTGGGCGAGGCCACGCGGCTCCGGTGGTTCCAGCAGTTGGGCGCCGGGGTGGACGACCTGGTCGGCCCGGAGGTGCCGTGGCCGGCCGGCGCCGTGCTCACCCGGGTGACCGGTGTGTTCGGCCCCTGGATCGCCGAGTACGTCCTGGGGCACCTGCTGGCCCAGGGCCAGCGCGTGCCTCAGGTGCTGGCCGCCCGGGCGCGCCGGGCCTGGGAGCCGTTCATTCCTGAGCGGCTGGCAGGCAAGACGATGGCCATTGCGGGGCTGGGAGACATCGGGCTGGCCATCGCCCGGCGGGCTCGGGCGTTCGGCATGACCGTCATCGGGCTCCGGCGCCGGGCCGTCGCTGCCGGCCGGCGCGCGGCCGGGGTCGTCGGGGTGAAGCGCGTGTACGGGCTCGACGCCTGGCCGGCGATGTTGTCGGACGCGGACGTGCTGGTGCTCACCCTGCCGCTGACTCCCGAGACCCGAGGCCTGGTGGACGCCGCCGCGTTCCGCCGGCTGAAGCCCGGGGCCTGGCTGGTCAACGTGGGCCGCGGGGCGGTCCTAGAAGAACAGGCGCTCCTGGAGGCGCTGGGCAGCCGCCGGCTGGGCGGCGCCGTCCTCGACGTCTTCTGGCAGGAACCCCTGCCGGCCGAGCACCCCCTGTGGTCGCTCCCCAACGTCGTCATCACCCCCCACGTCTCCGGTCCCAGCGTGGCGCCGGACATGGCGCGGGTGTTCGCCCGGAACCTGAAACGTTTCCGGGCCGGCCGGCCGCTGCTGGGCCTGGTAGACCGGGCAAAGGGGTATTAGCCCCGAAGGGAGGCTTGCCGTGCGGGTTGCCGCCGTGGAACTGCCAGCCGAGGTCCTCTGGGCGGCCGATCCCTGGCCCGCCCTGGACCGCGCGGCCGGCCGGGCGGTCGAGGCCGGGGCCGGCCTCGTCTGCCTGGGCGGGCTGGCCGGCCTGGCCGGGCTGGTGGAGGCCGGGCGAGTGGCGGGTCCCCGCCCGGACGACCCGGCGGCGGCGGTGTTCCGCGACGGGTACGGGGGGGACGTGGCCCGGGGCTTTACCGTCGCGGTCTGGGAACAGGTACCCCTGGTTTCGCAGCCGCCGGCCCTCGACTGGGCCCGCCGGTTCGCCAGGGACCGCCGGGTCTGGCTGGTGGCCGGGACCTTCCTGTTGCCCGCGGGGGCCGCCGCCGCGCTGCCAACGGGCCCCGACCCGCCGGCCGGCCGGCCGGACGCCTGGGTTCACGCGGCCCCCCTCGTCACCCCCGGGGGTGAGGTCGCGGGCTGGCAGGTCCAGACCCACCCGACTGGAGCCGAGGCCGCGCGCGGTATGGCCGCGGGCCGCGACCTCCAGGTGTTCGACGCCGGTGGGCTGCGGCTCGGGCTGGCCGTCGGCGGTGACGCGTGGGTGCCCGAGGTGGGCCGCATTCTGGCCCTGCTGGGCGCCGAGGCCCTGCTGGCGCCGGTGGCCGTACCCCGGCCGTACCCATACTGGGCCCAGGTGGCCGGGCTCTGGCAGATCGTCCAGCAAAACCAGGTCTACGGGCTGGAGGTGGGGCTGGGTTCCCGCGGCGACCTGCCCTGGCGGGCCAGGACGGCGGCGTTTGGCCCCTGCGAGATCACGCCGGACGAGACCGGCTGGCTTGACAGTCTGAGCGGTCCCGTAGATGACGCCGGCCTGCTCCTGGCCGACTTCGACGGGGACCGCCTGGCGGGCATCCGCGCCCGGTACCCCATCTTCGCCCACTTGAACCCTGCCCTGTACCGCCGTTACCTGCCCGCGGTTTACAGGGCACGGGTCGCCGGAGGGCCGGCCGCCGGGCCGGACGGGCCGGCCGGCGCCGGGGGTGTCGTCGGTGGGCTGGGTTGATGGCCTGAAGACCCGCCTGGGCTCGGCGCTCATGGCCTGGCGGTCCCGGCCCGGGCGGGTCCGGCGCTTCCTCCGCCGCCGGCCCATGGAACGGCGGCCGCCCGACCCGGGGGGCGAGGGGGTCCCCGGCAGTCTGGCGGCGCGCCGCAGGAACACCCTGCGGGTGGCGGCGGTCCAGATGCGGCTGGAGTTCACCCCGTCGGCCGAGGCTTACGCCGAGCAGTGCTACCGGCTGGTCCGCCGGGCGGCCCGGGCCGGGGCGGAGCTTGTGTGCTTCCCCGAGGACGCGGCCACCCACCTGCTGGGGCTGGTGCCGGGGATCGGGGCGCTGTCCAGAGCCGGTTCGGTGGACCGCGCGGTGTCCAGCTTCGGCCCCGGGGTACGGGTGAAGGACCTCTTCGCCTTCGCCGGGCCCGCCACCGAGCGGGTCTACGACACCACCTTCCGGGAACTGGCCCGGGGTTTCGGCCTGTGGGTGGCGGCCGGTTCGGCCGTGCTTCCCGAACCCGGCGGCAGGGTCATCAACCAGGCCCGGCTCTACGGCCCCGACGGGCGGTTGGTGGCGGTGCAGGCCAAGTGCCACCTGTTACCCATGGAAGCCGGCTGGGGACTGGAGCCCGGGGACGACCTGACGGTGGTCGAGACGCCCCTGGTCACCCTGGGCCTGCCCGTGTGCATGGACGCCACCTACTACGAGACCTTCCGCATCCTGTCGTTGCGCGGCGTGGAACTGGTGATCCTGCCCACTGCCAACCCCGAACCCTACAACTTCTGGACCGCCCTCCGGGGAGCGTGGCCCCGGGCCCAGGAAAGCCTGGTCTTCGCCGTCAACCCGTGCCTGGTCGGAAACGTGCTGGGCCTCACCCTGACCGGGCGCAGCGGCATTTTCGCGCCCCTGGAGCTCACCCCGAACCTTGACGGGGTGCTGGTCCAGGCCGACGACCCCCACAGCGAGGGGGTCATCTGGGCCGACCTCGACCTGGAGACCCTGCGCCGCCTGCGGCGCGAGCGGGCCTCGCGGCCCGGCCCCAACCTGCCGCTGCTGGAGAAGTACTTCCCCGCCGTCTACGACCAGGCCCCGGCCCGCCTGGCCGAAGCCCGCCGGCGGACCGGCGCGGCCGGTGACGGTTTTCCCCCGCGCCCGATTGCGATAGAATGTCAGGCGGAGTAGTTTTATGTAAACCTTCGTTTGCCGGCCGTTTCCGGCCGGCCCACCCGGCCCCGGCCGCGTGGCGAGGGGAGGCTTTGCGTGTTCAGCCCGGAACCACGCCGGCACCCGGTGCTCCCAGGTCCGCCACGGCTCCGGCCCGGCCGCCGCCGGAGGCTGCTGGCTCTGGCCGGACTGGTCGCCGGTTGCCTGATCTTGCTACGGGAGCCCCTTGCCCTGGCCCTCGGACTGGTTCCGGTGGTGGGCGGCGGCCGGGTCCGCCAGCTACGGGTGGTCCAGCCTGTCGACCGGGCGGGAGCTCCGGTTCCGGAAGCTGAACCCGCGCCGGCGCCTCGCGACGCCGGCGCCGGGCAGGCCGCCCACTCGTTGCGGGTGGTCACCTACAACATCCGCTACGGCCGCGGGCTCGACGGGGTCGTGGACCTGGAGCGGCTGGCCCGCACCGTTTCCGACCTGGCCCCCGACATCGTCGTCCTGCAAGAGGTGGACCGCAACAATCCCCGTTCGGGTCTGGTGGACCAGGCTCAGTGGCTCGGCCGGCGGCTGGGGATGGCGGTGGCGTACGGGCCCAACCTCAACCTGGGCTGGACCCAGTACGGTAACGCCATACTGAGCCGTTTTCCCATTCTCGAAGCTGAAAACGCGGCGCTGCCCGGGCGCTGGGAGCCCCGCGGACTCTTGCGGGCGACGGTGGAACTTCCCGGCGGCGACCGCCTGGCGGTTTACACGACCCACCTCGGGCTGCAGCGCCAGGAGCGGGCGCACCAGGTGGCCGCGCTGCTGGCCCTCTTGCCGGCCGGGAGCCCCCTTGTCCTGGCCGGCGACTTCAACAGCCGGCCGGACGAGCCCTGGCTCCAGGCGGTGGCCGATCGGCTGGTGGACGCCCACGCCGTGGCCGGGGACGGCCCCGGGTACACGTTCCCGAGCGGAGCGCCCTCCGCCCGCATCGACCACGTCTTCGTCTCCGAACCCTTCTCGGTTACCGCCGCCGGCCCGGTGGTTTCCGACGCGTCCGACCACCTGCCCGTCGTGGCCGACCTCGTCCTGCCGCGGGGGACCGCCGGGCAGGAGTGAGCCGACCCCGGCGCCGAAGGGGGCCGCACCATGGCAGGCCTCCGATACGACCTGGTGATCCACAACGGCACCGTGCTGGAACCGGCCGGACCGGTCCGCGGCTGGCTGGCCGTCGACGGTGAGCGCCTGGCCGCCTCCGGCCAGGGCCGGCCGCCCGAAGCCCGGGCGCGGCTGGACGCCCGCGGGGGGATCGTGGCGCCGGGCTTTGTCGACCTGCACTGCCACGGCGCCGGCGGCGTCGACGTCCTGACCGCTTCCGAGGCAGACCTGCTGGCCCTGGCGCGCCTGTTGCCGCGCTTTGGGGTCACGGCCTTTTGCCCCACCCTGCCGAGCGCCTCCCACGAGGCTCTCCTCACGGCACTGGGCCGGATATCCCGGGCCCGTGCCGTGACCCGCGCGGGCGCCAGGTTGCTGGGGGTTCACCTGGAAGGACCTTACCTCAACCCGGCCCGGCAGGGTGCCCAGGACCCGGCTGCCCTGCGCCCGCCCAGCCGGCACGAGCTGGAAATCCTGCTGGCGGCGGCCGGCGGCCCCGCCGAAGGCCTGGCCCTGGTCACCCTGGCGCCGGAACTCCCGGGGATGGCGGAGTTGATCCCCTGGTTATGCCGGGCGGGGGTCCGGGTGGCCATCGGGCACTCCGACGCGACCTACCGGCAGGTCCGCCAGGCGGTCCGCCTGGGCGCCACTCACGTGGTTCACTGTTTCAACGCCATGCGCGGCCTGCACCACCGGGAGCCCGGGGTGGCCGGGGCCGCCCTGGTACTGGACCAGCTGACCGTCGAGGTCATCGCCGACGGCATCCACCTTCACCCGGCCGTGGTGGACCTGGTGGTGCGGGCCAGAGGTCCGGCCGGGGTGGCTCTCGTGACCGACGCCACCGCCGCGGCGGGACTGGGGGACGGGCGCTACCGCCTGGGAGACCGGCCGGTCGTGGTGTCCGGTGGCGTCGCCCGGACAGTCGCCGGCGTCCTGGCCGGCAGTACCCTCACCATGGACCGGGCGGTCCGGAACGCGAGGCGCTACGCCCGGGTCGACTGGGCGGCGGCCGTCCAGATGGCGGCGACCACCCCGGCCCGGGTGCTGGGGATGGAAGACCGGGCGGGATGCCTGGCTCCCGGCCGCCCGGCCGACGTGGTCGTGCTGGACCGGTGGGGACGGGTCCGGGCCACACTGGTGGGAGGCGCGCTGGTATACTCCAACGGGGTCCAAGCGCCGTGACGGTCCTGGTGGTCCCCGGCTACGACCTGTTGAGCGCCCTGGCGGCCCGGGCCGTCGCGGAGCTCGCCCGGCGCCGGAAGGACCTGGTGGTAGCCCTTCCCACCGGCCGGACGCCGCTGGGTCTGTACCGGCGGCTGGCCGCGGCCAGGACCGAGGGGGCCGTGGATTTGCGAGCCGCGAGGGTCTTCGGCCTCGACGAATACCTCGGGCTTTCCCCCGACCATCCCGCCGCCGCGGCCCGGACCTTTCGCGAGTTGATCGTGCCGTCGCTGGGGCTGGACCCTCGCCGGGTCCGGCCCGTGGACGGGCTGGCCGCGGACCCCGCCGCCGAAGCCGCGCGGGTGGAGGAGGCCATCCGGGCGGCGGGGGGCCTTGACCTGGTGGTGCTGGGCATCGGTCGAAACGGCCACGTCGGGCTGAACGAGCCCGGATCGGCCCGGGACAGCCGGACCCGGGTGGTGTCGGTGGCCCCCGAGAGCCGGGCCGCGCTGGCCGGCGCCTCTGGCGCCAGGGCGCCGGCGGTGCCCCAGCGTGGCATCACCCTGGGTGTGGCGACGATCCTGGAAGCCCGGCGGGTGCTCTTGCTGGCGTCGGGGCGCGAGAAGGCCGAGATCCTGCGCCGGGCCGTGGAAGAGCCCCCGACCCCGGCCGTCCCGGCCAGCTTCTTGCAGGAGCACCCGGCCGCCCTGGTCGTGGCCGACGCGGCGGCCGCCGCCGGCCTGCGGGGTCAGTACCCCCGCATCGACTCCCTGGACGCCGCCGGGGCCGCCGGGTGGCCCGGGGCGTGGCTCGCCGGGGACGGTGGCGCGACGACTCCAGCGGAGCTGTCGCCCGCCGGCTGGACGGTGGTGCACCACGCCGTCGATCCCGTCGCCGCGGCAGTGGTCCGGGGGCTGCTAGAAGCCCACGGTATCCCCGCCGTGCTCGAGTCCGACGCGGCCCCGTCGGTTCACCCTTTCGGCGTGGGACCGCTGGCGTCGGTGAGGGTGCGGGTGCGTGCGCGGGACATCGGGGCTGCCCGGGCCTTGCTCCGGGGGATTGAGCCGCCGGGGCTCCCGAACGGCCGCTGAAGCCGCCGGCCGGCGATCCGTGGCTCCGATAGCGGTACCGGGCTGGTATGATGGAAGGCGAAAGCCGGGCGCGGCCGGGGCAGGAGGGGGCGGCGGTGCAGGACATCCGGTTTGTCGTGGTCACCGGCCTGTCGGGGGCCGGTAAGTCCCTGGCCCTGCGGGCCCTGGAGGACGCCGGCTATTTCTGCGTCGACAACCTGCCTCCCGCGCTCATTCCCAAGTTTGCCGAGATCTGTGCCCAGTCGGGCGGCAAGATCCGCCGGATCGCCATCGTCGTGGACATCCGGGGCGGGGCCTTCTTCGACAGCCTCCTCGACGCCCTTCAGGACCTGGAGCGGACGGGTTTCGCCTACCAGATCCTGTTCCTCGAGGCCGACGATGAAACCCTGGTCCGCCGGTTCAAGGAGACCAGGCGCCGGCATCCCCTGGCGCCGCAGGGACGCGTGCTCGAGGCGATCCGGGAGGAGCGGTGCCGGCTGGAAGAGATCCGGGGCCGGGCCCACCGGATCATCGACACCTCGGCGCTCAGCCCCCAGAAGTTCCGCGAGGAGATCCTGGAGATCTTCGCGACCGACCAGGACCCGGAGCGGTTCATCGTGACCGTGGTCTCCTTCGGCTTCAAACACGGCCTGCCCCTGGACGCGGACCTGGTGTTCGACGTGCGGTTCCTGCCCAACCCCCACTACGTGGATTCCCTGCGGCCCCTGGACGGCGGGGACCCGCTGGTGGAGGAGTACGTCATGCGGTGGCCCATCGCCCAGCAGTTCATGCGCCGCCTGGCAAGCCTGGTGGAGTTCCTGCTGCCCCAGTACCTGGCCGAGGGCAAGACCCAGCTGGCCATCGGCATCGGCTGTACCGGCGGCCAGCACCGGTCGGTGGTCATCGCCAACCGGCTGGCCAGGCTCCTGCGGGAGAAGCACCACACGGTCCTGGTGGAACATCGCGACCTGCCGCTCCGGTCCGAAGCCTGAGCGGGCAAAGCTCGGGCCGGGCGGGAGTCCTTCCCGCCCGGCCCGGCCGCTGGGCGATTCGGCTGAACTCCTGTGGGGGCGGCACGTGGTTTCAGGCTTACGCTAGCTGCGTCCTTTTTGCGCCAGAGCTCAGCCCCTCCGGATTCTACCGCTCCTTTGCCGCCTTGGCCATGCCCCAGGCGGGCTAGTCCGATCAGGCCGGCACCAGCGGCCACCTTTGCCCCGAGCCTCCGGTGGCCGCCTGGAGCGGGTCGCGCCGGCGCCGCCGCGCGACGACGTAGGCGCCTCGCCGCAGGAGGATGTGGGCGTTTTGCGCCCTGCTCCGGCTCAGCACGCCCTGGAGCCGGGCAACGAAGCCGTCGGGGTCTTGCACCAGGAGTCGCAGGGGCCGTGACTGCAGGACCAGAGGCCGTTCGGGCAACTGGGCCAGCAGCTCGTTGAAGGCTCCGTCCAGGGTACCGTCGTAATCCACCTGCACCAGGGACAACGCCTGCTGCTCCAACATCTCGTACCACCCTCCTTCGGCCCGGCCGGCCGCGGCCGGCGCGTTCGGGGTTTCGATCCGGCTTCAGTGTACCCGGGGTGGAAAGCCGGCCGCCTCGGCTTTCAGGCTGGAACTGGCACGGGCTATTGGACCTGGCCGGTGACTCCGACCGAAGACGGAGCGACTGGGACTTGTGACGGAAAACGCTTGACTTTTTACGTGGCCGTCATGACCGCACACCGAACAGTCCGGAGCCTGTCATCCCGCCTTGCCGAGGCGCTCGGGGCCGCCGGATGAGGGGGCCGTTGAGTCGGGCCGCGATTGCCCGCTGACGCCTCGGGGGGGATCGTTCTGCTTTCCGGAAAGTCTCCCGAACCGGCCCTGGCCGACGACGCCGCCGGAGTCATCCGGAGCTTGGCGGCCCCCACACGCTTTCCCCGGCTTTCCAAAGGACGGTCGCCCGCTGGTGTTGCCCGCTCACCTTTGGAGGACTCCGGGCGGTTCTGATTCCGGGCGCGGGCGCCTGCGTGCGGGTTCGTACCCCGGCATCCGGGTGACCTTCCATACCAGGTCGCAGAGGCCGCCGGCCGATACCGGCTCGGCGGACTGGGCACCGGGATCGGGGTCGAAGAGGCAGTCGGACCACGGGTCGCACGAGTAGTAGATGACGGAGGTCGAAGCAAGGGCGGCCGGCGGATCCGGCGGCCCGCCGGTTGGCCGGCGCATGACGATCACCTCGGGAGCCAGACGGCGGGCCAGCTCGGAAGCCTCGTCGGTTCCGGCCGCTTCGCCAACCACCTGGCAGCGTCCGGCTGCCTCCAGCAGGTTCTTGACGGCCTCCCGCACCCGGGGTGACGGCTCGATCACCAGTACGCGGGGCATGCCGGCCTGCCGCGAGGCCATTCGCCTCACCCGCCTCGTGTAGCTCCCGTGTCTTCCTGGTTCCAGCCTAATGGTGGAGCCCGCGGGAGGCATCGGCCAGCCGACCGAACTGTCCATCCATCGATGGTCCCGGTAGGGTCCGAAGTCCCGGTGGTATCCGCACTCAGCCGTTCAGGCCATGGCGAACCGCGAACAGGGCCGCCTGGGTGCGGTCCGCCACGCCGAGTTTGTGCAGGATGTTGGAGACGTGGGTCTTCACCGTCTTCTCGCTGATGTAAAGGGCGGCGGCGATCTCCTTGTTGCTCTTGCCTTCAGCCAGTAGCCCGAGAACCTGCCGTTCCCGCTGGGTAAGCGCCTCCAGGAGCCCGGTCTGGCCGGGGCCGCCAGGCGCCTGGGCCGCGTCGGACGGCGGTTGGGCCCGCCCCGCCACCGCCTGCACCAGCCGCATGGCTACCTTGGGGTGCAGTTGGGGCTCGCCCAGGGCCGCGCCCACCACGGCGCGGTAAAGGTCCTGGGGCTGAACGTCCTTGGTCAGAAAACCCACGGCGCCGCCGAGGATGGCCCGGAGCGCCCTCTGATCGTCGGCGAAGCTGGTCAGGACCACGACCCGGGCCTGGATCCCCTCGCGCCGCAAGAGTTCCAGGGCTTCCAGACCGTCCATGCGCGGCATGACCAGGTCCAGGAGGATCACGTCCGGAGACAGCGCCCGGGCGACGTCCACCGTCTCCTCCCCGTCCCTGGCCTCACCCACCACCGCCACGTCCTCGTACAGTTCCAGAAAGGTGCGCAGCCCCTGGCGAACCATGGGGTGGTCGTCGGCGATGAGCACCCGGATGGGCTTCCCCACGGTGGTACCCCCTCTCTAGCCTGCGTCACGGCTGGCCGTGTCGGCCACGGGCACGGTCACCACGACCCGCGTGCCCCGGCCGGGCCCGCTGTCCAGCTGCAGCCGGCCGCCAACCAGTTCGGCCCGTTCACGCATGCTGGTCAGGCCCAGGTGGGCCTGCCGGTCCGCCAGGCCCGGGTTGAGCGCGAAAGCGGGATCAAAGCCGACGCCGTCATCGGCGACGACCAGCCGGGCGGCAACTTCGTCCACCTGGAGGCTGACCCGCACCCGGGTGGCCCGGGCGTGCTTCGCCACGTTCGAGAGGGCCTCCTGGGCCACCCGGTAAAGCGCCAGTTGCACGTCCTTGGCCAGAACCTCGCCCCCCGACGCTTCGAACTCCACGTCGATCCCCTGGCGGCGCCGGAAGAGTTCGACGTGGTTTCTGATGGCCGTCACCAGCCCCTTTTCTTCCAGGGCGGCGGGGCGCAGCTCGAAGATGAGGGACCGCATCTCCACCAGGGCCTCCTGGGAGATCTCCTTGACCCGGTGCGCCAGGGCCTGAGCCCGGGCAGGGTCCCGCCTGGTCAACTCGGCCAGCGCTTCGGCGTTGAGTACCAGGCTGAACAGGGACTGGGAGATGGAGTCGTGAAGCTCCCTGGCCAGCCGGCTGCGCTCCTCGGCCACCGCCAGTTCCCTTGCCTTCTCGTGGAGGCCGGCGTTCTCCAGGGCGATGGCGGCGTGGTGGCCCAGAAGCTGCAGCACCTCCACCTCCGCGGCGTCGAAACCGGGCCCCGGGTTGACCACCGCCAGGACGCCCAGCACCTGATCCTTGATCCGCAGCGGGACCGCCACCAGGCTCTTGATCCTGGCCCGGCCGGCCAGCCGGCGGTGCCTGAGGCGGGGGTCCCGCATCACGTCGTCCGACCGGACGGCCCGGCCGCTCCGGAAGGCGACGCCGAGGAGGGAACCATCAACCGGAACTTGCTGCCCGAGCAGGGGTTCCAGACGCTCGCCCCGCACCACGCGGATCTCCAGTCGCGTGCCGCCCGGGGCTGGCAGCGCCACCAGGCTGCCGCTGGCCTCCGCCAGCCGCCGGGCGTGACCGGCGACCAGGCGCAGGATGTTGCCCAGGTCGAGTTCGCGCACGAGGGCGGCCCCGACCTCTTGAATGCTCAGGCTCTCGGCCAGTCGCCGCTGGACCTGGGCGTACAGGGCGGCGTTCTCGATGGCGATCGCCGCGTAGCTGGCGAAGATGGACAGCATCGAGACCTCGGCCGGCGGGAACTCCCGCTCCTCGCAGGAGTAGACCGCGATGGCCCCGAGCGGCCGGCCCTTCGCCAGCAGGGGGATGCCGAGGACGGTCTTGAAGGCTCCCGGACGGTCATGGGAGCCCGCGTGGCGGGGGGGAGGCAGGTCGAGGGTCCCGCCGGAACTGGCCGTGGTCGTCACCGGATGGCCCTTCGCCACTGCCGCGCCCACCGCCAGTTCGCCCACCGGGACCCTGGCCTGGTTCACGTAGGCCTGAGGCAGGCCTCTGGCGCTGACGATACGCAGGCTGTTCTTGCTCTCGTCCAGCCGGAAGATGGCGCAGGCGCATGCGTCGGGGCCGACCAGCTTCATCACCTGGCCCACGATGGCGTCCAGCACCCGCTCGAGGTCCAGCGACGCGCTGACTGCGGCGGCGCTGCGGTAGAGCGCCGCGATCTCGGCCTCGGAATTGCCGGGCGGCCCGCCGGCTTCTCGCCGGCTTCCCGCGCCGGCGGCGTTCGCTGGATCCATCCCGACCCCTCGCTCGTCCGGGCAGCCTGCCTTGTGTCCGACCGGAGAAAGCATACCTTGAAACCCGTTTCCCCGTCATCACCGGTGGTATAATCGACCCGGGTGGTTGGAGCCGGTGCGCCTGATCAGCCGGACCCGAGACGAACTGGCCCGGATCGCCCCGGAGCGCGCCTGCTGTCGCCGGGCGGAACTCGCGGGCCTGATCGGGTCGCTCTTGCGCGGCGGCTGGCCGGCTGACGAGCGCCTGGAGTTGACGACCGAGAGCGCCGGCGCCGCCCGCCGCCTGATTCACCTTTCCAAACAGGTCCTGGGCGGCGCCGGTCCCGTGGCTGCCCGGCGCCGGGAGCGGCTCCGGCGGACCACCGTGTACGCCGTCGCCCTCCCCACCTCCGCCGTCCGCGGGTTCTGGGAGGCGGTCGACCGGGACCACCCGCCCGACCGCGCCTGCTGCCAGCAAGCCTTCACCCGTGGGGCTTTCCTTGGCGCCGGCTTTGTCGCCGACCCCGAACGTGGCTACCACTGGGAAGTGGTCACCGCCCGGCCGGAAGCGGCAACCCGTCTGGCCCGCGCCCTGTCGGCGATGGGCCTGGCGGCCGGAACCGGCCGGCGCAGGGGACGCCTTCTGGTCTACCTGAAGACCGGCGAGGACATCGCCAGCTGGCTTGGCCAGGTCGGGGCCCACCACGCCTTGCTGGCCTTCGAGAACGTGCGGGCCCTCCGGGAAGTGCGGGGGCGGGTCAACCGCCGGGTCAACGCCGAGACCGCGAACCTTCAGAAGACGGTAACGGCGTCCCTGCGCCAGCTGGCGGACATCGAGGCCTTGCGGGACGGGCCGGGGCTGGAGGCGCTCCCCCCCTCCCTCCGGGAACTGGCCCGGCTCCGGCTGGAGCACCGGGAAGCAAGTCTGGCCGAACTGGGCCGCCTGCTCGAGCCGCCGCTGAGCAAGTCCACCGTGAACCACCGCTTCCGGCGCCTGGCCCGGTTGGCCCGGCGCCTGGAGCGGCAGGAGGGCGGAAGGAGAAGCCCCAGCGCTCGTGGAAGTCCGTCCGGCACGACGGGACCGAACCCCCTTCCGGACCGCAGGTGATGCCGTGAGGGCCACCGACATCTTCCCAGAAATCGCGGTCGACCTGGAACGTTGCGAGGCGGAAATCCTGAAGGCCCTGGACGTGGAGGACCCGCTGGTGCGGGAAGCGGCCACCCACCTCCTGCGGGCCGGCGGGAAACGCATCCGGCCGGCGCTGGTGTTTCTGGGGGCCCGGTTCCACCACTACGACCCGAGCCGCCTGCTCCCGCTGGGCGCGGCCGTCGAGATGATCCACATGGCCACCCTGATTCACGACGACGTGGTGGACAGTTCCACCACCCGTAGGGGGCGGCCCACGGTCAACGCCAAGTGGTCCGACAAGGTCTCGGTCCTGACGGGCGACTTCCTCTTCGCCAGGGCGTTCATGCTGGTGGCCACCTACGGCACGTCCGAAATCATCCGCATCCTGGGCGAGGTGGTTTTCAACCTCTCTCTCGGTGAGATCCAGCAACTGGGCCGGTTGTACTCCTTCCGGCAGGACCAGGACGAATACCTGGATCGGATCGCCAAGAAGACGGCCCGCTTCATCGCCGCCTGCTGCGACGTGGGCGCCATCGCCTCCGGGGCTCCGCCTCACTTCCGGCGGGCGCTGCACGACTACGGCTTCGCCGTGGGAATGGGCTTTCAGATCGTCGACGACGTTCTGGATTTCACCTCTTCCGTTCCCGAGCTCGGCAAGCCCATCGGTAACGACCTCCGGTCCGGCGTCTACACGCTGCCCCTGATCTACGCGTTGCAGCACGGCAAGGACCGGGTGCGGCTGCGGGAACTCTGTAGTCTGGCCGAGATCGGCGACGAGGAGGTCCGCCAGATCACCCGCCTGGTGGAAGCTTCCGGTGCCTTCCGGCACGCGTTTGAGCTGGCGGAAGCATACATCGGCCAGGCCAAGGCGGCCCTGGCCGACCTGCCGCCCGTTTCCGCCCGCGACACTCTGGCAGAGGTGGCAGACTTCATCCTGATCCGGAACTATTGAGCCTGGTCCCGGGAGGGCGGTTGCTGGTGGGCGAAGGGGGTGTCCCCGTGGGCGGCCCGCCGCCGGCGGGGGGCCGGCGCGCCGGGCGCCGCCGGCCAGATCCCGACACCATGAGCCTCATCGAACACCTGGAAGAACTCAGGTGGCGGCTCATCTGGAGTCTGGCCAGCTTTGCCCTGGCCACCGTGGCCAGCTTCGCCGTGGCCGGACGCGTGCTACAGGCTCTGGTCTCGCCGGTCGGGACGGTGGTCTTCCTCGCGCCGGCCGAGGCCTTCCTCACCCAGCTCAGGGTGGCGGTGTTCATGGGCCTGGCGTTGGCGGCGCCGGTCATCCTCTATCAGCTGGCCGCCTTCGTGCTGCCCGGCCTCGAGCGCCACGAGCGCAGGGTGCTCTACGGCGTGCTCCCCTCGGCGTCGCTTCTGTTTCTGGCCGGCGCCGCCTTCGGTTACCTGGTCGCCGTGCCTTTTCTGTACCGGTTTTTCCTGAGCTTCTCTTCGCCGGCCGTCCAGGCGCAGATCAGGATCTCCGACTATCTCGGCTTCGTGGTGGGGGTCGTGGTGCCCATGGGGGTCGTCTTCGAACTGCCGGTGCTGGTCTGGGGGCTGGCGGCCATCGGCCTGGTGACCCCCGGGTTTTTGAGCAGAAACCGCAAGTACGCGGTGCTCGTCATCTTCGTGATTGCCGCCGTGCTGTCGCCCCCGGACGTGGTGTCCCAGTTCCTGTTCGCCAGCCCCATGCTTCTCCTGTACGAGGTCAGCATCGTGGTGGCCCGGCTGGCGGTCCCGCGCGCGAGGGCCGGGGACTGACGGTGCGGGTCCCGGCGGCGGGACACGGGCGCTTTCAGCTGGCCTGGCGGCTTGCCGCCCTGCTGGTGGCCCTGGCCGTGGCGGGAACGGCCACCGGGATGGCGCTGGCGGCCCGGGCGTGGCGCGGGGCCTCGCCGGCCGCCGACACGGTCAGGATCGCGGTGGCGCCCGAGCTTCTGGACTTCCTGGAACCCGTGTGGCTGGGTCTGGCCCGGGCCTTTCCCGACCTGGTCTTCGAAGCCGCCGCCGGTCCGAGCGACTTCGACCTCTGGCTCGTCGCGGGGGAGTGGGGGGATCCGGACTGGCAACCGGCGCCGGCGGCCCCGGCCGCCGCCCGCTTGCCGGTCCGGCTGGGCTTCGACCACCGCGTGCTGGCCGTGGGGCCGCTGGACCCCAGGACCGGCCTGGACCGGGCCACCGCGGTCGCCCTGGCGGCCGGCCCGGACGGTGGAGCGCCGGTCGCGGCGACCCTGGACGATGCCGGCCTGAGGGTGTTGCGGCACCAGGACCTGTCGGCCGCCTGGCGGCCGCTGGCGGTGGACGGGGTGCGCCCGTCCCTTGACTCCATCACCGGCGGTGGCTACCCGCTGGTTCGCGCGGTCTGGCTGGTCACCGTGGCGCTGCCGGGCGTGGATGGCCCGCTGCCGGGGCCGGCCTGGTGGCCCGAGGGTCTCCGGCGGCGCCTGGGCGAGCTGGCTCGCCCCAACGCCACGGCCGTGGCGGCGGTCAGGGCCTGGCTCGCCGAGGCGGTCACCGCCCACCTTCACGGTGACCTCGAGCCCGAGGTGGAACTGGCCGCCTGCGGCGACGTCATGCTGGCCCGGGGCGTCGACGCGGTCATCCGGCGCCACGGGGTCGCCTACCCCTTCGCCCGGGTGGCTCACGTGTTTCACGCGGCGGACGTGAGCTTCTGCAACCTGGAGTCGCCGGCCGGTGTCACCGGCGCGCCCATTCCCGGCAAGGGGATCTGGTTCAGGGCCCGGCCAGAGGCCCTGGAGGCGCTGACCCTGGGCGGCGTGGGCGTGGTCGGCGTGGCCAACAACCACATTCTCGACTACGACACCGCCAACTTTCTGGAGACCCTGGAACTCCTGGCCGCCCGCGGCATCGCCCACGTTGGCGGGGGGCGGACCATCAACGAGGCCCGGGCGCCGGTGGTGGTGGAGCGCCGGGGCCTGCGCGTCGCGTTTCTGGCGTACTCCGCCTTTGCCGACCTCTTCTGGAGCCACGCCTATCCCAGGAGCTTCGCGGCCACCGCCGACCGGCCGGGGGTGGCGCCGCTCAGACTGGACTGGGTCCGCGAGGACGTGGCCCGGGCCCGAGAGCTGGCCGACGTGGTGGTCGTGGCCTATCACTGGGGCGAGGAGTACCAGAACCGGTTCACCGCGGACCAGCAGGCGCTGGGCCGGGCCACCATCGATGCCGGCGCCGACCTGGTGCTGGGCTCGCACCCCCACGCCGTGCAGGGTTTCGAACTGTGGCCGTCGGCCGCCACGGGGCGGTTGGGACTCATCGCCTACAGCCTGGGCAACTTCGTGACGGACCAGCGGGACCCCGTCACGCGGGAAACCTTCGTCTTGCGGGTGTGGCTCTCGGCCGCCGGTGTCCGTGGCTTTCAGGTCCTGCCCGGGACCATCGAGGCGGGCCAGCCCCGTCTGCTCGAGGGTGCCGAGGCCGAGAAACTCCTGGAAAAACTGGCTACCGTCTCCGAGCCCTGGTGAACCGGCGCGGAGCCCGAATCCCACGCGGCGCCGCGCCGCTGGTCTGGTTGCCACCTGCCGCTAGCCGCAACAGCCGTTCCCGGCCATAGCTCGGTGCCGCGGAGGCGACAATAAGCGTGCGCCCAACGCGGGGCAGCGGGAGGTGAGTCCGTATGGTTGGACCGCGTCAGTTCCGGCCAGCCCAGAACTTCCAGCGCTTCGAGCAGGAAGTGGCCGAGGAGATCTCGGCCGACCTCCAGCGCCGCCGACAGCAGGGTGCCGCGGGTCCGCGCCACCGGCCGCAGCCCGACCGCACGCAGCCGGGGTACCAGCCACCGTACCCCGGCCTGCCGGCGCGCAGGCCCGGCCGGCCTGAGCAGCCGACACCGCCCACGCCGGGCCCGCGGCCGCGGTAGCACCTCCCTAGCCGCGGGTCGCTTGCCGGCGACCCTGAACGGACGGGCGGCCCGCCAGGCCGCCCGTCCTGCCGTGCAAGCAAAGGATAAGCCCGGCAAGCGCCAGAATAGTTGTCCCGACGAGGGGGCTCGGCCGTGGAAGTGGTTGCCCTGGTCGGCCCGAGCGGGACCGGGAAGAGCCACCGGGCCCAGCTGGTGGCCTACGACCTCGGGGCCGACGCCGTCATCGACGACGGCCTGCTGGTGAGGGAAGGCAAGATCCTGGCCGGCAAGTCGGCCAAGCGCGAGGAAACCAGGATGGCCGCCATCAGGCGGGCCATCTTCGCCGACCCCGACCATGCCGCCGAGGTTCGGGCCGCCCTGGACCAGGTCCAGCCCGAGCGCCTGCTGATTCTGGGCACCTCCGAGAAGATGGTGCGCCGGATCGCCAGCGCCCTGAGGCTCGACGCTCCGGTCCGGGTCATTCCCATTGAAGCGGTGGCCTCGCCCGTGGAGATCCGCCGGGCCCGCCGCGTCCGCCAGCAGGAGGGCAAGCACGTCGTCCCGGCCCCCACCTTTGACGTGCGCCGCACGTTTTCGGGCTACCTCGTGGACCCACTGCGCCTCTGGCTCCGGAGCCGCACCGAGCGGGCCCGGGACATGGTCATCGAGAAGTCGGTGGTTCGCCCCACTTTCAGCTCCCTGGGCCGCTTCACCATCGCCGATACCGTCGTGTCGTCCATCGCGGCCCGGGCCTGCCTCCAGGTGGAAGGCATCTCCCGGGTTTTCCGGGTGAGCGTCGAGATCACCCGGGAGGGCGTGGCGATCAACCTGGACGTGGCCGTGCGCTACGGGGTCCAGATCGAGAGCGTGCTCGTCGAGGCCCAGCGGGCGGTCAAAGCCGTCGTCGAGTACATGACCGCCCTGTTTGTCATGACCGTCAACGTGCACGCCCGCAAGGTAACCGTCGGCTCGGTTCCCCCCGCGTAAAGCCCAGGAAATGTTTTCCGACGATGAGAATGAGAACCGTGGCCCGGCAAGGGCCTTTTGAACCTCCCAGGGCCGCGCAGGAAAGGAGGTGCTGAAGCGGCGTGGGTCCCGGCGCCCGCCTCGCTCTCCGGCAGGAGCACAAGCTGGTGATGAGCCATCAGTTGCGCCAGGCCATCGAACTCTTGCAGCTTCCCGTGCTGGAACTGCAGGCGCGACTGGAGCGGGAACTGGTCGAAAACCCCTGTCTGGAAGTGCGAGACGAGGTCGAAGACGAGGTGCCCCCGGGGCCGCCCGACCGGACCGCTCCCGACCCCCGGGACCTTGGCGGGCGGTCGGCCGCTGCGGCGTTTCGCGAGGACTGGTGGGACTATTTCGGCCAGAGCGGTGACCGGGGCAGCCAGTGGGTATCGGAACCTGCCGCGGCTGCCGAGTCGCACGCCACCGAGCCGGTGTCAGATTACCTCACGCTGCGCCAGCACCTCCGCCACCAGTTGGGCCTCTCCCCGACGAGTGATCCGGAGCGCCGCGCGGCCGAGTTTCTCATCGACCAGCTGGACGACAACGGCTACCTGAGGGGAACCCTGCCGGGGCTCGCCCGCGACGGGGGCTGGTCCGTCCAACTTCTGGAACGGGCCCTCAAGCTGGTCCAGTCCTTCGACCCGCCCGGGGTGGCGGCCCGCGACCTGGTGGAATGCCTGGACCTGCAACTTCAGGCCCGGGGGTGCCAAGCCCCGCTGGTGCTGGCAATTGCCCGCGACCACCTGGACGACGTGGCGGGCGGGCGGCTGGGCCGCGTCGCCGACGCGTGCGGGGTGCCCCGCCAGGCGGTCGAGGCCGCCGTGGGACTCCTCCGTCAGCTGGACCCCAAGCCCGGCCGCCGTTTCGGCCCGGGTGAGAACCGGTGCGTGGTTCCCGACGTCACGGTGGAGCGGGTTGGTGGCGAGCACGTGGTGGTCCTGAACGAGGGAGTCGCTCCCCGGCTGATGATAAACCCGACCTATCAATCCCTCCTGGAGCAGGGGGCGGCGCTGGAGCCCGCGACGCGCCGGTTTCTCGAACGGCGGCTCCAGTCGGCCCTGTGGCTCATCCGCGCCATCGAGCAGCGGCGGCTGACCCTGTACCGGGTGAGCGAGGTCATCGTCAGCCGCCAGCGGGCCTTTCTGGAGCGGGAGGTTCCCGGGCCGGTGCCCATGACCCTCAGGGACGTGGCCGATGCCACCGGCCTTCACGAATCCACCGTCAGCCGGGCGACGGCCGGCAAGTACCTGCAGACGCCCAGGGGCGTCTTTCCCTTCCGGTTCTTGTTCAGCCCGAGCCTGGGCGGAGGCGGTGCCGGGCCCGTCTCCGCCGAACACGTGAGGCGGCTCATCCGGGAGCTGGTGGCTTCCGAGGATCCCCGCCGGCCCGTCTCCGACGCCCGGATCAGCAAGGTCCTGTCGGCCCGGGGGGTGCGGGTGGCCCGCCGGACGGTGGCCAAGTACCGGGCGGCACTGGGCATCCCTGGCTCGGCCGGCCGCCGCCGCCCGTAACCCGCGGTCCGCTCCCTTTCGCCCGTGGCGATCGGTGAGGTACGATAGGTAGGGCGTGGCCCATCACTGCCGGGTCTGCGGGGGCCGACGGTTGCCCGGGCGCGGCCCGGCGCCGAGGAGGTCGCTTGCCAGTGGCAGTCCGGGTAGGGATCAACGGCTTCGGCGCGATCGGGCGGCGGTTCGCGCGCATCGCCCTGGAGCACGCCGACATCGAACTGGTAGCCTGCAACGACCTGACCGACCCCGCCACCCTGGCCCACCTGTTCCAGTACGATTCCAACTATGGCCGCTATACCGGCCGGGTCGAGGTTTCCGGCAACGCCATCGTCATCGACGGCCGGCGGCTCAGAGTCCTATCGGAACGGGATCCAGCCAGGCTGCCCTGGGCCGACCTGGGCGTGGAGGTGGTGGTGGAGTCCACGGGGCGCTTCACCGACCGGGAAAAGGCGGAGCTACACATCACCCAGGGCGGGGCCCGCAAGGTCATCATCTCGGCGCCCGCCAAGAGCCCCGACCTCACCGTCGTGCCCGGGGTCAACTGGGACGCCTACGACCCGGACCGCCACCACGTGCTGTCCAACGCTTCCTGCACCACCAACTGTCTGGCGGTCACCGCCAAGGCGCTGCAGGACGCCTTCGGCATCCGCGAAGGGCTCATGAGCACCATCCACGCCTACACCCAGGACCAGAACCTGCTGGACTTCCCCCACCGTGACCTGCGCCGGGCTCGCGCCGCGGCCATATCGATCGTCCCCACCACCACCGGAGCGGCCCGGGCCATCGGCGACGTGCTGCCGGAACTGGACGGTCGCATGAACGGCCTGGCCTTCCGGGTACCCGTGCCCACCGTCTCCGTGGTGGACCTGGTGGCCGTCCTGGATCGGCCGGCCACCGCCGCTGATATCAACGATGCCTACCGTCAGGCGGCCGCCGGTCCCCTCAAGTCGTTCCTGGACGTGGCCCGCGCGCCCCTCGTCTCGGTGGACTTCAAAGGGGCGTACCAGTCGGCGGTGGTCGATCCCGACCTGACCATGGTGGTGGGTGGCCGCCTGGCCAAGGTGGTGGCCTGGTACGACAACGAGTGGGGGTACTCCGCCCGCCTGGTGGACCTGGTGGAGATGGTGGGCCGGCGAGGTCTGGCCGCCCGGGGCGCGGCCGGCACCGGGCGCCCGGGTCCGGGGGCGGGGGGCCGTGGCTAGCCGCGGCGGCTTCGCCAAGCGCACCGTAGACGACCTAAAAGTCGAGGGCCGGCGGGTCCTGGTGCGGGTGGACTTCAACGTTCCCCTGCGCCAGGGCCGGGTGGCCGACGACACCCGCCTGCGGGCTCACCTGTGGACCATCGAGACCCTGCTGGACCGGAGGGCGCGGGTCATTCTCGCCTCCCACCTGGGCCGCCCCAGGGGACGGGTGGTGGACGAGTTCAGGCTGGACCCCGTGGCCCAGCGGCTGGCCGACCTGCTGGGCGTGGAGGTGCTGAAGACCGACGACTGTCTGGGACCGGAGCCGGCCCAGGCCCTGTCGCGGCTGGACCAGGACCAGGTGCTGCTCCTGGAAAACCTGCGCTTTCACCCGGGCGAGGAGCAGAACGACCCGGAATTCGCCCGCGCCCTGGCTGCCCTGGCCGACTGTTACGTCAACGACGCCTTCGGGGCCGCCCACCGGGCGCATGCCTCCGTGGTGGCCATCACCCGGTACCTGCCGTCCGCGGCCGGCCCGCTGATGGCCACCGAACTGCGGGCGCTGGGCCGGTTGCTGGACGAGGTGGAGCGGCCCTTTGTGGCCGTGCTGGGCGGGGCGAAAGTGTCCGACAAGGTGGGCGTGCTCCGCTCGCTGGTGCGGCGGGTGGACCGGCTGATCCTCGGGGGCGGCATGGCCAACACCTTCCTGGCGGCGGAAGGCTTTGCCCTGTCAGCATCCCTGGTGGAGCCCGACGCCTTTGACGCGGCACGGGAGGTGGCCGAACTGGCCAGGGCCGCCGGCACCGAACTGATCGTGCCGGTGGACCTGGTGGTGGCCGAGTCGGCTGAGCCGCCGGGGCCCCGCCGTACGGTCGGCCCCGCCGACGTGCCGCCGGGCTGGCGGGCGCTGGACGTGGGGCCGCGAACCCTCGAGCTGATTGGCCGCGCCCTGGCCGACGCCCGGACGGTGTTCTGGAACGGCCCGGTCGGCCGGTTCGAGGTCCGGCCTTTTGACGCCGGAACCGTGGCGGTCGCCCGGATGCTGGCCCGGCTCCAGGGGCGGGCCTTCACGGTGGTGGGCGGCGGCGACTCGGTGGCCGCGCTGCAGCAGGCGGGGCTGGCCGGGGCGGTGAGCCACGTATCCACCGGCGGCGGGGCGGCCCTGGAGTTTCTGGAGGGCCGGGAACTGCCGGGCGTGGCCTGCCTGCCCGACCGTGACGCGGGTGCCGAGGGGGTCTGGGCCGGTGGCAGGACCTGACGCTCGTGGCCCGACGAGACCCTGGTTGATCGCCGCCAACTGGAAGCTGCACCACACGGCGGAGACGGGCGCCGCCCTGGCCCGGGGGGTGGTTGATGAAGTCCTGCCCTGGCTCGGCGAACGGGGCGGGGCAGAGGCGGTCCGGGTCGTGCTCTGCCCGCCGTTTACCGCGCTTCACGCGGTCGCGGCGGCGCTGGCCGGATCTCCCCTGGACCTGGGGGCCCAGGATGTCTTCTGGGAGGACTGGGGCGCCTACACCGGCGAGGTGTCCGCGCCGATGCTGGTGGCGGCCGGGTGCCGGTACGTCATCGTCGGCCACTCCGAGCGGCGGCACCTGCTGGGGGAGACCGACGAGGCGGTGGCCAGAAAGGCGCGGGCGGCCGCCGGCCACGGCCTGGTGCCCATCGTCTGCGTCGGCGAGACGCTGGCCCAACGGGAGGCCGGGCGCACGGAACAGGTCGTCCTCGGGCAACTGGCGCCGGTGGCCGAAAGCCTGGTGGCGGGGGGCGGCCCGCCGCTGGTCGCCATCGCCTACGAACCGGTCTGGGCCATCGGCACCGGACGCCCGGCCAGGGGCGCCGACGCCCAGGCCGTGGCGGCGGCCATCCGCGACCGGCTGGTTGCCGCCTGGGGCGACGCGGGAGCCTCGGTTCCGGTGCTCTACGGCGGCAGCGTGAAGCCGGAAAACGCCGCCGAGTTCCTGCGGCAGCCCGACATCGACGGGGCCCTGGTGGGCGGGGCCAGCCTGGACCCGGCCGCTTTCGCCGGCGTCGTCCGGGCCGTCGATGACACGGAGGGGGAGGCATGAGGCGGCCCCGGCCGGTGGCCCTGGTGATCCTGGACGGCTGGGGGCTTGATGCCCGGACGGAGCACAACGCGGTGGCCCTGGCCCGGACGCCCAACGTGGACGGCTGGCGGCGGAGCTTTCCTCACTGTACCCTGGCCGCGGCCGGCGAGGCGGTGGGCCTGCTGGAGGGTCAGATCGGCAACTCCAACGTGGGTCATCTGAACCTGGGCGCCGGCCGCATCGTCTACCAGGACCTGACCCGGATTCACCGGACCATCCGGACGGGCGAGTTCTACGAAAACCCCGTGCTGCTGGCGGCGGTGGACCGCTGCGCCAAGGCGGCGTCCCGGGCCGGGGGCGGGTCGGCCTCGGGTTCGCCGGTCCTGCACCTCATGGGCCTGGTGTCCGACGGCGGGGTCCACAGCCACATCGAACACCTGCTGGCCCTCATTGACCTGGCCGCCCGCCGGGGCGTGAGTCGCCTCTGCGTCCACGCGTTCACCGACGGCCGCGACGTGCCACCGACGGGCGCCGACGCGTACCTCGGCCGGGTGGAGGAAAAGCTGTCCCGGACCGGGATCGGAGCCGTCGCCTCGGTGAGCGGGCGCTACTACGCCATGGACCGCGACCACCGCTGGGACCGTACCCGGCAGGCGTATGACGCCCTGGTGCTGGGTGAGGGCTTGACGGCGCCCTCGGCCGCGGACGCCGTCCGCCAGGCTTACGCCAGGGGCGAGACCGACGAGTTCATCCGCCCCACCGTTGTCACGGATGCCGCCGGGCAGCCCCGGGGAACCATCGGGCCGGGGGACTCGGTGGTCTTCTTCAACTTCCGGGCAGACCGGGGGCGCCAGCTATCGTACGCCCTGGTCCGCGAAGAGTTCGACGGGTTTCCCCGCCGCCGGTTCGTTCCGGTCCAGCTGGTCACCATGGCCCAGTACGACGAGGCCCTGCAAGTGCCGGTGGCCTTCCCGCCCCGTTATCTGAAGCAGACCCTGGGCGAGGTGCTGGCCGGCCACGGGCTCAAGCAGCTACGGATCGCCGAGACGGAGAAGTACGCCCACGTCACCTTCTTTTTCAACGGCGGCGACGAGCGGTCGTTCCCCGGCGAGGACCGGTGTCTCGTCCCCTCGCCCCGGGTGGCCACCTACGACCTGAAGCCCGAGATGTCCGCCTTCGAGGTGACCGACGAGGCCGTCCGCCGGGTGGGCGAGGGGCGGTACGACTTCATTCTGGTGAACTACGCCAACCCCGACATGGTGGGCCACACCGGCGACCTGCGGGCGGCCATCCGGGCCGTGGAGGCGGTGGACGCCTGCTGCGGCCGGCTGGTGGCCGCGGTGCTGGAGGCCGGGGGGGCCGCCCTGGTCACCGCCGATCACGGCAATGCCGAGACCATGTGGGACGCGGGCGCCGGCCAGCCCCACACCGCCCACACCGCAAACCCCGTGCCCTGCGTGCTGGTGGACCCGGCACGGCGGGACTTCGGACTGGCCGACGGGATTCTGGGGAACGTCGCGCCGACCGTTCTGGAACTGATGGGTCTGGACGCGCCGGCCGAGATGGAGTGCGGGTCCCTCTTGCGGGCGCCGGGGTCGCCGGCCGGCCCCCCGGACCCGGGGGCCGGGAACAGGTTCGCGCCCGGGCCCGGCCCGGTAGGCGGGCCCGGATGGCCGGGCGTGCGTGGTCTTAAGGAGGAAGGGCCGTGCTGATTCACCGGATCCACGCCCGCGAGATCCTGGACTCGCGGGGCAACCCGACCCTCGAAGCCGAGGTCTGGCTCGACACGGGAACCCACGGCCGGGCCGCGGTGCCCTCGGGCGCCTCCACCGGCACCCACGAGGCCCTGGAGTTGCGCGACGGCAACCCCGGGCGCTTTGGCGGGCGGGGGGTCCGGCGGGCGGTGGAGAACGTGGTCGGTCCCATCGCCGCCGCTCTGGCCGGCCGCCACGCCGCCGACCAGGCGGGGATCGACGACGCCCTGGTCGAGCTTGACGGCACCCCCGGCAAGGCCCGGCTGGGAGCCAACGCCATCCTGGCGGTGTCCCTGGCCGTGGCCCGGGCGGCCGCGGCCGCGATGGGGCTGCCGCTCTACCGCTACCTTCACGAAAGGTGCTGGCCGGCGGCCTGGGAGGCCGCCGGCGGCTCCGGAGCGGCTCCCGGGCCGGTGCTCCCGGTGCCCCTGATGAACGTGATCAACGGCGGGCGGCACGCCGACAACCGTCTGGAGATCCAGGAGTTCATGGTGGTGCCGGCCGGCTTCGAGACCTTCTCCGACGCCCTGCGGGCCGGAGTGGAGACGTTTCATGCCCTGAAAGGCCTGCTCCGTGGCCAGGGGCTCAGCACCGCCGTGGGCGACGAAGGGGGCTTCGCGCCCGACCTGCCCGGCGAGGACGCGGCCCTGGACCTCCTGGTGGAGGCCATCCAGCGGGCGGGTTACCGCCCGGGCGAGCAGGTGCTCCTGGCCGTGGACGCCGCCGCCAGCGAGTTCTTTCGGGACGGCAGCTACCACCTGGGCGGCCGGGGCCTGGCCGCCGGCGAGCTGATCGAGACCTACGCCAGGTGGCAGGCCGGCTATCCCCTGGCATCGCTGGAAGACGGGCTGGACGAGGACGACTGGGACGGCTGGCGGGCGCTGACCCGGCGGCTGGGCGACCGGTTGCAGCTGGTGGGCGACGATTTGTTCACCACCCACCCCGACCGGCTGCGCCACGGTCAGGCGACGGGCGCGGCCAACGCGATTCTGATAAAGCCCAACCAGATCGGTACCCTCACCGAGACCCTCCGGACCATGGCTCAGGCCATGGCCGGCGGCTACAGGACCGTGGTGTCCCACCGCAGCGGCGAGACGGAGGACGTCACCATCGCCGACCTGGCCCTCGGCACCGGGGCGGGCCAGATCAAGGCCGGCGCCCCGAGCCGCACCGACAGAGTCGCCAAGTACAACCAGCTTTTGCGGCTTGAAGCCGACCTGGGTAGCCGAGCCCGGTTCGCCGGCCGGACGGCGCTGGGCTTGCGCTGATTGTACACGCCGTGCCGCTGTGCTACAATTGGGAACCGGGTTTGACGCCGGCTCCGGCCGATCCGGGTCGCAATCCAGGCCCAGTTGAAGGTGAACGCCCGGTGTATACCGTGCTCCTGATCATTCACATCCTGGTATCGATTGGCCTTATCGCCACCGTGCTGCTGCAGTCCGGCCGCAGCGCCGGGCTGTCGGGAGCCATCGCCGGCGCCGGCCAGCAGCTGTTCGGCAAGAAACGGGGTATCGACGAACTGCTGTCGAGGGTCACCACCGGGCTGGCCGTGGGCTTCATGGTCACGTCGCTGGCGTTGACGCTGTTGCACGGCTAGCCTCCGGACCCAGATCCGGCCGGGCAGCACGCGGGCACCTCGGCGGCCACCGAGGTGTCCTGACGTTCTCGGACCCCGCGGGGCGGGCCGATCACCGCCGCCCCGAAGCACAGACAGAGGGGGCAAGCTTCGTGGACCAGCTTTTCTGGTTTGGCCCCGCCGCGGGTGGCGTGGCCCTCCTCTTCGCGGCCTACCTGTCAGCCCAGGTCAACCGGGCCCCGCACGGCACCGAGCGCATGAAAGAACTCTCCGAAGCCATCCACGAAGGCGCGATGGCCTTTCTGTTCCGGGAGTACCGGACCCTGGTGGTGTTCGTGCTGGCCCTGGCGGCCGTCATCTTCGCCGCCGGCGCGGTGAGCCCGGCCGAGGCCATGCGCCCCGAGACCGCCGTCGCCTTCATCCTGGGCGCCGTCTCGTCGGCGCTTGCCGGCTTCTTCGGCATGAGGGTGGCCACCCGGGCCAACGTCCGCACCGCCCAGGCCGCCCAGAACGGGCAGTCGGCCGCGCTTCAGGTGGCCTTTTCCGGCGGCGCGGTCATGGGCATGGCCGTGGTGGGCCTGGGGCTGGTGGGTCTCAGCATCGTCTTGTTCCTCTTCGGCGACCCCCACGCCCCCGAGACCTTCAAGATCGTCAACGGGTTCGCCCTGGGGGCCAGTTCCATCGCGCTCTTTGCCCGGGTGGGCGGGGGCATCTACACCAAGGCCGCCGACGTCGGGGCAGACCTGGTCGGCAAGGTGGAGGCCGGCATTCCCGAGGACGACCCGCGCAACCCGGCGGTCATCGCGGACAACGTGGGGGACAACGTGGGCGACGTGGCCGGCATGGGCGCCGACCTGTTCGAATCCTACGTTGGCTCGCTCATCGCGGCGATGGTCATCGGCGCCACGGTGCTGGGCTTCGCGGGAGTGCTGCTGCCGGTCCTCATCGCCGCCGCCGGCGTCATCGCGGCCGTGCTGGGGGTCTTCCTGGTGCGGGCCCGGGCGCGCGGCAACCCGGCGGGAGCGCTGCGGGCGGGCATGATCTCAAGCCCCCTCCTGACCCTGGCGGCCAGCTTCTTCCTGGCCCGCCTGGTGCTTGGTCCGGAACGTGGGCTCGGAGCCTTCGTGGCCCTGGCGTCCGGGCTGGTGGCGGGCATCCTCATCGGCCTCTTGACCGAGTACTACACCTCCGCTGACCGGCCCCCGGTGCGGGGCATCGCCGAGGCGTCGCAGACGGGCGTCGCCACCAACATCATCGCCGGCCTGGCGGTGGGCATGCGCTCCACGGCCCTGCCGGTCCTGGTCATCGCCGCCGCCATCCTCCTGGCCTTCCGCTTCGGCGAGCTTTACGGGATCGCCCTGGCGGCCGTGGGCATGCTGGCCACGACGGGCATGACCGTGGCCGTGGACGCCTACGGGCCCGTGGCGGACAACGCCGGGGGCATCGCCGAGATGGCGGGGCTGCCCAAAGGGGTGCGGAAGATCACCGACACCCTGGACGCGCTGGGCAATACCACCGCCGCCATCGGCAAGGGCTTCGCCATCGGCTCGGCGGCCCTCACCGCCCTGGCCCTCTTCGCGGCCTACGCCACCGCCACCGGTATCCAGGCCATCGACCTGCTGCGGCCTGAGGTGGTGGCCGGGCTGTTCATCGGCGGCATGCTGCCGTTCCTGTTCTCGTCCATCACCATGTCGGCCGTGGGCAAGGCCGCCTTCGAGATCATCCGGGAGGTCCGCCGCCAGTTCCAGGAAATCCCCGGCCTCATGGAAGGCAAGGCCCGGCCCGACTACGCCCGGGCCGTCGACATCACCACCCGCGCCGCCCTCAAGGAGATGGTCCTGCCAGGGGTGCTGGCGGTGCTCACCCCCCTGGTGGTGGGGCTGCTCATCGGCAAGGAAGCCCTCGGCGGGCTGCTGGCCGGCGTGCTGGTGTCCGGCTTCCTGGTGGCGGTCCAGATGGCCAACGCCGGCGGCGCGTGGGACAACGCCAAGAAGTACATCGAGGCGGGCGCGCTGGGGGGCAAAGGCTCCGCCGTGCACAAGGCCTCGGTGGTGGGCGACACGGTCGGTGACCCGTTCAAGGACACCTCGGGCCCGTCCCTGAACATCCTGATCAAGCTGATGACCATCGTCTCGCTGGTGTTCGCGCCGCTGTTCCGCTGAAAGCGGCAGGCGTCGGACCAGGGCCGGCCAAGGCGTCACGCCGCCGGCCCTGAACTTCTGGCCTGATCCCGGCCGGGAGGAGTGGATAGGGTGACCAGCCGGCAGGCCATCCTGGAGTACATGGGAGAGCAAGCTTACAAACCGCTCACCGCGGAGGAACTGGCCGCCGCCCTCGGCGTGCCGGCGCGGGAGCGGGCGGCGTTTCTCGACGTCTTGCGGTCCATGGAGGCCGAAGGGCTGGTCGTTCGGACCCGGGCCGAGCGTTACGGCGTGCCCGACCGGATGAACCTGGTGGTTGGCCGGTTCCAGGGCCACGAGCGGGGCTACGGTTTCGTCGTGGCCGACCGGCCTGGCGCC
Organism: Symbiobacterium thermophilum; assembly: GCA_020725105.1. Lineage (GTDB taxonomy): Bacteria > Bacillota > Sulfobacillia > DYFQ01 > DYFQ01 > DYFQ01. The sequence goes on from DYFQ01000022.1 coordinate 44,499, forward strand.
CGCCGGGACCGGAGCGACCTCTTCATACCCCCCGACGCGACCGCAAGCGCCATGCACGGCGACCGGGTGATCGCCAGGATCCACTCGCGCGGCCGGGGCGGGCGCGGCCCCGAGGGTGAGG
>DYFQ01000023.1:0-6326 GCA_020725105.1 Symbiobacterium thermophilum
GGGCCCTCCGTCTCCCCGGAAGGCCTGATGCAGGCTCCAATCCGGATCTCAATGTATCGACGGACGCCCTTCGGTCACCGTCGGCCCCCGGCGCCAGGATTCCCCGGCGGCCGCCGGCCGACTGCTTGATCCTGTGCAGTTTTCAAGGAGCAGACCTTACAAAACCCAGAAGACACAAGCTGCCAAACGCGGCCGTTTGGCAAGGCTCATGATAGCACGCGGCCCGGAGGGTGTCAAGCCGACGCTGGCGGCCAGCTAGACCTCTTCACGCGGCCGTAGCAGCGGGAAAAGGATCACGTCGCGGATGGACGGCGCGTCGGTCAAGAACATCACGAGACGGTCGATGCCGATGCCGAGGCCGCCAGTGGGCGGCAGCCCGACTTCGAGGGCCCGCAGGTAGTCCTCGTCCATCACGTGGGCCTCTTCGTCGCCCTTGGCCCGCTCCATCGCCTGCGCCAGAAAGCGCTGGCGCTGGTCGTCGGCGTCGTTCAACTCGGAAAAAGCGTTGGCCAGTTCCCGGCCGGCGCAGATGGCCTCGAACCGGTAGGTCAGGTGCGGCCGGTCGGGAATCCGCCTGGCCAGCGGGGAGATGGAAAGCGGGTAGTCAACGAGAAAGCACGGCCCGACCAGGTTGGGCAGGACGCGCCTGTCCAGGACGGCCTCGATGACCGTGGCCGCGGTGGGCGGTCGGCCGAGCTGCAGTTCCAGGCGGCAGGCCACCTCGGCCGCCCGGGCGTCGTCGTCGAGGTCCGCCACGTCCACCCCGCTGTACTTCTCGAAAGCCTCGCTGAAGTCCAGCCGCGGCCACGGCGGGGAAAAGTCGAGCGCCTGACCCTGATACGCCACGCTGGTGGTGCCCCTGACCGTGCGGAACACGTGGGCCACCAGCTCCTCCGTCAGGGCCATCATGTCGGTGTAGTCCGCGTAGGCCTGGTACAGTTCGAGCATGGTGAATTCGGGGTTGTGGCGGGTGGAGATGCCCCCGTTGCGGAAGACCCGGCCGATCTCGTAGACCCGCTCCAGCCCTCCCACCACCAGCCGCTTGAGGTGCAGCTCCAGGGCGATCCGCAGGTAGAGTTCAAGGTCCAGGGCGTTGTGGTGGGTGACGAAGGGCCGCGCCGCCGCGCCGCCGTACAGGGTGTGGAGCACCGGGGTCTCCACCTCAACAAAGCCGCGCTCGTCGAGAAAGGCGCGGATGGACCGTACCGCCAGGGAGCGGCTGAGGAAGGTCTCGCGCACCCCGGGATTGACGATCAGGTCGACGTACCGCTGGCGGTACCTGGTCTCGATGTCTTTCAGGCCGCGCCACTTCTCCGGCAGCGGGCGCAGGCACTTGGCGAGCACGGCGTACTCGGCCGCGTCGACGCTGATCTCGCCCTTTTTCGTACGGAAGACGTCACCGGAAACGCCGAGGATGTCGCCGAGGTCCACGTGGTCGATGAGCAGGTCGTAGGCGGCGCCCAGCCGGTCGCGGCGGAAGTAGACCTGGAGCCGGCCTGACTGGTCCCGCAGGTCGCCAAAGGCCGAACCCCCGTGGCGCCTGAGCGCCATCAGCCGCCCGGCCACCCGCACCGGCTGGCCCGCCAGGCCATCGAAGCCGTCGACCACCTGTCGGCAGGCGTGGGACACCTGGTAACGCTGGCCGTAGGGGTCAACCCCGCTGCGGCGCAGGGCCTCCAGGTTCGCCCGGCGCCGGCGGACGAGCTCGTCCAGCCCGGTCGCCCTTTCGGTGCGCTCCTCGCTCAATGGGCGCCCTCCTCGAGGTGAAGCCTAGCGGGAGATGGCGGCGATCTCGTACCGCAGGACGCCGGCGGGCACCCGGATTTCCACCACGCTGCCAAGCCTCTGCCCGACCAGGCCCTTGCCCACGGGCGACTCGTTGGAGATCCGCATCTCCGCGGGGTTGGCCTCGGCCGAGCCGACGATGGTGTACTCGACCACTTCTCCCGAGTCCAGGTCCCTCAGGGTCACCCTGGTCCCCACGCCGACCCGCTCGGGATCGATCTCCGTCTCGTCGATCAACCGGGCGTTCCTGAGGATCCGCTCCAGGGTCAGGATGCGCCCCTCGATGAACGCCTGCTCGTTCTTGGCGTCTTCGTACTCGGAGTTCTCCGCGATGTCGCCGAAGCTGCGGGCGTGCTTGATCCGTTCGGCGACTTCCCGGCGGCGGACGGTCTTGAGGTGCTCCAGTTCCTGTTCCAGCCGCCTGAGCCCTTCAGGCGACAGCAGGACTTCCTTCTCCGCCATGGACCTCGCTCCCTGGTGCGGCGCCGCCAGTCGCTTACCCAATATGTGGCGGACAACCCTGTTATGCGCTGGCCGGAGCCGGGCACCCCGTTCCCGGGACCAGGCCGGGGCAGGAATAAAAAAGAAAGCTGAGCCGCGGCCGGCCGCTGGGGAAGCCTGTGGCTCACCTTCATACTACGGCCGGCCCCGGGGCCGGCCAGCGTCGGACCCATTATACCGACGGGCCCGGAAAATTGTCAATACTGGGTGAACCGGCGGGCCGGGTGGCCGGCGGGCGTTACCGCCCGGCGGCCGAGCCGACTTCCGCCCGGCCCGCGACCCGGGCCAGGGCCCGGCGGCGGACCGCCTCGATGGCGTCCTCGGAGAGGGCCCGCTCGAAGCTGCGGAACCCGGCCAGCCGGAAACCGTGCTTCCTGGCCAGGGCACTGATCTCGTCCACCTGCTGCACCGTGAGTTCCCGGCCCAGGGTGAAGTTCTCGTAACGCCGCTCCAGGGCCAGGATCATCGTTTCGGCCATGCAGGCCATGGCCGTGCCCGGCGGGAAGCCGAAGTTGATGCCGAAGTCAACCTCGCCGGGCACCTCGACCACGCCACCGTCGATGACCAGCACGTCGTCGCGGCGTTCGGCCACCTGCCGCGACACGTCGCGGGGGCGGGCCACGTCGCATACCACGGCGCCCGGTTTCAGGTCGTCGGCGTCGATGATGGCTTCTACCGCCGAGGAGACGCTCACGATGACGTCGGCCCGCCGCAGGCTCTCCTTCAGGTCGGTGCTGGTCCGGCAGGCCAGGCCGTACTCTCGCCGGACGGCCTCGGCCAGCCGTTCCAGCCGCTCGGCGGAGCGGCCCACCAGGGTGAGGTAGCGTGCCTCCCGGGCCAGGATCCGGGCGCAGGCGGCGCCGATGGAGCCGGTGGCGCCTACGATGGCGACCTCGGAACGGTCGACGGGGTGGCCCATCAGGTCCGCGGCCAGCCGGGCGCCCTCCAGGGCGGTGGCCACGGTGTAGCTGTTCCCGGTGGTGACGGCGATGTCCAGCGCCCGCGCCACGCTGATCCCGGCGTCGCCCACCACGGAGGTGAAGGCCCCCAGGCCGATGATGCGGGCGCCGAGCCGCTCGGCGATGCGCCCGGTCCGGATGATCTTGCGGGTGGCCGCCGCCACCGGCAGCTCCAGCAGCTGGCGGGAGGTAAGGGTACAGCCCACGAACCAGCCCTCGGCCGCCGCGTGCTCCGAGCGAACCCCGGTGATCCGGGACACCACGACCGGCGGCATCCGCACCAGCGCCGCTTCGACCACCCGGTCCGGCAGGTAGCGGGCCACGGGGAACTTCCGGGCCACGTCGCCGGTATCCAGGGCGTGTAACATGAAGGCGAACCGCTCCATGGTCAGGCCTCCCGCCGGGCCGGCTCAGGCCGGCCGTTGCTCTCTTTCAAGCCATACGACCCGGGGCGCGAAGTTCAGCCGGTCCAGCAGGCCCTCGTAGTCGGCGGCCGTCATCGCCTCGGGCCGCTTGCCGGCCGCGGCCACCAGGACGGCCTCCATGACGTTGGTCCCGAACGACCGCCCTTCGAGTTCGGGCGTGGTGGTGATCAGCAGGCGCGCCCCGCGCCGCCTGAGTTCCTCCACGTCCCGGCGGGTGACCGTCTGGGTCAGGATGGTCTTCCCGGTCAGGTCGGCCGGCATGTAGCGCCTGATGAAGTGAAAGTCGCCGGCGATGACCTCGTTTTCCTGGAAGAACCGGCCGAAGCGGGGCCGGTTCTCGTCCTGCTTCTTCCCGGTGGGGTAGAGCATGGCGATGGGCAACTGGCACACGATGGGAGCCAGGATCCGGGCCAGCCGGTCCAGGGCCTCCAGCGACCGGATGGGCACCGGGATCCCCAGCGTGAAGGCGAGGTCGCCAAAGGTTACCCGGGCCCCCAGTTCGACCAGGGTCTCCGCCATGCCGAACCGGTCAACCGCCACCACCATCAGGACCCGGCGCCCCCGCAGGGGGAGCACGTGGGCGTCGACGTACCGGACCACCCGGCGTTCCAGCGTGTCCTTGAGCCCGCCCCCGTCGACGATGGGCGTCCGCCGGGGCGCCCTGGCCAGGGCGACCGCCTGCCGCAGGGCGTAGCGGCGGCCGCCCGCCCTGACGTAGAGGTCGATGCCCCCCATCCCGAAGGCGTCGGCCTCACCGTCAAGCTCCTTCAGCAACTCCAGGGCCCGCTTGAGGTCGCCGTCGGTGCCAATCCGCTCGATGGAAAACCGCTCGCCCAGGATGTCGACCTCGACGGCATGGTCCCGGGACGAAGCGCCCAGGCTCACGCTGACGACACGTTTCACCCTTCCCATCCCTCTCGGCCGGGTTCAATCACGTTCTCACCTGGCTGACCAGGGCCTCGAGGGCCTCCGGGGAAAACTCTCCGCTGGTCCCGGGCACCTGGGCCAGGTGGTGGACGCTCGACCTGGGCTCCACCAGGGCGGCGAAGAGCCGCGCCGGCTGGTTATGCCCGAGGATGACCACCACCTGGTACTCCCGCAGGCGGGCGATGAGGGTCATGATGGCGTTGAACAGTTCCACGCCCGATTTCTCCTCCAGAAACGCCCAGCGCTCTTCCTCGGTGAGCATGAAGGTGAAGTCGACCCCGGCCCGGCGGGCGACGGCCTCCAGTTCGGCCTTGTTGGCCACGGGGAAGCCCACCACGGCGATGGCGCCGCCCTTGCGCACCTCCCCCAGGGTTTCCAGGCGCGACACGAAGGTCCGGTCGATCCCTAGCCGGTCTGCCACGTCCTGCTGGGAAAGCCCGCCCTGGCGCAGGGTGAGGACCTGGTCGGTCACCCGGGCGATCCGGTCCGAGTCCACCAGCTTGTCGCCGATCCGGTAGAAAGCCATGCCACCACCCGACCACGGCCCCCGGCGATCACCGGGCTTGTGCACAGAATTGTCCACAACTCATTCTACCCGAGACCGGCGGGGCCCTTCAAGCGGCTGCGGTACGCGTCGGCCCGACCCTGGCTCTCCCCGGCCGGGACGCCACCCCGCCGCGCGGTGCCGGGAGGACTGCCCCGCAGGCCCATGGAAGGACGTGGCATCCAGAAAGAACGGGAGGGGGCTTTTCATGGCCAGGCTGGTGTATTACGGTCACGCCACCTTCGGGCTGTACCAGGACGGCACGGGGCTCGTCATCGACCCGTGGTTCACCGGAAACCCCAGGGCGCCGGTACGGGCGCGGGACATCCGCTGCCAGTACGTGCTGGTGACGCACAACCACGCGGACCACGCGACCGACGCCGCGGCCATTGCCCGGGCCAGCGACGCGCTGGTGATCTCCACCTTCGAACTGGCGACGGCCCTGGGGGAGCAGGGGGTCCGCGCCCATCCCATGCACCTTGGCGGCCAGCGGCGCTTCGATTTCGGCCGGGTGAGGGTGACCCCGGCGTATCACGGCTCCGGGATCGCCGGCGGGCACGCGGCCGGCTTCGTGGTGGACTTCTTCGGCAAGGTGGTCTACCACGCCGGCGACACGGCGCTGTTCTCCGACCTGAAGCTCCTGGGCGAACTCGAGCGCATCCAGGTGGCGCTCCTGCCCATCGGTGACAACTTCACCATGGGCCCGGACGACGCGGTGCTGGCCGCCAGGTGGCTCGGCGCCGCCCACGTGGTGCCCATGCACTACAACACCTTCGACGTGATCGAGGTGGACGTGGAGGCCTTCAAGCGCAAGGCCGAGGCCGAGGCGGGGTGCCGGGTGACCGTCCTGGAACCCGGCGGCGAACTGGAGCTCTAGGTGGCCCGGCGAGGCCTGCCGCCTCCGGGAGGCCTTTCGCCCCACGAAGGACATCGGCCGGCCGCTTCCGAATACAGGTCGGCCGGGACCAGAAATTCGCCAGCTGGTAGGAGGCTGGGGCGGTGGCGCAACTCACTGGCGGTCAGGCGGTGGTGGAGGCCCTGGCCCGGGAAGGCGTCCGGGTCGTCTTCGGCATCCCCGGGGTTCACACGCTCTACGTCTACGACGCCCTGGTGGACCGGCCGTCCATCCAGCACGTGGTGGCCCGCCACGAGCAGGGAGTGGCGTTCATGGCCGACGGCTACGCC
>DYFQ01000023.1:6336-44197 GCA_020725105.1 Symbiobacterium thermophilum
GGCGAGCCCGGGGTCGCGCTGCTCATCACCGGACCGGGCCTGACCAACGCGGCCACGGCCATCGGCGAGGCCTACGCCGACTCCTCTCCCGTGCTGGTCCTCTCGAGCCAGGTGGAATCGTACCTGGCGGACCGGGAGAAGGGGTCGCTGCACGATCTGAAGGACCAGCTGGGACTGATGCGCGTCCTGACCAAGCAGGCGGCGCGGGTGACGCGGGTCCGCGACATCCCACCGGCCATCGCCTGGGCCATGCAGAACCTGAGAACCGGCCGGCCGCGCCCGGTCCACCTGGAGTTCCCCCTGGACGTGCTGTCGGCCAGCGACGAGGTGGCGTTCGCGGCCCCCGGCCGGCGGGCCGACGGGCCGGCCGACCCGGACCTGGTCGAAGAGGCGGCCCGGCGCCTCGCCGCCGCCAGGCGGCCCCGCATCTGGGCCGGCGGGGGCGCCGTGAGCGCCGGGGCCGGGGCCGAACTGTTGCGGCTGGCCGAGTGGCTCCAGGCGCCGGTCCTCACCACCGCCATGGGCAAGGGCGTCTTCCCCGAGGACCATGCCCTGTCCCTGGGCGCGGGCAGCCGGGATCCGGCGGTCGCGGAGTTTCTCGCCGAGGGCGACGTGCTGCTGGCGGTGGGCACCCGGCTGTCGGCCATGGAGACGCGGGGCTTCGCCGTGCGGCTCCCGCCAACCCTGATCCACTGCGACGTCGACCCGTGGGAGATCGACCGCAACTACCCCGCCACCATCGGCCTGGTGGGCGACGCCCGGGCCACGCTTCAGGGCATCCTGGCCGCGCTGGCCCGCCGGCCCGACGCCCCGCCGGTCACCGCCGGAGCAAAGGCCCTTTTCGGGAGCGCGGTTGCCCGGTCGGTGGCCGAGGTTCGTTCGGCCGCCCGGGCGCGGGCGGCCGAACGCGGCCCGAAAGAACTTGCCTTTTGCGAGGCCCTGCGGGCCGCCCTGCCGCCCGAGGCCATCCTGGTGGCCGACATGACCCTGGTGGCCTACACGGCCATCCGGTTCTTTCCGTGCGTGCTGCCGCGGACGTTTCTGTTCCCCAGGGGTTTCGGCACCCTGGGCTTCGCCGTGCCGGCCGCCATCGGCGCCCGGATCGGCCGTCCCGACCGCCCGGTGGTCTCGCTGGCCGGTGACGGTGGCTTTCTCTTTACCGGCCAGGAACTGGCCACGGCGGTCAAGTACCGGCTGCCCATCCCCTTCCTGGTCGTCAACGATCAGGCCTACGGGGTGGTCAAGCGGTCCCAGATCGACACCTTCGGCAACCGGACCATCGGCGTGGACGTGACCAACCCCGACTTCGTCCGGCTCGGAGAGGCCTTTGGCGCCCGCGCCGTGCGGCTTGGCCGCCTGGAGGACCTGGGTCCCGTGCTCGAGCGGGCGCTGGGCGCCGACGGTCCGACCCTGGTGGAAGTGGTCCCGCCGGTCGCTCCCGAGGCGGTGCCGCACCACGCCGCGGAGGGCCGGACGGGGAGGGAGAGCTGACGTGGCCACCACGCCCGACGCCCGGGCCCGGTACTCGGCCCTGGCCCTGGCCGCCACGCCCGCCGCCTGGGAGTCAAGCCGGCTTTTGCTGAGGCCGGACAACATCCAGCTTGCCTGGGGCCTGCCCGACCCCGGCTCCTTCCCGGTGGCGGCCCTGGCCGGGGCGACCGAGCGGGCGCTCGCCCGGGAGGGCCGGCGGGCGCTGCAGTACGGCGGCGGTCCCGCCCTGGGGGCCCTGAAGAACTGGGTGGCCGAGCGGTCCCGGGCCCGGGGCATCGCCGTCGGCCCGGAGGGCTGCATGCTCACCACCGGCGGCTCCCAGGCGCTGGACCTGGTGGCCCGGGCGCTCCTGAACCCCGGCGACCAGGTCTGGGTGGAGGCGCCCACGTACGTCTGGGCGATCCGGCTGTTCAACCGCTACCGGGCGAGGGTCCGCGGCTTCCCCCTGGACGGCGGAGGTCTGGTGGTGGAGGCGGTCGAGGAAGCGCTGCGGGCCGGACGGCGGCCGCGGCTGCTGTACGTGGTTCCCAACTTCCACAACCCGGCGGGGGTGAGCCTGGAGGCCGGGCGCCGGCGCCGCCTGGTGGAACTGGCGGCGGAGTACGGGTTCTGGCTGGTGGAAGACGACGCCTACGGCGAACTCTACTTCACCGCGGAAGCCCCGCCGCCGCTGGCGGCAGTCTCAGGCGGCAGCCCGGCCCACGAATGGGTGCTCCACCTGAACACCTTCTCCAAGACCATCGCTCCCGGCCTGAGGCTGGGCTGGATCGTGGGCCCCGAGACCGCCATCGGGGTGCTGGGCGGCGTCAAGCTGGACGGGGCGGTCAGCCCCTTCGTCCAGACCGTGGTGGCCACGTTCCTGGCGGAGGAGGACTTCGACGCGCGCCTGGCCGGGCTGCGCGCTCTCTACCGGAGCCGCAAGGAAGCCATGGTCGCCGCGCTGGCCCAGACCATGCCCGAGGGGGCCGGGTGGACCGACCCGGACGGCGGTTTCTTCGTGTGGCTGCGGCTGCCGGACGGCCATACGGGCGAGGGCCTGGCGCCGGCGGCGGCCAGGGAGGGCGTCACCTACGTGCCGGGGAGCGCGTTCTATCCCGACGGGGACGGTGCCGGGGCCAGCCACGTCCGGTTGTGCTTCAGCTTCTACCCCGAGGCCACCCTGGCCGAGGGCGTCCAGAGGCTGGCCAGGGCGCTCGCCGGCCCCCCCGGCCTAGTCCAGGGGCTCTGACTCCTGGTCCTCGGCCCTCCCGTCGCCGCCCTCGCCCTCGTCGGTGATGGCGGCGGCCACCAGGACCTTCTCCAGGGCGAAGATGGGCGCGTCGGCCCGGATGGCCAGCGCGACCGCGTCCGAGGGGCGGGAGTCGATCTCCAGGGTTTCCGCCTGCCCGTTCTTCTGCTGGACCTCCAGGGTGATCTGGGCGAAGAAGGTCTGGTTGCGGAGGTCGTCGATGAGGACCCGGGAGATCCGGTAGCCCAGCTGCTCCAGGAGGTTCTTGATGAGGTCGTGGGTCATCGGGCGCGGCGGGGTGATCTTCTCGATGGCCATGGAGATGGCGTGAGCCTCCAGCGGCCCGATCTCGATGGGCAGGTACCGGCGGCCGGCCTCGTCCTTGAGGACGATGACGGCCCTGGAGGTCTGGGGATCGAAACCGATCCGGTCGATGCTCAGGCGGATCACGGCTGGGACCTCCCCTCCGGCTCTGGGTCCCCGTGGAGACTGCCCCCTCATTATAGCGGCCTGGACAGGCCGCCATCAACCGGCGCCGGGCTCCGGCACCTCGGGGAACAGGTCGCGGCACGCGGGCAGCCCGGGCAGCCCCTCGGCCGCCAGGACGGCCCGGCGCACCGCCTCGGCCACCGCCTCGACGGCCGCCGCGCAGAAGACGGCGTCCACGTCAAACCAGGTATGCACCGGCGAGACGGAAAGGGCCAGGCCGTCGTGGGCCATGACCGCCACCTGCCTGAGCTGGACCCGGTCCAGGGCCACGTCGGTGACCACCGCCACCAGCGTCGTGTGCTGGGCGGGCCACCCGGCCGCGAGCGCGCTGGCGTCGCTCTCCCGCCGGAGCATGGCCGCGGTGTCCACCAGCCGGCCGGTGACGGGGTTTCTGGTGCCCGCCAGCAGCCGCTGGGTCCGCCAGTCGCGCACGTCACCGAAGGCGTTGACCACCGCGAGCGCCCCCACCACGGCGCCGTTGTCCAGGTGCACGCTCCAGGTGCCCAGACCGCCCCGCATGGCGTGAGCCGGGCCGAACAGTTTGCCAACGGTTGCCCCGGTTCCGGCGCCCACGTTTCCCTCGGCTACCGGACCCGCGTCCGCCGCCCGGCAGGCCTCGTAGCCCATGGCTGCGTCCGGCCGGCGGCGGGGATCGCCCACCGCCAGGTCAAAGACGACGGCGGCCGGTACGATGGGCACCCGGGCCACCCCGGCGTCAAAACCGATGCCGGCCTCCTCCAGGAAGCGGACGACGCCGGTGGCGGCGTCGAGACCGAAGGCGCTGCCGCCGGTGAAGAGCAGGGCGTGGATCCGCTCCACCAGCCGTCCCGGAGCCAGGAGGTCCGTCTCGCGGGTCCCGGGCGCGGCGCCCCGGACGTCGCAGGCGCCCACGGCCCCGGGGTCGCCGGGCTCGGCGGCAAACAGCAGCACGGTGCAGCCGGTCAGGGCCTCGCGGTCGGTGGCGTGGCCCACCCGCACGCCGGCGACGTCGGTGACGGCTCGATGGGTCATGACGGCTCGCCTCCCGTGGTCGGACTGCCTGCCCCGGCCGAGGACCGGCGCAGGCTCAGCTCTCCCGCTTGCAGGTATCTCGTTCCCTCGGGCGTGCTCAGGACGGCCCGGCCCGCCCCGTCGACCCCTTCCAGCCGGCCCCGCCACGTCCCGGCCGGGCCGCGCGCCACCACCTCCCGGCCAGACCAGGCCAGGCGCCGCTGGTAGGCGGCCCGGCACCAACCGAAGCCGGCCTCCAGCCAGGCCCGGTAGCCCTCCTCCAGCCGGTTGAGAAAGGTTCCGGCCAGCCGGCCGCGGGCGACCGTATCCCCGGTGCGGAGCACCAGGGCGGTGGCGGGGAGGGCCAGCCCGCCGGGCAGGGCGTCGGGCGACACGTTGCAGTTGACCCCGGTGCCCAGCACGACCCAGCCCTGGTCCGGAGCCCCCTCCACCAGGATCCCCGCCGCCTTGCCCCCGTCTACCAGCAGGTCGTTGGGCCACTTGATGGCCGGCGAGAGGCCGGTGACCGCCTCCACCGCCTCGGCCAGGGCCACGGCGGCCACCAGCCCCAGTTGCGGCAGGTCCGCGCGGCCGGCAGGTGGCCGCAGCACCACCGAAAGCCACAGGCCACCGGGGGGCGACACCCAGCCGCGCCCCAGCCGGCCCCGGCCGCGGGTCTGAACCTCGGCCGCGCAGGCTGTCCCCTCGGGGGCGCCCGCCCGCACCAGGTCGCGGGCCCAGTCATTGGTCGAGCCCACCTCCGGCCGCCAGAGCCACGGGCGCCCCAGCCGGCCGGTGACCTCGAGCCAGGGACCGACCGCGCCGGCGGTGACGGGCGGGTCGGCCCCCCGGCCGGCCGCGGCGGGTGCCGCCGGGGCCGGCGCGCCGGGGGGCCAGAGGGGATCCGCCGCCGGCCGCAGGGCCTGCCCAGGCATGAGGGCGTCCAGGAGTTCACCCACCCGGCGCCCAACCGGCAGCATCAGGCCGGGGTCCAGTTCGGCCAGGGGGACCAGGACAAACGCCCGCTCGGCCAGGCGCGGGTGGGGAAGCACCAGGTCGGGGCCGGAGACCACCAGGTCACCCGCGAGCAGCAGGTCCAGGTCCAGGGGGCGGGGCCCCCAGCGGGGACCGCCGGCGTCGCGCCGGCGGCCGAACTCCGCCTCCACCGCCAGGCACTGGCGAAGCAGGGGGTCAAGCTCCGTCTCCAGTTCGGCCACGGCGTTGTAGAACCACGGCTGGTCGGAAAGGCCCACCGGCGCCGTCTCGTAGACCGCCGAGGTCCGTACCAGCCGGCTTGACGGCAGCGCCGCCAGCCGGCGGCAGGCCCCGGCCAGGTTGGCCAGGCGGTCGCCAAGGTTGGAACCGAGGCCGACGAAGGCGCGGGCGCTCATGGCCGCTCGATTTCCACCGCCACCGTCCGGAACGGGCCGGGGAGGGGCGCCCGGGGCTTGGCCACCCGGACCCGGACCGACTCGGGCCCGAACCGGTCCAGCACGGCGCGGGCGATGGCTTCCGCCAGCGCCTCCAGGAGCGCCAGCCGGGTTCCCTCCACCACCTGGCGGACGGCGCCGTACACCTCGGCATAGTTCACCGTCCGGCCCAGGTCGTCGGTGCGGCCGGCCTCGCCCAGGCCGAGCCGCAGTTCCAGATCGACGACAAACGGCTGGGGCCGGGCCCGCTCCTCGGGCAGCGCGCCGTGGGTCCCGAAGAACTCCAGGCCCTCAAGGAGTAGCCGGTCGCGCATGTCCTTCACTCCCCCGGGGGCGGCCAGCCCCGCGTGTCGTTCACTCCCCCGCCGGCGGCCAGCCCCGGACGACGGCGTCGGCCATCCGGGCCACCCGCGCCATGGCCTCGACGTCGTGAACCCGGACCACGTCGGCGCCGGCGGCTATCGCCAGGGCGACACAGGCGGCGGTGCCCTCCAGGCGCTGGTCGACGGGAAGACCCAGCACGTGGCCGATGGTTCGCTTGCGGGAGGGACCCACCAGGATGGGCCGGCCCAGCACCCGCAACTCCCCCAGGCGCCTGAGCACCTCCAGGTTGTGGCCGGTGTCCTTGCCAAAGCCCAGCCCCGGGTCGACGATGATCCGGTCGTCGCCGACGCCGGCCGCCCGGGCCCGGGCCACGGCGGCCTCCAGCGCCCGCAAGATCTCGCCCATCAGGTCGCCGTAGACCGCCTCTCGCTGGTTGTGCATGACGATGACCGGCACCCCGTACCGGGCGACCACCCGGGCCATGCCGGGGTCGGCGGCCAGGCCCCACACGTCGTTCACCAGGCGGGCTCCCCGGCGCAGGGCCGCCTCGGCCACCTCCGCCTTGTAAGTGTCGATGCTGAGGGGGACGTCGGTCGCCCGGGCCAGCCGCTCCACCACCGGGAGCACCCGCCGCAACTCCTCCCGGGCCGGGACCGGCGTGGCCCCGGGCCTGGTGGACTCACCGCCCACGTCGATCAGGTCGGCTCCCTGGCGGGCCAGTTCCAGCCCCTGGGCCACCGCCGCTTCGGGGTCCAGGTACCGCCCGCCGTCGGAAAAGGAGTCGGGCGTCACGTTCAACACGGCCATCACGTAGGTCCGGCTGCCGAAGTGAAAGACCCGGCCGTCCACGTCAAGAGGCGGGCTGGCCACCTGGCTAGCCTCCCTGCTCCAGGGCCTGGTAAGCCGCGTCCACGGTGGCCAGTTCCCGCTGGATGCCGTCGCCGGCCGCCTGGTTCTCCAGCCCGGCCAGGTTGACGGCCACGTTGGCCCGGGCGCCGCCATACGCCGCCCGGGCCAGGTAATAACCGGTCCTGGCGTCGGAGGCGGCGCTGGGGTTGCCCAGCTCAGCCGCCAGCCGGGCGTCGGCCATGACCTGGACCGCCAGCCGGGCGACTTCCAGGGGCGGCCCGGCCGCGCCAACGAGTGCCCGCTCGACGGCGGCGGCCCGCTCGGACCGCTCCGCGTCGGTGCCCCTGGGGAGCCGGTAGGCCGCCATGACGGCCTCGAAGGCGCGGCTGTCCTCGTCGATCAGTTCGAGAAACCGGCTCTGGTGGGCACCGGCGCGGGGCAGCACCGGTTCCAGCCGCGGGCCGACGTCCCTGAACCGCTCGCGCCCGATGGTGAGACGCAGGACCTTGGCCACCAGGCCGGCGGCCATGGCCCCCGCGGCGGCCGCCGCCGAGCCGCCGCCGGGCACCGGCCTCGCTTCCCCCAGCGCCTGGCAGAAATCACCCAGCGGCCGCTGAGGCCAGGCGACGGCATTCGCTGTTTCTGGTACTCCTCTCTCCGGCGTCATCAGCAGTCAAGGTCCTCCCTTTCACCCGGCCGCCGGCGTGCAGGCCAGGCGCGTGGCCACCCCGGCGATGGCCCCCAGCAGCAGAAACCAGAGCACCTTCCGGTCATACAGGGGGCTTGGCGGGGGCTTGGCCGCCTTCCCCTCCTCGTCAGCCGCCACCGTTTGAACCTCCCTCGCGCCCGGCCGCCTGAACCAGGCGGCCCCCGGAAACCACCACCCGCCCTGCCTTGATCACCCAGTCCACCCGGTTGGAGCCGAAGTAGTAGGGGATGGCGTCGGCCGACGGCGCATCGAAGGCCACCAGGTCGGCCTGCTTCCCCGGTTCCAGGCTGCCCACCTTGCCCGCCCGGCCCACGGCGTGGGCGGCGTTGATGGTGGCCGCGCTGATGGCCTCGGCCGGCGTCAGCCCCAGCCCGCGGCAGGCGATACCCATCACGTGCACCATGGAGTCGACGGGCGAGGTGCCCGGGTTGTAGTCCGTGGCCAGGGCCACCGGGACCCCGGCCGCCACGAACGCCCGGGCGGGTGCCCAGCGGCGGGCGCCCAGGGTGAAGCTGGTGCCCGGCAGAAGCACCACCACCACGCCGGCGGCGGCCAGCCTCGGCATCACCTCGGCCGGCGTGTGAATGCAGTGGTCGGCGCTGGTGGCGCCGAGTTCGGCCGCCAGCGCGGAACCGCCCGAGGGCCCGAGTTCGTCGGCATGCAGCTTGGGCCGGAGCCCCAGCCGCCGGCCGGCCGCCAGGATCTCGCGGGCGTCGCTCACCGGAAAGACCTCGGTCTCGCAGAAGACGTCGCAGAACTCGGCCAGCCCGGCGACGGCGGGCAGCATGGCTTCCACCACGTGCCTGACGTAGTCGCTCCGCCGGCCCCGGAACTCGGGAGGGACGGCATGCGCCGCCAGAAAGGTAGGCACCAGGTCCACCGGGTGGCTTCGGTCAAGGTTGGCGACGACCCGCAGTTGCTTCACCTCGTCGGCCAGGGTCAGGCCGTAGCCACTCTTGGCCTCCACCGTGGTGGCGCCGTGAACCAGCATCCGGTCAAGCGCGGCCCGGGCGGCCACTTCCAGGCTCGCGGCCGACGCCGCCCTGGTGGCCGCCACCGTGGCCAGGATACCCCCTCCGGCCGCCAGGATCTCCAGGTACGACCGGCCCTGCAACCGCTGGACGAACTCGCCCTCCCGGCTGCCGGCGTGGACCAGGTGGGTGTGGGGGTCCACCAGTCCCGGGAGCACCACCCGGCCGCTGGCGTCCAGGACCCGGGTGTCGGGGCCGGGGGGGAAATCCGCCAGCACGCGGTCGGTGGGCCCCACGGCCAGGATGGTGTCGCCGGCGACGGCCACCGCCCCGTCTCGGATCCGGCCCGGGTCGGCCAGGGCAGAACCGGTTCTGGGCGTCCGGCTCGAGCCCGCCACGGTACACAGTTCGGTGGCGTGGGTGACCAGCAGGGTTGGCGGGGGCGTCACCGGCCGGGTGCCTCCCCCGACCCTCCGGTCCCCGTGCCTTCCGCCCCGGCCCGCAGCGCCTCCAGCAGGCGCAGCTCAAGCACCTGATCGTCGCGGAAGCCCTCAAGCCCGAGATAGTATCGGGCGGCCTCGATCAGGGCGGCGGCCGGCACCAGCCCCACCACCTCGGAGCCGATGACCGGCACCCCGTGGCGGCGGGCCTCGACCCGGACCAGTTCCACCGCGCGGTAGATGGGGGTCGCTTCGGTGTCCACCAGGTTCATCGACACCTGCGCGATGCCCCGATCTCCCAGCCGGAGACCCAGGGCCTTGACGTTCACCAGGCCGCCCGAGGAACCCCGCACGGCCCGGGCAATGGCCCGGGCCAGCTTGACGTCGCCGGTGCCCAGGTTCACGTTGTACGCCACCAGGGGCTTCCGGGCGCCCACCACCGTCGCGCCGGCGGTGGGATGCACGGCCGGGGGGCCGAAGTCGGGCCGGCGCTCGGGGGTGGCGATGGTCTCCCGCAGGGCCTCGAACTCGCCGCGGCGGATGTCGGCCAGGTTCCTGCGGTCGGGCCGGGTGGCCGCCGCCTCGTAGAGGTACACCGGAATGTTCAGTTCGCTGGCGATCCGCCGACCGAGTTCCCGGGCCAGGGCCACCGCGTCGGCCATCTCCAGCCCGAAAAGGGGCACGAAGGGGATGACGTCGGTGGCGCCGATCCTGGGGTGCTCGCCCTGGTGCCGGGTGAGGTCGATCAGGTCCCTGGCCCTGGCGGTGGCCCGGAAGGCCGCCTCGGCCGCCGCCCGGGGCTCCCCGACAAAGGTGACGACGCACCGGTTGTGGTCGGGGTCCCGGTGGACGTCGAGCACCTGGACCCCCGGCACCTCGCGGACGGCCGCCGCCAGGGCCTCGATGACCTCGGCGCGCCGCCCCTCGGAGAAGTTGGGCACACACTCGACCAGCGCGGGCACGGCCTTCACCTCCCGGCGCGCCCGGCGGGCCCGCCGGGCGCGGTGCGGGCCATGGGGAGCTTCAGCCCGTGGCGCCGGGCGGCGGCCAGCGCCTCGGGGTACCCGGCGTCGGCGTGGCGCATGATGCCGGTGCCGGGGTCCGTGGTGAGCACCCGCTCCAGCCGGGCCCCGCCGTCGGCGGTGCCGTCGGCCACCACCACCATGCCCGCGTGCAGCGAGTAGCCGATGCCCACCCCGCCGCCGTGGTGCACCGCGACCCAGGTAGCGCCGGCGGCCGTGTTCACCAGCGCGTTCAGCACCGGCCAGTCGGCGATGGCGTCGGAGCCGTCCCGCATGCCCTCGGTCTCCCGGTACGGCGAGGCGACCGACCCGGCGTCCAGGTGGTCCCGGCCGATGACGATGGGCGCCCGTAACTCGCCCCGCCGGACCAGGTCGTTGAAGGTGCCGCCGATCCTGGCCCGCTCCCCGTAGCCTAACCAGCAGATGCGGGCCGGCAGTCCCTGAAACGGCACCTTTTCCCGGGCCAGCCTGATCCAGCGCACCAGCGGCTCGTTGTCGGCCAGCTCGTCCAGGATCACCTGGTCGGTGCGGTGGATGTCCGCCGGGTCCCCCGAGAGGGCCACCCAGCGGAAGGGGCCCCTGCCCTCGCAGAAGAGGGGCCGGATGTAGGCGGGCACGAACCCCGGGTAGGAGAAGGCGTCGGCGACCCCCGCCCGGTGGGCCTGGGCCCGGAGGTTGTTGCCGTAGTCGAAGACCACCGCCCCCCGGGCCCGGAAGTCGACCATGGCCTGGCAGTGGGCGGCCATCGACGCCATGGCCCGGGCCGCGTAGTCCCGGGGATCCTCCCGCCGCAGGGCGTCGGCCTCCGGGACCGACAGGCCGGCCGGGACGTACGACAGGGGGTCGTGGGCGGGGGTCTGGTCGGTGACCACGTCCGGTACCAGGCCCCGGCGCACGAGTTCGGGATAGACGTCGGCCGCGTTGCCCAGCAGGCCCACCGAAAGGGCGGTGCCACGCGAACGGGCGTCGTCCACCAGACGCAGGGCCTCGTCCAGGTCGCGGGTCATGGCGTCGCAGAAGCCCCGGTCAAGGCGGCGGCGGAGCCGCCGTTCGTCGACCTCCACCACCAGCGCGACCCCTTCGTTCATCGTGATGGCCAGGGGCTGGGCGCCGCCCATGCCTCCCAGGCCGGCCGAGAGCACCCACCGGCCTTTCAGGCTCCCGCCGAAGTGCCGGCGGGCCGCGGCGGCCAGGGTCTCGTAGGTGCCCTGGATGATCCCCTGGGTGCCGATGTAGATCCAGCTCCCGGCGGTCATCTGGCCGTACATGGTGAGGCCCTGCCGTTCGAGTTCCCAGAAGGTCTCCCAGTTGGCCCAGGCGGGAACCAGCAGGCTGTTGGCGATGAGCACCCGGGGCGCCCACGGGTGGGTCCGGAACACCCCGACCGGCTTTCCCGACTGGACCAGGAGGGTCTCGTCACCCTCCAGGTCCCTGAGGGCCGACACCAGGGCACCGAAGGCCTCCCAGTCGCGGGCGGCCCGTCCGGTGCCACCGTAGACGACGAGTTCGTCGGGCTTCTCCGCCACCTCGGGATCCAGGTTGTTCAGGAGCATCCGGAGGGCGGCCTCCTGGGGCCAGCCCTTACACGAGAGGCTGGTTCCCCGGGGCGCCCTGACCGGTCCGGAGGGCCGGTTCGACACCGGCGTCACCTCCCCGACGGGGTCTGGGTCCAGCATCCACGGCTCGCGGAGTCTGGTTCAGTCGAGGGGCCCCACGGCGGCCTCCGCGGCCGCCAGGACCCGGCCTTCAAGCACCAGCCGCCCGGCCGCCTCCAGGTCGGGCCCCAGCTCGCGGTCGGCGTCAAGGAAGGCCACCCGCTCGCGGAAGGCCCGGTAGGCGGCGAGCGTCCCCTTGCCCAGCCAGGCCTCGAGACCCTTGGGATAGCGCAGGTCCAGGGCCTGGCAGGCGCAGAGGAGTTCGATGCCCACCAGGTGGGCCAGGTTTCTCACGGCGTCGCGGGCCTTGCGCGCCGCCGCGGCCCCCATGGACACGTGGTCTTCCTGGTTCGCGGAGACGGGGATCGAGTCCACGCTGGCCGGGGCCGCCAGGAGCTTGTTCTCGGCCGCCAGGGCGGCCGCGGTGTACTGGGCCAGCATGAGCCCGGAGTGCAGCCCGCCCCGGGGCACCAGGAACGGGGGCAGCCCGGACAGTTCCGGGTTGGTCAGGCGGTCCACGCGGCGTTCCACCATGTTGCCGAGCCCGGCCAGGGCCACCGCCAGCAAGTCCAGGGCGACCGCCACGGGCTGGCCGTGAAAGTTCCCGCCCGACAGCACCACCCCGGCCTCGGGGAAGAGCAGCGGGTTGTCGGTGGCCGCGTTGATCTCACGCTCGAGACTCACGGCGGTGAAGGCCAGCGCGTCGCGAACCGCCCCGTGCACCTGCGGGACGCACCGCAGGGAGTAGGGGTCCTGGACCCGCAACTCCCCCGGCCGGCTCACCGACCGGCTCCCCTCCAGCAGCCGCCGGAGGTTGGAAGCCACGGCCGTCTGGCCCGGGTGGGGCCGGACGGCGTGGAGCCGGGGGTCGTACGCGGCGGCGATGCCTCGCCAGGCCTCGGCGGTGAGGGCGGCGGCCACGTCGGCGGTCCGGCGTACCACCCCGGCGTCCCAGGCCGCCAGGCCGCCCACGGCGGTCATGAACTGGGTGCCGTTGATCAGCGCCAGTCCCTCCTTGGCCTCGAGGGAAACGGGCGCCAGCCCCACCTCGGCCAGGGCCCGGCCGCCCGGCAGGCGGCGGTCGCCGACCCATGCCTCGCCGGCGCCGACGAGGACCAGGGCCATGTGGGCCAGGGGCTGCAGATCACCCGACGCCCCCAGCGACCCCTGCTCGGGGACGACCGGGCACACGTCACGGTTGACCAGTTCCAGGAGATGCTCGACGAGTTCCGGCCGTACGCCCGAGTGCCCCCGGGCCAGCGCGTTGGCCCGCAGGAGCACCAGCGCCCGGGCGGCGTCTCTGTCCATCGGCCGGCCGACGCCCGCCGCGTGGCTTGCCAGGAGGTTGTGCTGCAGTTCGCGGCTCTCCTCGGCCGAGATGACCACCTCGGCCAGCCGGCCGACGCCGGTGGTGATGCCGTAGACCGGCTCCCCGGCGGCCACCAGGGTCGTCACCTGGTCGCGTGAGCGCGCCACCGCGTCCCGGGCGGCCGGCGCCAGCCGGGCGGGGACCCGGCCGCGGGCCACGGCCACGACCCCGGCCAGGGTGAGCGATTGACCGTCTACCCAGACGACGTCCATGGCCTCCTTTGACCGGGCGGCCACCCCCTTCAGGTCAAGGGAATCCGCCCGGCCCCCTTAGCCTTCCCGCTGGGCCAGGGGATTCCTGCCGCGCCCCTCGGAGGGAAGGGGCCGAGACGGTGGTGCTGGTCAGCACCGGCCCGCGACTCACGCGGGCGGAGGTCGTCCAGGTCGGGGTTCGCCGGAGCCAGTGGTGGGCTGACGCCCGGCTCAGCCGCCGGACGCGGCCGGGGGCCCTGCGTCCGCTCCCGCCGCGCCCGGGGCGGGGCGGCATATGGGCCACGCCGCTTCCCGGATGCCCGGGAGGAAGAGGCCGAAGATCCCCGGGCTGGCGCCGACGAACCCCATGAGCACCAGGGCCGGCCCGGTGCCGACGGCGTCGGCCAGGGGACCGGCCATGGCGGCGGACGCGGCCATGATCAGAAGGGTGACGCTGAGACGGAAAGCAAACACCCGGCCCCGGACCTCGAGCGGGGTGATCTGCTGGATCCAGGCCACCGAGGTCGGGAAGAACGCCGCGTTGGACACCCCCACCAGGAAGTAAAGACCCATGGCCACCGCCGGGCTGCGGTTGAGTCCGAGGAGAACCACGGACAGCCCCGCCAGCAGGAACCCCGGCATGATGATCCAGGGCTTGGGAAAGCGCTGGCCGTACCTGCCGATGACAAAGGTCGTGAGCGTCATCGCCACCCCCTGGATGGAGAGGAAGATGCCAAACCAGAAGGGATCCATGCCCAGCAGTTCCTTGATGGCCACCACCAGGAGGGTGTTGACGGCGCCCAGGGCCACGGCGGCCGCGGCCATCACCACCAGCAGCGACAGCACCGTCGGGTTCTGAGCGTGGTACCGCAGCCCGCCCAGCAGGTCGTCAAGGGCCCCGCGGAGGCCCCGCGGGCGGGGCCGGGCCGCCAGCTTCAGCGCCAGGCCCAGCAGGAGCAGGGCAGAGATGCCGTAGGTCAGGGCGTTCAACCCGAAGGTCACCTGGACGCCCACGAAGCGGACGATGGCGGCGGCGGCGGCGAAGCCCAGCACGTCCATGAGGAAGTCGGTGAAGTGCAGGAACAGCGAGCCGGCGTGGATCTGCTCGCGGCCCTCCAGGGTCTCGGGGACGGTGGCGGCGAAGGCGGGCCGGGCGACGGTCTGAACCAGCGTGACCAGGAACAGGATGCCGTAGGCCAGCAGCAGGGACGGGCTGAAGATCAGCCCCAGCACCAGCGCGGCCCGCACCAGGTCGCAGGCGATCAGCGTGCGCCGCTTGTCCCACCGGTCCACCAGGACGCCGGAAAAGGGGCCGAAAGCCCACGGGGCGACGTAGGCCACGGTGACCCAGCCCACCGCCGCCGCCTGGGCCCCGCCTACCTCCAGGGCCAGGACGTAGACCCCGACCCGGGTCAGGTTGTCTCCCAGCCGGGCGACGGCCGCCGCCAGCCAGAGAACAAGGAAGTTGCGCCGGGCCAGGATGGTCAGGTAGCCGACACTGCCGTCCTTATCTGTCTCCGCCGCCACGGCCACCCGACGCCCTCCCGCCCAGGCCCCCTGGCGTTGCGGACAGCCGGCGGCCGGCCGCGGAGTGGCGCCAGTGACCCGATCAAGATGCTCCGTCCTTCGACGCCCGAATGGCAATTCCTGTTACAGCAGGACTCGTGCTGCAGGCGTTCACCGGCCGGAGTTAACCAGAGATCAGCCGCGGGCCGCCGGGGTGCCCGGCCTCCGGCTGCCCTCGGACCGGCCGCGAGCCACGAGGGTCCAGGTATACGTGACCACCGGGACGACGATGAGCCCTACCCGGGTCTTGACCACCTCGGCGGCCCGGCGCGCTTCGGTTCGAGCCCGGTCCTGCTCTTTATGCGTGGTCGTCCCTCCCTTCCCGACCCGGGTCCGGGCCCGCGGCGGCCGTGGCGGATTCAGCGGCCTCGGCGGGTTCAGGGGCCGGGCGGGGCAGCGCTTCGCCCCGCTCCAGCGCCCGGGCGTACTGGCGGACCAGGTCTTCCAGCGCCGGCCGGGTGTTGAGCCCCGGGTCATCCAGCACCGCTTCGAGGAGCGCGTTGAGGATCCGCCCGACGGCCGGCCCCGGGCCGATCCCCGCCACCCGCATCACGTCGTGACCGTCGACGGCCAGGTCCTTCAGGCCAAAGGCCGCGTCCTCGGCCAGAACCCGGTCGATCCGCTCCAGAAGCCGCCTGGTCCCCCGGGAGACGGCCCCCGGCTTGTTGCCTGAAGCGATGCGGTCGGCCCGCCGCAAGACCAGGAGGTCGTCCAGGTGCTCCAGGCCGATCCGGCGGACGAGCCGGCGCACGGCCGCGTCGGACATGTCCCGCTGGTGGTGCAGGTCCATGTGGCGCCTGACCAGGTGGACCACCCGGTCGATGACGGCGGTCGGGTAGCGCAGCCGGCGGAGCACCGACCGGGTCAGGTGCGCCCCCACCACCTCGTGGTGGTAGAAGTGGCGCTCGCCGTTCTCCACCACCAGGCAGCGAGGCTTGGCCACGTCGTGCAGGAGCGCCGCCAGCCTCAATTCCAGCCGGGGCGGGGTGTTGGCCACCGACAGGAGCGCGTGGGTCCACACGTCGTACCGGTGGTGGATGTTCTGCTCGACCCCCACCCCTTCCAGGAGTTCCGGCAGGAACTGGGCCAGGAGATCCGTCTGGCGCATGACCTCCAGCGCCCGGCCGGGGGCCCTGGAGGTGACGATCCGGCTGAACTCGTCGCGGACCCGCTCGGCGGACACGTGGGTCAACAGCGAGGCGTTGGGCCCGACGGCGGCCAGCGTCTGGGGGTCGATTTCCAGGTCGAGTTCGGCCGCGAACCTCACCGCCCGCAGCAGGCGCAGCGCGTCCTCGCGGAAGCGGCTTTCGGGGTCGCCCACCGCCCGGACCCGCCGGTGGATCAGCAGGTCCTCAAGCCCGCCAAAGGGGTCTACCAGCCGGCCGCCGGAGTCCAGGGCCATGGCGTTGATGGTGAAGTCCCGCCGGGACAGGTCGGCCTCGATCTCCGCCACGAAGCGCACGGCGTCGGGGTGGCGGTGGTCGGTGTAAGCCTCCTCCACCCGAAAGGTGGTCACCTCCACCGGGCCGCCCCTGGTGAGCACGGTGACCGTGCCGTGGGCGATACCGGTGGGCCGGACCCGGGGGAAAAGCGCCATGACGGCTTCGGGGCGGGCGTCGGTGGCAACGTCCCAGTCCTTGGGGCCCACGTCCCGGAGCAGGTCCCTGACGCAGCCGCCTACGAGGTAGGCCTGCCAGCCCGCGTCCTCAAGAGTCCCGAGGACCCGGCGGACGGCCGCCGGGACCCTGCGCCGGAGGCAATCCGGGCACAGCACCTGCGGTCGGGATACTCCGACAGCCACCTCAGCCCTCCTCCAGCGGAAGCGAGCCGCACCTGGGGCGCGGCTCGCCTTTCACCGGCCGCCGGGTCGGGCCCCGGGGCCAGCTACTCCTGTACGGTCACCGGCTTGAGCGGTCCCGTCTCCGGCTTCTCCTTCCTCGGCGCGCGGCCCTTGGCCGGCGCCTCGGCCGCCTGCGCCCCCACCGGCTGGGGGGCGCCCGCGGCCGCCGGGGCCAGTTCGCCGGAGAGCAGCTGCTCCACCTCGTGGCCCTCGAGGGTTTCCCGCTCCATGAGGGCCGCGGCGATCCGGTCCAGGCTCTCCCGGTGCTCGACGAGCACCTGGCGCGCCTTGGTGTAGCACTGGTTGACGACGGTCCTGACTTCCTGGTCGATGGCGGCCGCCACTTCCTCGGAGTAGTTGCGGTCGCGGGCGATGTCGCGGCCGAGGAAGACCAGGTCCTGCTTGGTGCCGAAGGTCAGCGGCCCGAGTTTTTCAGACATCCCGAACTCGGTGATCATCCGCCGGATCATCTTGGTGACCTTCTCCAGGTCGTCGTGGGCGCCGGAGGTCAACTCGCCGAAGACCAGTTCCTCCGAGGCCCGGCCAGCCAGGGCGACGGTGATCCGGTCCAGGATCTCGTTCTTGGTGATGAGGTACCGGTCTTGCTCCGCCAGTTGCAGCACGTACCCCAGGGCCGCGCCCCGGGGGATGATGGACACCTTGTGCACCGGGTCGGTGTGGGGCAAGAGCTTGGCCACCAGGGCGTGGGCCGCCTCGTGGAAGGCGATCATCCGCCGCTCCTTCTCCGACATGACCCGGCTCTTGCGCTCGGGCCCGGCCAGGACCTTGTCGATGGCGTCCTCCATCTCGGCCATGCCGACCTTCTTCTTGCGCCGACGGGCCGCGAGAAGTGCCGCCTCGTTCATCAGGTTTTCGATGTCGGCACCGGTGAAGCCGGGGGTCCGGCGGGCCAGCACCTTCAGGTCCACGTCCTGGTCGAGCGGCTTGTTGCGGGCGTGGACCTTCAGGATGGCCTCCCGGCCCACCAGGTCCGGCCGGTCGATGACGATCTGCCGATCGAACCGCCCCGGCCGCAGCAGTGCCGGGTCGAGGACGTCGGGCCGGTTGGTGGCGGCCATGACGATGATGCCCTCGTTGATCCCGAACCCGTCCATCTCCACCAGCAACTGGTTGAGGGTCTGCTCCCGCTCGTCGTGGCCGCCGCCGTAGCCGGCGCCCCGCTGGCGGCCGACGGCGTCGATCTCGTCGATGAACACGATGCAGGGCGCGTTCTTCTTGGCCTGCTCGAAGAGGTCGCGCACCCGTGACGCGCCGACGCCGACAAACATCTCGACGAAGTCCGAGCCGGAAATACTGAAGAAGGGAACGCCGGCCTCGCCGGCCACCGCCCGCGCCACCAGCGTCTTGCCGGTGCCGGGCGGTCCCATGAGCAGCACGCCCTTGGGAATCCTGGCTCCGAGTTCCAGGTATCGCTTGGGGTGCTTCAGGAAGTCGACGATCTCCCGAAGCTCCTCGATGACCTCGTCAATGCCGGCCACGTCCTGGAAGGTGACCCGCCGGCGGTCGTCGGCGTGCAGCTTGGCCCGGGACTTGCCGAACTGCATGACGCGGTTCCCGCCGCCCTGGCTCTGCTGCATGATGAAGAAGAAGGCGCCGACCACCAGCAGGATGGGCAGCATCGTCGTGAGCAGGGCGGTCCACCACGGAGGCTCGGGAGGAGGCAAGAAGGTCATCTGCACGCCCTTGGCTTCGAGCAGCGAGTAGATCTCGGCGGGCGCGGTCCCGCTCTGGGGAATCGAGGTCTTGAACTCCCGCTTCTCACCGTTGAACACGGCGGACCCGGTCACCAGGCCGGTGCGCTCAACGAAGCGGACTTCCCGGACGGCGCCCTGCTCGACCCAGGCCTTGAATTCGTTATAGAGAATCTCCTGCCGCTGCTGGCTCTGGGAAGAGAAGTAATTGGCCACCGAGATGGTGAGAAACAGCAGCAGTAGATAGAATGTCAGGCTTCGGAAGATCCTGGGCACCCAGGGTTCCTCCTCTCACCCGCCCGCACCAGGCTCGGGCGGCTCGGGGCAATCCATTCTACCATGCCGGGAGCACCAGGACAAACCGGGTGACCCAGGTCCACCTGCTCAAACCTATTCGGTCGGCGCTGCAAGGTCGCCGCCGGCCCGGGACGTCGGCTCGCCAAGCGGGGTCTGTTCCAGAACGAGGACGGTACGGGTGTCCGGGCCCACCTTGACCCGGTCGTCGATGCGGTAACCCGCCACCCAGACCACCTGGCCCCCGGCCGTCACCAGCGGCAGCCGATCCCTTGCCGACCTGGGTACCTTCAGGCCGATGAGAAAGTCCTTGAGTTTCTTGGAGCCGGTCATGCCCAGCGGAACAAACCGGTCACCGCGGCGTCGGTTGCGGACCTCCAGGGGTAGGGCTACCTTATTATAGTCAAGGGCTCCCCCCTCGACAAGGTGAAGGCCGGCCCGGCGGACCTCGCCGGCCGGCACCAGCCGGGCGGTGATCCGGACGCCGGCTTCCACCACGTTCACCGAGCCGGGGACCGGCAGGGCGTAGGCATACGGCCGGACCTTGTCCCGAGGGGCGGTCGTCACGTGCAGCCGGCCGGCTTCCCGCCGGACAAGCACCCCCGCGCCCAGTTCCACGGTGCAACCCGCCCCCTCCGGCTGCAGCAGGTCCAGGGCCGCGTCCACCCGGGAAAGGGGCGGCGTCCAGGCCGCCCTGACCAGCCCGGCCGCCCGCCGGAGGACCCTGCGGCGGAGGCCCGGCGGCAGATCAACAAGCACCGGTACCGAGAGGGTCACCGCGGACGGTTCGTGGGAAAGCAGGGCCTGAGCCCACGCCTCGTCGGTCAGCTGTTCCAGCAACGCCCGGTCTCCCCGCACGGCGTCGGCCAGGGCCGCCAGGCGGGACCGCAGGCCGGGCTGGTACTCCCGCTCCAGAAGGGGAACGAGCGCCAGGCGGATCCGGTTCCGCGTGTAGGTGAGCCTGCGGTTGGACGGGTCCCGGCGGGGCTGGAGGCCTTCGGCGCGGCAGTAGGCCTCGATGGCGGCGCGGTCCACCTCCAGCAGGGGGCGGGCCAGCCAGACGCCGGCACCGCCGTCGCGCCGGACGGGCGGAATCCCCGCCAGCCCGTCCAGGCCGGTGCCCCGCAAGAACCACATGAGCACCGTCTCGGCCTGGTCGTCCCGCTGGTGGCCCAGCGCCACCCAGGCCGCGTCCCGCTCCCGGGCCACCCGGCCCAGAAACTCGAGCCTGGCGCGGCGGGCGGCCACCTGAGCCGACAACCGGAGCCGGCGGGACAGCGCGGGCACGTCGGCCTCTTCCACCACGGCGGGGACGCCGAGGCTTCCGGCAAGCTCGGCCACGAAGGCCGCCTCCGCCGCCGCCTCGGGCCTGAAACCGTGATTGAGGTGGCCCACCACCAGCTCCAGCCCGAGTTCGGCCCTGAGCCGCCAGAGGGCGTGCAGGAGGCAGACCGAGTCCGGGCCTCCGGAGACGCCGACGACGACCGGTCCGGCGGGGCGGAACATGCCGTGGCGCTGGATGGTCCTGCGCACCGTGTCGAGGAGCGGGGACGCCCGGGAGCCCCCCACGGTCCGTACCTCCCATGCGCGCGTCAGGTCGGGTCCACCTCTACGGTACACCATGCCCGGGGACCTGAGCCAGCGCCGGGCCGGCGGCTGACGTCCGGGCGCCGGGGCGACCGGCCCGGGCCGGCGGCCACCGGGCGGGCGGCGTTGCGCCAGAGGCGCCAAAAAGATGAGCGCGGTGCTGACCGCGCTCCAGGTTGGGTTGGGGGAGGAACACCTCCGGCCCCGTGGATCACCGTCATCCCTGGGCGGCCTCCCGGACCGTGAACCCGACCACCACGACGGTGGCGTCATCCTGCGGGCCGCCGCCGGCCCGGCACTCCTGCACCAGCAACCGGGCCAGGGCCGCCGGCTCCCGGTCGCGGGCCTCTTCCAGCCTGCGCCTGACCCGGTCTTTACCCGAACCGGGAACCTGTCCGGGGCACCACAGCCCGTCGGTGGCCAGTACCAGCAGGTCACCGGGCGCCACGTCGAACTCGCGGGTCGTCGCCTCGGCACCGGCGACGACCCCGACGGGCAGCGCGGCCGACCGCAGCGCCCTGATCCCCCGGGCGGTCACCAGGTAGCTGGGGGCGGCGCCCCGCTTGACCACCTCCGCCCGTCCGGTCACCAGGTCGCACACGGCCAGGTCGACCGTGGCAAACGTCTCGCGGCCCGGCCCGCCGGCCAGCCCGGCGTCGACCAGACGGAGGATGGCGTCGGGCGGCAGCCCCGCCCGCCACAGCCGTTCCACCAGCGACACCAGGCGCCGGCTCTCGGCCGCCGCCGGGCCGCCCGACCCCATCCCGTCGGACAGAAGCACCAGCAGCCGCCCGTCTTCTGACTCCAGGACCCGGTAGGAGTCGCCGCAGACCTGCTGCCCGGCCTTGGGTGCCTGGTCTGCCCCGACGGCATAGCCCAGCCGGGGCCGGGGGCTCAGGGTGAAGCTGCAGGTCGGCGCGCCCAGTCGCCAGGTACAGTGCGGTTCGGCCATGGCCAGCTCGACCCCGGCCGCTTCCCCGGCCTCGCTGGCGACCACCGTGCGGCACTCGTCGCCGGTGTCGCACGGCGGTCTGGTCACCACCAGGGCCACCCGGCCGGTGGGACCCCTTCGGGTCTGGACCCGCTCCAGCGGCAGGCCGGCGTCCCGCAGCCGGCTGGCCACGACGGTGTCCGGCGAGCTGTCGCCGGACCCGGCGATCATCTCGTTGGCCAGGCCGGCCAGGACCTGGCCGATCCCGTCCAGCTGGGCCCGGAGCTTCAGCCGCACTTCCGCCACGGCCCGGCGGTTGCGCCGCTCCAGAGCCCCGAGTTCCGCCACCTGCCGGGCCTCGTGAACGAAGTCGTCAAGGTAGCGACAGTGCCGCCGCAGCCCGTCCGGGACGTCCACCGTCCCCTGGGCCTGCAGGCTCTCCAGGAGCCTGACCGCGCCGGGGTAGACCTCGGGCAGGTGTTCTTCCCAGCAGTGCTGGTAGCGGGGACACCCGCGGCAGAGCCGGCGGGAGACAACCTTGACCTGCTCGGACGGGCGTGGCACCTCGCCCGCCTCGGCCGGCTCGGGGTCAGCGGTCGCGGCGGCTTCCCGGCACACTTCGGCCAGGGCGGCCAGCCGCGCAGCCGGCCCGTCCCTGGCCGGCGCGGCCAGCTCAGGTGCCGGTGGTCCGACGCGCCACCCGGAGAGCCACACGCGGGCGGTTCGAAGCCACCGCCGGGGAAGCGCGAGCAGGAGTCCGGCACCGGCCGCGGCGCCCACCAGCCCCGGCCCGGCCAGCGCCGGATCGAGCACGGCCATGGCCAGCCTGACGCCGAGGTAGCCGCCGAAGACGCCCGGCCGCCCCAGTTCGCGGAAGGCCCCGGCCAGAAGCCCCGCCAGGCCCTCGGCGCCCACGATTGCCGCCGCCTTCCCCGGAACCGGGGCCAGTCCGCCGGCCAGCGAGGCCGCCGCCCCGGCCAGCACGCCCCCGGCCGCGCCGGCAGCGGGTCCCACCAGCAGGGCCAGGCCGGCCGACACGGCGCCCGCCGCCACGCTACCCAGGGGCACCCCGGCCAGGCGGAGGCCGGCGCACCCGAGCAGCGCCCCGCCGGCCAGGGCCGCCAGGGCGACGGGCTCGGCCCCAGCCCGGCGGGCCGGCGCCGGCGGGACCGAGAGGGCCAGGACCCCGAGCCCGAAGAGCCGGTACAGCCCGGCCGCCAGCACCCCGTCGAAAGCCGACGCCACCAGGTCGTAAGGGGTGACCCCGCCGGCCGTGCCCCCGGCGAGCCGGGCGGTCATGGCTCCCAGCCCCACCAGGCCCGCGGTGGAAAGTGGCCCGGGCTCGCCCCGCAGCCGGCGCCACAGCGCCCACAAGAGGACGACCAGGCCGGCCCCGGCAAGCAGGCCCGCCATGGCCGGCCAGCCCCGCGCCAGCGCGCCCAGTCCCGTGGCCAGCGCCACCGCCGGGGCGCTCCGGCGCCTCAGGCCCAGGGTGGCACCAAAGAAACCCATCGCGAACGGGCTCAGCCCGCCGGGCAGCGCCGCCCGGCCCAGGAGGTAGCCACAGGCGGCCAAGGGCCAGGCACCCCTTGGAAACCAGAGGAGCGCGCGGTCCGCCCGGGCCCGCCGCCTCCGGCGTCGGGGCCGGGACCGGGTAGCCGGCGCCCGGCGAGGTGCCGGGTCCGGCTGCCGGGGGGCGGAACGCAGGGCTCCGATGGCAAGTCGGAGCACGATCCGGTCACCGTTCTCTGGGGGGAGAATCGGGGTCGTACCGCCATTTTAGAGACAGGCAGGGGGGACCGGATGTCAGAATGGGTCGCCGGCGGTGCCCGGAATTGCGACACCGCCGGTCACCGACGGCGCCCCGTCCCGGTTCAGCCGGCTTCCCCCTCGGGCCCGGCCGGCCGCGCCGCCTCGGCCTCCCAGGGACGGATCCCCGCCCGGCGAGCGGAGAGGGCGATCATGTGGGTGGCCACCGGGGTGGTCAGGAACTGGAAGAACAGGGCCAGGACCACCTTGGTGGTCACCGGCGTGCTGGAGAAGCAGACCGCCGCCGCCAGCAGCGCTCCGGTGATGCCCAGCGTCGCCGCCTTGCTGGCGGCGTGCATCCGGGTGAACAGGTCGGGCAGCCTCAGAATCCCGAGCGAGGCCAGGCCCAGGAAGAACAGGCCGATCACGAGGAGGAGCCCGGCCAGGACGGTCTCCACGCCCCTACCCCCTCTGCACCAGCTGGGCGTAGGCCACGGTGCCCACGAACCCTACCAGGGTCACCACCAGCACGCCGTCGATGAAGACGGCGTCCCTGAAGAGAATGGCCAGCATGGCCAGGGCCGCCACCACGTGCGTCACCAGCACGTCGGAAGCCATCACCCGGTCCTGGGCCGTGGGTCCAAGCAGGAGCCGGGCCAGGGCCAGCCCGGCGGAGACGCCCAGCGCGGCGAGGGCGTACACCACCAGCCCGCTCATCGCGTCACCTCCAGCAGGCGCCGCTCAAGGCCCTGCTTCAGCTGGCGCACCGCCTCGTCCGGGTCGGGCGCGAAGATGATGTGGACCAACAGGGCCGACCGGTCCTCGTTCACGTCCACCGAGAGGGTTCCCGGGGTCAGGGTGATCAGGTTGGCCAGCGCGGTGATCTCCGCGTCGGTGCGGGCGGCAAGCGGCAGCCGGATGACCCGGGGCGCCAGGTTGCCGCGGGGGAAGAGCACCCGGTAGGCCAGGTCGATGTTGGCCCGGATGAGCTGGCCCAGAAACCACGCCGCAAAGCCGAGCAGCCGGACCACCCGCTGGCCGTAGGCGACGTCGGCATACTGCCGGTGCACGGCCCGGATGAGGATCAGCCCCAGGACGAAACCCACCAGCAGCGTGCCCGGCCCGAAGTTCCCGGTAAGGAAGGCCCAGGTCAGGGCAAGCACGATGTTCAGCAGGAACAGGCTCAACTTTCCCCACCCCCTGCGGCCCGGGACTACCGGGCACCCAGCACCGCCATGACGTAGGCCGTCCCGTCCAGTAGCTGCGCCGCCGCCTGCTGGCTCAGCACCAGCAGGGCCTCGCCGCCCAGGCCCAGGACAACCGAGAAGGCCACCAGGGCCGCGGCCGGCAGGTAGAGGGCGGCCGGCACCGGCCGGAGCCCGGCCGGCTTTTCCTCGCCCCAGAAGGCGTAGCGCCAGATCTTCATCATCGAGTACAGGGTGAAGAAGCTCACCACGATGGCGACGGCCACCACCGCCACCTCGCCCTGGGCCAGGCCGGCCCGGATCAAGAGGAACTTGCCGAAAAACCCCGACAGGGGCGGGACGCCCGCCAGGGACAGGCCGGCCACCATGAACAGGCTGGCCATGACGGGGTAGCGGCCGGCCAGGCCGCCCATCTCGCCCAGGTCGTAGGCGCCCGTGGCCCGCTCGGCCAGGCCGGCGATGAGGAAGAGGGCGGTCTTGACCAAGATCTGGTGCACGATGAAGAAGATGGCGGCCGCCAGCCCGGCCACCGAAAGAAAGCCGATCCCCATGATCATGTAGCCTACCTGGCTGACGATGTGAACCGACAGGATTCGCTTCCAGTTGTCGTAGCCCACCGCGCCCAGGACGCCCAGGAGCATGGTGAAACCGGCCACCACCAGGAGCGCGGCGTGCAGGTAGCCCGGGTCGTGGGTGAAGACCAGGCTGAACACGCGCAGCACGGCGTAGACGCCGACCTTGGTCAGCATGCCGGCAAAGACCGCCGTCACCGGCAGCGGCGCCGCCGGGTAGGAGGCCGGTAGCCAGAAATACAGGGGGAACAGGGCCGACTTGACTCCGAAGACCACGATGAAGACGGCGGCCGGGATGGTGAAGACGGCCGGGTCCGGCGCCCGGGCCACCTTGACCGCCAGATCGGCCAGGTTGAGGGTGCCCGCCAGGCCATAGAGTGTCCCCACCGCCGCCACGAACAGGGTGGAGGAGACCAGGTTGGTCACCAGGTAGTGGACGCCACCCCGCAGCTGGCCGGGCTCGCTGCCCAGGCTCACCAGGGCGTACGACGCGATCAGCATCACCTCGAAGAACACGAACAGGTTGAAGATGTCGCCGGTCACAAAGGCCCCGTTGATCCCCATGAACAGGAACTGGTAGAGCGCGTAGAAGCCGTGCCGCTCCCGGTCGGGGTCCAGGGTCTGGACGGCGTGGCCCAGCACGCAGAGGCCGACGATGCCGGAGACCACCAGCATGATGGCGCTCGTGAGGTCGACCACCAGGGTGATGCCAAAGGGCGGGACCCACCCGCCGGCAAACATGACCTGCACGCCCCGGGCGCGGACCAGGCCCAGCAGGGCCACCTCCACCCCCAGGGTCACGGCGGCCAGCGCCAGGCTCCCCCAGCGGCCCACCCCCAGCGAGCGGCGCGCCAGCCACAGGACGATGCCGCCCAGCAGCGGCAAAAGCACCGGCAAAAACACCAGGGGGCTGCTCACCGGAAGTCACCTCCCCCGCCCGGAGCGCCGGCCGGCCGGGACGCGGCCCGGCCCGCGACCGTCCGCTCCCCGTCCGCTGCCGCCCGGGCCTGGACGCGGGCGGGGGCCGGATCCATCGGGGTGCCCAGCACGTCCACGTCGCCGAAGGTGGCGATGTGCCGGTAGGCCAGCACCAGCAAGAACGCGGTGACGCCGAAACCGATGACGATGGCCGTCAGCACCAGGGCCTGCGGCAGCGGGTCCACCACGGCGCCCGCGCCGGCCCCCAGGATGGGCGCCCGGCCGCGGGGGACGCCGGCGCCCGCCATCAGCATCAGGTTGGCCCCGTGGGATAGCAGGCCCAGCCCCAGGACGACCCGGATCAGGTTCCGCCTGAGCATCAGGAAGGTTCCTGTCCCGAACAGGACGCCGATGACCAGGGCCAGCACCAGTTCCACCGTCAGGCCTCCCGCAGTCCGAAGATGACCTGCAGCACCATGCCCACGACCACCAGGTACACCCCCAGGTCAAAGAAGAACGCCGAGGAGATCTTCACCTCGGGCCAGAAGGGAAGGTCCAGGTGGAGAAGGCCGCTGGTGAGGAAGGGCTGGCCCAGGACCAGGGCGGCCACGCCTGTCCCCGCGGCAAGCAACAGGCCCAGGGCCGCCAGGGCCGTTTCGTCCACCGGCACCATCCGCCGGGCGTGCTCCACCCCGAAGGCCAGGGCCTGCAGCACCAGGGCCGCGGCGGCCACCAGGCCGGCGATGAAGCCGCCACCGGGAGCGTTGTGCCCGCTCACCAGGAGAAAGACGGAGAACAAGAGGGTCAGGTGCAGGCTTACCCGGGCCACGGTCCGCAGGATCAGGCTGGTCATCCCTGCGACCCCCGCTTCCCCAGCCGGAGCAGGGCGAAGACCCCGGCCGCGGCGATGGCCAGCACGGTGATCTCGCCCATGGTGTCAAGGCCCCGGAAGTCAACCAGGATCACGTTGACCACGTTCTTGCCCCCGGCCAGTTCCAGGCTGTTGGCCACGAAGTAGTCGGAAATGCGGGGAAAGACGGGCTCGGTCACGGCCAGGAGCGCCAGCGCCGCGGCGCCGGCGCCCACCAGGCCCGCCGCGGCCAGGTCGGCGCCCCTGCTCCCGTAGCCGGAGCCGGCCCACCGCAGCGCGGCCCGGGGCAAGAAGGCGAACACCGCCACGAACAACACCACGGTCAGCGTCTCGATGAGCAGCTGGGTGAGGGCCAGGTCGGGCGCCTGGAGGATGACGTACATCAGGGACACCATGTACCCGACGACCCCGAGGGACAGGATGGCGCCCAGACCGGTCCGGAGCAACGTCGTGGCAAGGGCTCCGGCGACGACGACCGCCGCCACCACCACAAACTCCGGGCCCACCGGGGACCACTGGCCCCAGGGCAGCACCCGCCAGTGAAGGAACAACGTGACCCACAGGAACCCGGCCGCCGCCAGCAGCACCACGGTCAGGTGGTGCCGCAGCGGGCGGTGCTGCACCAGGTCGTTGAGGCGCCTGGTGCCCCGCTCAACCGCCCCCACCAGGGCCTCGTACCAGCCGATGGGCTGCAGGGCCGGCGGCCAGACCCGCGCCGGCGCCACCAGGAGGGCCAGGTAGCGGTAGGCAACCAGCCCTGACGCGATCACCAGGAGCCCGACCGCCAGTTCGGCCGTGAACCCGTGCCACAGCTCCAGGTGAAAGCCAGCGGGCCGGGCCGCCACGGCGGCGACGGCAGGCTGAAGCACCCGCTCGGCCAGGGCCGGCGCGAGCCCGAAACCCAGCACCCCGGCGGCCAGCACCGCCGGCGGCGCCGCCATGGCCCGGCCAGGCTCGTGGGGCTGGTGCGGCGGCGTGACCCGCGACCGCCTGAAGAACAGGTCCCAGGCCAGGACCACCGCGGCGGCGAGGTTGAGGGCGCCGTTCAGCCCGAGCCCCAGGACAAACACGGCGCTCGCCCAGCCGTGGGCCCCCGGGCCGAAGGCGGCCTCCAGGATGAGTTCCTTGCTGACAAAACCCAGCAGCGGTGGCAGCCCGGCCATGGAGAGGGCAACCACCAGGGCGGTGGCGGCGGTGCGGGGCATCCCCCGGCGGGCCAGCCCGCCCAGCCGGCCCAGGTCCCGGGTACCGGTCCCATGCTCCACGTTGCCGGCGATCATGAACAGGGCGCCCTTGTAC
This sequence comes from Symbiobacterium thermophilum, assembly GCA_020725105.1. GTDB lineage: Bacteria > Bacillota > Sulfobacillia > DYFQ01 > DYFQ01 > DYFQ01. The sequence goes on from DYFQ01000023.1 coordinate 34,039, forward strand.
AGGGCGTGGTTCAGCGTCTGCGCCATGGCCGCCACCACCGCCGGGAGCGTGCCCAGCCCCAGCAGGCCGGTGAGCACGCCAAGCTGGCCGATGGTGGTGTAGGCCAGAAACGCCTTCAGGTTGCGCTGGCTCAGCGCCAGGTACGCCCCGGCCAGCATGGTGGCCACCCCGGTGAGCCCGACCACGAGCAGCCACGGCAGCGTTCCGCCCAGCAGGGGCAGAAAGCGGGCCAGCAGGAAGACCCCGGCCTTGACCATGGTGGCCGAGTGCAGGTACGCGCTGACCGGCGTGGGCGCCTCCATGGCCCCCGGTAGCCACACGTGAAAGGGGAACTGGGCCGACTTGGTGAAGGCGCCAAACGCCAGGAGCGCCAGGATCGCGCCGTAGGAGGGGTGGCCCCGCAGGGCCGCCGGGTCGGCCAGGAGGTCGGCCACCTCCAGACTGCCGGTGGCCAGCAGCACCAGCACGAACGCGGCCAGGAGTCCGAGCCCCCCGACGACGGTCACGACCAGGCTCCGCTGGGCCCCGGCCCGGGCCTCGGGCCGCTCGTAGTTGAACCCGATGAGCAGGTAAGAGCTGACGGTGGTGAGTTCCCAGAACACGAACAGCAGGATCAGGTTGCCCGACAGTACCAGGCCCAGCATGGAGACCATGAACAAAAGCAGGTACCAGAAGAAGCGGTTCACCCGCTCGGCGCCGTGCATGTAGGCCGACGCGTAGGTGAAGACGAGCGCGCCGATGCCGCTCACCAGCAGGCCGAAAAACCACGCCAGGCCGTCGATGTACAAGGAAAGGTTGACGCCGGCGCTGGGCATCCAGGGCACCGACCAGGCTACGACCCGGCCGGCGAGAACCTGAGGGCCCGCCCCCGCCAGCAGGGCAAGAAACGCCAGGATCGACAGCCCCATCCCTAGGGCGAACGCCATGGCCCGGCTCGTCCCTTCGTTGAAACGGCTTGACAGACCCACTTCACTCTGTCGGCAAGCCGGCCTGAAATGTTAGCTCCGGGGGCGCCAGGGACCGTCCGCCCCTGGTAGCGGGGGGACGATGCCGGACCGCGGGGACGCGTCGGACCGTGCGGGCGCGGGGAGTCGCCGGCGCGGCCACGCGGCATCGTCCGTCCCGGCCCCGCCGGCCCGGGCCCCACGGCCGCGCCCCCCTGAGCCCAGCAATAGGCAACGTACCACGGGCGTACAGTCAGTGTCAACCTGACGTGGCCGGCCTGGCCCTGGGCTGCGCGCCGCCGTCCTGACGGCGCCACGCCCCGCGCAGGCCGGGCACCCTGTACCAGGGAGGCGGACTGCCGGGGGCGAATGGTGTCGGGGGAGGTGGGCTGGCATGCGGGTGGGGATCTTCGGCGGCGGTCCCGAGGCCGGCCCGGTCATCGAGGAACTCCGGGCGGCCCTGGAAGCGGCGGGACACCAGGTGGTGGATCCGGCAGGCGATCCGGAACTCATCTGCGTGGTGGGCGGGGACGGCACCTTCCTGCGAGCCGTCAGGAGCCTGGGCTATCCGGAGGTTCCCTTCGTTGGCCTGAACACGGGCCACCTGGGCTTCTTCCAGGAACTGGGGCCCGGGGACACCCACCGGCTGGCGAATGCCCTCGGCCGGCCGCCGGCGGCCGTGGAGGCCTACGCGCTGGTGGAGGCCAGCATAGCCGGCCAGGACCGGACCTGCTGGGCGGTCAACGAGTGCGTGCTCAAGGCGGGCAACGGCAAGACCCTGCACCTGCGGGTGAAGGTGGGCGACACCCGGCTGATGCGTTTTGCCGGCGACGGCTTCATCGTGGCGACCCCCCTGGGCAGCACCGCCTACAACTGCGCCGCCGGCGGGGCCATCCTCCACCCGTCCCTGCCGGCGCTGGTGGTGACGCCGCTCGCCCCGTTGAATACCACCGCCTACCGCTCGCTGACCCAGGGCTTCGTCGTTCCCCACACCCTGGGAGTGGAGTTCTGGGTGGAACCCGGCACCCACGCCGAGCCGGTGCTGGTGGCGGACGGCGAGGAGCACCCGGTACCCAAAGGGGTACCGGTCCGCTTCGGCCGCGCCTCCTACCAGGTGAGGTTCTGGCGGGTGGACGCCCGGGAGACCTTCTGGGACCGGATCCGGACCCGCTTTCTGGGCGACGCCGGCGACTGGTAGCGCCGTACCGGGCCGGCCTCAGTCCAGAACCGTCGTGACCTCCTCCAGCGGGCGGCGCGGCCGGGTCTCCGGGGCCTCGGCCGGGTAGCCCACCGGGACGAGGGCCACCGGCCGCAGGGAAGCCGGGATCCCCAGCACCTCCCGTACCCGCACCTCGTCGAAGGCCCCGACCCAGCAGGTGCCCAGCCCGTGCGCGGTGGCCGCCAGCAACAGGTTCTGGGTGGCCGCGGCCGCGTCTTGCAGGCAGTAGAGGGTCCTGCCCCGCTGGCCGTACCTGGTGGCCGAGCGCTCCGGGTCGGCGCAGACCACGATCACCACCGGCGCCTGGGCGATGAACTCCTGGTCCAGGGCGGCCCGGGCCAGCGCCGCCCTGGCTTCGGGCCGGCGCGCCACCACGAAGTGCCAGGCCTGGAGGTTGCCGGCGCTGGGCGCCATCACCGCCGCCTCCAGGAGCCGCGTGACGGTGGCCGGCGAAACCTCCCGATCGTGGTACGACCGCACGCTGCGGCGTTTGTTGATCGCAGCTTCCAGCTCCAAGCTCATGTTGGTAGTTTCACCATCCTCACCAGCTTTGAGTAGGTCCCTCCCGCCGCGCGGCGAAGCGCTCCGCCTCGCGGCCCTTCAGCCCCGAAGCCACCAACAGCCCGGCCGCCGCGGCCGCCGCGACCAGCAAAAAGGCCAGGCTGTAGCCGGACACGGCACCCCCGTGCGACGCGATCACCGCTCCGATCAAAGCGCCGCCGGCCATCTGACCCACGCTGGCAAAGACGGTCAAAAGCGCCAGCGACGCCGCCCTTGTCCGGCCGGCGGCCTCGCTCAGCACCGCGTACCTGAGGGGCGCCCCCGTCAGGCCGGCCAGCCCGAAGCCGATCGCCGCGCCGGCGGCCGCGAACAGCGGCAGCGACCGCACGGTCAGCGGAACCAGCAGCAGGCCGGCCGCCAGCGTCGCGCAGGCCGCCGTGAGCACGGCGCGGGAGCCCAGGCGGTCCAGCAGCCGGCCCGCCAGGGGAGCCCCCACGGCGCTGGCCGTCACCGCCGGCACCAGCAGCAGGCTGGCCGTGGCCGGCCGCACCCCGAAGGCGGCCGCCGCCAGGGCGGGAACGAAGATGAGGACCGCGTGAACCAGGCCGCTGATGGCCGCCAGGCGGTAGACCAGCCGCAACTGGCGGTTCTTCAGGAGGTCGGGATGGACGACGGGGTCCGGCGTCCGTTGCTGGCCGCGCCAGAAGAGGGACAGCACCACCACGGCGGTCACCAGCAGCGCCCACACCCGCGGTGAGGCGAGACTGGCGCCCGGGTGCCGGGCGTCAAGACCGTTCAGCCCCAGGGTCAGGCAGGCCAGGCCGGCCGCCAGCAGCCCCATCCCCGGCCAGTCGAACCGTACCGGCCCGGGCTGCGGCGAGGAGGGCAGCACCCGCGCCCCCAGCCACAGGACGAGGGTGGCCAGGGGCAGGTTGACCAGGAAGAACCAGGGCCAGCCGAAGGGTAACAGGACGCCGCCGAGCAGCGGCCCGACGAGAAAGGCCAGGCCAAACATGGCGCCGGTGGCGCCCAGGGCCCGGCCCCGGCGCTCGGGCGGGAACGTCTCACCGATGGTGGCGCTGGCGACCGGGAAGATACCCCCGGCGGCCAGACCCTGGACGGCGCGGCCCAGGAGCAGAACGGAAAAGCCGGGCGCCAGGGCCACGACCAGCGACCCGGCGGCGAAGAGGGCGATGTCCAGGCTGTAGATCTCGCGGCGCCCGTAGATGTCGGACAGCCGGGCCATGAGCGGGTTCCCCACCAGGTTGAACAGGACGTAGGTGGTGAACACCCAGGCCAGGGCACGCTCGTCGACCCCGAAGCTCTCCCCGATCGGCTTGAGCGCCGGCCCGACGATGGCGATGTCCAGCGCGCCCATGAAGACCCCCGCCAGCAGGACGGCAAGGACGCGACCCGGCTTTGTTACGGCAGGCTCAGTCGTCAGTTCCCAACCCGCCCCTGGTGGAAAGGGTGCCGGTCTTCCGGCAAGAAACCCCGTACGCGCACCACTGTACCACCTCCGGCCGGCGCCGTCACCCGCGGGGGCGCCCGGGCCGGGCCGGAAAAGGCAGCCGCGGCGGGACAAGGACTTCGGGCGGCCCGGTTCAAAGACTCCGGGTAAGGCCGGCCGGCATCCGCCCGGCCCCGGAGGTGACCGACCGTTGACCAGACCGACCGCTCCGCCCGCCCGGCGGCGCAACCGTTACGAGCTTCTGGGCCTGGACCCGGCCGCAAACCCCGTCCTGGAGGCGATCGCCGCCCACGCCTCGTGCCGCGCCTACCGGCCCGATCCCCTGCCCGAAGGAACGGTGGAACGGCTGGCGGTGGCCGCCCAGAGCGCGCCCACCTCCTCCAACCTGCAAGCCTACTCCATCGTGGTGGTCCAGGACCCGGCCCGCAAGAGGCGCCTCTACGAGCTCTGCGGCGAGCAGCCGATGATCCTCGACGCCCCGCTCTTTCTCGTCTTCTGCCCCGATCTCCGCCGGCTGGAATACGTCTGCCGCCGCCAGGGCCACCGGTTCGGAGCCGGGTCGCTGGACATGTTCCTCGTGGCCACGGTGGACGCGGCGCTGGCAGCTCAGAACGCCGCCCTGGCCGCCGAAGCCATGGGCCTGGGCACCTGCATGGTGGGTGCCATCAGGGAGCGGCCGCGGGAGGTCATCGACCTGCTCGCCCTGCCGCCGGGAGTGTACGCCCTGGTGGGGCTCTGCGTCGGTTACCCCGCCGCCCGGGGGGAAGTGAAACCGAGGCTACCGCTGTCGGCCGTGTTGCACCGGGAGACCTATAGCGACCGCCACCTGGACACGGCCGTGGCCGAGTACGACCGGCTGATGGCGGCCGCCGGGATCTACGGGGGGCGCCAGGTGCCCGCGCCGGGCGGCCAGGTCCGGCCGGAGCAGGCCAGCTACGGCTGGGCGGAGCACACGGCCAGACGGCTCGCGGCCGCGCGCCGCCGGGAGCTCCGCTCGGTGCTTGAAGCCCACGGTTGGTGCCTCACATAGGTGCTAACACGGCAATCCGGCGGCGCCCCGGTGAAGCACCGAGGCGCCCGGCGGCCCCCTATCGCTCTCCCCCGGGGCCAGCCGGGCAAGGTTCCTCACGGGTCGGCTCGTTGCCGCCGGTTTCGGAATCGTGCGCCGCGACGCCTAGAAACTCCACCCCCCTCGCCGGCCGTTCGTCGACGATGAGCCGGAACACGTCAGGCCGGCTGTAGTGGCCGACCGGGTCGAAGTCGTAGCGGGCCTCGGTGATCGCCCCGAGGTCCAGGTCGGCGACGAGGATGCCCTCCTCGTCGTAGAGCGGCCCGGCCAGGTAGTCGCCCAGGGGCCCGACGACGGCGCTGCCGCCGCGGCAGAGGATTTCGGGGCCGTCGCCGATGTCTTCCCAGTCGCGCGGGAACAGGGACCGCGACAGGAACTGATTGCAGGACAAGACGAAACAGCGTCCCTCGCAGGCGACGTGGCGGATGGTGGCCTGCCACGAGTCCCGGGGGTCGGCGGTGGGCGCCAGGTAGATGTCGACGCCCTTGGCGTACATGGCCATGCGGGCGAGCGGCATGTAGTTCTCCCAGCAGATGAGGCCGCCCACCGTGCCGAACTCGGTCTGGACCACCGTGATGGTGCTGCCGTCCCCTTCCCCCCAGACCAGGCGTTCCGCGCCCGTGGGCTTGAGCTTGCGGTGTTTGCCCAGCAGCCGCCCGTCGGGGCCGAAGTACAGAAGCGTGCAATATAGCGTTCCGCCGTGGTGGCGGGCCGCGCGCTCGATAACGCCGACCGCCGCGTAAACGCCGCCGCGCCGGGCCGTCTCGCCGATGGCCTCGGTCACCGGCCCCGGCACGTCCACCGACTGCTCCCAGTACCGGGCATAGGCGCGGCGGCCCGCGGGGCTTCGGCTACCGACCACGGTGCCAAAGCTCATCCCGCGCGGGTAGGCCGGGATCATGGCCTCGGGGAAAACGACCAGCCGGGCGCCCTGCCGCGCGGCCTCCTCCAGCAGGCGGCACACTTTCTTCGTGGTGGCCTCGCGATCGAGCAGCACGGGGGCCGCCTGGACCACCGCCGCGCGCACCGAGATCGCCATGGACGATCCTCCCCCCGTCGGGTTCGTCGGCCGGCCGTCGGGCCGCCGGTCAGACGGTTCAACCCCCGCCCGCCGGTCCCTCTCAGCGGGCCTCTGCTTCGTCCAGCAAGAGCACGGTCTCGTTGCGGCCGATGGGCTCTGAGAGGTCCACGTGGCCGGCCAGGGAGTCCACCGGCCGGCCCTCCACCAGGATGCGGACCTTTTCCACGCCGGGGAACTTGATCAGGGTATTGGCGATGGCGGCCAGCACCAGGACCTCGCCGCGGCTGCCCACGGCCAGCCTGGTGATGTCCCGCGAGAAGTCGGGGTAGGCGATGAAGTCCCTGACCGTCACGCCGAGGACCCGCGTTTCCCTGGGAATCAGGCCGGTGAGCTGCGGGCTGACGGGTCCCCGCACGAGTTCTTCCAGGGCGGCCCTGAGCGGGTCCTCACCGCGCACCGGGCGCAGTTCGGGGACCAGCCAGAACTCGGTGGGCGTGCTCTTGACGAAGTAAAGGGTGGTTAGCTGTTCCCCCGCCCGGGCGGCGACGAGTTCCCGTTCGAGTTCGGCGACCCTGTCTCTCAAGGCCTGGTTTTCCGCCTCAACCTGCCTGAACCTGGCCGCGGGCACGCAGCCGGCCAGCGGTAAGCTGAGGAGCAGAACGACGCAGCCGACGAGCAGCCGGTTCCGGGTGGGGACGGCAGGTCCTGACATCGAGCATTCCCCCCGGCTGGTATTCGCCACCCCGGTGGTAGCAACCTACAGCCGCGGGCACTCCTGACGAAGTCCGGCAGGCGAGCCGGCATCTCTCATCCGGACGGACGAAAAGCGACCCGTGCCGGGTCGCGTGTGGGCCATCTAGGACTCGAACCTAGAACCGTCCGGTTAAGAGCCGGATGCTCTACCAGTTGAGCTAATGGCCCGTGGTAGCGGCGGCTGGATTTGAACCAGCGACTCCGCGGGTATGAACCGCGTGCTCTGACCACTGAGCTACGCCGCCATGCCGCACCAGTTATTGTAGCCGGAGGCTCCCGGCAGCGTCAAGGCGAGGCAGGCGGCGCCCGCCGTCTGGTTCCGCCCGCGGGAAGCCGGCCGGTCAGCGACCGCCGCGGCCGCCGCGGCGGCTGTCGGTGTGCCGCTTCAGCTCGGTCAGCTTCTCGTCGGATTCCTTGATGAACCTGGCCAGTTTCTGCTCGAAAGAGCTCCCGCCGCGTCGCCGGTCACCGCCCCGGCGCTGCCCGCCTCCGGGCTGGGCCTGGCGAATGGAGAGGCCGATCTTACCCCGGTCGTCCATGGACAGGATCTTGACCTTGACGCGGTCGTTCTCCTTGACGTACTCCTTGACGTCCCGGACGTAGGTGTCGGCTACCTCAGAGATGTGGACCAGGCCGGTCTTGCCGTTGGGCAGGGTGACGAACGCGCCGAAGTGCGTGATGCCGGTAACCACGCCTTCGACAATCTGGCCGACTTCAATGGCGACGCTCAAACACGGTCCTCCTAGCGTACGTAATGCGGACATAATTATACCGACGCAGGCAAAACAGTGTCAAGAAACGAGGCGCGGCGGCAGCGGGGAAAAACCGATGTCTGCCAGCGTTTTCTTGCGGGAAAGACAAAGATCATCTGCCAGAGACTGGTAACGGCTCCGCCTGGGAGGCTTCGCCCGACATGACCACCCGGTAGGGCACCTCGCCCACGCGAACCAGGCCCAGCATCTCCCGGGCCGCCTGCTCCACGTAGGCGTCGGACTCGAAGTAGGCCATCTCCGCCCGCAGGCTGTCGTTCTTCTGTTCCATTACCGCGATGCCGGCTCTGAGGTTTTTCGCTTCCCGGGCGAGCCGGAAGATCCGGTACTCCTGGTGAAGAAAGCCGAAAAGGATGTAGGCCGCCAGCGCCACGCTGGCCAGCCTGCGCCAGCGGATCCTCACCCGCCGCGCAGCCGACCGCCGGCGCACGGGCAGGCGCAGATCCTCCTGGAACTCCACGAGGGCCCGCGCCATCAGCCTTCCCCTTCCTCGCCCGCGGCACAAGTCTCGCCGTAGATCCGGAGCGGGTCGCCTTCCAGCACGATCACGACCTGGTAGCCCTTCTGGCGCGCCCGGTTGTAGAACGTTGCCACCGTCCCCGCCGTGATCCCCAGCTGCCGGGCGATGTCCTCGTTGGACCAGCCGCTTTCCTTGAGGGCGACCACCTGTTTCTCCCGGAAGCTCAGGCGTTCGGCGCCCCGGATCTCGACTCGCACGGTCATTCCCGCCTGTCGGCCCCGGACGCTGGGGCCGAGGTCCGGGAACGGGGTCGGTGATACAGAGTATAGACACCACTCATACAATTGTCAACAGCTTTTCCCCGTTGTCCACAAGAATGCCCCGGACACACCGGTTCAGTCCGGCTGGCCCGGAGGTGGGGGTGTCCTGGGGCGCAGGCGGTTCCAGAAAGGCCCCAGCCGGCGCCGGAAGGCGGCTGCCCGCGTCCGGACGGCCTGCCATTCCCGTCGCAGGCGCCGCGCCGGGCGCCTGAGCCACGGCCACCGCCTGGCCAGCCGCCGGCCCACCGCCAGGGCCAGGCCGGCCAGCCACCGGACCGGCAGGGCCAGGACCAGCAGCCCGGCCGGGACCAGCACCGCGCCGACCAGCCACGCCAGCGCCAGCCAGGCCCAGCCCACGGGCAGGACCACGGCGCGCACCAGTAGCCGGACGGCGGCGACGACCAGGCGCCGGGCCAGGTCCAGCAGGCGGTGGAGGGCCCGGACCACCACCGGGCTGGCCAGGCTGCCGTAGAGCCATAGCCCGGTGCCCAGGCCCAGCACCACGTACAGCCGGAGGTCGACCCAGTTCCCTGCCACCAGGGCGACCAGTAGCACCACGGTGGCGGCCAGCCAGAAGACGACGTCCCACAGGGCCACCAGGAGGCCCCGTAGCCGGAACGTCCAGCGGATGGCCCGAACACAGTCGTAGAGCAGCCCCACCGCCGCTCCGGCCAGCACCATGGCGAGCATGGTCGACAGCTGGCTCTCAAGCGGGATCACGGTCGGGTCCTCTTCGGGGCCCCCGGGCTAGCGGAAGATCCGGTCGAAGAAGCCCCGGCCTCGACCCCTGCCACCCCGCCCCCGCTCGCCGGTGTAGGTGAGGCCGGTCACCAGCCCCTCCACGGTCAGGCTGCCCTGCTCGAGGTTGAGTTGTTTGATGTTGAGCTCCTCGCCCTGGATGTTGAGGGTGCCCAGTTCGGTCTCGAGCACGATGACCTGGTCGTCGTAACTCTCCACGTGAACGACGCCCGAGATGTTCACGGTTTCGCGGTTGTTCACCACCACCCGGTGGCCGTCGGACGTGGGGAACTCGGGCTCGCCCACCGCCGTTCCCTCCTCGCTCCCGGCGTCTCACCGCTGCCCGTCGGGATGGCAGTCCGAAGGAAGGATATGCCCTGGCGGCAAAAAAAGACCGGGCCCCGGGGCCTGGTCGTGGCTGGCCGGCGCGGGCGCGGTGCGGGCCTAGCGGCCGGGAAGCCGGCCGGTGGGTCCGGCTCCCTCCACGGCGTCCTTCAGCGACTTGCCGGCCCTGAAAGCTGGAACCCTGGTGGCGGCGATGCGGATCTCTTCCCCGGTCTGGGGGTTTCTACCGACGCGGGCCGCCCGGTCCCGCACCTCGAAGGTGCCGAAGCCCACCAGCGAGACCCGGTCCCCCCCGGCCAGACTCTCCTCGATGACCTCAAAGACGGCGTTGACCGCCCGTTCCACGTCCTTCTTGGTCATGCCGCTGCGCTCGGCGACGGCCGAGACCAGTTCTTGCTTGTTCAAGCCGATCCTCCTTCGTCTTCTGGCTCGCCCGCCGCCGGCGGGCTGTCGGCGACGGCGTGCAGCGCCCCCTCGGCGCCCACCCCCGCCGCCAGCGCCAGCCCGGTCAGGGTCCACAGGGCTTCGCCCACCGCCCGGCGTCGCCG
>DYFQ01000024.1 GCA_020725105.1 Symbiobacterium thermophilum
TGCAGGTAGCGGGAGGGCGGACCTGGCTCGGAGCCGCTCCCCAAACTTCAGGCCGAGGCGGGCGATGGCTTGGAGCCACTGGGCGTGGGAGGCATAGCCGTTCTCGGCCAGCCAGTTCCCGGGCCTTCTTGTGGCTCCAAAGTCCGTACCGCTTGCCTGAAAAGCTGGTCACAATCGCCCGCAGGGAGATCCGGCCGCGCCTTGGTCGCCTCCCCGCAAGACCGCCGCTCAGTCTTCCCCCCCCAGCACGGCCTCGGTTCCGGAGTGCACGTGATCTTCCTGCTCCGGGACGGTCGGCAGGCGGGCGGGCGGCCGTAACCCAGCAGCCGGGCCGAGTTGAGAATGACGAAAACCGACGAGACGTTGTGCGCCACGGCTGCCGCGATGGGGCTGAGCCAGCCACTGGAGGCCAGACCGACGCCCGCCACGTTGACGGCCACCCCAAAGACCCATATGTTCTGTCGGATGACCGCCACCGTCCGGCGCGCAAGTGCCAGGATCTCGGGAACCGCCCGCAGGTCGTTGCCCATCAAGGCGATATCGGCCGTCTCGATGGCCACGTCGGCGCCGGCGGCCCCCATGGCTATCCCCACGTCGGCGAGGGCGAGGGCGGGGGCGTCGTTTACGCCATCGCCCACGACCGCCACCCGATGGCCCGCCTCCCGCAGGGACCGGACGAGGGCCAGCTTCTCCTCGGGCAGCAGCCCGGCGCGCGCGGCCGCCGCTTCCAACCCGACACGCTCAGCGATGGCCGCGGCAGCCCGCTGGTTGTCGCCCGTGAGCATGAGCAGCCGCTTCACTCCCATCTGCCTCAGGCTGGCCACGGCTTCCGCCGCGCCCGGCCGTACGGTGTCACCGATGGCAATGCCCCCCACCACGTCGTCAGCTACTCCCACCACCAGGGCCGTGCGGCCCACGGCCTCGTGTTCCGCCAAGAAGGCGTTGACCGCTCCGGCGGGCGCCGGCGCCATCTCGGCGAGCATCCGGCGGCTACCCACCCACACCCCGCGGCGCCCGACCGCGGCGCGCACACCCTGACCGAACACGGGATGGAACTCCTCCGCCTCCGCGAGCGGCACCCCCGAGCGCTGGGCTTCCGCCACGATCGCCCGGGCGATGGGGTGCTCGGAACGGTATTCGGCCGCAGCCGCCAACCCGAGGACTTCGGAACGGGACCGCTCACCGAAGGTCTCCACGGCCAGGACCCGCATCTGACCCGTGGTCAAAGTCCCGGTCTTGTCCATACAGACCGTATCCAGGGCTGCCGCCGCCTCAAGGGCGGTGCCGCCCTTGATCAGGACGCCCCGGCGGGCGGCGTTACCGACGCTGGCGACGACCGCGGTGGGGGTGGCGAGCACGAGCGCGCAGGGACAGGCGATCACCAGGACCGCCATGACCCGGACCAGGTCATGGGTGGCGAGCCACACCAGTCCGCAGATGAGAAGGATGGCCGGGGTGAAGTATTGAGCGAACCGATCGGCGACCCGCTGGATCTGACCCTTGTTTTCCTGGGCCGCATAGACCACTTCGATGATCCGACCCAGCGTGGTGTCCTGTCCCACCTTCTCGGCAACGACCTCAAGGGCGCCGGTCTGCGCAATGGTTCCCGCAAAGACGCGGTCGCCAGCCGCCCGATCCACCGGGAGCGACTCGCCGGTAATGGGTGCCTGGTTCACGGCGGCCTCGCCGGCGACAACGGTTCCGTCCACCGCGATCTGCTCCCCGGGACGGACCAGGATCCTGTCTCCGGGCCGCACCTCGGAGATGGGGACGTCCACCCATTCGCCGTCGCGCCGGACGCGAGCCGCCCGCGGCGCCTGGCGCAGCAGTTCCGCCACGGCGTTGCGGGTTCGGGCGAGGGTCACGTCCTCCAGAAACTCGCCCCCGATCATCATGAGGGCAACCACGGCACCGGCCAGATACTCTCCGGTGTAGGCGGCTCCGACCAGCGCGATGGTGACCAGGGCGCCGGCTCCAATTCGCCCCATCTGAAACAGGGAGAGCACCGTCCGGTAGGCGATTCTGCCACCACCGGCCAGCAGCGGGACGAGGGTGAGGTCAACTCCCAGCCACGACTCTTGCCCGGGCACCAGCGCGATCAGGGTCGTCACCAGGAGAAAGAGGGTGAAACCCCACCGGTCGGGGCCGCCCACGGCCTGGCGCCAGTGCGCCCAGGTTGACCGCCGGGTCATGAGAGGACTTTCCACCAGAGAAACGCCGCCATCATTACGGCCACGATGAACCCGGCCACGAGCTTCGGGACCAGCGATGGGCCGAACCTGGAGGTCCGTTCATCGGCGTCGCCGTGGTGGTGGGTGTACAGCAGACCGTGATGTCCTTCATGCACCGTGAACGCCTCCCCGTCACGTGCCCTCCCGGACGGAGCACCCGGACTGACCAGTGGCCCTCCACGGCGGCCGCGCACCCGGGCAAGGCAACGCGGAGAGCCGAGTGTCCCGTCCCCCGGGAGGGGATCCATCGTCATAATATAATACCAGCGGCTCTGTGGGGAGATGTCAATGACCGGAGCGCGAGCGAGGCTCTAGAAGCTGGCCGACAGGAGGTCCAGCACCGTCTGGATGGGGGACGCCACCGTCACCTGGGAGGACCCGGCAAAGAGCAGCCCGACGGCCCGGCGGTCCCGGTCCAGGACGAGGGACCCCGAATCGCCGCCTTCCGACATGGCGGTGGTGATCACCTGGCCGGTGAACTGGCCCATCCGGCCCGCGTCGTAGTGGACCCGCACCGTGGCGTGGAGCGTGATCACCCGGCCCCGGGTCAGACCCGTCGTCCGGCCGCTCTTCTGTACCTCCAGCCCGAGGGTGGCCTCGCCCGCGCCCTCAACCGGACCGATCCCGAGGATCTCCGGGTCCAGGGCAGCCGGCGACAGCGGCCGGGCCAGGGCGGCGTCCACCAGGTTGTCGCGGCCGTTCCCCGGAAAGCCCCGGTCCGCCCGGTACAGGGCCAGCGGCACGTAGCGGTATAGCGTCGCCAGCCGGTCCCGGTGACTACCCCCGTCGTAGGGACCGGGCTGGTAGATGGGGTCGCCCCGGCGGGCCCGGCGGTCCCGGCCACTGGTGGCGTTGGCCAGCACGTGGTTGTTGGAAAGGATCATCGGCCAGCCCCGGCTGCCGTAGAGCACCCGGCAGCCCAGCGTGCCGGTGGTGACGCGAAAGTGGCCCACCGAAACCCCGCCCGGCGCCGGCCGCCAGCTGGCCCGGGGATCGGGATCGTTCCGGTCGCCCGCCTGGGGCCGAGCCCGGCGGCGCTCGCCCGGCGCCAGGGTGTAACCCAGGGCGACGAGCCGCCCCACCTCGATCACGTCGGTCTCGGTGTCGTCCACCACCCGGGGCACCACGTCGCTTGAGGTCAGGGCCTCGGGCGGCAGCTTCTGCTCCACCAGGACCATCAGGCTGGGCCGGTCGGAGACCCGGCCCCCGACGGTCTTGAAACCAACCCCGACCCCCACCACGTTGGGCAGCGTCAACAGCCGGTCGCGGGAGGCCGCCAGGGCCCGGACCTCCCGGGACGCGTCACCCATGGCTCGGACCTCTCCTTCCCGCTCGAGGGACGGGCCGCGGCCAGGACATCGTATGCCGGCGGCCGCCCGGGCGACCCCGGCGGACCAGGGCTACTCCGCCGCCTCCAGCACCGTCACGCTCCGGGCCGTCAGCACCCCCGCGCTCCAGCTACCCGCGGCGAAGACCCGGTCTCCGGCCTTGAGGAGGTTGACCGCCGCTCCGTGGCCCAGGTTGCCGAACCGGACGATGACCGTCGAGGCGTCCAGCCGCACCTCCCGTGAGGCTCCCGGCTGGGGAGACGTGGCCGGCGAGCCGGCCTCCACCTCCACGACCACGGTGGCGCCCTGCACGAACTTGACCACCCCGAGGAGGTAGTCGTAGCGGTCCACGCCGCGGATGGTGATCCGGGCCACCACGTCGGTTCTGAGTTCCAGCGTCACGGCGGTGCCGGGGGTCAGGTCCAGGAGCGACGCCGCCTGGTCGCCCCGGCGGACGACGGCACCGGGCCCCAGCCGGTAGGTGGCCTCCGTCCCGTCGCGGCGGGTGATGGTGACGGTGGTGGCCTCGGCGATCTTGACCTCCTTGACGGTGCCCTGGACCTCCTGCCTGATGCTGGTGGCCGCCACCCGGGTCGCCACGCCGCCCTCAAGGGTGACGGTGACCTGGTCGGCCCGGCGCAGGTCGGCCAGGCCGGCAGCGGCGCCGTCGCGGAGCACGGTGGCGCCGGCGGCCAGCCTGTAGGCCCGCTCCTGGGGCCCCAGGAAGGTCTCGACCGTCGCCCGGAGCACCGGCTGCGGGCCGAAGTCCACCCCGGCCACGGTTCCGGTGACCTGGGCGTTCAGCCGGTCAGCCCAGACCCGGACGACCCGCCCGGCCTCCGTCACCTCCACCACCGCCGGCATGCCTCTGGCCAGGCTGGCCAGGTCCAGGCGCACGCCGTCCAGCCGGACCTCGGCGCCGGCGGGCACGGCGAAGACCGGCCGGTCGCCCGCCGGCGTCAACAGGGTGAGGGTCGCGGGGCCCACGGCGTCCACGGTCCCCGGGTGCTTGACCGTCGGCGGGGTCGCCGCCAGGTAGGCGGCCTCGTTGCCCTGGCTGAGGACGATCGTGACCTGGTCTCGGGGCGCCACGCCGGCGACGCTCGTCCGGGCGCCGTCGCGGAACACCGAGACCCCGGCGGGGACAAAGACCACCAGTTCGGTGCCGTCGGGGCGGGCGACGGTGACGGCGGCCGGGGCGCCGGAGGCGACCGCCACCGACCTGACCGTGCCCCGCACCTCGCCGGCGTCGATGGCCGTCTCGGTCTGGTCGTCGTAGCGGGAAAGCACCGTGGCCATCTCGGCCCGGGTGACGGAAGCGTTGGGGGCGAAGGTCCCGTCGGGCCGGCCGGTCATCAGGTTGCGGTTGGCGGCCAGGTAGACGTGGCCCCACCACAACACCGGAACCTGGGTCCGGTCGGTGAAGGGCAGCACCTCCCCCGCCAGCCGCTCGGCCGCTGCCTCGAGCTTCATGGCCCGCACCAGGAACACGGCCACGTCGAGGCGGCTGGCGGGAGCGTTCGGGTTGAAGTAGACCAGGTAGGAGCCGTCGATCACCCGCTCCTCCACCGCCACCGCCACGTAGCCCCGGGCCCAGTCGGGAATCGGGTCCGAACTGGTGAACCTGGCCGGGATGACCGTCGTGGCCCTGGCCCTTGCCTCGAGCCCCATGGCCCGCACCAGCAGCACCACGGCCTCCAGGCGGGTGACACTCCGGTTTGGCTCGAACCGCACGTCCGAGACGCCGCGCACGACCCCCTTCAGCGCCATCTTCTCGATGTGGACCGCCGCCCAGTGGTCGGTGGAGTCAAGAAACCTGGCGGTGCTCTGGGCGTGAACCGGCGCGAGAGCAAAGAGGACCAGGGCGGCTACCAGGGCCAGGGCCACCGGCACCCTGGCCGCGAGCGGGGAGGGCATGACACCGGCTCCTTCCTTGGCAGAGGCGCTCCCGACTGAGGACGCTGGTTTTCCTGGGAGAGGTTCCCCGGGCCGGCAGGGGAAACCTCCTGCAGGCGAACGCCCGGCCGCGGGGGGACGGCCGGGCGTTCAGGTGCGGTGCGTGCTGCTTGCCAGTCTTGAAACTGAAGGTTCGGACGTTACCGCTTCAGGCCTGGCGCCTCGACGAAGTCGGGCACCGCCATGAGGATCGGCCTCGGCGGCGGCGGGTCGTAGACCCCGGTCGACCGCGGTGGCGGCGGGTCGTAAACGCCTGTCGCCCTCGGCGGCGGGGGATCGTACACCCCGGCGAGGACCCAGGTGGGCAGGGCCAGCGTCACCAGGGCGACCACCAGCAAGAAGGCGATCCACCGACGCATCACGGCGCCCCTCCTTTCCTGATGCACTCCGCCTCGCGCAACTCCGGTTCCATGCTGAGTTCCCTGAAGATGCCCTCCGCCCGGGCGGCCAGGTGGCGGGCCAGCCGGCGCCAGCCCTCCCCCTGGGCGACTTTGGCCAGCAGCAGGTGGACCGAGCCGACCTCGGCCATGTCCGACCGGTCCAGGGCCAGGTCCCAGGCCTCGCAACCCAGTCGCACCGCCCGCGACGTGTCTCCCTCCAGCCGGGCGACCTCTCCCAGTTCCGTCAGG
The DNA here is from genome assembly GCA_020725105.1 of Symbiobacterium thermophilum. GTDB lineage: Bacteria > Bacillota > Sulfobacillia > DYFQ01 > DYFQ01 > DYFQ01. Next base: position 6,145 of record DYFQ01000024.1, read on the forward strand.
ATCCGGTGCCTGTACGCTCCTGACGCGCCCGCGTAGGCGTGCTCCAGCAGGCGCCGGGCTTCCTCCAGCCGCCCCAGCCGGCGCATGGCGACGGCCAGGTTCTGGAGGGCGCCCACCTCCTCCGGAACCATGCCCAGTTCCCGGTAGGCGGCGAGCGCCCGCTTGCCCCACTCGATGGCCTCCCGGAGCCGGTCGGTGCGCACGGCGTGGGCGGCCATGCTCTGGTAAACCCAGGCCTCCCGGGGCCCGTCTCCCGCCGCGCGGGCAAGGTCGGCCGCCTGCCGGTACAGCGGCACCGCCCGGTCCCAGTGGCCGGTCCGGGCCAGGTTGACCGCTTTGAGGGCCAGAACTTCCCACTCAAGCGCGGGCTGGCCGCTCACGTTGCCCGAGGCCAGGCGGGCCAGCGCCCGCAGGGCCCGCGTGGGGTGGCCCAGACGGGTAGCCTCGCGCGCCGCTTCGACAATCGTGGTGACGTCCCCCTTGGCCATGACCGGCCCTCCGTCACCCGCCCAAGACCAGAGCCCCGCTCCGGCCGAAGCGGGGCCCAGAATAGCTTCCCCGAACGCCACCGCTTCGGCAGCCCTGCCGACTCCACAAGGAGTCCGTGGCTTTGCGCCCCCGGCTCGCGCCGGGTTTGCCCTTTCGGCGGCCCGTCCGTGGACCAAACTCGTTCTCTACCTTAAGGCATCGGCCGAAGACGGCCGATACTTTAGCGCCGGTCCGCCCGGGCCAGCAGGTCCTCCCCCTCGGCCAGCCAGCGGTCGAGGGCGGCCCGCAGCGCGGTATCAGCCGGTCCGGCTTCGGCCAGCGCCCGGCGGAGTCCGGCCAGGGCGGCCCGGGGGTCGGGGACAGAGGGCTCGCTTTCTTCGGCCCGGCTCCGGTCCCGCAGCTTGAGCCCCAGCTTGCCCGAGGGTTCGATGGTCGCCAGTTCCACGTCGGCCAGCCGCGTCACCTTCCGCTCCCGCAACAGGCTGGCCAGTTCGGACTGGTTGATCCGCAGCCGGCCCAGGTTCCGGGCGAGCACGCGGCCGTGGCGGACGACGGGCGTCGGCCCCCCTTCCAGGAGCTTCCGGAAGCCCCGGTACTTGAGGGCGCCCAGCGACACCAGGACCTCCATGCCGCCCCAGACCGCCAGCGCCAGCAGCCCAAGCCGCACCGGGAACGCGGGATCGAAGACGGTCGCCGCGGCCAGCGAACCGATGGTGATGCCCACCACCCAGTCAAAGTAGGACATGCGGGCCATCTCCCGCTTGCCCATGATCCGGGCCAGGGTCAGCATGGCCACGTAGATGACCAGGCTACGCAGGATGACTTCTCCGGCCGTCAGCATCCTGGTTCCCTCACGTCAAAGCATGCCCAGCGCGGCGTCATAGGGGCACCGTCGCAGGCGAAAACTATGCCACATGAGCCGGAACGGTGCGCAGACGGGAGCCCTGGCCATTCTGGCGGCCATCCCTTTTGTCATGACCCTTGGCAACTCCATGTTCGTCCCGATCCTGCCGCTGATGCAGCGTCGGATGGACCTGACGCCCCTGGAGACGGGGCTCATCATCACCGCCTTCTCCGTCCCCGGGGGCCTGCTCATCCCGGTGGCCGGCTTTCTGGCCGACCGGTTCGGCCGCCGGGCGGTGATGGTGCCGGCCCTCATCATCTTCGCCGCCGGCGGGGTGCTGGCCGGCCTGGCCCCGCTGCTTATGAAGCAGCCCTACCCCCTGTTTCTCGCCGGCCGGGCGCTGCAGGGGGTGGGCGTGGCCGGCACCGGTCCGATCGCCCTGGCGATGGCCGGCGACCTCTTCCAGCAGCAGGCCAGGAGCCGGGCCATGGGCGTCCTGGAGGCCGCCAACAATCTGGGCAAGGTCACCGCCCCCATCCTGGGTGTCCTGGCCGCGCTCATCGTCTGGTTCGCGCCGCTGTTCGTCTACGCCGTGTTCGCCCTGCCCGCGGCGGCGCTGGTCTGGTGGGGGTTGAAGGGCCGCGGCTTCCGGCCCGAGAAGCCGCGATCGGTGGCCAGCTACGGCAGGGACCTGCTGGCCGTGCTCCGCGCCAAGGGCGGGCCGCTGGCCGGCGTGCTGCTGGGCGGCGCCGTCGTGCTGTTCCTGTGGTTCGGCGTGCTCTTCTACTTCTCCGACGTGATCGACCGCCGCTTGAAGTTTCATCCGGCCGTGAGAGGACTCATCTTCGCCGCGCCGGTGCTGGCCATGTCCGTAACCTCGTACCTCACGGGAACCTTTGCCCAGCGCCGCCTCAACGTCCTCAAATGGGTGGTCGGCGCCGGGCTTGGGCTGCTGGCCGGAGTGCTGGTGGCGCTGGGGTTCACCCAGCAGTTCGGCTGGTTGTTCGCGGCCGTCGCCCTGCTGGGGGTGGGCGCCGGGCTGGTCCTGCCGTCCCTGAACCTCCTGGCCACCAGCGCCGTGCCCGAGGCGGAGCGGGGCATGGTCACCGCCGTGTACGGGGCGGTGCGGTTCCTGGGGGTGGCCCTCGGCCCACCCGTCTTTGGCACGCTGCTGGGCGTCGGGACCGGCCTCACGTTCTTCAGCGCCGCCGGGCTGGCCACCGGGGTGCTGGCCGCCAGCCTGTGGCTCATCGATCTCCGCCGGCTGCTGCCCAGGAAACTCCTGCGGGCCAGGCCCGACGCTGAAGCCGGGACCGGAAGGGAGAGGCCGCGCGAGGCCAGGCCCGAGGGCGGGTGGCGCCGCCGGCTGCCGGCGCGCCCATCTCCGGCGCCCGGGCTCGTTGAGTCCGGCACCAACCCCGTGCCGGCGGCAGCGGAGGGCGGGGCTGACCCGGCAGCGGGCCCGCAAGCCGTCGGGCCGGCCGGCCCGACCGAGGCCGGCCCGGACAGCAGCCCGTGGGAGTGCGCGGGCCTGCCGGAATAAGCCCGGGCGCGGCCGTACCGCCCTCGCCGGATGACCCGGGACGGGTTCCGGCCCGCGGGACGGTCACCAGCCGATGCCACGGCCGCGTAGTCCCGTTCGGAATAGCAGCTCAACGGTGACGTCCACCTCCAGATCGGGCCAGCCGTCGTGCCACCCCTCCGCCAGCCGTGGATCGATCCGGCGGAAGGTCTCGGCAAAGCCCAGCGGGTCCGCCCGCCAGTCCCGAAGCCGGTCGACGAGCCGCCGGACGGACTCTTCCATCGCCCGGGTCACCTTGGCCTGCCAGATCTCCGCCTCCGCCCTGGGTGACTCCGTCACCGGCAGCCCCTCGGTCACGATGGCCTCGGCCCGGAGGTTTATGGCCAGCCGCCTAGGCGCTACCGAGGTGACCCTGACGGCCTTGCGGACCGATTTCAGCCGGATGGCCACGCTGTCGCCGGGGCCAGGCTCACCGGCGTCGGGGCCGGGCCTGGCAACGAAGACGTTCGACATGAACGCCCCGGGGAGGAACAACCCGAAGGCGGCGGCCTCCTCGTCCCTGAGGAGGCCGGCGAGCCGGTCACCGGAGAACACGGCAACGGCTTCGATCAAGTGGTTTCGCTCCAGGGCCGCCACGTAGGCGCACCAGGGGTCCCGGTGCGGCGCCACCAGGTAGTCGTAGAACCGCCAGAAGCGGAGGTTATGGGTGAGGGCCTGGCGGGGTTCCACCTGTTCGAAGGCGTCCTGCAGGTCCAGGACCTGGAAGCCCGACTCGTCGGAGGTGGCGGCCATGAGGTCTCTGGCCCTGCCCCGGGTCACCACGACCCAGACCTTCATGGGGAAGTCCGAGGCACGGATGAAGTAGTCAAGCCAGGGCCGGATCCCCTGGCGGGCCAGGTCCTCGCCGATGGCCAGGAGAGCCGAACTGCCGGTGTAGACCCGCCGGCCGATGCCCGGGTTGATGCCCAGGGTGGCCTCCTCGACGGTCCTGCCCGCGGAAGACCGGACGATGAGCCGCCAGCCACCGGCGCCGCCGGCACCGCCGCCGGCGTTCCCCGCCCCGCCGCCCCCGGTGGCCCCCGCGGGCGCGGCAATGGCCATCGAGACCTCCACCCGACCGGGCTCGTCAGCCGCGTCCAGTCCGACGGCCATGACGATCGCCCGGTCGTTGAGGTCCACCCGGTCCCGGCAACCCGTCAGCGCCAGTAACCCGGGGACCAGCAGCAGGGCCAGGGCCACCCGCGAGCGGCCGGCCTTCATGGGTTCACCCGCTTTCCGCGCCGCAGCAGGAGGATGGCGGCGGGGAACACGAGTCCCACCACGTAACCCAGCAGCGACCAGCCAACCATCAGGGTTTCGCGCACCTGGGTCTGCAGGGGCAGCCGCAGGATGACAAAGGCCAGCCCCGCCAGGACGGGTACCAACCACCGGTGGTGCGGGAGGCGGAACAGGTCCGCGAACAGTGCCGCGGCCACGTAGAGGGTGGCCGCGACCACTACGAAGCCAATACCGTGCCAGATCAAGACGGTCACGAAAAGAGCGCTCTCCACGGGCAGGATGGTGATGGGGGAGGTGGCCATGGTCTCCAGACCCGGGTACTGCAGCGTTTTCAACGCCGCGTCGCTGAAGAGAAGGTGCGGGGTGGTGGTGATGACGCCCACCACCACCAGGGCAGCCAGGAGGCCGGCCAGCACGGGGCGGTGCACCCGCCGCCGGTAATCCAGGTAGGCGGCGTAAAGCGGCACCAGAAAGAAGCCCCGGATCCCCAGCACGTACGCCCACGTGGTGCCGTTGTAGAACGGGGCCGGGTCCGGCAGATCCACTGGTAGAAGCGCCCCGAGGCTGGCCTCGGCCAGCGGGATGACCAGGATCATGACCAGGCCGATCAGCAAAAACCAGCTAAAAGCCTCGGCAAAGCGGGCCACGACCTCCGGGCCCAGGTAGGCCGCGAAAGAGCTGATGCCCAAGGTCAACGCGGCGGGATACGCCGGCGAGGTCTCGGGAAGTTCCATCACCTCCAGTAGCTGGAGCATGGTGTCCAGGGTGCCCACGGGGCCCCAGAGGAAGACGTAGGTGGCCAGCAAGAACCCGTACACCCAACCCAGCACCGGCCCCACCGCCCGCACCGAGAACCGACCGGCCGGTCCTGCCGCGAACCGCCTGGCCAGCGCCAGCGCCAGCAGCCCGCCGGCGCCGGTGACCAGCCACTGTACCAGGTTGGCGACCCAGATGTGGCGGCCGAAGTCGTGATGGACGGCGGGAGAGCCAAAGGGCGTCAGGGAGATGGACGTCAAGGCCACCACGACGAAGAGTTGCCACTGGGAAATCCGATAGGTGAAGGTCATGGCCCGTCCTGCCTCGCCCTGGAGCCGGTCCGCCTGGTGTCGGCGGCCCGCCAGGTCTGCGGTCGTCGCTCGATGGCCTGCCGCGACGGGGCGACGACCGAGTAGTGGACCAGGTCGTACCAGTTCAGGGGGGCAAAAGGCTTCAGGTACGGCACCCCGGCCGACTGGAGCGAGGCCAGGTGCACCAGCAGCGAGGCGAAGCCGGCCACCAGCCCGAAAGCGCCGAGGAACCCCGCCAGGACGGTGATGGGGTACTTCCAGATGCGGATCGCGAAGGACAGCGGGAAGTTGACGATGATCAGCGACCCGATGGCCGTGCCCGCCAGGACAATGATGACCAGGCTGCTGGCCAGCCTGGCGGTGACGGCGGCCTGGCCGATGATGAGGCTCCCGACGATGGTCAGGGTCTGCCCGAGTGGCCCCGGAGCCTGCATGGCCGCCTGCTGCACCAAGTCCTGCAGCAACAGGAGCACCAGGATCTCACCGAGTACCGGGTAGGGTACCCCTTCCCGGGTCACGGCCACCGTGACTGCCAGGGGGGTAGGCAGGATCTGCGGGTTCACCGCCAGGAGCGCTGCGTACGTGGCGGGGCCCAGCACGGCCAGCAAAGTCCCCGCCGCCCGGAGGAACCGGGCGAAGAGGCGGTTGAGGGGGCCCTGCAGGAAGCCCTCGCTGTCCTTCTGAAGCTCCACCAGGGTGGTCGGAACGATCAGGGCGAAGGGAGAGCCGTCAACCAGCACGGCGACCCTGCCGTTCATCAGGGCCCTGGCAACCCGTACGGGCCGCTCGGTGAGTTGCCCCAGGGGGAAGGGCGTCAGCGTCCGGCCAAACAGAAGCTCCGACAGGACCGAGGCGTCGTCAACCCAGTCAATGTCGAGGGACTTCAACCCCTCCCGCACCTCGTGCAGGATCTCCCGGTTGGTGACGTCCTTGACGGAAAGCACGGCCACCTTGGTCCGGGAGCGGCGCCCGATTTCCAGCTGTTCGATCCGGAGTTCCTCGACCGGCAACCGGGAGCGGACCAGGTTCAGGTTGACCCGGAGTTGCTCGACGAAGGCGTATTTGGGCCCGAGCAGCGTCTGCTCGGTGCTGGGCTCGGGGACGTCTCTCGCGGCGGGATGGAACAGGTCAAAGGTGCAGGCCAGCGGCGCGCCGTCTACAAACACGGCGGCCCAGCCGTCGAGGACCTTGCGTTTGATCTCGGAAAGCGACTCCGCCGGCTCGCCCATCGAGAGGACCCGCCGGATGGCCTTCGGGTCGGGAGCCGCGTCAACCAGCGGCCGCACCACGTCTTCTCGGAGGCGGCGGCGGTCCACCACCGAGTCGAGGTAGGCCACGGCAGCCTCTCGCCCGCCGTCAAGCCGGAGCCGCAGCCACTTGAGTTCCGAAGGCGACAGCGCCGCGTCGAGGGCGCGTATCCAGTCCGACCACTTGCGCTTCGACTTCCACCAGCCAAACACCTTGCGCTCTGACGCCTCCCCGGACACCCCTCACGGGAGCGCCCACGGAGGTAGTATTGGGCAGAGCCGGGTAAGGTAGCCCGAGAACGACCGGCGGCCGCCTTCGGGGGAGGGGCGGCCGCCGATCCGTTCAGGGTGCGTCCGTGCGGCGATGCGCGGGGTGGGGAGCCTAGTCCGACCCGTCTTCGTCCGCAGGGTCCGTCACGATGACCATCTCGTTCTCGGCGTCCCAGTCGACGTTGGCCCGCAGGGCCTGGGCGATGAACCGGAGCGGGACCATGGTCCGGTTGTTAACCAGCGTGGCCGGCACGCCAAGCTCTACTGGCTCGCCGTTGACGTAGGCCGTGGTCTCACCCAGGGTCAGCACCACGGTGACGTCGCCCTTGACCACCGTCACGGTCTTGGTCTCCGGGTCCCAGCTGACCTCCGCCTTCAGGCCCTGTGCCAGGGCCCGGAAGGGAATCAGCGTCCTGCCCTCCCTGATAACCGGCGGTACGTCCATCTGAGGCCGGCGACCCTTGACGTAGACCAGGATCTCCTGGTGCCGGAGCTGCTCGCGGAACAACCGGCCCAGCCCCTTGTAGGCCTCCACGTCCTTGGGATCCTCGGCCAGCGCTTCTTCCAGCGCCGCGACGGCTTCCTCGGCCTTGCCAACCTGCTTGTAGGCGTCGGCCAGTGCCTTGAGCGCCTTGGAGCGGTCTTTGCCCTTGGGCGGCAGGTTCTCATGGAGTTGGGCGATTCGTCCCATGACCTGGTCCAGCGTCTCCTCGGCCTTCTGGCCGGGGGCCGCCGCCGGCTGGGCATACCCCAGGGAGGTCGCCAGCAGCAGGACCCCCAGGGCCAGCGCGACCACTCGGGAAACACGACGCATCGGTCGATCCTCCTTCCAGCCGGCTCCGCGCGGCTGAATTCTTGCCTTCTGCCCTACCATTCGAACCGGAGCGGAAAGTTTCGGGGGGTTCCGCGGGCGGGGTATCCTGAAGCGGGCCGGGGGCGCTGGTCAAGGGCGGCGAGAGGTTCGCTCATGCGGGCCCGAAAATGAAGAGACCCCAGCCCGATACCTGGCTGGGGTCAGCGGGGCAGAGCTCCACGCAGGCTGCCCACGGTGATCCCACCCTCCATGGCGGTATATTGTTCCTGATAACTCAGGGTATCGTCTGGGGTTTACCAGCCATCCGCGGGCGGGGGGTCGTCATCAACCACCAGGAAGCTTGGTCCCTCCGTCCGGGTAGCAAGACCTCCTGCCACCGGAGCGAAGGCGAAGACGGCCAGCAGCACCAGACTGATCCCCCACAGCAGCACGCGCCGCGCCATCCGTTCTCACCTCCTCTCTGCACGGTGGACAGAATTCAAGGGAACGCGGCTAAATCCTTGAAGACTGTTTACGATAGCGGACAACGGAACAGCTGGAGAGCGTCACCGGGTCCCACGCGGAGGACGCTAGAAAGAACTGAAGGACCGCGACATCTGTACGGCGAACCGGCGTTCCGGTATGCTGTAAACAACGCGTTCGACATATGGGAGGGCTACGCCGTGGAAACGCTGGCGGAAAAGCTCAAGAACCTGATGGGCTGGAACCTTTCCGACCGTTCCCGCCGGCTGTCGCTGCGGGAAGTCGCCAGGGGCACGGGGCTGTCCCACTCGTACCTTTGGATGCTGGTCTCCGGAGCCCGCGACAACCCCACGGCCGACGTGCTGGAACGGCTGTCCCACTACTTCGGTACTGACATCAGCTACTTCCACGAGACTCGGGGGCCGGGTTCCGAAGGTGCGCAGTTCCGCGGGAGGCTGGTGGAGGTCCGCGCGCTGATTCACCGGGCAGAGACCGACGGACCCGAGGAACTGGGCCCCGAGCTGGAGGAAGCCTGGGAACTGGTCTGCCGAGCCGGCCCCGCTGAACTGGCCGTTCGCGTCGCCCTGGCCTACTGCCGCTGCCTTCGTAGCCAGAAGGCATATCCGAAAGGCGAAGCGGTGTTGCGGCAGCTCAGCGGACGGTGGCTAGGGAAGCTGCCGCTTGACTACGAGATCCGGGTGCAGTTTCAGTTTGCCGTCCTGGCTTACGAGCAGGCCCGGTACTTTGAGGCCGTAGAGCGGATGGAAACCTGCCTGGAACGGATCGAGAGCGCGGGACACCAGACCCCCCTTCTTGAAGACGTCTGGTACAATCTGGGGATCTACTACCGGCGGGTAGGCCGGCCGGAGGATTCGGTCCGGGCGTACCTGCGGGCTCGCGAGCTTCACCCCGATGACAGTGGGCAGCGACTCGCCTTCATCCACATGGGGCTCGGACAGGCCTACCGCGACTGCAGGCGCTACGAAGAATCACTGGAGCATTTGCTGGGGGCGCTGGAGATCCTGACCGAGCTGGGCGACGCCAAGTGGGCCGGGGCGGTCTGCAACAACCTGGGCGATACCCTGTGTGAACTCGGTCGCTGGCGTGAAGCCAGGGCCCGGTACGAAGCGGGGCTGCTGGCCCACAGAATGGTCCGCTACGAGAGGGGCGCCGGGCTGAACCTCGCCGGCATCGCCCGCTGCCAGCTGGAGCTCGGCGACCCGGCCAAGGCCCTGTCCACCGTCAACCAGGCTTTGTCCCTGCTGGCGCAACTGGGCGAAAAGCCCGACTGGGCCGACGCGCTGCTGGTCCGGGCCCGTGTGTACACGGCCCTCGAGGAGTGGGACAAGGCCCGCGCTGACCTGGAGAAGGCCAAGACCTGCTTCCACGAGGGCAGGATGGTGCCCCACCTGCTGCGGGCCATCGCCGTGGAGGCGGAACTTGACAGCCGGATGGGCGCCCTCGAGGACGGGGCCGAACGGCTGCGGCGATCGGCTGAAGTCGTCCGCGGCCTGGCCGACTGGGTACGGACCGTCGGCCGGGCGGCCTGAGCGAGAGGGATGTCTCTCGGCCAGGCCCCACAGGTCAACTGTTAACGTATCGCGGACATCTACCGAATCAGAAGACAGACACGACCGGGGTCGCTTCCACTGGAGCCGGCAGGGACGGTGGAGCTTGCACGCGGTACCGCTTGACGCCTTCATCCCCGGGCTGCGGCTCGGGAAATCGATCTACTCCTCCGACGGCCGGGTGCTTCTGCACCAGGGCACCGTCCTCAAGGACTCTTATGTCCGCATGCTCCGGGAGCGCGGCATCAAGATGGTGTTCGTGCTCGACGAGGCGGACCGGGTCGCCCCGGAGGCAACCCCTGAAGACGTCATCCCGGACGAACTCAGGCAGGTGACCGTCACTCACGTCAGGGCCCTGATGGAAGACACCCGGGCGCAGGTGGCCAAGGGCGGGACGGCCCGGTTGACCCTCGACGCCTCGCGGGCCCGACAAAGGGTGAACGACATCGTCGAAGCCATCCTGGCCGATCCCCAGGCCGTGGTGAACCTCCAGGAACTCCGCAGTTCCGACGACTACCTCTTCGGTCACGCCGTCCAGGTCTGCGTGCTGGCGGTGATGACCGGCGTGTCTCTGGCCTATACCCACGAGCAACTCGTGGACGTCGGGGTGGGGGCTCTCCTGCACGACCTGGGAAAGCTGGCCCTGCCCGAACACGTCTGGCAACGGCCACCCGACCGGCTGCTGCCGGTCGACGGGTCCATCCTGCGGGACCATCCCGTGCGGGGCTTCGAGATGTTGTGGCGCCAGGAGGGGGTTGCTCTCCTGGCTGCTCACGTCGCCTTCCAGCACCACGAGCAGCCCGACGGGCGGGGCTACCCCCGCGGCCTGAAGGGCGACGCCATCCACCGCTACGCCAAGATCGTGGCCGCCGCCAACGCCTACGACCACCTGGTGGCCATCGGCGCCCAGGGCCGGGGATGGCTGCCCGATCGGGCGGCCCGCTGGCTGGCCAACCACCCCGAACGCTTTGACCGGCAGGTGGTGGGGGCGCTGCTCCTCAACGTCGCCCTTTACCCTCTTGGTTCCGCGGTCCGGCTCAACTCCGGAGAAACGGGCATCGTGATCCGGGTTCGCAAGGGCCTCAGCCCGAAGCCGGTGGTCCGAGTGGTGCTCGACCGGTACGGACGCCGGCTGGCGCCGCCGTACGACGTGGACCTGCTGCGTGAGGAGAACGTCCGCATCGAACGGGCCATCGCCGACCGGGCGGAACTGGAGGCCAGGCTGACCCAGCGCTAGGCGCACACTTCCGAACTGGTACTTGCAACCGGGAACAGAGTTGCATATAATGCTCACATAAGTGAATGTCACTTTACTCCAGACGGTTTCGGCGCAGGGCCGCGGCCTTGACTTCCAGGTAGGCGAGGATCTCCTCCCGGACCTCCTGCCTGGCCTGGGGTGAGAGGCCCTCGGTGGCCCGGTAGAAGGCCTGGACCAGCGGATCCGTCGCCTCGCCCGCGTTGTCCAGGTAGCCGGCGGCGTGCAGGAGTTCGGTGTAGGGGACTTTCAGCGCGGGGGCCAGGCGGGCAAGGATCGCGGGCGACGGGGCGGACCTGGCACCCCGCTCCACCATGGACAGGTAGGAATTGGACACCCGGGAGTACAGGGCCAGCTGGCGGATGGTCAGTCCCCGCCGCTGGCGGAGTTGTCGCAAGTATTCTCCAAAAGTCACCGCGCCGCTCGCTCCCAGGCGCGTCCCGGCAGGTACGCGCCCCCGAGTGGGTGTCGTGTCAGTCTTGGCGGGGGGGTGGTGGCCCCCTGCCGGGCCGGTGAGGCGGAGGGAAGAATATGATCGCAGCTGTGAACAAAAGGGACCCCGGCGGTCACGGCAGCAACATCACCTCACCGGAGCAGGCCCGGGAAGCGGGCCCGTTGCAGCCGGGCGACGTGGTGGCCGTTCCCGGCGCCGTCGGCGTGGTCTACGCCGTGCACGACGACGTGGTGCTGGTCGAACTCGATTTCCGCTGGCTCATAGCGGTTCCCACCCGCCGGGCCAGGTTGATCGCCCGGCCCCCGTCCGAGGAACCCGCCCTCAAGTCTCGCGCCGCGGGGACCGATGTATTCCTTCGGATGGACCATGACGCCCACATGGCAACCGGACCCGGCGGGGGATCGCGTTGCGGGCCGAGGTGATCGCGCCGTTTGTGGGCGCGACAGCAGAGGTCTTCAAGACCGTGGTAGGCGAGACCAGTTGCGAACTGGGCGCGCCCAGCGTGTTTCGGGGGGACTGCACCACCCAGGAAGTCACCCTCGTCCTCAGCCTGACGGGCCACGTGGAGGGTTGCGTGTTCTACGGCTTGCAGACCGCCACCGCCAGGCGGATTGCCGCCGCCATGGTGGGCGAGCCCGTGCCAACTCTCGACCGGACGGCCCAGACGACCCTGGCGGAACTGGCCCACTCCATCGGCGCGCGGCTGGAAACCCGGCTTGAACAGGCCGGTTATCGGTGTTCCATCACCCCGCCCACCGTGATCATCGGCCGGCTGGCCATCATCGCCCCGCTGCCCATCTCCCGGCTGGTCGTCCCACTGGAGACCAGCTTCGGACCGGTGGAGATCGGCCTGGCCATCCGGACCCGGGAGCGGGCAAAAACCAGGCCTGACTCGGCCGACGGACCGACACCGGAAGGTGAGGTCACCCGGGCCAGCGCGGCGGGCAGGGCCTGAGGAATCGCCGCCGCCGGCCGGCCGCATCCTAACGGCGGATGAGTGTGGCTGGCAGGCGGTGGGCAATGCGAAGCTGCCCGGTTCTGGCGGGGATCGTGCTGTTGCTGGCCGGAAGCCGGGCAGCGGCCCACGTGAAGTGGTTCACCACCGAACCGGCCGTAAGGCTCCTTCCCCTCGAACGGGTCCTGACCGCCCCTTTCCTCCTGCAGGGGCTGGCCGCGGTGGCCATCATCGGCCTCCTCACCCGGCTGAACCGCCCCCTGCAGCGCCGGCCGGGCGTGCAACGGGTGCAGGCGGCCCTGACCCGGTTGCGGCCCTGGACCACGTGGTTTCTGCGCCTGGGACTCGGCCTGACCATGCTGCTGGCGGGGCTTGGCGGCTTCATCTTTTACTACGAACTGCAGCCGCCGGCCGGGGCGGCGTGGGTCGGCCCCCTGCAGGTGGTCCTCGGGCTGCTGATCCTCACCCCCCGGGCCGAGCAGGTCGGCGCTCTCGGCGTGCTGGGACTCTACGCCTGGACGGTGGGCCGGTTCGGCCTGCACCACCTGCTGGACTACCTGAACGTGGCCGGCGCCGCGTATTTCCTCCTGGTCCGGGGCACCCGCCGGCGGCTGTCGGCCCTGCCGGCACTGTACTTCACCGTCGGCTTTGCCCTGGCCTGGCTGGCGGTGGAGAAGTGGGTGCTGCCCGAACTCAGCCGGGACGTGCTGGCCCGCCACGGCCTGTTCACCTTCGGCCTGCCGCCGGAACGCTTCATCGGGCCGGCCGGCTGGGTGGAGCTAAGCGTCGGCTTTCTGCTCATCAGCGGCATCCTCAACCGGTTCCTGGCGCTCGGGCTGAACCTGCTGCTGGTGCTCACCGGCACCGTGCTGGGGCTGAGAGAAGTGGTGGGCCACTGGCTGCTGCACATGACCCTCCTGGTCTTCCTGGTGGAGGGGACCGGTCCCTACCCGGCCCCGGTCGACTGGTACCGGAACCCGGTGAAGCAGGTGGCGGCCACGGCGCTCCAGTTCATCGCCTTCGTCGCGGCGGTGATGTTCCTCTACTACGCCCTGTGGCCGGGCTAGCGGGGCCTCTAGAGCCGGTCGCGGGCGAGCAGGTCGTCGAGGGTTTCGCGGGCCTGCACCAGCCGGGAGCGGCCGCCGCAACAGAAGACGACCGCCGGCCGGGGGAAGCGGTTGTAGTTGGAGGCCATGGCCACCTGGTAGGCTCCGGCGGCCAGAAAGGCCACCACCTCCCCGCGCTGGAGCCGGGGCAGGGGGACATTCCTGGCCAGCACGTCGCCGGACTCGCAGTACCGTCCGACGACGGTGGTCGACACCGCCGCCGGGTCGCGGGGCCGGCCGGCCGGGACCACCTGGTAGCGGGCCCCGTAGAGCGTCGGCCGCGGGTTGTCGGCCATCCCGCCGTCCACCGCGACCATCACTCTGTCTCCGTTCAGTTCCCGGACCGCCCCCACCCGGTACAGCGCCACAGCCGCCGGCGCCACGATGCTGCGTCCGGGCTCCAGGACCAGCCGGGGGCGGGGCAGGCCGGCGCCGTCACACGCTTCGCCCACCGCCAAGGCGACGGTGGCCACGAAGTCCTCAGGCGTGGGCGCCCGCTCGCCGGGGAGGTACGGCACCCCCAGCCCGCCGCCGAGGTTCAACTCCGCCGGCGTCCACCCGGTGTGTCGCCGCACTTCGGCGGCCACCGCAACCATCGTCCGGGCCGCCGCGGTGAACGGCGCCAGGTCCATGATCTGGGATCCGATGTGGGCGTGCAGCCCCACCAGGTCCAGGCCCGGCTCGTCAAGGGCGAGCTCCACCGCCCGGTAGGCCTCGCCGGTGGAGAGCCGGAGCCCGAACTTGGAGTCGTTGTGACCGGTACGCAGATGAGCGTGGGTGTCCGCCTCCACGCCGGGAGTCACCCGCAGGGCGATGGGGGCCGGACGGTCCCGGCCGCCGGCCAGTTTCGACAGCAACGCGAGTTCGTCCAGGTTGTCCACGACGACCCGGCCGACGCCGTGCTCCAGAGCGGCGGCCAGTTCCCAGGGGGCCTTGTTATTGCCGTGAAAGTAGATCCGCTCCGGCGGAAAGCCGGCCCGCAGGGCGGTGTGGAGTTCCCCACCGGAGACCACGTCGAGTCCCAGATCTTCTTCGGCCACGAGCCTGGCCATGGCCAGGACGAGAAAGGCCTTGGCCGCGTAGACCACCAGGCCGTCGTCCCAGGCGCCGGCCAGGGCGTCCCGGTAGCGGCGGCAGGCCGCCCGCAAGGCCGCCTCGTCGTAGGCGTAGAGCGGCGTGTCGTAGGTCTCGGCCAGGTCGACAAGGTCACACCCGCCCAGCGCCAGGCGGCCCCGGTCATTGATCTCCACGGGACAGCAAAAATCCCTCGAACGCCCGTCCATCCTGTCGCACCATCTCCCCGCGTGCCACCGGGGGAACGGGCCTGGCGAATGGTCCCGTTCACCCGGGGACCTGAACGGGTAGGGATTGGCGGCGCGGCCGCCGGGTTCCTCTGCCCATTTCCCGGGAAAAATCGACGCCGGGCGAGCCCGCAGGGAACTTCGACCTCGGCCGGGAACACTCAATGGCGGCCAGCGATATAGCTGCACTACCGATCGCCACGATTCGCCGACGTGGCACGCCTGGAAGGGAGGACCGGCGCCGGACGCGGCGCCGAACCAGCGATGAGCCTGACGACAGACATCATCAGCCTGACCGAGCAGTACGGTGCCCGCAACTACCTCCCCCTGCCCATCGTCATCTCCCGGGCCGAGGGCGTCTGGGTGTGGGACCCCGAAGGCAACCGCTACATGGACATGCTGAGCGCGTACTCCGCGCTGAACCAGGGGCACCGCCATCCCAGGATCGTCCAGGCCCTGAAGGACCAGGCCGACCGGGTCACCCTCACCTCGCGGGCCTTTCACAACGACCAGCTGGGGCGGTTCTACGCCAAGGTGGTCGAGGTCACCGGCAAGAACAGGGTCCTGCCCATGAACACCGGGGCCGAAGCGGTGGAAACCGCCATCAAGGCCGTCCGGCGCTGGGCTTACCGGGTCAAGAAGGTCCCCCCCGACCAGGCCGAGATCATCGTCGCGGAAGGCAACTTCCACGGCCGCACGACAACGGTCATCTCATTCTCGTCGGAGGCGGAATACAGAAAGGACTTCGGCCCCCTTACCCCGGGCTTCAAGCTCATCCCGTACGGTGACATCGAAGCCCTGAAGGCGGCCATCAACGAGAACACCGCCGCTTTCCTGGTCGAGCCGATCCAGGGCGAAGCGGGGGTCAGGATCCCGCCCGCCGGTTACCTGCGCCAGGCGTGGGAGGTGTGCCGGAAGAACAACGTCCTTCTGGCCGCCGACGAGATCCAGACCGGCCTGGGCCGCACCGGCAAGATGTTCGCCTGCGACTGGGAAGAAGTCGTGCCCGACGTCTACATCCTCGGCAAGGCCCTGGGCGGCGGGGTGTACCCGGTGTCGGTGGTGGCCGCCGACGAGGAGATCCTGGGCCTGTTCGAGCCGGGTTCCCACGGCTCGACCTTCGGCGGCAACCCCCTGGCCGCCGCCGTCGGCGTCGCGGCGCTGGAGGTCATCCAGGAAGAGGGGCTGGTGGAGAACTCCCTCCGGATGGGCCGGCGGATGATGGAGCTCTTGCGGCCCATCACCAACCCCCACATCCGGGAGATCCGCGGCAAGGGGCTGTTCGTCGGCATCGAGCTCGACGTGAACGCCAGGCCCTACTGCGAGCGGCTCAAGGAGGCCGGGGTCCTGGCCAAGGAGACCCACGTGAACGTGATCCGGCTGGCGCCGCCGCTCATCATCAGCGAGGAGGAACTCGAGTGGGCCATGGAGCGGGTGCTGCGGGTCCTTCAGACCTAGCGGCCCCATCGGCGGACCCGGGCGTCCGGTGGCTGCTGGGGCTGGATGAGCCCTCCGTCCGGTACTGGGTGCTGACCGACCTGCTCGACTACCCGGCCGGCGCGCCGGAGGTCCGGGCCGCCGGAGCGGCCATCGCCTCCGGCCCGCGGGTGACGGCTCTGTTCAGCGGGCAGGAGCCCGACGGCGGCTTCGGCTGCCACCCGTACCGCAAGTGGACCGGGGCCCACTGGCGGCTGGTTGCCCTGGCCGAACTGGGCCTGCCCGAGGGCGACCCGAGGGCCCGGGCCGCCGCCGACCAGGTGCTCCGCTGGCTCGACGGGCGGCCGGAACGGCGCACGGGCAAGCGCGTCCGCGGGCTGGCCAGGATGTGCGCCTCCCAGGAAGGCAACGCCGTCGGCGCCTGCAGCCGGCTGGGCTTCGCCGGCGACCCCCGCGTGGCCCGGCTGGCCGAGCACCTGCTGGAGTGGCAGTGGCCCGACGGTGGCTGGAACTGCGACAAGCGGCCCGAGGCGCGCCACTCGTCGTTCTACGAGAGCCTGGCCACCGCCTGGGGCCTGGCGGAGTACGCCCGGGCGACGGGCAGCCGCGAGGCGGCGGCCGGGGCCCGCCGCACGGCGGAGTTCTTCCTCCGCCACCGGCTCTTCCGGTCCGAGCGCACCGGCGAGGTGATCAACCCCCACTGGGTCCGGCTGCACTGGCCGCTGTACTTCCACTACGACGTCCTTCAGGCATTGAGGCTCCTGGCCCTCCTGGACTGTCTGCACGACCCCCGCGCCGACGAAGCTCTCTCCGTCGTAGCCGGCAAGCGGCGGGCCGACGGTACCTGGCGGGCCGAGGGTTACTACTGGCGGCCGCCTGGAAAGGAAGGCCACCGGGTCGAGGTGGTCGACTGGGGCCGCCGGGGACCAAACCCGTGGCTCACGCTGAACGCGCTGCGGGTGCTGAAGCGGGCGCGCCGCTGGCCTCCCGGCGGGGCGACCTCGACGAGGCCGGCCTGCTGGAGGCCGGCGCGGAACTGAGGCGCCTGAACCGGCTTCTGCAGCGCGAGGCCGGCATCGACCTCGGCCTGGCCGGACCGCTTGCCCCCCGGCCGGCCGCGTGGTACAAAAGACCCGCGGGCGCAGTCCCGGACAAGCCGGGCGGGCGAGGTGGAACTGCCATTCCCGTCTACGACTACCGCTGCAACACCTGCGGCCACACTTTCAGCCGGCGAATGCCGGTGGAGGACCGGGACCGGGCTACCTGCCCCCGGTGCCGGGCCCCCGCCGCCCGCGAATTCGGGATCCCGTACGTCGCCGTTCGCGGCGGCGCCGGCTGCACCGCTTCTTCCTGCGCCGGCTGCGGCAGCCGGGCGACCTGCTCCCGCTAGCCGGCGGGCCCGCCGCCGGCTAGGGAACGGCTACCGCCCGGCCCACCACCTCACCGCGCCGCAGGGCCTCGAGGGTGTCGGGAACTTCTTCCAGGGTCACCACCCGGTCGATGACCGGCCGCAGCCGACCTTCGCCGGCCAGGCGCACCGCCAGGCACAACTCGTCCAGCGTGTTTCCGACCGACGCGGTCACCACCAGTTCGTCGATGACCAGTTGCAGGGTGTTGGCGGTGAAGGGGTCGCGGGAGTAGCCGATGAAGACCAGCCGGCCCCGCTTGCGCAGGCAGGCCAGGGCCCGGGGCATGGTCTCGGCCGTCCCCACCAGGTCGAAGACGCCGTCGGCGCCCTCCCCGTCCGTCAGCCGCCGCACCGCCGCGGCGACGTCCTCCTCGCGGGCGTTGATCACCGCATCGGCCCCTAGGTCGAGGGCCTTGTCGAGCTTGCGCGGGGTCCGCCCCACCGCCAGCACGCGGGCGCCGGCCAGCTTCGCCAGCTGCACCAGGGCCAGGCCTACTCCACCCACCCCGTAGACCACGACCGTGTCCCCCAGGCCCACCCCGGCCAGGCGGGTGGCGTGGATGGCCGTGGTGGCGCTGCAACCCAGCGTGGCCGCCCCCTCAAGGGTCAGGGAGTCCGGCACGGGCACCAGGTTTCGCGCGGGCACCCTGACGTACTCGGCGTAGCCTCCGTCGGTGATGAAGCCCAGTTCCGCTTCGACCTTGGGGCAGAGGTTCTCCCGGCCCGTCCGGCACCAGTGGCACCGGCCGCAGGTGACGTAGTAGTAGACCAGGACACGGTCGCCCGGCCGGACCCCGGTGACGGCCGGTCCCACCGCCGCCACCTCCCCCGCGATCTCGTGGCCCAGCACCAGCGGGGCCACGCCGAGGTTCAGCAGGCCGTCGGTGAAGTGCAGCTCGGTGTGGCAGATGCCGGCCGCCCTGATCCGGACCAGGACCTCGCCCGCCCCCGGCTCCGGCACGGGAAGGGTTTCCAGCCGCAGCGGCTGCCCGGGGCCGTGGTACCGCACCGCCCGCATGGTCGAGGGGATCGCAGCGGGCATCCTAATCCCTCCCTGGGCCGGGCGGGCCGGCCGCCGGCCCGGCCCGCGGCATTCATTGGCCGGCGATGCCCAAACCCCTGCCGCCTGATGAGTGGAGACTGCGGGCTACTCGCGAAAGCGCCAGCCGCCGGGCACGGGCTCGATGCGCCCCTCGGCGATCAGGCGCTCGAAGCGCAGTCGCGCCTCGGCAAAGGCGCCGTCGTCGTAAAGGGGCCGTCCATCGCGCAGGACGTCCCAGAGCATGGGGCGAGACATGCCGAGGAGTTCATCGGGCGTGAAGCCCAGCAGGTCCACCCGCAGCCCGGGCTCGCGGAACCGGTAGAGGAGTTCGCCCCGCTCCAGGGGCGAAAGCCCTTCGAACCGCGGGCTGATCACCGCGACATCGGCGTCGCTTGTATCCAGAGCTTCGCCCCGCGCCCGCGAGCCGAAGAGCACCACGGCCCGGGCGACTCCGGCCGCCGCCAGACGCTCGGCCAGGTCCCGCAACGCCGGCTCCACCGGTTCAGAGTCCGAAGGTCTGCCGGACAAAGTCGTGGATCCTTTCCGCAACCTGTATTGCTTCCTCCGCCAGCTGGCGGCTGTAGAAGCGGGCCGGCGCCCCGCCGACACTGTTGGGATACCGGGACTGCAAGTAGTGCAGGTCCAAGCGCTGGGCCGCGTCGCGGACGGCGGCGCCCACCGCCACTCCGGCAGCCTCGAGTTGGTCGACCAGCACAGTGCAGGAGTGCGTTCGCTGCCAGGTCTGTCCGTGTTTGAGCAGGCCGGCTTTCAGGAACTTTTCTCCCGCCTGCTGGGCGTGAAACGCAACCCCCTCAAAGAGGTCGCCTGAAAGGAGGGTCCGCGCCATCAGCAGGTCCCGCTCCCCAGCCTCCAACCACCAGCCGATCTCCTCGCGCAAGGGCGCCACCCCGTCCCCCGGCTCCGGTCTCCGGGCAGCCCTATTGTATCGAGGAAGGCGAACCGTTGCCAGGCGAGAGCCTTCATTGACAGGTGACCGTGCCGTCGCTTATTGTACTATTGTGTTAGTACATTGGTTCTCAGCCCCCGTCCCGGCAGCCTCTGGCGGGTGGCGCACCTGGAAGGGCCGATGAGCGGTGCCGAGGGCGACCGCGTGAGCGAGAGAGAGGACGTGTGGCTCCGGGTGAACCCCGGCAGCGGCGTCCCCATCTACCTCCAACTGGTCGAGCAACTGAAGACCGCCATCGCCGCCGGGGTCCTCGAGCCGGGCCAGCGGCTGCCGTCCGTGCGGGACCTGGCAGTCCGCATCACCATCAACCCCAACACGGTGGCCCGCGCTTACCAGGAACTCGAGCGGCTGGGCCTGGTGACCAGCCGGGCCGGCCGGGGCACCCACGTGGCGGCCGGTCCGCCCCCGATTCCCGAAGCCGAGCGCCGCCGGCGCCTCCGCGAGGCCGTGGAGCGATTGCTGCTGGAAGGCCGGACGCTGGGCTTCTCCGACGACGAGATCCGGCGGGCGGTGGCCGGGCGGGCGAACCGCGCCGCGCCCGAGCCGGAGGAAGGAGGTTGAGCCGCATGGACGAGCGCACCACGAGCGACCCGGCCATCCGGACCGAAGGACTGACCAGGCGCTACGGCCAGACCGTGGCCGTGCGCGACCTCGACCTCAGCGTGCCGCGGGGAAGCGTGCTGGGGCTGGTCGGACCCAACGGGGCGGGCAAGACGACCACCATCAAGCTGCTCCTCGGCCTGGCCCGCCCGACCGCCGGGCGAGCGGAGGTGCTGGGGTTTGACGCCATCACCCAGAGCCTGGAGGTCCGCCGGCGGACCGGGTACGCGCCGGAAAACGACGCGGTCTACGGCTGGATGACCGTCCGCGACGCCCTGGACTTCTGCCGCGGCCTCTACCCGACGTGGGACCGGGAGCGCGCCGGGCGCTGCCTGGACCTGTTCGGCCTGGCGGCCGGCCAGCGGGTGGCGGCCATGTCCCGGGGCATGCGGCGCCAGCTTGCCCTGGTCCTGGCGGTGGCGGCCCGGCCTCAACTCTTGCTGCTCGACGAGCCCACGGAGGGTCTCGACCCCGACCGCCGGCGGGACTTCTTCGGCGTGATCCTGGAGGACGTGGCGGCGGACGGGTCGACCGTGCTCATCTCGTCCCACCAGCTCCACGAGGTGGAGCGGGTGGCCGACCGCGTCGCCTTCCTCCGGGCCGGCCGGCTGGTCCGGGAGGGATCGCTGGACAGCATCAAAGAGACCGAGCGCCAGGTGCGGGTGGTGTTCCAGGGAGCGCCGCCGCCGGACCTCGCCGCCTGGCCCGAACTTGGCCGGGCGCACGCCGAGGGCCGCACCTGGGTGCTGGCGGTCAGGGGCGACCTCCACGCGGTGCTGGCCCGGCTGCGGGCGCTGAACCCCTTCGCCCTGGAAGTGGTGGAACGAAACCTGGAGGACCTCTACTTCTCCCTGGGACGGGAGGCCGACGGCGATGCCCATCCGCCCTCTGCTGATTAAGGAACTCCGGGAGGCCCGCTGGAAGCTTTTCACCGCCGGGCTCGTCATGGTAGCGCTGGGGGCGGTCATCCCGGCCACCCACGGCTTCGTCGTGGGCCTGCTGGAGGAAGTGCCCCTGCCGCCGGCACTCTTGCCGCAGGTCCAGGCACAGCTCAGGGACGTCACCACCTACCTGTGGGCCAACTGGCCGGCCAAGAACCTGTACCAGACCCTTGTCGTCGCCGCGCTGGTCTTCGGCGCGGGCGCTTTGGCGCCCGAGTTTGGCCGCGGCACGGCCGTGTTTCTCTTCTCCCGGCCCGTGACCCGCCGGGCGGTGGTGCTCGCCAAGTTCGCCGTGGGCGTGGCCGGGCTGGCCTTGGCGGCCCTGGCCGGGACCCTGGCCCTCGACCTGACGGCCCGCGCCGTGCTCGGCCAGGGCGTGCCGTGGACCTTTTACGCGGCCCTGGTTCCCGCGACGGCCGGCGCCTCGGTCGTCTACGGGATCGCGCTGTGGTTTTCCGCCCGCGGTGACGACGGCCTGCGGGCCGGCGTCTGGGCCGCCCTGGCCGCGGCGGCGCTTTCGGTGCCAAGCTGGGTCCCCAACCTGCAAGTGGCCTCGGTCTACGTGCACATGACCGCCCGGCCGCTGTTCCTGGAGGGCCGGTTTCCGTGGCTCGAGGTGCTGGGCCTCGCCGCCGTGACGGCCCTGCTCGTGCTGGCCTCGGCGCGGGCGCTCGAAGGGCGGGACGTATGAGCGGCGGGCCACGGCGCCCCGGGAGGCCTCGGGGCAGCCGCATGCGGGCCCGGCACCTGGGCATGGACATCCTGGCCGCCCTGCGGAAACTCGTCGGCGGCGAGATCACCGAGTACGCGCAGCTGCTGGAGGAGGCCCGGGAAGAAGCCATCAAGGCCATGGTCCGCCAGGCTGAGGACCTGGGGGCCAACGCCGTCATCGGCATCCGCCTGGCCTCCAGCACCATCACCACGGGGGCCGCCGAGGTCATCGCCTACGGCACGGCGGTGCGGATCGGGACCTAGAAAGGGAGGCGATGCCGTGACCGCAAACGTGTCGTCGCTATGGCCGCTCATCGTCATGGAACTCAGCCTCAAGGCGCTGGCCCTGGTCGACCTGGCCAAACGCCCCGACCACCAGGTCGTCGGCCGGACCAAGTGGGTGTGGGTCCTGGTCATCGTGTTCATCGGCCTGCTGGGACCCGTGGCGTACCTGGTGGTCGGCCGCAGGCAGGTGTGACGTGACCATCACCTGCGTCGGGCTGACCAAGTCGTACGGCAGAGTCCAGGCGCGTGATCATGTCCACCCACGTCCTGGCCGATGCCGACCGGGTCTGCGACGACGTGGTCATCATGACCGCGGGCCGGGCCGTGGTGGCGGAGCCCGCGGCGGACCTGCGGCGAAACTATGCCTCACCCGCCTACGAGGTGACCTGGTCCGGAACCGATCTCGGGCCCACCCTCCGCGGCCTGGACTTCGTGGCCGCCGCCGAAGGCGACGGCCCCATCCACCGCCTGCTCCTGGCCGGGGGGGACGCCGATCTGCCGCGCCTTCTCCGGGCCCTGGCCGAAGTTCCCGGCAGCCTGGAGCGCCTCGAGCGGAAGACCCCGACGCTGGAGGACATCTTCGCCGAGGCCCACCGCGGCACGCTGGAACAACTGTTCCTCGGTCGCTACGGTTTTGGGGTCGCGGCCGCGGGCCACGTGGCGTCCGCCATGCTGTTCCTCCTCGTGCAGAATTTCCTCCTGCTGGTCGTGATGCTGCTCATCACCGGGCAGCGGGTGTACTTCGACGCAGGGCCGGTCCTGGCGGCCACGGTGACCCTGCTCCTCCAGGGGTGCGGGATCGGGCTCATCACCGGCGGGCTCGCCCTCGTCGTGAAGCAGGTCCAGCGTGCCCAGGAAACCCTGTTCCTGGGGCTGATTCTGCTGGTGGCCATCCCGATCGCCGAGGCGCCGGCGCTGGTTGTGGCGCCCTTGAGCCTGGCCGCGGACATTCTCCGCCGCACGATGGTCGACGGCGCGCCGTTCGGGGCGCTTGCAGGGGACCTTGCCCTGAGCGCGGTGCTGGCCATCGGATACCTGGTGCTGGGCTGGTCGGCCTTCCGGCTCTGCGAGCGGGTGGTGAAAGCGCGGGGCAGCCTCGCGCTGTACTAGCCCATCACGCGCGCGCCCTCTCGGCGTAAACCGCCAGCTCACCGGGAGCCAGTCGTGCTTCGAATCGGCAAAGACAAGGCGGGCTAACTGGCTGGTTCACTTCCCGGCGGTTCCGTCCAATCACCGTCCCGCGCTCGGCCCGGTACCGTTTGCGAGCAGCCTCCAGGTCGACCGGCTCCTGGCCCGGCCGGTACAAGATGCCATACGCGGCACCAGGTTCCACCGTTCCGGGGAGCCGCTCGATGGTGATGCGGCCGTCCCGGTAGAGGAAAAGGACCTCATCGCCTTCACGGACGTTGAGGATCTCTGGCGGGCATGGCACGGCGCCTCCTGGTCGCATCCCCCAAGAAGCCCACCTCCAGGGAAAAGGCACGGCGGCGCAGCCGTCCGCCACGCTCGAGCGGCGCCGGGGTTTGGCTCTGGGAGCCGTGCAGTGGGCGTGCCATGATGTGATGGGGAGGTTCGGGCCAAGGGTCGATGGGTGAACTGCAGGCTCAGGCGACTGAAAGCGAACTTGAATAACGTCCCCATTGGCGCGTATTGACTGAACGGTTCATTCAGTCTTAAAATAGATCCATGGTCACCGACGAGCGCATTATGGCGCGATTGGTCGAGCTGGTCGACGCGGCGAGCAGGGTCTTCACACGCCACGGCTACCGCCGCGCCAAGATGGCGGACATCGCCCGGGAACTTGGGGTTGCTCCCGGTACGCTGTATCTGTACGTCCAGGGGAAAGAAGCGCTCTTCAATCTGGTGATTCGGTGGCAACTGCTGGGGCCCGACGAAGTTCCGCCGGTGGAACTGCCGGTCGCGACCGCGCCCGAAGAGACCACGCTGGCGCTGTTGCATGAACGCCTGCAAGAGGCGCTGAGGCTGCCGTCCCTTGTAGAAGCCCTGAAGGTTTCGTCGCCCGCCGATGTGGAGCGAGAACTGCGCGACGTCGTCGGCAAGTTCTTCGATCTGGCGCTCCGCCATCGCCGCCTCATCCTGCTGATCGAAGCCTGTGCCCAGGATTGGCCGGAGATGGCCGCGCTGTTCTACGATCAGTTCCGCAGTGGATTTCTCGAACGCCTGACGTCTTACCTGCAGCGCCGCATGGAGGCAGGCTTGATCGAGCCCGTCCCCGACGCCGCCGTGGCGGCCCGTACGGTGGTCGAAACCGTGGCCTGGTGGGCAATCCACCGCTTTGGCGATTGGGATCCGATGCACCACCTCGAGGACGCGGTGCGCCCCACCGTGGTCGCCATGCTGGTGCGGGCCCTGCGGGGGAATGTCGGGGAGACCGCTCCATGAAGATCGCGTACGCGCCGCAGACGGCATCGCCGGGCCTCGCGGAACCCGTTTCAGGCGCCCGGGTGCTGGCCGCGACGATACGCAAGGACCTCAGGATTGCACGCCGTTACCTGCCGAACCTGGTCGGTCGTCTCGTCGAACTGGCGATTCGCTTCCTGTTTTTCTTGCTGCTCTCGGACGTGGTTGCCATGCAGGGCGAGGCGACCGTCGGCCGGCGCCTGACCGGTAGCGACCTGTTCGTGTTCTTTCAAGGCGGGCTGCTGCTGGTCATCTTCAAGGACGTGGCCCTATGGACGCCCTTAAACGCGATCCGCCAGGACCTGTACAACGGGACCCTCGAATACCTGTACAGCAATCCGTGTTCCCGTTACGCCTATTACCTGGGCACCGTGCTCAGCGAAGTCCTGATCGCCCAGGTCGTCTTCCTGCCGCTCTACGTCACGTTCGTCGTGTATTCAAAGGCCAGCCCGGTCAGCATGGCGCTCGTGCTGCTGGTGTGCGTGGCGGTGTTCTTCACCCTGAGCGGCATGGGCGTGATGATCGGGCTGCTGGGCTTGATGTGGCGCCAGGTGAGCTCCCTGGCGGGCATCCTCGCCATCGGTCTGGAGATGGTGGCGGGCGCCTACATCCCGGTGGCGGCCTTCCCCCAGGCGGTGCAGTACGTGGCCTACGCGCTGCCGTTCACCTGGGCGTACGACTTGATCCGCTACTACAGCTTCAACGGGGAATGGGTGACCCTGCTGCCGGTTCCCGTCGAATGGGGGATTCTGCTTTCCTTTGGCGCGGTGTTCACCGGGCTCTCCTGGTACCTGCTCGGGCTCGTCGAACGGTACGCCAAGCGAAGCGGGCTCCACCTGTTGTGAATCCTCGCCGTAACACGGCCGTGCCGAGGGGCGTGAAACCGTGATAACCGTGCTTGCTCAAGATGTTCACAAGTGGTTCGGCAAGACCCACGCGCTGCGAGGCGTGTCGTTGGAAGTGCGCCCGGGCGAGGTGCTGGCGCTGCTGGGTCCGAACGGCGCCGGCAAGACGACACTCGTCAAGATCCTGGCGACACTGCTGACCAAGGACAGCGGGCACGTCGAGATCATGGGACACGATCTTGACGTCCATGTCGGCACCATCCGGCAGATGTTTGGGTATGTGGGCCAGGATACGGACCGCTCGGCCTACGCCCGCTTGACCGTCGCGGAAAACCTGGAGTTCTTCGGCGCCCTTCGCGGGTTGCCCCGCGCGGTGAGCAGGGAGCGGATCGAAGGTCTCGCCCGGTCGTTCGATTTCCACGAGAACCTGCACAAACCGTTCATGCACCTGTCGGGCGGGCAGAAGCAGACCGTGGTCGCCATGCGGGCGCTGCTTCATGACCCTCCGTTGATCTACCTCGACGAACCCACCAGGGGGCTCGATCCCATCGCGGCCGCCAGGCTACGCGCCTACCTCAAGTCGTTCGTCTACGAAAAAGGGAAGTCGCTCCTGCTGACCTCCCACATCCTCTCCGAAGTCGAAGACCTGGCGACCCGGGTGGCGCTCATCCACCAGGGTCGCACCGTAGCTGCCGGCGATCCGCACGAACTGAAGTCAGCGCTTGGCGCCGCGGGCTATGTGGAAGTGCGCAAAGACCGTCTACCGGCCTCCGTCCGCGAGCGGATCTTGCAACTCGATCAGGTCACATCCGGCGTTGACCGAGATCCGCTCTGGATCGCTTTTGCCGTGGACGATGGGCTGGCCGGCTCCCAGGCCATTCTCCATGTCCTTAAAGCGAGTGGTGTCACAGCACCGTTTCGCTATCGAGATGTCTCCCTGGAAGACGTCTTCGCGCACTTCATCCCTTCGGCCGTATGAGATCCGCGGGTCCGCTTTCGAAGCACTCCACTGATTTGAACGAGGCGTATTTTGCCACGCCCCATTTCGTCGGCTCCATGCCCCCTCGCCCGGCCCTGGCTCGGAGGCTGAGCAAACGAAACGTCGTATTGTCGTCTTCCATCTACATGGGCCCTGAGAAGGATGGTTCTATCAAGCGTTACGCGAGACGAAAGGTGGCAGCGTACTCGCGGTTGAGTCTAGAGAGAGTTCGCATCTTGAGAACAAGGTCGCTGGACTTAATGCGTATTCGAACCAAGCATGATGTGGACGAACTGTTGAGGTCTCTTGCGATATCCAAGACATGGAGGCCTGTACGTCGAGTTGACGGCTTACAGGGCGGCTGAGCTGCAGTTCTAGTGATAGGTTGATAGGTTAACGCCCGAACCCAAGCTGGTCGCATAGTTTCTCATGCAGGTCCAGCGCTTACCGCGTTCCATGAAGGGGCGTGGTCTTCACGACACCTTTGGCAACCTCCCCATGTTCAAGATCCGGTCCACGGTCAACGAGGGTTCGGATTGTGAACTCGGCCCCAACGGAGCGGGCAAGACCACAACCATGCGGCTGCTGGCCACGGTCCTGGAGCCGACGGACGGCACGGCCCGGATCGACGGCCACGAGCTGCGCCGGGAGCCCGCGGCGGTGCGGGCCGCCGT
The DNA here is from genome assembly GCA_020725105.1 of Symbiobacterium thermophilum. Lineage (GTDB taxonomy): Bacteria > Bacillota > Sulfobacillia > DYFQ01 > DYFQ01 > DYFQ01. Next base: position 33,087 of record DYFQ01000024.1, read on the forward strand.
CGGGGTGCTGCCCGAGTTCTGGGGGCTCTACGGCCGGCTCACGCCCCGCGAGCACCTTCGTTACTTCGGCCGGCTGCACGGGCTTGGCGGCCGGGCGCTGGAAGAGCGGATCGAAGAGCTGATCGTCCGGCTTGGGATGACCGAGTACGCCGACCGGCGGTGCGAGCCCTTCTCCAAGGGCATGAAGCAGAAGGTGGTGCTGGGCCGGGCGTTGATCCACAGCCCGCGCACGCTCCTCTTGGACGAGCCCACGGCGGGGCTCGACGTGATGAGCGCCCGACGGGTGCGGGAGCTCATCGCCGAGTTCCGGGCCGAGGGCCGCTGCGTGCTCCTGTCCACCCACCTCCTGGGGGAGGCGGAGCGGCTGTGCGACCGGATCGCCGTCATCGACCGGGGCCGGATCGTGGCCGAGGGCTCGCCCGCCCAGCTCGTGGAGGAGACGGGACGTACAAGCCTCGAAGAGGCCTTCGTCAGCCTCGTGGGTGAGGTTCCGGAGGAGGCGGCGTCATGAGGCCGACCAGCGTGGTCTGGTTCAAAGAACTGGTCGACACCCTCCGCGACCGGCGCACCCTGTGGGCCATGGTACTGGGGCCGGTCCTCGTGATGCCGCTGCTGATCCTCATCCCCCAGTACCTGGTTCGCCAGCAGATGCAGGCCCAGGAAACGGCCACCCTCCGGGTCGCGGTGACCGGCGCGGCCCACGCGCCCGGCCGGCCCGCGGGCCTCGCCGTCCTGGGCGACGGGACGAAGCTCGCCTCCACGCGGCAGGCGGCCCGGCTGGAAGGCCTCTTACAGGCCTACGCTCAGGGCATCGTCGCCCAGCGCCTGGCGGCCCGGGGCGTCGACGTCACGCTGCTGGAGCCCTTTTCCGTCGACCGGCGGAACCTGGCGACCCCGCGGCAGATGGGCGGGGCGTTTCTGGGGATGATGCTGCCGCTGTTCGTGGTGCTGTGGGCCCTCGTGGGCGGGATGTACACGGCCATCGACGTGACGGCCGGGGAGAAGGAGCGCCAGACGCTGGACCCGCTGTTGACCACGCCGGCGTCGAGGCTCCAGCTCCTCCTCGGTAAGCTCATGGCGGTGATCACCACCTCGCTTTCCGCGATGGTGCTGGCCGTCGGGAGCATGCTGGTGGCCTTCGTGCTGGCGGAGCCCATCTTCGCCGACACCGGCACGGAGGTCGCCTTCCGGCTGTCGCCGGTGACCGCCCTCCTGGTCCTGGTGGCCGCCTTCCCGGTGGTCCTCATGTTCGCCGCCCTGGAGCTGGCGGTGTGCCTCTTTGCCCGCAGCTTCAAGGAGGCCCAGAACTACATCGTGCCGCTCCAGTTCGTCGTGCTCATCCCCGCCATGGCGGTGATCGTCGCGCCCGACCTGACGCCGCCGCCGGCGGCCTTCGCCGCGCCGGTGTTCGGACCCCTGGCCGTGCTGCGAAACCTCTTCCTGGGCACCGCCACGGGCGTCCAGTTCGGGGTCATGTTCGGCTCGTCCCTGGTGTACGCCGGCCTGAGCCTGGCGCTGGCGGCAAGCCTGTTCCGCCGGGAACGGGTTCTGTTCCGGACGTGACGGGGGACCGGAGGGAGGCCGGCCGTAATGGACGTGACGGCGGCCCTGGCCCGGCTGGAATGGCGGGGTCTCCTGCTGACCGCGGCGGTGACCGCCGGCTGGCTGGCCCTGCTCTCGCGCGCCCCGCGCCCTCGGGCGCCCGCCCCCGACCCGGCCCGCCCCGTGGCCCTTGTCGTCGGGGCGCTGGCCTTCGTGCCTTCCATCCTGGTGGTACAGGTCCCGCTCCAGCAGGCGGTTACCCGGTGGGCCATGGCGAACCTGGCCACCGCCAGCCCGCTGGTGACGCTGTTGCCGGCCGTGCTGCTGTCGGGCCTCGTCCAGGAGCCGGTCAAGGCCCTGGCCGCCGGAATGGCGCGCGGAGTGGCCGCCCGCTCCCCCGTGGTGGGCCGCGGGACGGCCGCCGGCCTGAGGTCCTGGACCGCGGTGGGCCTTTTCGCCGGTGCCGGGTACGGGGCTGCCGAGGCCTGGCTGGCGCTCTCGTTGACCCTGACGACCCCGGGCGTGGCCGTTCCGCACGCGGCGGCAGCCGTTGCCGAGCGCGTGGCAGCGCTGGGCTTTCACACGGCGGCCACCGGCCTCGCCCTGCTCTGGTGGGCCAGGCGGGGCCCGCGGGGCGGGCTCATGGCGCTGGCTTTGCTGTCACTGTATCACGGGCTGCTGAACTACGCGGTCCCGCTCGCCCGGTCCGGCGTCCTCAGCGGCCCGGCGATGCAGGGCTACGTCTGGGTGGTCGCCCTGGTGCCCGCTGTCTACCTGTTGTGGCTGACAAGGAGGGAGCCTCGTGCGTAGCGTGCGGCTGGGAGGTCTGGGCCCCGTTCTCGCCCTGTTCGTCCCGCTGGTGGCGGGCCTGCCGGCCGCCGGGTGCGGCGGCGGTTCCGAGGTGACCCTGAGCATCCCCTGGCAGGCCGGTGAGCTGAGCGTGTTCGAACTGAGCCAGCGGGGGCAGGTCATCGGCTCCACCAGCACCAGGGTGGACCTGCGGGACGGCCGCTGGGTGCTGGTGAGCCGGGTGGACGTGGCCACCGGTTACGAGCAGAGCACGGTCCTGGCGCACGCCGAAACCCTGGTCCCGGAGCGAACGGAGTTCGAGGCCGAGACCGCCCAGGGCCGCGTCACCTACACCGCCGTCTACGCCGGTGACAAGGTCACCATCGAGGCCCGGCGGCCCGACGTCGAGCAGCGGGCCACGGTGAGGCTGCCCGCTCCCCCCTACCACGACAACGAGCAGTTCATCCTGCTGCTGCGGGCCCTGCCCCTGAAGGAAGGCTGGAAGGGTTCGGTCAACCTGATCGTCACCCGGAGCGCCAGCAAGATTCAACTGGCCGTCGCTGTGGTCGGGCGGGAGACGGTGACCACCCCGGCCGGCGACTTCGACGCCTGGAAGGTGGAACTGAGGGGCGCCAACCAGTTCGGCTGGGTGGAGGTGGCGCCGCCCCACCGGCTGGTGAAGTACGAGAACGTGGGGGCCCAGACGGTGACGCTGCTGAAAGAGTACCGGCCGGGGCGGTGACGCTCCCGGCGACCGTGGCTGGAAGGTGCTGGGAGGCTCACACCAGGTCCCGGCGCCCGAAGACCCACAAGGCCACGACGACGCCGGCCAGGGCAGTAGCCCCATAGCCCGCGGCCAGCGCCCAGGGCACCGTGCCCTCCACCAGGAGTTCCAGCACCTCCCAGTGGTAGAAGAGCGACACGCTTGCCACCGGCTCGGCCTGCTCGCTGATCACCCCGGCCACCCGGGCCAGCCACATCAAGAAGAGCAGGCCGCCGGCGGCGCCCAGGGCCCGCCGGCCGTCCAGCCACAGGGCCGACGTCACCAGGGCCAGCCCGCCGAAGGCGGCGCCCAGCAGCCAGGCGAGGACGGTGAAGCCCAGCACCCGGCCGGCCGGCAGCGCCGGTACCCCGTCCACCGCCCGCTCCAGACCCAGCTGGATGACGGCGGTGAGCCCCAGCACCAGGCCGAGCCCCGCCAGGAACCCGACGTACTTTGACAGCGCCACCGACGCCCGGGACACCGGCTGGGCCAGGAGGAGGTCCAGGGTGCCCTGGTCGGCCTCGCGGGCGATGGCGCCGCCGCAGGCAAAGAGGGCATACAGCGTCACCGCCAGGGGCAGGGCGAAGGCGAGCCACTCCATGTAGAGGTACTGGGCGTACCTTGCCAGCTCGTCCTGCCCAATGGCCGCGTAACGGCCCACGAAGAAGGCCTGGAAGGCCTCGGGGGTCTGGGCCAGCAGCGCCTCCAGGTCGAACTCCTTGTAGGTGGGCCACAAGACCACCAGCATGACCACCATGGCGGTCAGGCCGAGGGTCCAGAAGATAAGCCCCAGCCGCCCGGCCACCAGGGCATGGCGGACGATACCCAGGCGGATCACGCGGCATCACCGGCCGTTTCCCTCTGCTCGGAGCCGTCGCGGTAGTAGCGGAGGAAGACCTCCTCCAGGCTGAACTCGTGGGACGCCAGGTCCTGGACGGGGTGGGCGGCGAGCGCCCGGACAAAGGGCCCCACGTCGCCGTGGACCAGGTAGGTGGCCCGGCTGTTCTCCAGGGCCACCGTCTCCACGCCCGGCACCCCCAGGTCCGCCGGGGCGGAGCCGGCGAAGGCGACCTCGAACCGGCGGACCCTGAGCGCGGCCAGTTCGGCCACCCCGTGCACCGCCACCAGCCGGCCCCGGCGCAGGATGGCCACCCGGTCGCAGAGCCGCTGCACCTCCGGCAGGTTGTGTGAGGAGAAGAAGACGGTCCGGCCGCGGTCCCGTTCCTGACGCAGCAGGCGGTAGACCACCTGCTGGGCCAGGGGGTCCAGGCCGAGGGTGGGCTCGTCGAGAATGGCAAGCTCGCGGTCGTGGTAGAGCGCCGCCACCAGCCCCAGCTTCTGCTTCATGCCCCGGGAGTAAGCGCGGATGGGGCGGTCAAGGTCCAGTTCCAGGGTGTCGGCAAGCTCCTGGGCCCGCCCGGCCAGGCGCCCACCCCGGAGGCTGCCCAGGTAAGCCAGGGTGCGCCGGCCGGTGAGGTGCGGCCAGAAGGCGACCTCGCCCGCCAGATACCCGACCCGGCGGCGGATTTCCAGCGAGTGCCGGCGGGTGTCAAGGCCGAGGACCCAGGCCTGTCCCTCGTCCGGCCGCAGGAAGTCCAAGAGGACCCGGATGGTCGTCGTCTTGCCCGCCCCGTTTGGGCCCAGGAACCCGTAGATCTCGCCCGGTTCCACCGCCAGGTCCAGGCCGGCGACGCCGACCCGGCGGCCGTAGCGCTTGGTGAGGCGGCCGGTCATGATGACGGGTTTCGCTGTCATCTCCAGACCACGGCCTTCCCAGGGCGGCTCCAGAATGCTGCTAGCGGAGGTCCAAGGTAAAGCGGGTGGCGGCTGCCGTCAGGCGGATCTCCACCCGCCGCTCCGCCGCTTCGAAATTGGGAGAAACCCACTCGCGGCCCGCGCGGGCGAACCCCAGCTGGTCCAGGTTGTGCGAACTCCCGGCCGCCTGAACCAGGACCCGAACCCCGGCCTCTCGCGGCGCGGAAACCGTGATTGACGACGCCCCGGCGTTCACGTCCACCACGATGTCGGACTCGCTCCCCACCAGGATGTCCAGGCTGGCCGCGCCGCCGTTGACCATGACCCGCTGCACCTGGAGACCACGAAGGTCGAGCCTGCCGCGGGCGGCCCCCGCGTCGAGCTCCAGGTCCAGCGGAATCCCCGCCCCCAGCCGGATCTCCCACTCGTAGCGCAGGCCTTGCGGCCGGGCGACCCACGCGTCCCACCTGTCCTGGTTCTCGATGGTCAGGGTGGCGGCCCCACCCAGCCGGCTGAGGTCCACCACGGGCTCGCGCAGGTAATAGCTGAGCCGGCCTTCGGCCAGCCCGCTGGCGCCCGGGCCAAGGTTCAGCTCTCCCGCGCCGAACCTCAGGCGCACGGTGACCCGGCCGGCGTCGGGAGGCCTGGCCAGGCTGAACTGCTCGTACCGCGGCTGGACCGCAGCCCCCGGCACCAGTCGGGGCGGCCACTCGTCCCAGTGAATCGTGTAGCCCGGACCCGCGACCAGGCTCCAGGCCAGCGCCGCGCCGAACAGGCCCACCAGGCCCAGGGCGATCACCGGGCCCCTGAGGCGTCCGCCGGCCAGGAGGCCCAGGCCGATGACGATGAGCCCCGCCGGCCACCACCGCCAGAGGACGAGCCACAGACCCCACGGCAGTAGTCCGAAGTTCATTCCCAGAAACCACAACCCGGCCAGGATGAGGACGGTGCCCGCCACCCAGCGGCCGGTCATCCGCCGCGCCTCCCCAGCCCCCGGGCCAAAAGCGCCAGGCCGAGGGCGACCAGTACCAGCGGCCACAACTTGCCCAGCCGCAACCAGGGCACAAGGTTCGCGGCCAGCAGCCAGGCGCCGAGCCCCACCAGGATGATGCCGAACAGCTGCCGCATCCGCTCCGCCTGCTCGGCCGTACCCCCCGGCGTCCGGGGATTCGCCTGGTCCGGCGGCCCGTTGCCCGCCGGTGGAGTTTCAGTAGCGCCAGGCTGATCCTCGGCCGGCGGCTGGTCCGTGCCGGCTGCCTCAGGTGTCGCCGCGGGCCGCGGTGCCGGCACCCACCGACCAAGGGCGGGAGCCTCGGGGATCACGATCCACGCGATGATGTAGACCAGTACGCCGCCACCGCCGGCCAGCGCCAGGACGACCCAGGCCAGCCGCACCAGGGTCACGTCCACCGAGAAGTAGTCGGCCAGCCCGCCGGCCACCCCGCCCAGAATCCTGTCGGTCCGCGAGCGATAGAGCCTCCGCTGCACCGTCCGTCCTCCCGTCCGGGAGCCCGTGTCTGCTGGCATGCCTCGACAGTCTTCGACTGTCAGGGCTCAGACCCTCTGTCGGGCCCACCGCTCATGATTACATCGGTCTCGCCTGCTTGACACGGACAGGCCTGACAACCCGCCATGAGACCTGGGCCGGCCATGCGGAGTATGTGCCAGAAGGGTCGCCGGCGGACTCCGGCGCGTGCCAGGTATCTCCCGCCAAGAAGTCGATCAGCAGCCGGTTGACCTCCTTCGGGCACTCCCGCGGCGCCCAGTGGCCCGCTCCAGTCCGACCGCGTCCAGAAAGTTGCCGAGGAACTCGACGTGGTAGTCGATGGTCGCCCGGCGGGGGGCCTGGCTCTCGCCGAAGCCAGCGCCGAGCCCCGGGACAGGCGGGCGGAATCAACTCCACCACGTTGAGGCCGAGTGGCCCGTCCTGGTTTGGTGAGGCGGGGCTAGGCCACCTGGCGGTCGAAGATCCGGGCCGCGACGAAGGTCAGCGTCGCCGCGCCCAGGGTCAGAACGAGAAAACCCTGGCCCAGGGCTGGCCAGTCGAGACCGACGAGGAACAGCGCCCGCAACGGCGTGACGGCATAGGTCAGCGGGTTGAACCGGGCCACGACCCCGAGCCAGCGGGGCATGAACTCCAGCGGCATCATGGCGCTGCTGGAGAACATGAGCGGCATGGTGAGGAAGTTCACCACGGCCATCAGCGCCTCGTGGGAGGTGATGACGGCACCCAGGGCCAGCGAGATGCCGGCAAAGACCATGGTGATCAGCATGGCCAGGGCGACCAGGAAGAGCACGCCCAGCAGGCCCGCCTTGAACTCGACCCCCATGGCCAGGGCGACGGCGAAGATGAGCAGTCCCTGGGCGGCCCCCTGCACGGCAGCGGCGAGCGACTTACCGACGACGATGGAACCCCTGGCGATGGGCGCGGCCAGCATCTTGTGGAGAAAGCCGAACCGCCGGTCCCAGACGATGCTCAGCCCGCCGAAGATTCCGCCGAAGAGGGTGACCATCACCAGCGGCCCGTGAAGTGCAGAAACACGTCGTCGAGGCTCGGCTTCTTGACCGTGATCATGGTCGCGGCCACGTTCAACTCCGACAGCGCCCGCATGACCGCTGGGAGCGCCGTCTCGGCCTCGGCGACCACCACGCGCAACTCACCATCGGTTTCCCCCGCGATGTCAATGACCTGTGGCAGCCGGCGCAGCCCGGCGGCCGCGGCCGCCGCGTCACCGCCGCCGAACCGCACCGTCACCAGGTCGCCGCCGAGTTCCTTCTTTAGTTCCGCCGGCGGCCCGATCGCCTTGATGGCACCGTGGTCGATGATGGCCACCCGGTCGCACAGAAACTCGGCCTCTTCCATGTAGTGGGTGGTCAGGAAGATGGTGATCCCGTGCTCCGCCCGGAGCCTGGCGACGTAGTCCCAGATGCGGCGCCTGGTCTGGATGTCCAGGCCAAGGGTGGGCTCGTCCAGAAACAGAATGGCCGGACGGTGGATCAGCCCCGCCGCGATGTCCAGCCGCTTGCGCATTCCGCCGGAGTAGGTACTCACCGGATGGTCGGCCCGGTCCGCCAGGTCCACCATGGCCAGAAGCTCGGTGATGCGCTCGGCGGCCCCGTGCCGGGGAAGGTGGTAGAAGCCGGCCTGCAGCAGCAGGTTCTCCCGTCCGGTCAGATTCTCGTCGACGGCGATGTCCTGGGAGACGTAGCCGATGAGCCCCCTGACCCGGGCCGGGCTCGCCACCACGTCCAGTCCCGCCACCGTGACCCGGCCAGCCGTCGGCCGGAGCAGGGTGATGAGCACGAGAATGGTCGTGGACTTGCCCGCCCCGTTGGGCCCCAGGAAACCGAAGATCTCGCCCCGCCCGACGTCAAAGCTGATCCCGTCTACCGCCCTGACCCCGCCGCGATACACCTTGACCAGGTCGCGGACCTCGATGATCCGCTCCATCGCCGGATCCCTCCAGCCGCAGTACACCCTCGCGCCCCGGCCCAACTCCGTAGCGGGATCTCGGTGCAAACGGCACCCGACAGCCCTATTCTACAGGGGCGACCGGAACGGGACCAGACGCACCACGGTGGTTGGGGTAGGAACGGGCTGTCTGGCGGCGAATGTAAGCCAAGCCACAAACTGGCAAACTCTGGCTCGATGACCGAGCCGTACGAAGCGGGGGGACAGCGATGAAGAAGTGGCTCGCACTGTTCGCCGCGGCGGCACTCCTGGTCGCGGCGGTGCCGGCCGCCGGGGCCACGGGCGCATCAGAGACCTACTTCACCGTGGTCTTCACCAGCGAGCAGTTGCCCGACGGCGCGGAGGCGTTGGTGGCGGCGGCAGGGGGGACCGTGACCTACCGGCTGCCGCAGGTGGGAGTCCTGCAGGTACGGGGTGGCACCGCCACGCTCCTGCGACTGCTGCGAGACCCGGCCGTCCTGGCGGTGGGCCCGTCCATTCCGGTGGCCCTGCCCGACGCGAAGGCACTGGCGCTGGAACCCGGAAGCGGGCACCTGAGCCCACCCGGGGACCTGTACACCATCTACCAGTGGGACATCAAGCGCGTGACCAGCAACGGGGCGTCGTGGGCCCTGGACGGCGGGACCGGCAGCCACGACGTGGTGGTGGGCGTGATCGACACCGGCATCTACGCCGCCCACCCAGACCTGGCCGCCAACCTGCTGCCGGGCTCGAAGAACTTCGTGCCGGCCGGCGGCTTCCGCGGCCAGGAGCCGTACGAAGCCGGCGACCCCTCTGACGTGACCGACCGGCACGGCCACGGCACGCACGTTGCCGGTGCCATCGCCGGCAACGGCCGGATCTATGGCGTCGGGCCCAATCTGGGCTTCCGGGCCTACAAGGTGTTCGGGGCCAGGTCCGCGTTCAGCGAGTGGATCTGGGCGGCGATGATCGCGGCGGCCGACGACGGCACCGACGTGATCAACCTGAGCCTGGGGGGCTACGACTTCATCGGCCAGGTGTTCTACGTCGACCCGGACACCGGACGGCGCTACGCCCTGGGTAACGACGCCTACTACCACGTGGCCATCCGGCGCGTCGTTCAGTACGTGACCGGCAAGGGCACCGTGGTGGTGGCGTCGGCGGGCAACGACGCCCTCAACGCCACCCGCAAGAAGGACGCCACCGACTACTTCAACGCCCTCTTCGAGGAGCTCGGCATGCCGTTCTACGTGGTCGGCGCCACCTTCCGGGCACCCGGTGGCGTCCCGGGCGTGGTCACCGTGTCGGCCACCGGGCCCGACGACTCGCCGGCGTCGTACTCCACCTACGGCCCGGGCTACGTGACCGTGTCCGCGCCGGGCGGCGACTTCCGGCGCCGGCCCCAGCCGGGGTGGTGGCTTGACATGAACCTGAGCAGCTGGAGCCCGAACTCGGTCGTGCTGCGGGCGTACTACGTCTTTGCCGCCGGTACCTCCATGGCCGCGCCGAAGGCCTCGGCGGTCGCGGCGCTCATCGTCAACCGCTACGGGCCCATGCCGCCCGAACTCGTCGCGTCTCTTGTGTCGCGGACGGCCGACGACCTGGGGCAGACGGGCTACGACGGGTTCTACGGCTACGGGCTGGTCAACGCCTACCGGGCGCTGGGCGGCGAGTAACCACAGCGCTTTAACACGGAACGAAGAGACGCTGTGTCCCGGGACCCGGTTACCGCCGGGTCCCGGGTGCTCCCGGCATGGAGCCGTGAACCCTCGGCGAGGCGTCTCAAACCAGGTCCCCCGGCCAGCCCTGGTCGGCCTCGCGGCCGATGGCGCCGCCGCAGGCAGCAGGATTTCCCGCCGCGGCGGCGAACCACATTCATCGATCTCTTTATGAAGTCTCCGCGAAAACTTTGGAGGACAGTATCACGTTGAGGCCGATGGTACAGACCGGCAACCACCAACTGGTGAAAGCCATGAACCGCTGGGCGGTCATGAGCGTGCTCGCGGACAGGACACCCTGTTCGCGGGGGGAGATCGCCACCCTCACCGGTCTTAGCCCCACCACCGTACTGGCGGCCATGGAGGCGCTTCTGGCGGAGGATCTCATCCGGGCAACCGGGGTCGGCCAATCCCGGGGCGGCCGAAGGCCGCTCCTGTTCGAGCTCAACCCTCACGGGCGGTACGTGATCGCGGCCGACCTGGGGGGAACCAAACTGGTGACGGCGGTCGTCGGGCTGGATGGGCGGATCCTCCATTCCGAGCGGTTCCCGGTGGACGCCAGCGGGCCCGAACCCGTTCTAAACGGGTTGTTCAGCGGTCTGGAACAGGCCTGGGAGTGGGTCGCGGACCCCCATCGCGTCATGG
>DYFQ01000025.1 GCA_020725105.1 Symbiobacterium thermophilum
CATTGGCTTCGAGCGGCGGCGTGGGGCGTAGGAGGTAGCGGGGCTTGCGCCAGTACATCATCCGGCGGCTGTTTCAGGCCATCCCTCTTCTCGTCGGCATCAGCCTGGTAACCTTCATCGTGATCCACCTGGCCCCGGGCGACCCGGCGTCGCTGCTCATCGACCCCCAGGCCTCGCCCGAGGACTTCGCCCGGATCCGGGCCGTCTACGGCCTGGACAAGCCGATCCCCGTCCAGTACGCCCTCTGGTTCGGGCGGATGATCCGGGGCGACTGGGGGCGGTCGTTCATCGACCGGCAACTCGTCTGGACCAAGATCTGGCAGCGGGTGCCCATCACCCTCACCATCTCGGTGATCACCTTCTTCATCTCGCTGCTGGTGGCCATCCCGGTCGGGGTCGTCAGCGCCCTTCGCCAGTACTCCGTGCTCGACTACGTCGGGACCGTGTTCTCCTTCATCGGCCTGTGTCTGCCCAACTTCTGGTTCGGCCTCATGCTGATGCTCTTGTTCGCCATCAAGCTCGGCTGGCTCCCGTCCCACGGCATCGCGACCTACGGCACGGCCTTCGACCTGTGGGACCGGGCCAGACACCTGATCATGCCCGTCATCGTGCTGGGCTACGGTGGGGCGATGGCCGCCTACATGCGCCACACCCGGTCGAGCCTGCTGGAGGTCATCCGGCAGGACTTCATCCGGACGGCCCGGGCCAAGGGCCTGGCCGAGCGGGTGGTCATCTTCAAGCACGCCATCCGCAACGCCCTGCTGCCGCTGATCACCCTGTTTGGCCTGGCGCTCCCCGGCTTCTTGAGCGGCGCCGTCATCACCGAGCAGCTATTTGCCATCCCCGGGATGGGCCAGCTGGCCATCCAGTCCGTGTTCAACCGGGACTACAATGTTCTGATGGCCATCACCATGCTGTCGGCCACCATGGTCGTGGTCGGCAACCTGGTCGCGGACATCATGTATGCGTGGGTGGACCCGCGCATCCGTTACTAGCCGAGGTCGGGCAAGATCACGCCGGGCTTCGAAGCGGGAGTGAGCGGAGTGAGTCGGATGCCCCAGGTGGAGCTGGAACGGCCGACGGTCACTGAAGCGCCGGGGGTCCGGGCGCCGGAGGTGCGCGCCGAACCGTGGGCCCGGATCTTCTGGCGCCGGTTCCGCCGGCACAAGCTGGCCCTGGTCGGCGCCCTGGTCCTGCTCGCCCTCATCTCGTCGGCCGTCCTGGCTCCGTACATCGCCGAACACTCCCCCCGCAAGACAAACCTGCTCAACCGGCTGAAGCCGCCAGACGCGGCCAGGGGAAACTACTTCGGCACCGACTATTACGGGCGGGACATCTTCGCCCGGGTGCTCCACGGCGGGCGCATCTCCCTGACGGTCGGCTTCCTCTCCGTGGCCATCCTGGCCACCATCGGGATCACCCTGGGCGCCGTCGCCGGCTATTACGGCGGGCTGATAGACAACCTGATCATGCGCTTCACCGACATCGTGCTTTCCTTTCCCGCCCTGTTCCTCTTGATCTACGTTATCGCCGTCGTCGGGCCCAGCGTCACGAACATCATCATCGTCATCGGCGTGCTGTCGTGGCCGGGCGTGGCCCGGCTGGTGCGGGCGGAGTTTCTCAGCCTCAAGACGCGGGACTTCGTGGAAGCCGCGCGGGCCCAGGGGGTTCCGGACTCCCGGATCATCTTCCGGCACATCCTCCCCAACTCCATGGCGCCGATCATCGTCGCCGCCACGCTGGCCATCCCCGGCGCCGTCCTGGCGGAGACGGGCCTCAGCTACCTTGGGCTGGGCGTGCAGCCGCCCACGCCAAGCTGGGGGAACATCCTCTACGAAGGGCAGGCCCACATCCGGCGGGCCTGGTGGTACACCTTTTTCCCCGGGCTCTTCATCTTCGTGACGGTCATGGCCTTCAACCTGGTCGGGGACGCGCTGCGGGACGCGCTGGATCCCCGGCTGAAACAGTAGGGAAGCTGACCGATGGCTGGACCGGCAAGGCGGGCGGGGCGGGACGCGGGCCGGCCGGCCCTGCCGTGGCTGGCCGGCATCTACGGGCTGGTGGCTCTTGCCCTCACTCCCTGGCTCGTCCGGCTGGCCTACCACAACCCGCCCGTCTACCACAGCCTGCCCGACGCCGGGATCCGCCTGTTCCTGCCGCGGAGTCTCGAGGGCTGGAGGGTGGCCGACGTGCCGCTGCCGGCCGAGACGCCGCTGGACCGCCAGGGGGAGGGGATCCGGGCCGCCGCCTGGGGGGGTCTGGTGGTACTCCAGGTCCGCCGGGTGCCGGCCGGGACCGAAGCGGGACCCCAGGCCCTGGCGGAGCGGGTGGAAGCCCTCCGGAAGGAGCGGCGGGCCGGCTATTACTACCGCTTCTGGGAGGCGCCGACCTACCGGGTCTGGAAGGCTGAAGGCTCGTTCCGCCACCTGCCGGGGATCAAGACCATCAAGGACATGGACCTGCGGGTCGAACTTCCCCTGGTGGGGCGGCGAGTGGTCAGGTACCGGTTCCTGGAGGCCTATGTCGTCGCCCGGGACGACGGGGAAGCGGCCCTTTACCACGCCAGCTTCGCGGTACCCCTCCGGCTTTACGGCTACTTCGACCTGGACCACCGGTGGATCTTCGCCGGGGTGAAACTGGGGGCGGCGGCCAGGCAGGAGGAAGGACCGTGACGTACCTTGTGTTCTACCTCCTGATCCTGCTCTGGCTGGGGGTGGCCGCCCTGGCCGACCGGTGGCTCAGGCGGCGGATGGCGGGCTTTCCGGACTTTCCGGCCTGGATAGCCCCCGTCGCGGCGTTTTTCATGGTCGGCGCCGGCCAGGTGGTCAACGGGCAGTTCGCCAAGGGCCTGCTGGGTTTCGCCATCTACTGGGGTGTCCGGATCCAGGCGATTCCCACTCCGCCACAGCTTCGCGGCCTTCACGTCAAGGAGGTCCTCTTTCCCCTCTGGGTACTCCTGATCGCGGACGCCGCCTGGGTCGCCTTCCGGCGCTGGCGGCTGGCCAGGCCAAGCAGCCAGCCCCGGTTCACTGGTTCAAGGGCTTGAGCCGGGGCATCTCTTCCACCGGCAGCTTCAACTCGACCAGTTCGGCTCCCCGCAACACGGTGACGGGCACCGTCTCTCCGGGCCGGTGCGCCGCCAGCACCTTCCGGATCATGCCCACGCCGCCGTTGACCGGCCTGTCCTCGACCCGCACCACCAGGTCCAGTTCCCTCACCCCGGCCCTCTCGCCCGGGCCGCCCGGCGCCACCACGCTCACGGCCAGCCCCCGGTCCACCGGCAGCTTGAACAGCTGCACCAGTTGGGGGTCGATGAACTCCGGGTCACCGCTGAACCCGAGCCAGGGGTGGGTCGCGTAACCGTACTCGATGAGCTGGTGGGCGATGCGGCCGATCACGTCCACCTGGACGGCCAGCCCCAGGGTCTCCGTCCACGGGATGCCGCACAGGCCGATGAATTCGCCGTTGAGCCAGGCCAGGGCGCCGCCGTTGTTTCCCGGGTGAATGGCGGCGTCGGTGATGATGAGGCCGTCCACCGGGAGCCGTTCCGGGCGGTAAACGGTGCGGTCGGCCCCGGTGATCACGCCGAGGGTGACGTTGTGTTCCACCCCGAAGGGGCTGCCGACGCCGATGGCCAGCTGTCCGGGCGCCAGCCGGTCGGCCCGGCCGAAGCCGGCCAGCTCCACCGAGACACGGCGATCCAGGCGCAGCAGAAGCAGGAAGTAGAGGGGGTCGGCTCCCACCACCGACGCGCCGTACTTCTGGCCGTCCGCCGTCTGCACCATGACGTCCCTGGGCGTTCCCTGGCCGCGGACGACCGTGACCACGTGGTAGCCGTCGATCAGCACCCCCGACCCGACGGTGATCCCGTCTTCCCGGGGGTAGCGCATCCGCACGTGCACCACGGCCGGGCGGATACGCGAGACGGCTGTGGCAACCTGTTCCGAGAAGGGATCCGGATGAAAGCTCATGCGGCCGTATTCTGCCCACCTACCGGCTTTTCCCTGCCTGGCCCGGAGGGCAGGTGCCGGCCGGTGGCGGTCGAAGCAAAGACTGGAGGTCGAGCGGTTCGGGGGAGGTGGCAGGGTGCGCGTCCTGATCGTGGGCGGGGGTGGCCGGGAACACGCCCTGGCGTGGGCGCTGGGGCGCGGCCCGGGCGTCCGGACCCTCTTTGCCGTTCCAGGCAACCCGGGCATCGGAGCACTGGCCCGCTGCCTGGCGGGAGACGCCGGGTCGCCGGCCGAGGTGGTTGCCCTGGCCCGGAAGGAAAGGGTCGACCTGGTGGTCGTGGGGCCGGAAGCGCCACTGGTGGCCGGGGTGGTTGACGCCCTGGCGGAGGCGGGCATCCGGGCCTTTGGACCCACCAGGGCGGCGGCCGCCATCGAGGGCTCCAAGGCCTTCGCCAAGGACCTGATGGCCCGGCACGGCATCCCCACCGCCAGGTTCGAGGTGTTCGAGACGCCCGAGCCCGCCCTGCGGTACTTGCGACGGGTTGGCGCCCCGGTGGTGGTCAAGGCCGACGGCCTGGCCGCCGGCAAGGGTGCCATCGTCTGCCCCGACCTGGCGGCGGCGGAGGCCGCGGTCCAGCAGGTGCTGGTGGAACGTGCCTTCGGCGCGGCGGGCGACCGGGTGGTGATCGAGGAGTTTCTCGAGGGCCAAGAGGTGTCCGCCTTCTGTGTCACCGACGGCGAGACGGTGGTCCCGCTGCCGGCGGCCCAGGACCACAAGCGGGTCTTTGATGGCGACCGGGGGCCCAACACGGGGGGCATGGGAGCCTACTCCCCGGCCCCCTGCTACCCGCCGGAGCTGGCCGCCGCCGTCGAGGATCAGGTACTGGCCAGGACGGTCCGGGCCCTGGCGGCGGAAGGCCGACCTTTCCGCGGCGTGCTCTACGCCGGGCTGATGCTGACCCGTGAGGGCCCGCGGGTGCTGGAGTTCAACTGCCGGCCGGGGGACCCTGAGGCTCAGGTCATCCTGCCCCGGCTGGCCTCGGACTTTCTCGAACTGGTCGAGGCCACCCTTGCCGGCCGCCTGGCGGAGGTGGCGGTCAGGTGGCGGCCGGACGCCTGCGTCTGCGTGGTGCTGGCCTCGGGGGGCTACCCGGGAAGCTACCGGACCGGCCTGCCCATAAGCGGGGTCGAGGAAGCAAGCCGGCTGCCGGACGTGCTGGTGTTCCACGCCGGGACCGCCTGGCAGGAGCCGGTCCGGGGCCCGGCGGGCGGCGCGCCGGGAGGCAACACCGGAGCCGGGCGGCTGGTGACGGCCGGCGGCCGGGTGCTGGGCGTGACCGCCCTCGGCCCCGACCTGTCCGCGGCCGTCGGGCGGGCCTACGCCGCCGTCGGGCGGATCAGCTTCGACGGCATGCACTACCGGAGGGACGTCGCCCACCGGGCCCTCCAGGGGCCGCGGCCGTAGGCTCCGGGAGTCAGTCGTTTGCCGCTTCGGCAGCCGGGGGCCTGGCGGCGCCTTCGCCGGTCGCCGTGGTCTCCGCGGCGTCCAGGCGGAGCAGCCGGGCGGCGTTGTCGCGGAAGATGGCCCGGACGTCTTCCGGCTTCAGGTTCAGCCAGTGGCAGACCCGCAACTGGTCCTGCAGGTAGCGGTAGGCAAACCCCCGCGGGAACCAGCTCGAGTCGGTGCCGAACACGATCCGCTCCGGTCCGACCGTCTCGTAGAACCGGCGGAAGAGGGTTTCCAGGTCCAGGGGATACGGCGTCCAGCGCATCCACTCGTTGGTGCCCGAGGTGTCCACCAGGACGTTGGGACAGCTCCAGCACAGGTGGAGCAGTTCCCGGGGGTAGCCGCAGCCGAAGTGGGGGACCACGAAGGAGACGTCGGCGTACTCCCGGGCCACGGGATAGAGGGTCAGCGGGTTGATCTGCGGGTGCCAGGCCACCCCGCCACCCCGGCCCAGCAGGCCGAAGTGAATCAGCACGTAAAGCCGGTTGTCGGCCAGATAGCGCCAGATGGGGGCGAGCGACGGGTCCTCGAGGGGCCTGGAGAACCGGGGGCCGATCATCTTGTAGCCGCGGACCCCGAGTTCCCGGTGGGCGCGCTCGAGTTCCTCGGCCGCGCCTTCGCCGCACGGGTCGTGAAAGGCCAGGGCGCAGAACTTGTCGGGGTGACGCCGGACCACGGCCGCCAGGGCGTCGTTGGAGCTGCCGGTGATGAAGACGACCTTCTCCAGGTCGTAGCGGTCCACTTCCTCGGCCCAGCGATCGGCGAGGGCCGCCTCTTCCTCGGGAGTCTGAGCCATCGGCTCGGGTTCGGCGAAGTCCCAGGTCTCCCGCATTCGCTGCCAGGTGTAGCGGTTGTACTCGGCCACCCGGGGGTGGGAATGGCCACCCCACCTTCCGGCGGGAAAGTGAACGTGGCTGTCGATGACCTTCCAGGATCGTTCGAGGCTGTTGTGCTGTGCCACGGGGACCTCCGGTCGTGTGCGCCGCCCCGCCACAGTACCGGCGGATTCCCGGCGCCCCAGATGATACCAGACCGGCGGTCCGGACGCCAGGCAGCGGCAGCCCGGCCCGCCTCACGAGGCAATTATAGTCCACCCACGCCGTCGAAGCCTGCTCTCCACGGTGCCGGCAGCCGTAAACACGGGCTCGAGACAGGAAGATTGGCTTGCGTGCCGAATGCTTACATAACTTGAGCCGGGAAAAAGAGGGGAGAGGGATTATGCGTCGGATCATCCGCGGGCCCCTGGTGGTCCTGGCCGTCGTGCTGGTCGCCGCCCTTGCGGCTACCGCCTGCCAGCCCCGGCCGGCCCAACCCCAGGCGGCAAATGACCTCCTGGCCGAAGTGCTCGCCCGAGGCGTCTTGCGGGTGGCCACCGACCCCAACTACCCGCCCCAGAGCTACCTGGACGAGGCCACCAAGCAGTGGACGGGCTTCGACATCGACGTGGCCCGGGAGATCGCCAGGCGGCTCGGGGTCGAACTGGAGTTCGTGACACCCGACTGGGACCTGATCACCGCCGGTAACTGGGCCGATCGCTGGGACCTGAGCATCGGCAGCATGACCATCACCCCCGAGCGCGCCAAAGGGCTGCACTTCACGCAGCCGTACTACACCACGCCGGCCCAGGTCTTCGTTCACGCCTCCAACACCTCGTACCGGTCGCCCGCCGACCTGTCCGGCAAGCGCATCGGCGTCTGCGGCGGCTGCACCTACGAGGAGTACCTGACGAAGACCCTCAGCATCCCGGGGGAGACCATCAACTTCGTCATCGACGGGGCCGACATCCGGGCCTACCCGACCGACCTGTACGCCGTGGAGGACCTGGCCCTGGGTGACGGGGTCCGCCTGGACGCGGTCATCACCGCGCTGCCGACCGGACTCGAGGCCATCGAGGCCGGGGTGCCACTGAAGCCGCTCGGTGACCCGATCTATTTCGAGTACCTGGCCGGCGCCGTGGACCGAAACGCCAGCAAGAACCCGGTCCCCTTCGTCGAGAAGGTCAGCGAGATCATCAAGGCGATGCACGCCGACGGCACCCTGAAGCGGCTGTCGGAGCAGTACTACGGCGTCGACCTGGCGGCCGCCGCCGCCGCCTTCAAGCCGCCGCCGGAAGGGTATTGACAGGGGGTCCATGGTCCCGGGTGCGGTCCGCCCGGTAGACGTAGCTGACGCCGCCTGGGGCGAGCGGCAACTCCTGGTCCAGGCGCGGCAGCGGCGGGTCCGCCAGCTCCAGCTGTTCGCGGTCTGGCTGGGGATCATCGTCCTGGTCGCGGGCGTACTGGTCCGCTTCAACCTGGACGTCGGGTTCATGACGACCTGGGGGTGGTTCATCCTCAGCCGGGGGGTGCCAACCACCCTCGGCGTTTCGCTGGCGTCCATCACCTTCGCCACCGTGCTGGCCCTGATCGGCTCGCTGATGCGGATCAGCCGGAGCCCCATCCTGTCGGGCATCGCCAGCTTCTACGTCTCGCTCTTCCGGGGCACCCCGCTGCTGGTTCAGATCTACATCATCTACATCGGCCTGCCGCAGCTGGGGATCGTGCTGCCCGCCATATTCGCCGGGGTCCTGGCCCTCAGTCTCAACTACGGCGCCTACATGACCGAGATCTTCCGGGCGGGCATCCAGTCCATCGGCCACGGCCAGCGGGAGGCCGCGCTGTCGCTGGGGATGACCCCGCAGCAGACCTTCCGGCGGATCATCTGGCCACAGGCCGTGCGCCTCATCATCCCGCCCATCGGCAACGAGTTCGTGGCGATGCTGAAGGACTCGTCGCTGGTGTCGGTGATGGGCATCTGGGAGCTGACCTTCACCGCCACCAAGTCCGGGCGGCCGCGCTTCAAGAACATGGAGGCACTGCTCATCGCCGCCGCCGCCTATTGGGTCCTCACCGCCCTGTTCTCCACCATCCAGAGCCTGATCGAGTCGCGGCTGGGGAAAGCCCATGAGCGCTGAAGAGCGGTTCGCCGGCGGTGAGCGAGCCGTGAACGGCGAGCCCGTCGTCCGGGTCAGGAACCTGCACAAGTGGTTCGGCCGCCTCCACGTGCTGCGGGGGGTGGACCTGGACGTGGCCGAGCGGGAGGTCGTGGTCATCATCGGCCGTTCCGGCTCGGGGAAGAGCACCTTCCTCCGCTGCATCAACTTTCTCGAGGAGCCGTCGGCCGGCGAGGTCGCCGTGGCCGGAATCAGCATCCCCGCCGGTCACCGGGGGCGCGAACTCAACCGGGACCTTCTGAAGCTCCGGATGAGGACGGGCATGGTCTTCCAGGAGTTCAACCTCTTCCCCCACATGACCGTGCTGGAGAACGTCAGCGAGGGGCCCGTCACGGTGAAGCGGATCCCGCGGGCCGAGGCCGTCCGGATGGGCGAGCACTTCCTGGCGAAGGTAGGGCTCCTTGACAAGCGGGACGAGTACCCCATCCGGCTGTCCAGCGGCCAGAAACAGCGGGTGGCCATCGCCCGGGCGCTCTGCATGGAGCCCAGGGTGATGCTGTTCGACGAGCCCACCAGCGCCCTCGACCCGGAACTCACCGGCGAGGTGCTGGACGTCATGCGGCAGCTGGCCCGGGACGGCATGACCATGCTGGTCGTCACCCACGAGATGGGCTTCGCCAGGGACGTGGCCGACCGGGTCATCTTCATGGAAGACGGGATCTTCGTGGAGCAGGGGCCGCCGGACGTCATCTTCCGGCGGCCCCAGGATCCCCGCACCCAGCGCTTTCTCCAGCGGGTGCTCGACTAGGCCTCCAGGGGGCGCTCCGCCACCCGGATCCCGCGCCGGTCCAGTTCCAGCCTGAACTCGGCGTACAGCTGGGCGTCGGCAAAGGCGTGCTCCAGGGGGACGACCCCCCGGTCTCCGATCCGGCCCCGCAACAGCATCCCCACCAGAATTGAGCAGGTGTACGCCGTGGTTCGGGCCATGGACGTCGCCCCGGTGGCCTCGTCGTAGAAGTCAAGCATCTCGAACTCCCAGCCGGCCGGCTTACCCGCCCGCTCGCCCCGGACGACGACGCGGAGGACCGAGACGTCGGCCTCGTCACCCCGCTGCAGGAGCGGGGTCAGGAGCGCCGCCGTCACCCGCCGGGGGACGACTTCCTGGCCGTCCACCCGCACCGGCTCCGTGGCGAAAAACCCGCATTCCCGCAAGAGCAGCACCTGGTCCCGGTGACCCGGGTAGCGGACCGTCTTCTCGGCCAGCCGGCGAAAGCCCATGGCCAGGCCGGTTCGGGCCAGGGTGCCCAGGCCGTAAGTGTAAAAGGCCTCGCAGCGGCCAACCGGTGGGGAGAAGGTGATCTCCTCCAGCCCGTCCAGGGCCTCCACCGCCACCAGTTGCCCGTCCCTGATGATGAGGGCGGGGGCCACGTACTCGTCGATCACCGTCTCCAGGGAGAACACCAGCCGGTAGTTGAGGGGCGGCTCGGGGCGTAGCGGCAGCCCGCCGACGTACACCACACCTTCCACCGCCCGGTCGAGCCGGGCCGCTCCCTGGCCCACCAGCGCGTTGGTCAGGCCGGGTGCCAGCCCGCAGCCCGGCAGCAGGGTTACGCCGGCCGCCCGGGCGGCCGGGTGGTGGTCAAAGATGTCGAAGCCTTCGGCCGACCCGGTCAGGTCGGCCAGGGAAACGCCCGCCTCGATGGCGGCCTCGGTGACCTGGCGGACCGCCGCCACCGGGTAGGCGCCGGCGACCACGTCGGCCCGGCGCATGGTTTCCACCAGTGCCCCGCGGTCCCACAGGTCCAGCACCAGCCCCTGGCAGCGGTCGCGACCGAACCGGCTGACCACGCCCTGCACCCGCCCGGGGTCGATGTCGGTCACCACCACCCGGTCGGCAATACCGTATCTGAACAGGTCATCGACGATGGCCGGCCCCATCAGGCCCGCTCCCAGCACCAGCACGGTTGCCACGGGATCACCTCTCCACAAAAGGAAGTGCCTGGCAGCCATGGGCCGCCATGATCCGGCGCATGGCCGCCGCCAGCGCCCCGGCCCGGTCGGCGGGGGGCGCCGGCGCCTGGTGGCCGGCCAGCAAGACCTCCACCTGCTTCCGGGCGCGGGCCCACGCGTCCGGGGACCCGCTTTGCGCCCAGGCCTGGCGTTCCAGCCGGTCGATGACGGCACCGGGTAGGTGGGACTCCTCCCGGAACCAGCGCCGGGTGTGTCGCTGGCCCAGGTAGTCGGCGCCCGGCCCGAGCTCGACGATGAGTTCCGTGGCCAGGGTCTCGCCGGAGACCGAGATGCCGCGGAGCAGCCGCTGGACCATGCCGGCCAGTTCGGCGTCGAGGACCAGCTTCTCGCGGCTGTGGGTATTCTCGAAGTCCAGCGTGCCCAGGCCCGAGATGACGTTGATCCGGGCCAGCGCGGCCAGGACGCCGCTCAGGGCCGTCTCCAGGCCGGCCTGGGCGTCCACCTCCTTGGCGTCGCTCAGGGCCGCGTAGGTGTGGGTGGGCAGGCGATAGTGCTTCCCCAGCTGGGCCGAGGCCACGCCGATCATGGTGGCCTCCACGGCGCTCAGGGGCGTGGTACCGTACCGCATGTCGAACTGGACCGGGGCCCCACCCCAGACCACCCGGGCGCCGGGCCGGACCGTTTGCGCCAGCACCACGCCGCTCAGGGTCTCGGCGGCGTGCAGCGCCACGCTGCCGGCCAGGGTGGCGGGGGACGCGGCGCCGGGCATGGGCATGGAGACAAACTCGATGGGCAGGTTGGCCGCCGCCCCGTCCATGACGTTGGCGGCGCTGATGGCGGTCCACTTGAGCGGCGGGGACGGGCAGACGTCAAAGACGGCGCAGGGGGCGTCCCCGGCCTGGTCGTCGCTGACCGCGTCCAGGAGGGTCTTCATGTCCCACAGGCCGGGCTCGCTGAAGGCGCCGGTGACGACGGGTTTGGCCGAGTGGGAAAGCACCAGGAACAGCCGGTAGCTGTCGGCGAGTTCCTTGGGGGCTTCCGCGGCCACCACGGCGGTGGACTGCAGGCTCACCTGGGGCAGGGCGTCGGCCACCCTTACCAGGTCCACCAGGTCACGCGCCGTGGACGGGCGGGCCGTGCCGTCGCTGTCCAGCACGCGCACGGCGCAAGAGCCCGGGGCGAAGTGGACCTGGTCGCCGCCCACCTGAAGCGCCGCCCGCCCGTCCCGGTCGTAGAGGGTGAACGAGTCAGGGCAGCTCAGGAGGGCCCGCTCCACCAGGGACCGGGGGAACCTGACCCGCCGGGCGGCGAAGTCGACCCGGGCGCCCTTCTCGGCCAGGTGCTCCAGGGCCCGGGGGTAGTCGATGTACACGCCACTCTCGGCCAGCACCCGCAGGGCCGCTTCGTGGACGGAGGCTACCTCCCCGTCGGAGAGGACGCGGAGCGTGCCAGGCCGGCTCACGGGGCGCCACCTCCCGGCCCGGGAGCCGCGCCCTCGACCAGCCGGAGGGCCAGCTTGACCGCCTCGGGGGCATTGGGCGCGTAGCCGTCGGCCCCGATCTCCGCCGCCCACTGGCCGGTGACGGGAGCGCCGCCCACCAACACCCGGACCGCCTGCCGCAGCCCGGCCGCCTCGAGCGCCTGGATGGCCGCCTTCTGCTGGAGCATGGTGGTGGTGAGCAGGGCGCTCAGCCCGACCAGGCTGGGTTCGAGTTCGCGTACGGCTTCGACCAGCCGGTCCGCCGGCACGTCCTTGCCCAGGTCGTGCACCTCGAAGCCGGCCGTGCGGAGCATGGCCCCGACGATGTTCTTGCCCAGGTCATGCACGTCGCCTTTCACCGTCGCCATCACCACCCGGTGGCTCGGCTGGCGCCGGCCGCCGGCCAGGAGCGCCGGCTCCACCAGCTCGTTGCACCGCTTGAAGACGTCGGCGGCGGCGACCACCTCGGGCAGGAAGACCTCGCCCCTGTTCCAGCGCTCTCCCAGTTCGAACATGGCCTGGGACATGCCCGAGTCCAGGATGGTCCGGGGGTCGACCCCGGCTTCCAGGAGCCGCCCGGTGGCCGCGAGCGCTCGTTCGTCGTCGGCCTCCAGGATCGCGTCGCGCAGTTCCTTAAGCTCTTCTTGTGCCTGCACCGGCATCGCCTCCCGGCTCACCACTCACGCTCAACCGTCAATCGTTCGCGGACCCTGAACCCCCGGCGCGCCATCTCCCGGGCGAAATACGGGCCTGGAAGCGCCAGTTCCACCGGCCTGGCCCCCCGCGGCGTGACACCGGTGGCCATGGCGATGGCCATGATGGAGGCGTGCCAGCCCGTCGTCCGTTCCATGGCCGTGAACCCGGTGGCCTCGTCGTGGTAGTCCACGAGCTCCAGGACCACCTCGGCCGGCCGTCCGTCCTTCTCGCCCAGGCAGCGTACCCTGAGCGCCACCACGTCGCGGTCGTCCGGCTCCGGTCGCAGGCGCGGCTCCAACAGGGCGTGGAGCACCTGGCGCGGCGAGACGGAAACCTCGCCCACCCTGACCGGCTCCTCGTCCAGCAGGCCGGCGTCGAGGAAGGCCCTGATCCGCTCGTAGTGCCCTTTGTAGCGGAGAGTCTTGTTCTGAAAGGTCTTGAGCTTGCCCCGGAAGGTGAAGGGGGCCGTCGAGGTGCCGCCGGCGGTGGTGAAGGCCTCCAGCGTCCCCAGGGGCGGGAATTCCACCTCCTCGTACTCGGTGAAGGTGGGCACCTCCACCACTTCCCCGTCCCGCAGGAAGATGGCCCGGCCGTGGTACTCGTTGGTGAGCCCGGCGATGTGGAAGGTGAGGACGTAGTTCCAGGGCGGGCGGGGATGCTGCACCAGGCCGCCGTCCCACAGGTAGACCTCTTCGGGCCGGTCTAGGAGGCCCATGGCGTAAACCGCCATGGACGTGCCCATCCCCGGCACCTGGCCGCAGTCGGGCACCAGGCTCACCCCGGCGCGGGCCGCCTCACCGTCCAGGCGCAACTGCTCCAGCACCAGGTCGGTGTTGCCCCCCAGGTCGCACAGGGAGGTGCGCGCCTCGATGGCGACCCGGGCGATCTCCAGGTTGTGGTAGTAGGGCACCGCGCTCACGCAGGCGTCGGTACCCTTGAGAAAGGCCAGGAGCCCTTCCCGGTCGGTCACGTCGACCGCGGCGCCCCGGGCCACCTCCCGCCCGAGAAGCTCGTTGACCCGCCCGGCTGCTCCCTCGGCCACCTCGGGGTTCACGTCTCCGATGAGGACCGACCCGGCGTCGCCGAACCGTCCCAGGTCGTAGGCGGCCGCCCGGCCCTGGCGCCCGCCGCCAAGCACCGCATAACGGTAGGCCACGACTGCACCTCCCCTTGCTCGGTTCAGGTTCGGACTTGTCGCCCGTAGGCGTGGATGATCCGGTTGATCTCCGCCTGCACCGCACCGTCCAGCGGCAACGGCTCGTGCCGGCCCAGAAGGGCCCGGTACCTGGCTCGAGCCCCCGCCTCGGCGAGGACCCCAAGCACCCGGCGCGAGGGCATGAGCACCCCCACCCGGTCCAGGACGGCAAGGGTCCGTTCGTGTAGCCTGGTCACGGCGCTGGTGGAGAGGACGTCCAGCCGGAGCCCGCTCTCCAAGGGTTGGAGCCGGCGCTGGCCAGCCCCGGCGCCCGTACCCGACGGCTCAGGCATGGGACTCGCCGCCTCTCTGTCCCCGAAACGCAGGTGCTTGAACTGTACACAGAAATTGTATACACTACTACCAGGTATTGTACCGGCTGGCAGCGGTGCGGTCAAGCGGAGGGAGCGTCATGACCGACCAGGCGGACCCGGGCAAGGGGAGTTCAAACGTGACCAGGCCGTTTCAGGCAAGCAGCGAGGACCGGGTCTACGCGCGGCTTCGCTCGGCCATCGTCAAGCGCTACATCGGCCCGGGCAAGCAACTGGTGGAGGAGAGCCTGGCCAGACAGCTGGGCGTCAGCCGCACGCCGGTCCGCGCCGCCATCCGGCGCCTGGTCTACGACGGTTTCGTGGAGGTCGTCCCCCATCGCGGGGCGTTTGTCATCCGGCCCACCAGGCGCGAGATCGAGGACGCCTTTGCCGTCCGGATCGGGCTCGAGCGCATGGCGGCCCGCCTGGCGGCAGGCTGCGTCTCGCCTGAGGACCTGGCCTGCCTGGATGAGCTCATTGAAGAGGAGGCGGTGACCTTTGGTTACCGGAACGTGGAAGCCTATTATCGGGTCAACGACGCCTTTCACCTGAAGCTGGCCGAAGCCAGCGGCAACAGGACGCTGCGGAAGTTTGTGGCCGACGTCCTGGCCAGGGTGAACATCTACCTGATCCTCTTTGACCCCTTCATGCGGCTTGAGGTAAACCCCTCTCCCGAGCAGCACCGGGACATCGTGAACGCGCTCAGGCGGCGCGACCCGGCCGGCGCGGAAGAGGCGGTTCGCCGGCACCTGGAAAACACCCTGGCCGGGTTGGAACTGGATAAGGTCGCCGAGCAGTACCCTGACGACTACCTCGCCGTTTAGCTCCAGCGTTGGCTGCTTCGGCCTCCGGCGGCGGCTTTTTGATTCCGGCCGGCCTCCCGAGGCCTGCCTGAAGGATAACCGGCTGTCGGGCCGCGGCAGGTGAGCCGTCGGCATCCCGCGAACACCAGGGCGAAACCTGGTTGCTGCAGCGCAAATGGCCAGCGGGCAGGGGAGGAGCTATGGGCGCCAGGGCCGCGCGGGGAGAGCGGGCGGGCCGAACCGTTCTGGTCACCGCCTACGCCAAGGCTCCCCACGGCACATCCATGTACGAAGTGTACAAACACTGCGGTGTCGTCCTGGAGATTGACCCCCTGGACCACCGGGTCGTAGCTGCGGAGTTTACCGTCATCACGGACCTGGCCGGCGAGTTCCTGCGCCGGCTGGTCGTGGGCTACGACGTCTCCAGAGGCGTGGAACCTCTGGCAAGAAAGCTGAGCCAGCAATACCTGGCCCCGTCTCAGCAGGCAATGATCCGTTGTCTGGCGGTGGCCTTTCAGCGTTACAACGAACGGGCGGGCCACCGGGAGCAAGCGGCACCGGCCGGCGAGGCGGCCCCCTCAAGGCTGCGGCCGGCGGTGGGCAGGGAGTTCCGTGGGGAGCAGGATTAAGCCGGGGCGCCACGGAATAGTCCTGATGCACGCGGTTTATCTGTAACGGCCGGCTTGCCGCTGGCCTGGCGAGCAGATAAAGCCTAGCGCCGCGCGCCGGACGGGCGACCCCGAGGCGCGATGTGTGGCTGGGCTTTTTGTCTGGTTTCGGACCTCTCGCCAGTGGCCGCGGGAAGCCGGCGCGTGACCGCGGCGGAGGCCGCGGGTCAATCGGAGGTGACCGGATGAGTTCCTCAAAGCTCATGTCGATGGCGGACGCCGTCCGGAGCTTCGTTCGCGACGGTGACGTGGTGTACCTGGCCGGCTTCACGCACCTGATCCCGTTCGCGGCCGGGCACGAGATCATCAGGCAGGGGCGGCGGGAACTCACCCTCTGCCGCGCCACGCCCGACCTGGTCTACGACCAGATGATCGCCGCCGGCTGCGCCCGCAAGGTCGTGTTCAGCTGGGCCGGTAACCCGGGAGTCGGTCTCCTGCGAGCCTTTCGCCGGGAGGTGGAAGCGGGCCGCCTGGAAGTGGAGGAGTACACCCACTTCGGCATGGTCGCCAGGCTGACGGCGGCGGCCATGGGCCTTCCCTTCTTCCCGCTCCGCACCAACCAGGGCTCCGACCTTCCGGCGGTCAACCCCAATCTCCGGACGGTCAGCTGTCCCTACACCGGCCAGCCCCTGTCGGCCGTGCCCGCTCTTCCGGTGGACGTGGCCGTCGTCCACGTCCAGCGGGCCGACCCGACGGGCAACGCCCAGGTCTGGGGGATCATCGGGGAGCAGCGGGAGGCGGCGTTCTCGGCCCGGCGGGTCATCGTGAGCGCCGAGGAGATCGTCGATCCCGAAGTCATCCGGGCCGACCCCAACCGGACCCTGATCCCCGACTTCATGGTGCACGCGGTGGTCCACGAGCCCTGGGCGGCGCACCCCTCCTACGTCCAGGGCTATTACGATCGGGACAACGACTTTTACCTGGCGTGGGACGATGTGTCCAGGGACCCCGCTCAAACGCGCGCCTGGCTGGACGAGTGGGTCTACGGGGTGACGGGGCGCAACGAGTACGTTTCCAAGCTCGGCGGCGAGCGGCTGGAAAGCCTGCGCCCCGAGCCGCTGGAAAGCCCGCCGGTGAACTACGGTATCTACCGGTAGCTGAACCAGCCGCCCGCGGGGCGGCAGCTGTGGAGGTGCACCGTGGCCGCGACGGCCGGAGTGACTCGCTACACGGCACAGGAGATGATGATCGTTGCCGCCGCCCGGCGGCTCCGCGACGGGGAGCGGGTGTTCGTGGGCATCGGCCTGCCCAACCTGGCCTGCAACCTGGCCAAGCGGCTCCACGCCCCGGGCATCCAGATGATCTACGAAGCCGGGGTGGTGGGCGCGCGGCCGCTGAGGCTGCCCCTTTCCATCGGCGACCCCACCCTGGTGACGGGCGCCCAGTCGGTGTGCTCCATGTTTGACGTGTTCGCCTTTTACCTGCAACGGGGCCTGGTGGACGTGGGCTTTCTCGGCGCCGCCCAGGTTGACCGGTTCGGGAACCTGAACTCGACGGTCATCGGGCCCTACGACCGGCCCAAGGTGCGGATGGGAGGCAGCGGGGGCGCCTGCGACATCGCGTGCCTGGCCCGGCGGGTGTTCGTCCTCATGCCGCACCAGATTCGCCGCTTCCCCGAGCGGGTGGACTTCGTCACCAGTCCCGGCTATCCCGGCGGCCGGGAGGGCCGCCGGGCGCTTGGCCTGCCGGACGGGGGCCCGGACACGGTCATCACCAACCTGGGCGTGCTGGGCTTCGACGAGGGCGGCGAGATGGTGCTGACGTCGGTCCACCCGGGCGTGTCCCCCGAGGACGTCCAGGCGAATACCGGCTGGCCGCTGAAAGTGGCCCCGGCGCTCGAGGTGACCCCCGAGCCCACCGACGAGGAACTGCGCCTGATCCGCGAGGAACTGGACCCCCGCGGCCTCTACCTGCGCCGGATGGAGTGATGGCCTTGAGCACCGTGATTGACCCGACCGTTCACCTGTCTCCGGTCACCGCCCGCGTCACCGACCTGCCCATCGAGCGCGGGGAGGGCTCGTACCTCTACACCACCGACGGCCGGCGGCTCATCGACTTCGTGGCCGGCGTCGCCGTCCACGCCCTGGGCCACTGCCACCCGGCCGTGGTCCGGGCCGTGCGGGAACAGGCTGGCCGGCTGATGCACCTCTGCGCCAACTACGGTTATTACCCGCCCCTGGTCCAGCTGGCGGCCACCCTGGCCCGCCTCGCCCCGCCGCCCCTTGACACGGCCTTTTTCGGCAACTCGGGAGCCGAGGCCATCGAGGGCGCCATCAAGCTGGCCAGGCACGCCACCGGGCGCCCGGCCCTCATCGCCTTCAAGGGGGCCTTTCACGGCCGGACCATGGGCGCCGGGTCGCTGACGGCTTCGGGGTCCCGCTACCGGGAGGGCTACGAGCCTCTTCTGGGATCGGTGTACCACGCCACCTACCCGTACCCGCTGCGGTCGCCCCTGGGGCCCGACCCCGCCCGCGTGGTGGCCGGGGCCCTGGCCGAGCTGGACTCCCTTTTTGAACTGGTGGTTTCCCCGAAGACGGTGGCCGCCATCGTGGTGGAGCCGGTGATGGGGGAGGGAGGCTACGTCCCCGCGCCGCCGGGGTTCCTGGAGGGGCTGCGGGAGCGGTGCGACCGCCACGGGATGCTGCTGGTCTTCGACGAGATCCAGACGGGGATCGGCCGGACCGGGGCCATGTTCGCCTGCCAGCGGTACGGGGTGACCCCCGACGTCCTGGTGCTGGGGAAGGCGCTCGGGTTCGGCCTACCCATCTCGGCCGTGGTGGCATCGCGGGCGCTGCACGAGACCTGGCCCGCCGGCAAGCACGGCTCCACTTTCGGTGGCAACCCGGTGGCGGCCGCGGCGGGCCTGGCCGGGCTGGCCGTCATCGAGGCGGAGGGCCTGGTGGAGCGGGCCCGGGAACTCGGCGACGAGCTGGCCGCGCGGCTGCGGGCCCTGGCCGACCGCTTCCCCATCATCGGCGAGGTGCGGAACCTGGGCCTGATGATCGGGGTGGAGTTCGTCGGGCCTGACGGATCGCCCAACACCGAGGCGGTCCAGCGGATCCTGCGCTACGCGCTGGAGCACGGCGTGCTCATGGTCGGCTGCGGGACTCACCGCAACGTGATCCGGTTCATGACCGCCCTCAACATCCCCCGCCACGTGCTGGACGCGGGACTTGAAGTGTTCGAGGCGGCGGTGGCCCACGCGGAGGGGTAGCAGTGGCCCGTCGGGTGCTGGTGGCCGAACTGAGCCACGAGAGCCACACTTTCTGCCCCCTGCTGACGGGGCTGGAGGAGTTTCACGGCCGCTGGGGGCTGGTCGTCTCGGGCTCGGACCTGGTGGACCGCTTCCGGGGCACCAACACGGTGCTGGGCGGGATGCTGGCGGGCGCCGCGGCGCGCGGGCTCGAGGTGATCCCGTCGACCAGCGCGGCGGCGTACCCCTCGGGTCCCGTCACCCGGGAAGCGTACGAGACCTTCGCCGGTCGCATCCTGGCCGACCTGGAGGCCGCCCGGCCCGACGGCGTGCTGCTGTCGCTGCACGGCGCCATGGTGGCCGGCGGTTACCCTGACCCCGAGGCCGACCTGCTGGCCCGGGTACGGGGGGCGGTCGGCCCGCGGGTCCCCGTGGTGGCCGTCCTGGACCTGCACGCCAACGTCTCGCAGGCCATGGTCGACGCGGCCGACCTGCTCCTGGGCTACAACACCTACCCCCACGTGGACACCGGCGAGCGGGGCGAGGAGGCCGCTCGCTGGCTCGCCGCCATCCTGGCCGGCCGGGTCCGGCCCGTCCGACACCTGGTCAGGCCCCCGGCCTTGCTGGTCAGCATGAACATGCGGACCGACGCCGGCCCCATGGCCGAGCTCTTTGAGCTGGCCCGGGCGGCCGAGGGCCGGCCGGGGGTCATGGACGTCTCCCTGTTCGGTGGCTTCCCCTACGCCGACGTTCCGGAGGCGGGCTGCGCGGTGGTCTGCGCCGCGGACGGAGACCGCGACCTTGCCCGGCGGGTGGCTGCCCGGCTGGCGGGGGAGCTGTGGGCCCGGCGGGAACGGTTTGCGGCCAGCCTGCCGGGACCCGAGGCGGCGCTCCGGCTGGCCATGCGGGCCCCCGAGGGTCCGGTGGCCCTGGCGGACGTGGCCGACAATCCCGCCAGCGGCGGGGCCGGCGACACGCCGGAACTCCTGCGGGCGGCGCTGCGGCTGGGGGTGCCCGACGCCCTGGCCGCGCTGTACTACGACCCGGAGACGGTGGCCCTGGCCGACCGGCTGGGGGTTGGCGCCGAGGGCGATTTCCTCATTGGCGGCAAGGTGTACCCGGCCCACGGACCGCCGGTGGAGGTCAGGGCCCGGGTCCGACGCCTGTCCGACGGGCGGTTCACCAACCGCGGCCCCATGGGCCGAGGCGTTGGGGTGGACCTCGGCCGGACGGCGGTCCTGACGGTGCTGGGCGGGCCGGGAGTCGCCTCGCCGCCCGGCGGGGTCGACGTGGTCGTCGCCAGGAGCCGGATGTCCACCAACGACCCCGAGCTTTTCCGGGTACTCGGCCTGGAGCCGACCGCCCGGCGGCTTTTGCTGCTCAAGGCCAAGGGCCACTTCCGGGCGGCGTTCGACCCCATTGTGAGACAGATCATCGACGTGGACGCACCGGGCTTCGCCAGCCTGGACCTGAACCGCTTCGAGTACCGGCACGTCCGGCGGCCCGTGTTCCCGCTGGACCCCGTGGACTGGCAGCCTCCGGCGCCCGCCACCGGCTGAGGAAGGCGCGGGCGGCCCGCCGGCGGCCCGCCGTGAAGGAGCGACGATCATGCGTCACATCTTCACCCGGAATCTGCTCAAGCGCTACCCGGTCATTACCCGGGCCGAAGGGTCGTACCTGTTCGACGAAGGGGACCGGGCGATCCTTGACGGCTGCAGCGGCGCGGTGGTGGTGAACCTGGGCCACGGCCACCCGGAAGTGATGGCCGCCCTGGAGACCCAGGCCCGCCGGGTGACCTTTGTCCACACGTCCCTGTTCGTGACCGACGCCCTGGCCGAGGCGTCCGAGGCGCTGGCGGGGGTGCTGCCACCGGAGCTGGGGACCATCTACTTCGTCAACTCGGGATCCGAGGCGACGGAGACCGCCATCAAGCTGGCCCACGCTTACTGGCGAGCGGCAGGCCGCCCCGAGAAGCACCTGGTGGTGGCCCGCTGGGACAGCTACCACGGCAACACCCTGGGGGCCCTGTCGGCGTCTGGCCACCGGGCCCGGCGGGCGCCGTACGCCGAGTTGCTGCTGCCCTTCCCCCACTTCGACGCGCCGAACCTCTACCGCCGGCCCCAAGGGACCGACCCTTGCGCCTACGGCCGGGAGCGCGCGGAGCGGCTGGCGGAGGCGCTGGAAGCGGTCGGCCCGGAACGGGTGGCGGTGGTCATGGTGGAGCCGGTGGTCGGGTCGTCCCTGGCGGCCATGCCGCCGCCCGAAGGGTACCTCGCCCGGCTGGCCGAGATCTGCCGGACCTACGACGTGTTGCTGGCGGTGGATGAGGTCATGTGCGGCGCCGGCCGCACGGGGCGGTGGTTTGCCTTCCAGCACGCCGGCATCACCCCCGACCTGGTCTGTTTCGGCAAGGGCGTGTCCAACGGGGTGACCCCGGTGGCCGGCGTGGCGGCCCACGGCCGACTGGTAGAGGCAATCCGGGCCGTGGGAGGAGGCTTCGTCCACGGCCACACCTTCGGCGGCAACCCGCTGGGCATGGCCGTGGTCCGGGCCGTGGTCGAGGTCATGGTCAGGGAGCGACTGGTGGAAGCCGTTGTCCCGCGAGGGCAGGCTCTCAGGGAACGCCTGGTCGGGCTGGCGGAGGAGTTTTCTGTCATCGGCGACGTGCGAGGCGCCGGGCTGCTCCTGGGGGTGGAACTGGTGGCCGACCCGGCGACGCGCCGGCCGTTCGCCCCCGAGGCCAACGTCACCGGGCGGCTTTCGGACCTGCTCATCGAGGAGGGCCTGGCGCTCTACCCGTGCCCCGGCATCGCCGACGGCCGGGCGGGCGACGGGTTCATCGTGGCGCCGCCCTACACCGCCACCGACGAGGACTTCGACCGCCTGGCAGACAGCTTCCGGCGAGCCCTGAAGCGGCTGGTGCCCACCCTCAAGGCCGGCTAGACCAGGCGGCCCGGGCGCGGGCCGGGGAACCGGCGCAAGGAGGAGCAGATGGCGAGGACGGAGCGCGGCGGGCGGGTGCTGCCGCTCATCTCGGTCAGAGCCAGGACTTACCGGGAGGCGGGCGAGGCCATCGGCGCCCGGTGCCGCGAGGGCATCAGCGCCCTGGTGGAGCAGGTCCGGGCGGCCCTGGCGCGCCGGGGAATCGAGTGGTCCGACCACGTGGCCGCAGTGGCCCCGTACCTGGAAGCGGGCCGGACGTTTGACCCCCGGTACGTTGAGGAACTGGAGGGGGTGGCTTCGGGCGCCGGAATCCCGTTTCCGGACCTGTTCGCCGTGGCCTGCCAGGAGGACCCTTCGCGGGTGGCGCCCGCGCCCCGCGGGTGCACTGACTTCGTGGCGACCCCGGCGGCCACGGGCGACGGTACCGTGCTCGCCTGCCACAACGAGGACGTGGCGGCCGGCTGGGAGCCCCTGGCGGCCATTCTCCGGCTGCAGGTGGCCGACGAGCCTGAGTTCCTGGCCTCGTGCTACGCGGGGATCGTGCCCACCACCGGCTTCAACGAGGCCGGCATCAGCCTGACCGGCAACGCCCTCGAGCCCAACGACGTGCGGGTGGGCGTCCCGAAGATCTTCGCCGTCCGGCGGGCGCTGGCCTCACGCCACCTGGGGGAAGCCTTGCGGGCGGCGGTTCCCCCCGGCCGCGCCTCCAGCTACAACAACATTCTGGCCACCTCCGACGGGCTGGCCTACAGCGTCGAAGGCTCGGCGACCGACTTCGAACTCCTCCCCCTGGAGGACGAGGGCTTCCTGGTCCACACCAACCACTACGTGGCCCCCAGGATGCGGCGCTACGAGGCAGATCCCGCGGCCGTCTTCGGCTCGGTCATCCGCTACGACCGGGCCCGCCAGCTGGTGCGGGAGCACCTGGGCCGGTTGTCCAGGCGTACGGCCCAGGCCATCCTGGCCGACCACGCCCATGCCCCGTACAGCCTCTGCCGCCACCTGGCCGAGGGCTCCGGCACGGGCTGGCGGGGCAAGACCGTCTTCTCGGTCATCGTGGAGCTGACCCGCCTGACCCTCTGGGCCTGCTGGGGGAACCCGTGTGAAGGTGAGTTCGTGCCTTACCGCCTGGCGAGTGACGAGAAGGCCGAGACCCGGGAGGCCGGCGCTTGAACTCTCACGCCGGCGACGGGGCCGGGCCCGCGGAGCTTCGCGCTGCAGGCGCCGCGCCGTGGGTCATGTTCCGCTTCGACGGGATACCGGTGTCCGGCATCCAGGGCGAGCCCCTGGCTTTCGCCCTGTTTCGTGCGGGTCACGCCGTGCTGGGAAGGACCCTCCGCCGGGCGCTGCCCCGCGGGCTCTTCTGCGGGGCCGGCCACTGTTTCGAGTGCCGGGTTACAGTGGACGGGCAGCGGAACCGCCGGGCCTGCCTCGTCGGAGTTCGTCCCGGGCTTGATGTCAGGTCCGAGGGCGGCATGGCCGCAGTCCTATCCGGCGGGCTCCAACCGCTGCGGGCCGAGGCGTCATCTCCAGCGGAGTCCGTTGACCTGGCGGTGGTGGGTGCCGGGCCCGCCGGTCTGGCAGGGGCGGCCGCCGCGGCGCGGCCCGGCGCACGGGTGGCGATCCTCGACGAAAGACCGGGGCCCGGCGGGCGCCTGCCGTCGTTGATGCACCCCCACCCGCGCCAGCCCCCGCAGAACTGGTGGCGCGGGGCCGGGCTGGCCGGGGAACTTGTGGCCGAGGCCCGCTCGACCGGAGTCAGGCTGCGACCCGAGACGGCGGTATGGGGCCTGGTCCCGCACGCCGGTCGCTGGCTGGTGCTGGCCGACGGCCCGGAAGGGTGCCTTGGCGTCAGCGCCAGCCGGGTGCTGGTGGCCACCGGGGCCGCCGAGACGCCCCCGCCGCTTCCGGGCTGGACTCTCCCGGGGGTCGTGACCGCCGGTGCCTGCCAGTCCCTGGTCACGGGCCATGGGATCCGGGCGGCCCGCCGGGCGCTGGTGGTGGGAGTCAATCCGCTCGGCATGGCCGCCGCCTGTCATCTTGACCTCGCCGGCGTCGAAGTGGTCGGGGTCTGCCACCCGCCCAGGACCGCATTCACGGGCCGCCTGGGGTGGCCCGGGCTCGCTCTGGCCGACCTGGTGCGGAGCGGTTCCCGCCTGGTCCTGAGCTGGCCACTGCGCCCCTTGGCCAGCCTGCTGGCCCTTGTCCAGGCGGCAGGCGCCCAGGCCGGGTGGGCAACCTGGCTGACGCCCCGCGTGGCGGTGGGCGGCGCGCGTCTGCTGGCCGACCGCGCTGCTGTCCGGCTGGAAGGGGATAGCCGCGTCCGCGAAGCGTGGCTGGCGCCGGTGACCCCGAACGGCCGGGTCGTCGGGCCGCCCGAGCGGGTGGAGGTGGACCTGGTGGTCCTGGCGGGCCGGGTCTCGCCAGTGGCGGACCTGGTGGAGCAGGCCGGCTGCGCCTTCACGGCCGTGGGGCCGTCCGGGGACCGGCTTCCCCTGGTCGGGCCCGGTCAGGAGACCTCAGCGCCCGGCCTGTACGTGGCCGGAAGCGCAGCGGGAGTAGGAAGCGCCCTGGTGGCTGTGGCGCAGGGCCGCCTGGCTGGCTTCGCGGTGGCGGCCAGCCTGGGTCACCTGGCTCCGCGGGCGGCCAGGGCGGCCATGGCAGCCGCCCGCCGGGAGCTCAACGCGGCCTGGCGCCGGACGGACCTCGGGATCGCGCCCGGAGTGTATCGGGCGGGGCGTGTCATGCCGCGGCAATGGCGGAAGTACGGGGCCTCCGAGCAGGTGACCCCCGATGGATGACCAGCTGATCGTCTGCCGGTGCGAGGAGGTCACCCTGGCCCAGGTGGAAGTGGCGGTCAGTCGCGGCGCCCGTTCGATCATGGACCTGAAGTTCCACTGCCGGGCCGGAGCCGGTCATTGCCAGGGTCGCCAGTGCCAGCCTCTGCTGGTGGCGCTGCTGGCGGCCCGGCTCGGCCTCCAGGCCGGCGCGGTCCAGGGTCAGGCACCGCGGCAGCCCCGGCGCCCGGTCTGCCTGGCCCGTCTGGCCGAGGAGCGCCCCGCGTTTCCCGACCGCGATGCCCTGACACTGTTGCCGCCCGAGGCCGAGCGTCCGCCGGCCCCACCGCCCGAAGGTTCGCCGGTCAGGCCGTCGGTGGGGTCAGCCCGTTCCCGCCCGGCGCTCGGCCCCGACGTCGTGGTGGTGGGGGCCGGAGTGGTGGGAGCGGCGACCGCATACTACCTCGCCCGCGCCGGCCTGAGGGTTGTGGTCCTGGATCAGGCCGGCATCGCCCGGGAGGCTTCCGGGCGTAACTCTGGCGGCATACGCCAGCACGGACGAGGGGTGGATCTGCCGTTGGCCCGCGAAGCCCTGCTCCGGTGGGCCGAACTCAACGACGAACTGGAGGAGCCGTTCGGGTGGCGGCAGGCCGGCGACGTCCTGGTGGCGCTGACCGAACGGGAGATGCTGCGGCTGGAGCGGGCCGCGCAGGTCCAGCGGGAGGCCGGGCTCCACGTTGAACTGGTTGACCGGGCAGGGCTGCGGGAATTGCTCCCGGGGCTCACTCCCCGGGCCCTGGGGGGAAGCCATTGCCCCACTGACGCCCAGGCCAACCCGGTGCTGGCCGTCTGGAGCCTGGTCAACGCCGTGCGGCGGCGGGGCGGGAGCGTCCTCACCGGGACAACCGTTCTCCGCCTGCTGACCGGGCGGCAAGGAGTTCGAGGCGTCGTGACCAGTCGCGGGACCTTCCAGGCGCCCATCGCGGTCCTGGCGGCGGGGCCCTGGACCCGTTCGCTGGCCCTGACGGCCGGCGTATCCCTGGAGCTGCTGGCCCGCCGCTCGCAACTGGCGGTCACCGAACCGCTGCCCGGCACCGTCCGGCCCTTCTTCGCCGGCAACGCCATCTACGGCCGGCAGACCGACGAAGGCAACATTGTCTTCGGCGGGGGCGGGTCCTGGGAGCGGGTGGAGGAGGATCCCATCCCGCTACCGAGAGCCCGGACTGCCCGAGCCGCCACGCCCCGGACTCTCGGCCGGCTGGCCACGCGGCTCCTCGAACTCTTTCCGGGGCTCGGCGGGGTCACCGTCCTGCGGGCGTTTTCGGGTCTTGTCGATCTCACCCCTGACGGCCTGCCCCTCGCGGGCCCGGTGCCGGGGGTGCCCGGCCTGTACGTGGCCGCCGGGACGAGCGGCCACGGCTTCGGGATCGCGCCCGCCATCGGCCACCGGTTGGCCGAAGCCATCGTCACCGGAACCGTGGCCCCCGCCCTCCATCGCTTTGCCCCGCTCCGCTTTCCGCCGGACCTGGACTTTCCGAAGGCCTACCGGGCGCGCTACGGCTCGTCCGCCGAGCCCGTCGAAGGAGTGGTGGCCCAACTGGGCCTTTCCGAAGGAGTTGCCCTGACCGCGGACGGAGGGAGCTCTTGTTGCCAGAGTTCAACGGCGAGGTGACACCGCGCCTGGTGGCCGCCAGCCAGCGTAACCAGGGGAGGGTCTTCCGTTCCGCAGATATCCTGGCACCACGGGCAGCGGGGATGAAATCGACAGCCCCGTGGAATGGCGATGGGATTGGGTGTTTCGCCTTGCAGAACGATTCGCTGGCGACCCGTGGCCGGTGATGGATCGGGTACGGCGGACAGAAGAGCCCTGGCATAGGGATGAGCGGGGCGCTCGAGCACCGATTCAACAGGCCCATCCTCAACGATCCTGCCGAGATACATGATCAGTACGCGATCACAGAGGTAGCGGGCGATAGACAGGTCGTGGGTGATGATGAGATAGCTCAGGCCGTGGGAGTCTCGCAGCCGGGCGAGGAGCTGGATGATATCGATCCGGCGAGAAACATCGAGCATTGAGACGGGCTCGTCAGCCACGATCAGCGAAGGCCGCAGTACCAGGGCGGCAGCGATGGCAACCCGCTGGCGCTGACCCCCGGACAGCTCGTGCGGGTAGCGATCAAGGAAGTCCGACGCCGGCTTCAGACCGGTCTCTTCAAGTACCTGGATGACCCGGGCGTGTCGCTCACTCTCGGACCTTGCCAGTCCATGAGCGATCAAGGGTTCGACAACGATCTGATACACGCTCTGTCGCGGGTTCAGGGCCTCGTATGGGTCCTGATAGATTGCCTGAACCCGGCGGCGCATTGCTTTCAGCTCCCGCCCTCGCAGGTGCGTCAGGTCTTTGCCTTCAAAGACAATGGAACCGCCGGTCGGTTCAAGCAGCCGCAGGAGCGTCTTGGCGGTTGTGGTCTTGCCGGAGCCGCTCTCTCCGACCAGTGCCACGCTCTCGCCGGGCAGTATCTGAAAAGTGACCCCATCAACCGCTCTCACGTGCCGCATGCGAGGGCCTAGAATGGACCCGAGCAGCCCCGAACGAACCGGAAACCATTTACGCAAGTCCTTCACACTGACCACGGGCGCAACCATGTTCATGGGCCCTCTCTCGGGTAGAGGTGACATGCCGCCAGGTGTCCAGCCATGACCGGCCTTGGCTGCGGCTCCGCTTCCCCACACTCAGCGATGGCCGCAGGGCAGCGGTCACGGAAGTAGCATCCGCGAAGAGGCTGGGTCAGGTCCGGTGGGTCGCCCGGAATGGGGCGTAACGCCACTCTTGGACCTCGGATTCTCGGGATTGCCGAAACAAGACACTGAGTGTATGGGTGCTTGGGGGCACGAAACAAGGCGTCCACAGGCCCGGATTCAACAAGCTTGCCCGCATACATCACCAGTATGTGGTCACACAGCTCAGCCAGAAAGGCAAGATCATGGCTGATGACCACCAGACTTAGCCCCAACCTACCCTGGAGGTCGCGTAGCAGTTCCAGGATCTGCGCCTGCACCATCACGTCGAGTGCCGTGGTCGGCTCGTCCGCGATCACGACCTTCGGCCCGCACGCCAGAGCCATGGCGATCATAACCCGTTGCCGCATGCCACCACTGAACTCATGGGGGTATTCGGACGCGCGCCCCTGGGGGATACCGACCAGTTCAAAGAGCTCGGCCACCCTGCGGTAGGCCTGGGCCGGCGGAACGCCGTCATGAAGCACGATGGCGTCTGCAGTCTGCTCGCGTACGCTTCGTACAGGATTCAAGGCGTTCATCGCGCCCTGAAAGATCATTGCGATCTCTTTCCACCGAATCCGTCGAACCTGGCGTAGCGGCATCCGGAGCACGTCCTGACCACGGTATCGGATGACGCCACCCGCGATCCGGCCGCCAGGCGGCAACAGCCGCATGAGAGAAAGCCCCACCGTGGTTTTTCCACAACCCGACTCGCCCGCAAGACCCAGAATCTGCCCTGGGGCCACCGAGAAGGAGATGCCGTCCACGGCCCTGAGCAAGCCACGACGGGTATCGAAATACGCTCGGAGGTCGAATACCTCAAGCAGTTTGGGTCTGGCTGTCTGGTTCTGGTTCTGCCCACTGGCCACGGCCGTCCGAGT
Organism: Symbiobacterium thermophilum; assembly: GCA_020725105.1. Lineage (GTDB taxonomy): Bacteria > Bacillota > Sulfobacillia > DYFQ01 > DYFQ01 > DYFQ01. The sequence goes on from DYFQ01000025.1 coordinate 28,089, forward strand.
CCCTCCTAGCGCCTCCTGAGCCGCGGGTTGGTTATCTCGTCAAGGGAATACCCCACCAGGCTGAATCCGAGGACCAACAGGATGATGGCAACCCCAGGCGGGACGATGAACCAGTAGGCTCCCATGGACGTGGCTCCGCGGCTGAAGGCGAAATGCAGCATGGTTCCCCAGCTAGGCCGACCAGGATCGCCCAGCCCCAGGAAACTCAGAGTGGCCTCGGAAAGAATGGCCAGCGCGACCGTGAGCACCGTGTTGGCGAGGATAAGGGGAACGACGTTGGGCAGGATGTGAACGTAGAGGATCCTCGCGTCTGAGCAGCCTATCGACCTGGCACGTTCTACGAACGCTCTCTCCCGCAGGGAAAGGGTCTCGGATCGGACGATTCGAGCCGTACTGGTCCAGCCGGTAAGTCCGATGACCAGGATGATTATGGACAAGCTGGGGCCAACCAGTGCTACCAACAGGATCATGAGCGGTAGCCACGGCACAACGAAGAAGAGATCGGTCACCCGCATGAGGCCTTCGCCCAACCATCCTCTGTAGTAACCCGCCAGCAGCCCTACCACTGTTCCGACCACCATCGAGATGGCCGTGGCCAGGATGCCGACGGACAGGGAGACTCTTGTTCCCCAGACGACCTGGCTGAGGACATCGCGGCCGACATCGTCCGTGCCGAGCCAGTGGCCGCGCTGTGGGGGCAGGAAAGATGTTCCTTGTCCCGCTGATCGGGCAGGATCATGCGGCGCAAGCCACGGTGCGAAAACGGCCGTGAAGGCGAAGATCACGATGAGCACGGCTCCAACCATGCCGAGCGGGTTGCGCCGGTACAGACTCCAGAACTGGAGCAGGTCTTTGAGGAACCTGTTCTGGCGACTGCCTCGCTGGGGGGAGTCATGGGTTCGGGTTTTCAAGTCCCGTTCTTGATGACCGGAGGCGGTGGGTGGACCGGTCCACCCACCGCCTCCCGCGTGTCGCTGAGACGTCACCTTGTGGTCGCCCGTCGAGCCCGGGCGAGCGCCACCGCCGCCACCACGAGAGCTATGATGGCAACAAGCCACGGTAGATTTGCACCAGCAGCCGGTGCTGCCGTCGGTTCCTCTGGGACCGCGGGGGCCTGCACCAGGTGGAGGGTCCTGGAAGTCTGGACGTTCAACTTGGACAGCATCCCGTCCACCATCAGCACGGGGCCGTCAAACAGATCGGCTCTGTACGCCTGTACCCGCATCGGGCTCCACAGGACGATATACGGGAGGTCCCGCAGCAGAAGCTCCTGCATTCGCCAGACCAGTCGCTGCCGTTGGGCATCGTCTACCGCCCGCCTTTGCTCCTCGTAGAGCTGGTCGTATTCCGGGTTGCAGTACCCGACGTCCTGCCACGAGCCGATCTGGGCGCAAATCATGGTCATCAGGTTGAACTCCGGGTCAGGGTCTCCCGACCAGTTCCAGATCAGGAGATCGAAGTTGTGGTCGACGACTCCGTCTCCGTCATCATCCACGTAGACCAGGGCCCCCAGATCCTCTGTCATGATCGGAGTGGCCTTGATGCCGACCTTGGCCCACCACTCCGATAGGAACTGGGCTGCCCGAAAAGCGGCCGCGTCACTCATGATGTTGAACCGGAACTCCAGGCGCTGGCCGCGCGGACCTTCGCGGACGCCGTCTGCGTCCCGGTCCAGGTACCCTGCCGCCTCAAGAATCGCACGCGCTTTGTCAAGATCGAAGGGGTAATCGTTCAGGCTTGCGTTGAACCACTTCTCGTTGGCCGGTGAGATCACGCTCAGACCGGGCTGGCCGTAACCGTAGAGAACGGTATCCACCAGAAACTGCTTGTCCACGGCGTGGGCCAACGCCTGCCGTACAGCCGGGTCAAACAGCAAGGGATTACCCTTGCCGCCCTCCAGGCTGTTGATGATGACCTCGGTGAACCAGAAAGACGGGACGGAAACAACCTTGATGCGCGGATCCTGTGTCAGGCGGCTTACCAGTGATGGAGGCACCTCCCGGACCCCGTCCACCTCTCCGGCCCGCAGAGCCTGAACGGCCGCCTCATCGTTCTGAAACTCGATGAGCACCAGGGTGTCCAGATATGGCCTGCCTCTCCAGTATTCCGTGTTGGCCACGAGCCGGAGAAACTGTCCCTTCTTCCATTCCCCGAACTTCCAGGGGCCGGATCCCATCACAGGTTCGTTCGGGAAGGCCATGACCTCGTCGCGGGAGCTGAATCCACCCCAGACGTGCTTGGGGAGAATCAGCACGTTGCGAATGTTGAACAGGAAGGTGGCCAGCGGCTCTTCGAGTCGAAACACTACCGTATCAGGCTGTGGGACCGTGACCTCGGCAATTGAATCGACGTATGCGGCAAAGGTACCGAGCTCGTACTCTTTGATGAAGTCGAAGGTGAACTTCACGTCCTCAGCCGTCAGGGGTCTGCCGTCATGCCACTTTGCCTGGTCGGTCAGACGGAAGGTCCACTGCAAGCCGTCTGGGGACGCGGACCACTCGGTCGCCAGGCCGGGTACGTAGTTGAAGTCCTCGTCGTAATCGATCAGGCTCTCGTACATCAGACGACTGATCATCAGGCCGGCTTCAAGGATGGTCACAAACATGTTCATGGTTTCAGGTCCCGAGTAGGCCCAGCGGAAAGTACCACCGTAGGGCTTGTTCTCAGCTGCCGGGGCTGCCGCCGCTTCCGTGACAGCTATGGTACCGAGACACAAGACCATCGCCAGGACCACCCAGCGCCGCCAGTGTGAACCTGATAGCCTGCTCACGACAACACCTCCTCGATGGTGCTGGCCCGGGCGGGGCCCTCTTCAGTCGGGCACCGTCCCAGAAGCCGGACTCTGGTTTGTCCGGGCGGCCCTAGCTTTGAGCCCACCTACCTCCTTCCAAGGGCGAAGCCCGGTCAGTACTTGACCCGTGGGTCAAGGTAAGCGTAAAGAATGTCTGCCAGCAGGTTGGCTACAATCACCGCCGCCGCGATGACCAGGAAAGAACCCTGTAGGAGCGGGTAGTCTCGATTGAGCACTGCCTGGTATATGAGCCGGCCCACTCCGGGCCACGTGAACACGATCTCGGCCTGGAGCGCCCCTGCGACGGAGAAGCCGAGGTTCACGGCGATCACGGTGACCAGCGGCAGCATGGCGTTGGGTAGAGCATACCGTCGGATCACCTGGTCTTCGTTGAATCCCTTGGCCCGCGCCGTCAGGATGTAATCTTCGGTCAATACTCCCAGGAGAGAATTGCGCATGATCAGGGAGTACTGGCCCAGCAACACCAGGGTGAGAGTACCGGCGGGCAATACCAGGTGGCGCGCGACGTCGGCGAGGTAGGCCCAATACGCCGGAAACGTGGCGCCCGGGGTTACCATTCCCGAAATCGGCAATCTTCCGGCAAAGAGTACTATCACGATCATGGACAGCCAGAAGGTAGGCACCGACCACAGGACCAGCGATACGGTCAACCCCGCGAGGTCGACGGCTCCCCCGCGGCGTCGAGCCGCCCACAGCCCGATAAGTACACCCAGGACAATGGCCAGCACATTGGCCAGCATCATGAGCAGGACGGTGGCAAGTAACCGCTCACCGAGGATTTCCAGCACCGGGCGTTTATAAGTGAAGGACAGCCCCAGGTTGCCCCTGAGGAGATTGGCGAGGTAGAGCCAGTACTGAGTGCCCAGAGGCTGGTCCAGGCCGAACATTGCCGCCAGCCGGTTCATCTCCTCCGGCGTTATGCGTGGGTCTCTGAAGAGCTTTCGAACCGGATCGCCAGGCAGCATTCGAAACAGAAGAAAGTTCAGGGTGAGGACAATGTACAGGCTGACGATTGTGTCAGCTACTCTTCGCAGGACGTACGCCCGAAACCCCATGGGGCTCCCTTCTCGACGACGAGCGCCCTGATATCGCGGCAACCGCCCGGCGTGCCTTGTGCCTGACTCTGGTCCACACAGAAAACCAAGACCCACCCGTCCGGACACTCGCGTGCCAGATGAGCAGGTCCTGCTGGAGGTGCTGAAGGCCTCTTGGTGCCCGTTTAGGTGAGGTTTGTGGCCCCACCACGGGACGCCGTCTCCCTTGCTGTTTCCTTCCAGCGCCCGTTTATACAGGAGTACGGTATACAGAGGGCTGTTTCCTGCCGGCTCAAAGCTCTTTGCATCATAGCGGCGGAGCGGGGGCGACTTCTCCCCCCGCTCGATCACGCATGGGCCGACCCGTACGTTACGCGTCTCCGACCCGTGCCGGCGTTGAGCATGCCGCCCCAGCCTGGCTGGGGCGGCCGTGGCCCCAGGCCAGGGTAGCTAAGGGTGGCCTCGACCGGCCGCCAGGGCCATGGCGCCCAGCAGGGCCGACTCGGCGCCCAGCGCGGCCGGCACCACCTCGGCCGTGTCACGGAAGGTAGCCATGGTGTAGCGGGACACCAGGGATGCCAGGCGGTCGAACATGAGCGGCCCGGCGGCGGCCACGCCCCCGCCCACGACGACCAGCTGGGGGTCGAGGCAGTGGATCAGGCTGGCGATGCCCCGGGCCAGGGCGTCCATGGCCTCGCCCCAGACCGCCAGGGCGTCAGGGTCGCCTCCGGCGGCCCGGCGGGCAACCCACGCGGCGGTGACCCCTCGTGCCCGCCGTCCCAGCCGTTCCCGCGCCAGACGGGCAATTGCCGGGCCCGAGGCGTAGGCTTCGAGACACCCGGCGCGGCCGCAGGCGCAGGGACGGCCATCGGGCACCAGGGTCAGGTGGCCGAACTCGCCGGCGTTGCCCCGCCCACCGGACACCAGCCTGCCTCCGGCGACGATCCCGCCGCCGATGCCCGTGCCCACCGCCAGGTAGATGAGGTCGGTGCAGCCCCTCCCCGCCCCGAACCGGTACTCACCCAGGGCGCCGGCGGTGGCGTCGTTGGCCAGGACCACCGGGACGCCCAGGGCTTCGGTGAGCCGGTCCCGCAGGGGGAACCCCTCCCACCCGGGGAGGTTGGGGAGGGCCAGGACCCGTCCCGCCTCCAGGTCCAGGGGTCCCGGACACCCGACGCCCGCCGCCAGCAGCCGCCCCCTGGCCAGGGAACGGGCGAGCCTGACGACGTCGGCCACGATGGCCTCGGGGCCCCGTTCCGGCCGCGTCGGAAGGGTTCGCCTGGCCCGCAGGCCGCCGGCCCCGTCACCCACCCCCACGGCCAGCTTCGTGCCGCCCAGGTCCACACCGAGTACCAGGCCGTCGCCCACGGTGGCACCCCCCGCCCACCCGCTTCGACGCGCCGTTCCTCTCTTCATTGCGTTTTATCGCTCTGAGTTTCCTGCTTCACAGCGGTCAGCCCGCCGGACCCCGCTCCGCCGGGTGCCCCGGGTCTTGCGCACCAGCCCGCAAGCCTCGCATCCAGAGACTCGCTCCCTCCGACCACCCGGCGTCCGCGATCGACCGCGCCAGACGCCGGTTCCGGACCGGCCCCCGCACCGGCTCGGGGTCGGGCCGCTGGCGTTCCACCGTCAGCGACACGTGCCACCTGTCCGCCTCCCGGCTCACGGTGGCCGGGTACCGGCCGCCGGACCGGGTGGACTGGCTGGCGCGCGGCCCACGGCCGCGGTAAGCTGGGTGGTGGAAGTGGCCAGGCGAGACATGCCGGGGGGCGACCGGGAATGCTTGAAAGTTTACGCCGGCGGGTCTGTGACGTGGCCGTGGAGATGGAGCGGCTCGGGCTGGTGCGCGGGACCGCGGGCAACGTGAGCGCCAGGGACCCGGACGGCTCGGGCCTCGTGGCCGTGACTCCCACGAGCCTGCCCTACCGCCGGATGACGGCTGACGACGTGGTGATCCTGGACCCGGACGGCAGCGTCAGGTGGGGGCGGCGCCGGCCCACCAGCGAGACCCCCATGCACACCGTCGTCCTCCGGGAGCGGCCGGACGTGGGCGGGCTGGTGCACACCCACTCCATCCACGCTCTCAGCTTCGCCGTGGTGAACCGCGAGATCCCCGTGGTGCACCTGGAGGCCGTCTACCGGCTGGGCGAGGTCGTCCCGGTAGCCCGTCACGCCCCGCCGGGCACCGAGGAACTGGGCCGCCGGGCCCTGGAGGCCCTGGGCGGGCCCGATGGCCCCCGGGCCTGCCTGCTACAGAACCACGGCGTCCTGGCCGTCGGCGCCGGCGTCGAGGAGGCGCTGGCCAACGCGCTGGCGGTGGAGGAAGCGGCCCACTGCTATCACCTGGCCCTGCGGCTGGGCGAGCCCATCAGGGTCACCAGGGACCACTTGCGGCGGAGCATGGATTGATACTACGTCGGCCGCGGCCGGCGGAGGGGGGGCCATGGCCGTCACGCCTGGTCGGCCCCGAGCCCGGCGACGAAGCCGGGGCTGAGGACGCCGCGGCAGACCTCCTCGACGGGACCGGTCTGGCGGAGCGACCAGTCCGGGCCGACTTCCACCTCCAGTTCACCGCCCTCCATCACCACCCGCACGCCGGGGCCCACCAATCCCAGCCGGCGGCAGGCGGCCGCCGCAGCGCAGGCGCTGGACCCCGACGCCAGGGTGTGGCCGGCGCCCCGCTCCCAGACGAGCATCCGCACCCGGTCCCGCCCCTCGACCGTCGCCAGTTGAACGTTGGTGCGCCGCGGGAAGGCGGGGTGGGTCTCGATCGCCGGTCCCAGGCTGAAAAGGTCGTCCCGGGTCCAGGCCTCGCCCACTATCACGCAGTGGGGATTGCCGATGGAGAGCGCCGTCACGGACAGGCGCCGGCCGGCCGCCTCCAGGGTCTCGCCGACGACCTCGCGGGCCGGCCCGGTCATGGGGATCTGGTCGCTCCGGAAGCTGGCCCGGCCCATGCCGACGGTGACCGCCCGCACCCGGCCACCTTCGACCCGGAGGCGGCACTCGACCATCCCGCCGGGAGTGTCGACGGTAAAGGTCTCGCGCGGGGTGTAGCCGTGGCTGAACAGGAAATGGGCAAAGATCCGGAGCCCGTTGCCGCTCTTTTCTGCCTCGCTGCCGTCGGGGTTGAGGATCCGGAGGCCGAAGTCGGCTCGGTCCGGGGGGACCAGCAGGAGGATGCCGTCGGACCCGACCCCGTAGTGGCGGTGGCAGATGCGGCGAACTGCCTCCGCCTTGAGGCCAAAGCCCAGCCGCGCCCCGTCGAACACCAGGTAGTCATTGCCCAGCCCGTGGGCCCGGACGAACTCGTTCTCCGCCAGCCCCATGCCTTCACCCACCTTGCACGACTCTGACGCCGCGCAGGCGGCACGGCGCTCAGTTTTGGCCCGGCCCCACCAGGACCGCCCCCTCCAGGCGGCGGTCCACTTCCGCCCAGACCTGGTCGCCCAGGCGGACCCCGGCGGCCTTCGCATTCTCCTCCACCTGCTCCGGCCGCGTGGCGCCGGTGAGGGCGCTGGATACCTCCGGCCGGCGGAGCACCCAGGCCAGGGCCAGCTGGCTCGGGCTGAGGCCGTGCTCCCGGGCCAGGGGCACCAGCCGCTGCACGGCTTCCAGGACCGGATCGGACATGAGCCGTTGCATCCAGCGGCCCTGGTCCGGGTCGGCGGCCCGGGTTCCCGGCGGTGGCGCTTGCCCCGGCCGGTACTTGCCGGTCAGCACGCCCTGGGCCAGGGGAGAAAAGGGCACGAGGCCGATGCCCTCCCGGGCGCAGAGGGGCATGATCTCGGCCTCGATCAGCCGGTGCAGCAGGTTGTAGACGGGCTGGTCGGCGGCGATGGGGTCCAGTCCCAGCCGGCGTGCCAGGTAGACGGCGTCGGCGATCTGGGCCGCCGTCCATTCGCTTATGCCCACGTAGAGCACCTTGCCCTGGGTCACCAGGTCGTCCAGGGCCCGCAGCGTCTCCTCCGGGTCGGTTTCGGGGTCGTACCGGTGGCAGTAGTAGAGGTCGATGTAGTCCAGGCCCAACCGCCTCAGGCTGGCGTGGCACTGCTCCATGATGTGCTTTCTTGACAGGCCCCGGTCGTTGGGCCCGTCGCCCATGGCGCCGAAGACCTTGGTGGCCACGACGTAGCTGGATCGGGGCAGCCCCCGAAGGGCTTCGCCCACCACCTCCTCGGCGGCCCCCCGGGCGTAGACGTTGGCGGTGTCGAAGAAGTTGATCCCCAGGTCGTAGGCCCGGTGAATGGTGGCGACGGCGGCCTCCCGCTCCACGGCGGCGCCGAAGGTGAGCCAGCTTCCCAGGGAGATGGCGCTCACCTTGAGGCCGGTCTTGCCCAGCCGGCGGTATTCCACGGCGATCCCTTCCTCGTGGCAGCCCCTGGCCGCGGGGTTTGTTAGGCGGTCCCGCCGCTCGGCCGGCCGGTCCGGTCCCGGTCGTCCTCCGGCGGCGGGGCCGGGCGGTCCCGGTCGTCCTCGGGCGGCGGGCTCGGGGGTTCCTCGGGCGGCTCGGGCGGCTCCGGCGGCCCGGGGGGTTCGCCCGGCCCCTCCTTCCGGCGCCGCGCCCCGCGATCCTCGTCGTCCTCGGCCCGAGCGCGGGGCGGTCTCGCGTACTGGCGCATCCGCTGGGCCAGCTCCCGCAGGCGCCGGTCCACCAGCTCGTTCACGGTTCCCCGGGGGTAGCGGCCCCGGGCGTCCGGCTCGCCGGCGGGGACTCCGGTGAGCAAGGCGATCCCCTCGTCGATGGTCCGGATGGCCCACACGTGGAACCGGCCCTCGGTGATGGCCCGGCACACCTCGTCCCGCAGCATCAGGTTGGGCACGTTCTGGTGGGGGACGATGACCCCCTGACGCCCGGTGAGGCCCTTGACCTTGCAGACGTAGTAGAAGCCCTCGACCTTCTGGTTGATGCCCCCCACTGGCTGGATCTCGCCCTTCTGGTTCACCGAGCCGGTGACGGCGATGCCCTGGTCAATGGGCAGCCCCGACAGCTCCGAGAGGAGAGCGAAGAACTCGGCGACCGAGGCGCTGTCGCCGTCAACCTCGTCGTATAGCTGTTCGAAGGTGAGGGTGGCCGAAAGGGAGAGCGGCTTGTCCTGGGCGTACCTGCCCCCCAGGAGCGCGCCCAGGATCATCACGCCCTTGGAGTGGATGCGTCCCGAGAGGTCGGTCTCCCGCTCGATGTTGACCACGCCCCGCGCGCCCACGAAGGAACGGGCGGTGATCCGGTTGGGCTTGCCGAAGGCGTAGTCGCCCAGGTTGAGCACGGCCAGGCCGTTGACCTGGCCCAGCGTTGCGCCTTCCACGTCGACGAGCAGGCTCCCCCGGGCGATGAGTTCCCGGATCTTCTCCTCGATCCGGTTGGAGCGGTAGATCTTCTCCTCCAGCGCCCGGGAGACGTGCTGGGCCGTGACCAGCGACCTGCCGTCGTGCCGGGCCCACTCGGCCGCCTCGTAGATGATCTCGGTGACCTCGTTGAACCTGGCCGAGAGCTTGGTCTGGTCCTCGGCCAGCCTGGAACTGTAGTCGACCACCCTGGCGACTGCCGACCGGTCGAAGTGGGGCAGGTTCCGCTGGTGGCAGATGGAGGCCACCACCGAGGCGTACTGGTTCAGCGTATCGGGGGTGCGGTCCATCTCGGTGTAGAAGTCGGCCCGGACCTTGAACAGCTTACGGAAGTCCTCGTCAAACGTATAGAGCACGTAGTAGATCAGGGGATTGCCGACGAGCACCACCTTCACCCGGGAGGGAATGGGCTCCGGCCGGAAGCTGGCGGTGGGGATCAGCCCGTACTGCTCGTGGATGTTCTCGGTCCGGATCTGGCCGCTCTTCAAGGTCCGTTTCAGGGCGTCCCAGGCGAACGGGCTGGTCAGGACGTCCCTGGCCTGGAGCACGAGGTACCCGCCGTTGGCCCGGTGGAGCGCCCCCGGCTTCACCATGGTGAAGTCGGTGTGCAGCGTGCCGAGCTCGCCCCGGTACTCGACCTTGCCCACCAGGTTGTAGTAGGTGGGGTTGGGCTCTACGACCACCGGCGCCCCCCGGGTGTCGGAGTGGTCCACCAGCAGGTTCACCCGGTAGCGGACGAAGGCGTCACGGCGGCCCCGCATCTGGCGGAGGAGCACCGCCGGAAGCTGGGCCTCGGGCTCGCCGTCGTCCCGGAAGTCGTCCAGGTGCTCCACCACGTCCTGCTGCACCTGGTCCAGGTACTGGCGGACCCCTTCCTGGTCCCGGTACTTGTCCTTCAGCCGGCTCACCAGGTAGCCGGCGCAGTAGATGCCGACCTCTCCCTCGAGCGTCTTGAGCCGGTCCCGGGCCTCTTTTTCAAGCTGGCGCACCCGCCGCATGCCCTCCTGGACCTGGGCCTGGAGGTCCCGGCCCCGCTGGGCGATGGCTTCCCGCGTCTCTTCGGGGAGCTGGGTGAACTCCTCCTGGCTCAGGGGCTCGCCCTGGGCGTTCAGGGGGACGGTCATGATCCCGGTTGGCGTTCGCGACACGGCGAACTGCCGCTGGCGGGCGTCGGCCTCCAGTTGCTCCCAGACCGCGGTCACCGACTGCTCGACGCCCTGCACCAGCTCGCGCTTGCGCTTCTCGTATTCCTCGCTGGCAAAGGCCTTGCGGATCTCCTCTTTCAGGTCCTCTATCAGTTCGTCCATGTCCCGCCGGAACTCGGCCCCCCGCCCCGAGGGCAGGCGCAGGGCCGTGGGCTGGTCCGGCTGGTTGAAGTTGTACACGTAGCACCAGTCGTCGGGGGGGATGCCCCGGGCTGCCACCTCCCGGACCTTGGCCTGGGTATAGGTGGTCTTGCCCGTGCCCACCGGCCCGGAGATGTAGATGTTGTAGCCCGGCTGCTGCATGGTGAGGCCGAAGTCGAGGGCCCGCACCGCCCGCTCCTGGCCGATGATGGCGTCCAGGGGCGAAAGCTCCGCCGTGGTCTCGAAGGGAAAGACGGCGGGGTTGCAGATGGCGCATAGCTGCTGGGCACCGATCCGGAGGCTCTCCCGGAGCTTTTGCACCTGGTCTCCCGGCTGGGATCGCTTGTTTTTCAAGGCACTCATCCCTCTACCCTGAATCAGGAGGCGATCGTTGCCTTCGCGGACGCGCGATGGGGTTCCTGTCTGAGTTTGGCCGGGCAGGCGGGGGGCCACTCGCCTGGCCGTCCTCCAACCGGAGGTGGCTGGGTGCCCCACCGGTCCCAGGAGCCAGCGGGGCCGGCAGCGAAGATAGCCGGCGAGAGCAGCCACGAAAGTCGCCGCGCGGGCGGGGGAGGGGTGGATCATGGAGGCCTTCTACGCGTATCACTGGGAGACGGTGCCCCCGGAGAAGGTGCACCCGGGAATCACCCGACAGCAGATCGACGGTGAGCACGTGACCGTTGTCCGGTACCAGTACGCCCCCGGGTCCGTCTATCCCGAGCACTCCCACCCGGAGGAGCAGGTCAGCATCGTCATCCGCGGGCCCGTCCGGGTGACCGTCGCCGACGTGACCAAGTCCTTCTGGCCGGGAGACGTGGTGGTGATACCGGGCGCGGCGCCCCACGCCATCCACGCGCCGGAGAACACCCCGGCGGAAACCATCACCGTGATCGCCCCGGCGCGGGGCCGGTGATCCTGCCCGGCTTCCGGCACCACCCCGGCCACCACTGCGGTTCCACGGCCCTGCGGAACCTGGCGGTCTACCACGGCCTCGAGGTGACCGAAGCCATGTGCTTCGGCCTGGGGGCCGGGCTGGGTTTCGTCTACGTGGAGTCGGAGGCCACGTCTCCCACCAGGCTTCTAATGCCGCGGGCTCCCGAGCTGGAGAGGACGTTTTTCCATCACCTGGGGGTCGACTTCGAGTGGCGGTCCGGCCTCCAGTTTCCCTGGCCGGCCATGGCCGGCTGGCTTGACGCGGGGGTTCCCGTCCTCATCCTTTGCGACCTGCGCCACCTTGACTACTACAACACCCGGACCCACTTCTCGGGCCACTCGGTGGTCCTGGCCGGCTACGATCCGGCGCCGGACCGCGTCTACCTGGCCGACACGGGGTTCGAGGGTCTGCAGGAGGTTCCCCTGACCACCCTGGCCAGGGCCATGGTATCCCCGCACCCCCCCTTTCCGGTGCGCAATCACTGGCGGGAGGTACCTTCCTTCGTCGGGCCGGCCGGCCCGCCGGTGGCCGTGGCCGGGGCCGCCCGGCGGGCGTTGCTGCGGGCCGCCAGGGCGATGCTCGAGCCTCCGGACCCCGCCATGGGGGTGGCCGGACTGAAGCGACTGGCCGAGGCCGTCCGCCGCTGGGGAGAGGCCCCTGACTGGTCCTGGTGTGCCCGCTTTGCCTACCAGGTCATCGAGCGGCGGGGCACCGGCGGGAGCGCCTTCCGGCGGCTGTACGCCGAGTTCGTGGCAGAGTGCGAAGCCTTGGCCACGAGCGCGGACGGCGAGCCCCTGGCCGGCCTGGCCGGACGAGGTCTCGGGGAGGCCATGGCCGCCATCGCCCGCCGGTGGACCGACCTGGCCGAGGCCTTCAAGGCGGTGGCCGAAGGCGACGATCCGGGTGCCTTCGCCTCCCTCGGCCCGCTGGTGGCCGACCTGGTGGCCTCGGAAGAGCAGTGGTGCCGGACGGTTCTGGCCGCCCTGGGCTGATCCGAGGCCCGGTGATCCCACGGCCGGCCGCTTGCCCGGGGGGCCAAGGTAGACAGGCGCCGGCCCCGGCCGGTAACATAAGCATGATAAGGCGCCGCTTCGGGCGGCGCCGGAGGCGGTGGTTGGTTGGCCCGCTCGTCGACCCGCGCGGACCCCGCCCGGCGGCGGCGGTCCGTCTTTCCGCCCTGGGACGGCATGACGGCCCTGAAGGAAGTGGCCGAGGTGGCCAGGTCGGCCTTCAGGTACGGCCTCACGGCGTCGACTGCCGCCGAGGTGTGCCAGGTGCTTCACCGGAACCTTGGACTGTTTTCCGTCTCCATCGTGACCCGCCGCCAGGTGCTGGCCTTCGTGGGACCCGGAGCCGACCATCACCAGCCCGGCTCGGAGATCCAGACCTCCCTCACCAAGCGGGTCTTCCGGACCGGCGAGACGCTGCTGGCGGCCTCCCGGGCCGAGATCGGCTGCCCGGTGCCCGGCTGTCCGCTGGAGTCGGCCATGGTGGCGCCCCTCAAGGTCCATGGGGTAACCGTGGGCGCCCTCAAGGTCTACCAGGGCGCGGGAGAGGTGTTCCGCCCGGGCGTCCCGGAGGCGGTGACCTTCCTGGCCGATCTCATCGCCACCCAGCTTGAGCGGGCTGAACTCCAGTCTGAGGTGGAACGGCTTTCCCGGGTCGAACTCCGGGCCATGCGGGCGGAGATCTCGCCCCACTTCGTGTTCAACGTGCTGAATTCGGTGGCGGCCCTGATCGGCGCCAACCCGGAGCGGGCCCGGGACCTCGTCCTTGACTTTGCCGATTTCCTGCGCAACACCCTGCAGCAGCACGGGGAGTTCTGCTCCCTGGCCGAGGAACTCTGGTACGTCGAGAAGTACCTGGCCTTCGAACGGCTCCGGCTGGGCGACCGGCTCCGCGTGGTGGTGGACGTGACCCCTGACGTCCAGGACACCATCCTGCCTGTCCTGACGGTAGAGCCCCTGGTGGAGAACGCGGTGACCCACGGCATCGAGCCCCGGCCGGGCGGGGGAACGGTCTGTGTCCGGGCCCGGGCCGACGGCGACGACGTGGTCATGAGCGTGTCCGACGACGGGGTGGGCATCCCCGAGCCCCGTCTGGCGCTGGTCCTTGACCGCGGCTCCGGATCCCGGCTGGGGATCGGGCTGGCCAACGTCCACGAAAGGCTGCGGGCCCTGTACTGGCGGGAACAGGGGCTGGTCATCGACAGCGCCGAGGGCCGGGGCACCACGGTCAGCTTCAGGGTCCCCCGCCACGGAGGATCGGGCGGATGAGCCGCCGCCACGCCTTTTCCGCCCTGGTGGCTGACGACGAGCGGGCCGGCAGGGACGAACTCACCCGCCTGTTACGGGAAGCCGGGGTCTCCCGGGTCACGGCCGTGGCCACGGCCGCCGAGGCCCTGGCTGAACTCCAGCGCCAGCCATACGCCGCCGTCTTCCTGGACATCCAGATGCCGGGGCTGACGGGCATGGAAGCGGCCCGGGTGATCAACGCCATGCCACGCCCTCCCCGGCTGGTGTTCGTCACCGCCCACGCCGACCACGCCGTCGAGGCGTTCGCTCAGGCGGCCGCCGACTACCTCCTTAAGCCGGTGACCCTGGAGCGGCTCCGGAACACCCTGGAGCGGCTGGGTTTCGCTCCCGGCAACCGGGCGGCGCCCGCGGCCGGGAGTTCCGACGGCGAGGCGGTCCGGGTGCCCAGGCGCCTGGCGGCGGCCGGCAGGGACGGTCGGGTCGCGCTGCTGGACCCGGCCGAGGTCCGGTACTGCTACGCCCAGGGGGATTCGTGCTTCGCGGTGACCCGAGACGCGGAGTACCGGGTCCGGGAGACGCTCACGCGCCTTGCGGCACGGCTTCAGGCGGAAGGGTTCGTCCGCGTCCATCGTAGCTACCTGGTGAACCTGGAGCACGTGGTGGAAGTCCACCCGTTCTTCGGCGGCACCTACCTGCTCAAGCTGAACGACCGCCGGGGCTCTGAGGTGCCGGTGAGCCGGCAGGAAGGGCGCAAGCTGAAGCTTTTGTTCGGTCTATAGGCCCGACGCCGATCCCTCGGCGTTTGGCCCTGGCGGTGGAAGGCGGTCTGGTCGATCCCGCGGTCGCCCGGCAGTGCTGCACCCGCTGGCGGCGGCTGTCGGGAGCGGGGAGCGCCTTGAAGCTACCCGGTCTCCGGCTGGCCACCGGGTGGCGGGGATGTGGTCTTCACGCCGCCGGGAGCCTCCCCGGTGCTGGCCTGATCCGCCGCGCGACCGCCTGAAGTACCCTGCCGGG
>DYFQ01000071.1 GCA_020725105.1 Symbiobacterium thermophilum
CTGAAACAGCCGCCGGATGATGTACTGGCGCAAGCCCCGCTACCTCCTACGCCCTACGCCGCCGCTCCGGATACGCTCACCCTGGCAGATCAGCCCTCGGTCCAGGCCGCCGGGCCGGCCTGCCACTTGGTGGGAATCCACCAGTCCTCGATGTTCCACTCGATGCCCACGGGTGTCCCGCCGATCGGACCGAGTACCCGCTTGTTGACGGCAACGATGGAGTTCGGGTAGTAGAGGAACAGGTACGGCTGGTCCTCGGCCAGGATGGCCCAGATCTCGCGGTAGATGGCCGCCCGCTTGTCCAGGTCGAGTTCCTTCCGGCCCTGCTCCAGCAGCTCGTCAACCCGGGCGTTCTCGTAGCTCACGAAGTTGAAGGGGCCGCCCTTGGAGTGCCAGATGCTGAAGGCATCGGGGTCCACGCCAAGGGACCAGCCGACGATGATCGCCTCGAAGTTCTTGGGGAGCAGCACCGTGTTGACGAAGGTGCTCCACTCGACCAGTTCGACCTCGACCTTGATGCCCACCGCTTCCAGGTTTTCCTGGATCACGACGGCGGCCGCCTCGCGCTGCTTGTTACCCTGGTTGGTCTGGAGCTTGAAGGCGAACGGCTTGCCGTCCTTCTCCCGGATCCCGGTGGCGGGGTTGACCTTCCACCCGGCGGCGTCCAGCATCTGCTTGGCCTTCTCCGGGTCGTAGGGGTAGGTCTTCACGTCGGGGTTGTAGTCCCAGCGGGCCGGAGACCCGTGGGTCCAGGCCACGGTGCCGTGCCCCTGGAGCAGTTCGTCGATGAGCACTTCCTTGTTGACCGCGTGAGCGATGGCCTGCCGGACTTCCTTCTGGGCGAACAGGGGGTTGGTGAGGTTGTAGCCCAGATACGTGTAGCTGAAGATCGGATACTCGTGCAGGTTCAGGTGCTTCAGCTGGGCGAACCGGTCGTACTCCTCCGGGGTGACGCCGCCCAGGTCGACCTCCCTGGCCTCCAGGGCCACCATCACGGTGTTCTGGTCAGGGATGATCTTCATCACGTACTCGTCGACGTTGGGCCGGCCGTCCCAGTAGTCGTCGTTGGCCACGATGGCCACGTACTCGCCGGTCTTCCACTCCTTGAACTTCCAGGCGCCGTTGCCCACCGGCTTCCGGTTGAACTCGGCGTCGGCCATGGCCTTGCCCTGCACGTCCTTGAGCAGGTGCTCGGGGATGATGCCCATGCCCATGGCCTGGGGCAGGAACGGGGCGTAGGTCTCGGCCAGGTGGAGCTTGATCACCCGGTCGTCGACGATCTCCAGGGCGTTCTGCGCCTTCCAGGCCTCGAAGGCCGCCAGGGACTTCTCCTGGTGCTCGGCCTCGGTGATCGCCTTTTCCTTCAGCTGGTTGTTGAGCCCGGTCAGCTCGGCCCGGTACTCCTTGACCCCCGCCAGGCTGGTGTAGTTCGCAACCCGCACGCCGGTATAGAAGGGGTGCAGGATGGACTCGAAGGTGAACTTGACGTCCCTGGTGGTCAGAGGAGTCCCGTCGTGCCACCTGAGTCCGGGGCGGAGAGTGAAGGTCCACGTCAGGCCGTCGGGCGAGGATTCCCACTTCTCGGCCAGTTCGGGGATGATGTTCACCTTGTCGTCGAAGCTGATCAGCGAGTCGAAAAGCTTGCCGGAGATCTGGCTCGACGCCGTGTCGTTGACGAGAATGGGGTTGAACGTCGACGCGTCGCCGATGCTGGCGGAGAAGAACGTCCCGCCCCGCTCGGGACCTTCCTCCTTGACCTCCGGCGGCTGGGCCTGGGGCGCCGGCCGGGCACAGCCGGCCGCCACCAGGGCGACCGCCGCCGCCAGCACCAGAGCCCAGACCAGAACTCTCGGAAGTTTCATCACTTAAGTCCCAGCCTCCCTTGCGGTTCCTGATCCTGCCGTCTGCCGTTCCCAGACCTCCGACCACGGCCAGCTGCCACGGGTCCCGATAGCGCCATCAGCTCCGCCCGGTTCGGACGCCGCCGGACGCCTCACCTCCTCGCCCGGCCCGGTCGCCGCCGAGCGGTGTCGGGGCTGAGCACTCACCCATTCGGCGGCCGGCCACGGATCACCTGCTCGACCGCAATCCCCGGTGGCGCGGGCCAGCGGCCGCCCGGCAGGGACCGACCGCGGTACTTCGACAAACAGCTATCCGGACCCTTCCCGGTTCACCCGGCATTTCCGACAGCAATCGCCACCCGGGGAAATAGCTGGCGACCCCGGCCTCGGGAGGCCGGGGTCGAGCTCACGGCGCGGTTCAAGTGTCCAGCCAGAAAAGCCCTTACCGCGAGTAAAATTCGACGATCTTGGTCTCGTCGATCTCGACGGGGATCTCGTCCCTGGCGGGAAGCCGGACGAGCGTCCCCTCGAAGTTCTCCGGGTCAACCTTGAGGTAGTCGGGCACGTGACCCGGATGGGTCTGGACCGCTTCCTGGACCAGCGGGATCTCGCGGCTCCTGGGCCTGATGGTCACCACGTCGCCCGGGCGCACCTGGTAGGAGGGAATGTCCACCCGGCGGCCGTTGACCAGGACGTGGCCGTGGTTCACCAGCTGGCGGGCCTGGGGCATGGTGCGGGCAAAGCCCAGGCGGTAGACGACGCTGTCAAGCCTCGTCTCCAGTAACTGCAAGAGGCGCGTCCCGGTCTCCCCCCGGGCCCGCTGGGCCCTGGCGTAATACCGGCGGAACTGACGCTCCAGGACACCGTAGATGTGACGCAGCTTCTGCTTTTCAAGCAGCCGGATCCCGTACTCGGAGGGCTTGCGGGGCCTCCCCCGCCCCCGGCCCTGCCCGCCAGGCTGGTACGGGCGCCTGTTCGCCGGACAGGTCGGCAAGCCGCAAAGGGCCGCGCCCACCCGGCGGCAGAGCTTGTGCTTGGGGCCAAGATAACGAGCCATCTTACCTCCCAGAAGACCGTGCCAGCAGCAGCCGACCATTACTCTACCGCGCCGCCCGGAGGAAGTCAACGCGGCTAGTGGTTGAAATGACGCACCCCGGTGAAGAGCATGGCGATGCCGTGGGCGTCGCAGGCCGCGACCGATTCGGCGTCCCGTACCGACCCGCCCGGCTGCACGACGGCCGAGATGCCGGCGGCCGCCGCCACCTCGACGGTGTCGGGGAAGGGAAAGAAGGCGTCGGAAGCCAGAACGGCCCCGCGCGCCCGGTCGCCCGCCCGCTCCAGGGCGTAGCGGGCCGCGTCCACCCGGTTGGTGTAGCCCGCCCCCACGCCCAGGGTCTGCCGGTCGCGCGCCACGACGATGGCGTTGGACCGGGCGTGCTTCACCACCCGCCAGGCGAACCACAGGTCCCCCACGGTCTCCGGGCCCGGCCGGGTCCTGGTGACCAGCTTCCACTGGCGAGGATCCTCCGCCAGCAGGTCCGCTTCCTGCAGCAGCACGCCGCCGGCCACCTTTCGCAGGCCGTACTCGACCATGCGCCGGCGTCCGGTCAGTGCCTGCTGCTCCCGGCGGTGGGCCTCGGTGGCCCCGCCGCCCGGGTGGTCCGGCAGGGGGCCAAGGGCCAGCAGGCGGAGGTCCCGCTTGCGGCCCAGCACCCGCAAGGCACCCGCCTCGAATTCGGGCGCCAGCACCACCTCGAGAAAGATGTCAGCCATCTCCCGGGCGGCCGCTTCGTCCACCGGCCGGTTGAAGGCGACGATACCGCCGAAGATGCTCACCGGGTCGGCGTCGCGGGCCCGGGCCACCGCTTCGGCCGGACCCTCGCCGCAGGCGACCCCGCAGGGAATGGCGTGCTTGACGGCGACGGCGGCAGGTTCGTGAAACTCGCGCACCAGCGCCAGGGCGGCGTCGGCGTCCTGAAGGTTGTTGTAGGAAAGGGGCTTACCGTGTAGCTGCCGGGCGGTGGCCAGGGACGCGCCCTCGGCCCACGGGTCCCGGTAAAAAGCGGCCTCCTGGTGAGGGTTCTCGCCGTAGCGCAGCCGCGCCACCCGGTCAAAGGCCAGCACCAGGCGGTCCGGCAGGGCGGCCGGACCGCGCCCCACCCGCCGGCCCAGGTAGCCGGCGATCACCGCGTCGTAATGCGCCGTGTGCTCGAACGCTTCCTGAGCCAGGAGGTACCGGGTCTGGAGATTCACCTGCCCGTCCCGCTCCAGTTGCTCCAGGACTTCGGGGTAGCGGTCGGGGTCGGTCACCACCGTCACGTACCGGTGGTTCTTGGCGGCCGCCCTGATGAGGGCCGGCCCGCCGATGTCGATGTGCTCGATGGCCGTTTCCAGTTCGGCCCCCGCGCCGGCCACGGCGGCGAAGGGGTAGAGGTTCACCGCCACCAGGTCGATGGGCTCCAGCCGGTGTTCCTTCACGTCTCTGGCGTCGTCCAGGTGGTCCCGGCGCGCCAGGATACCCCCGTGGACGGCGGGGTGCAGCGTCTTCACCCGCCCGCCCAGGATCTCGGGAAACCCGGTCGGGTCCTGGACGGGCCGGACGGGAATCCCCGCCTGCCGCAGGGTCTCGGCGGTCC
>DYFQ01000026.1:0-20084 GCA_020725105.1 Symbiobacterium thermophilum
CTCTGAAAGGGCTAACCAGGGCCGCACATCCCGCCGGCAAGCGTGGATACCGCCGGGCGTGCGGAAGCGCCGGCGGAACGGAAAGAGGGATGAGGCATGGGTCGCCTGCTGACCCTGTTGGGCCTGGGCTTCGGGGCCTGGGGCCTTTACCGGTTAGGCACCGCCGTCATGAGCCCGGCGAACCCGTCCGTCGCCCTGCAGGCCGGCTATTACCTGGTGGAGCAGCCGTCCAGGGTCCTGGCGGTCGGCGCCCACCCGGGCGACGTGGAGTTTTTCGCCGGTGGTACCCTGATGCAGATGGCGCGGGCGGGCAGCGAGGTCACCATCCTCACCCTCACCCGCGGCGAGCGGGCGGCCGGTCGCCGGAACCTGGCCGAGATCCGCAGCCGCGAGGCGGAGAAGGCGGCGGCCCTGCTCAGGGCTCACCGCCTGATCCTGCACGACTTTCCCGACGGCGGGCTTGACGCGGCGCCGGAGATGGCCGGCGCCATCGAGTCAGCCTGGCGGGAGGTACGGCCCGAGGTGGTGATGACCTTCGACCCTTCCGCCCGCTGGCCCGCGGGACGTAACCCGGACCACGTCGCCCTGGGCGTCGCCACCCTGGAGACGGCCCGTGGCCGGCTGCGGGAAGGGGTGAAGCTCCTGCTCTACGCGCCCCGCCTGTCCAACCTGATCGTCGACACCACCGAGGTCTTCCAGGAAAAGCTCCAGGTCCTGCGGGCCCACCAGAGCGTGATGCCCCGCCCCGCTCCGGTGGTTCCCCTGGGCGTCGCTCTCCACGACGTGCTCGGCCGGGGGACGGCCCCCACCCGGTACGTGGAGCGCTTTCACCGCCTGGCGTAACTGGCCGGGCGGCAACGCCCCGCCCGGCCCGGCCAAGCCGGACGGCGCCGGTCTTCCGGCGCCGTCAAGTGAACTTGCCCTGCTGCGGGCACTTCTCTCTTGAGTGTCAGCTCAAGGGGTCGCCTGGCGGTCGATACGGACCCACCAGGGCACTCGAAGCTCCGTCCCGTCGCAGTCGACGAACACGTCCCCGCCGTGGTCCCCGCTGCCCGTCTGGTTGGCCCTGCCCGCATCGAGGTAGAGCGTCAGGGTGGTCGTGGCGCCGTCATCGAGGCCAATGGCTGCTGTCGACGCGGTGACGATCTCGGGGCCGGTCAGCGTCACCGAGCACGCCTGGTAGGAACCGCTGACGTTGCGTACGGTCAGATCCAGGGCGGCCGTGACGGGCTTGTTGCCCCTCCAGTAGCCGAAACTGGCGCTGGCCGGGTCGAAGGTCAGCGGGGTGCTGCCCGCCGCGGCCAGATCGATCCGGCCGCCCCCCCGGGCCAGCACGCCTGGGTCCACCTTGCCGGTTACATGGTCGGTGACGACCCGAGCCGCGGTGTTCACCAGCGCGGACTTCACGTCCGCCGGTGACCAGTCCGGGTGGAGGTGCAAGAGCAGCGCCGCGCTGCCCGCCAGGTGCGGAGTGGCCATGCTGGTGCCCTGGAACATGGCGAACTCGCCTTCGAACACCGACGAGTACACGTTCACGCCCGGCGCCGTCACGTCGGGTTTGATCAGGTAGGTGAAGGGCGTGGGGCCCCGGGACGAAAAGCCCGCGACGAGGTCGGCGTTGCCGGTGATGAACTCACCGACGGTGGTGCCGTCCACGGTCACCGTACCGGAGGGCTTCATGGCGCCACCGTCGTCTCTGGACACCATGGCCGCCGGGATGGTCGGGAACGGGTCGGTGCCGTCGTGGCCCATGGCCACCGGGTCGCCGGCCGCGTTGTTCACGATGAGCACGCCCATGGCTCCCCTGGCCTGGGCGTTTCTGATCTTGGTGGTGAAGGTGCAGGCGCCCCGGTCGATGAGGGCGATCTTGCCGCTGAGGTCGGTGGAGATGACCGCGCAGCCGTTGGCCGGGTCGGTGACAGTGTAAGGAACGTCTTCCAGGGCCGGAACGAAGTTGTTGAACTCACCCAGCGCCGCGCCGAAGATCCGGACGGGGGCGGTTACCGCCACCCGAATGCCGATGAAATGGGGGTTGGTGCTGGCGCCGGCCGTCAGCGCCTTGGCAGCGCTGCCCGGCGACGAGATGGTGGAGTCGCCCGGGCCGGAGTTACCGGCCGCGACCGCTACCACCAGTCCCGCGTCCGCGGTGGCGTTCACCGCCTCGGCCAGGATGTCGTGGGGACCCTCCACGCCGCCGCCCAGGCTCATGTTGACCACGTGCATGCCGTCAACGACGGTGTCCTCCAGAGCGGCGATGATGTCGTGGCTGAACGCCGCCCCGCCGAAGGCCACGTATCCCGCGCCGAAGCCCGGAAAGACGTTGTAGTCGTAGACCCGCGCCCCAGGAGCCACCCCGCTGATGAAACCGGTGATGGGACCCTCGGTCAGTTCGGTGACGCACCCGGCGACCGTCCCGGCCACGTGGGTACCGTGGTCGAAGACCAGGACGTTGGTGGGGTCAAAGACCACGCCGCTCGCGTAGACCTTTGCCGGGATATCGGCGAGCCCGTCCCCGTCCGTGTCTTTACAGGCAAAGAACGGGTGTGTCGGGTCGATACCGGAATCGATGATGCCTACCTTGATCCCGCGGCCCGCGTTCTCCCGGCCGCCCGCGAACTGCCACAGATCGCCGGCCGAGATCAGGCCGGTGCTGACGTTCATCGTTGGCCTGACCAGCGTGCTGAAGGTCACGGTTCGAGCTCCCGGCCCGGCGGCCAGTACCTGCGGCCGGGTGCCGTGCAGCCGGATGGCGAACCCGTTGGCCACGTAGAAGTACTCACGAACGATCTCCGCCTTGGGTGCCTTGCTGGCCAGATAATGCCGGTAGTCCTGGTGCGCCTGCCCGAGGTGGGAAACGTAGGCCTGGACCCTTGGATCCGACGGATCGAGCCTCTGGCCTCGGGCCGGCTTCGTCGGGGCCAGGCCGTCAATGCCCCCCGCATAGCTCGCCGCCGGCGGGTCCTTCAGGGTGACGATGACATATTCGGTCTGTGCCGGCGCCGGCGCCGCGGGTTCGGTGAAGTCGCGCCTGGGCGCCCCGCTCAGGGCGAAGGCGCTCCCCACCAGTCCCGCGATGACCAGTACGGCCAGCACGCCGATGGCAAACCGCCTGGTTCTCACGACGCGTCCTCCTCCCATGCGCTGCCTGGGAAGTCAGCCCGTCGGTGAGCGAAGCACTTGGTCCTGGGTTCTTGCGGGCGGTCCCGCCGCCCGTCGAAGACGCAAATCACCCCCTTCGCCGGACCGGACCGCTCGCGGCCCACCGGGGTCCGGTCCCGCCGGGGTCCGGTCCCGCCGGAGGAGTGCGGCTGCGATCAGGCCGGACACGGATGCGCACACGGGACGTGGGCCGGTCGTTGGGTGGACGGGCGCGCTCAAGGATACGGGATGATGGAAGATGAATCCTGCCGCGGGCGCCATCTTTTTCCTGTCCGCCGGTTCCGGGGAGGTGGCCGGTCCGGGGACGACCGGGCCTCGGGGTCCTGCTAGCCGCCGATGCGGGACATGACCCGCCTCTTCAGTTCGTCGGCCTGGTACTCCTCGAACATGTGGGCCGGCGGCTTGATCTCCAGCGCCCGCGCCAGCAGTAGCCGGATCTCATCGAGTCCGGCGCCCCGCCGCAGGGCCGGCTTCAGGTCCACGGCGGCCGTCTCCCAGGCCAGGCAGGGGTAGATCTTTCCGTCGGCGGAGAGCCGGATGCGGCGGCAGGCCTGGCAGAAATGCTCCTTGAAGGGACTGATGAAGCCGATGACGCCGGCGCCGCCGTTCACCCGGTAGTAGTCGGCGGGGCCGTAGCCCCGGACGGCGCCGTTCTCCAGGGGCTCCAGGTCGTAGCGGGTGCCCAGGCGCTCGATGAGTTCGGGCGTGGGCACCCAGCGTTCCGCGGCCCAGGGGTATGCCGTGCCCAGCGGCATGAGTTCGATGAAGCGTACCTTGACCTGCTTCTCGAGGGCGAACTCCACCAGGTCGAAGACTTCGTCGTCGTTGACGCCGCGCATGACCACCGCGTTCAGCTTGATGGGGTCGTAGCCGACCGCCCGGGCCACGTCGAAGGCGGCCACCACGTCGCTGATGTCGCCCCACCTGGTGATCTCCCGGAAGCGGTCGGCCCGCAGAGTATCGAGGCTGACGTTGACCCGCCGGAGCCCCGCTTCGTAGAGCTCCGGAGCCAGGTCCTTGAACCGGAGCCCGTTGGTGCTGAGGGCGACGTCCTGCAGGCCCTCGAGGGCGGTCACGCGGCGCATGAAGTCGACGAGGCCGGCCCGGACGGTCGGCTCGCCCCCGGTGATGCGGAACCTGGTGATGCCCAGGTCGATGGCGGCCCGCAGGACGGTCAGAAACTCATCGTAGCTCAGCAGGTCCTCAAAGGGCTGGAATTCCTGGTAGGTGTCGGGCATGCAGTAGACGCACCGCAGGTTACAGCGGTCGATGATGGAGACCCGCATGTAATCGATCTGGCGCCCGTGGGCGTCGTACATCCCGATCACTCCGTCCCCGGACCAGACCCGCGGCAGGGCCGGCCGCCGAAAAGCCGGCTAACCCACCCTAATGCTACACCACGGCGTCCTGAGGGTCCAGCCTAGCTCTTGGTCTCTTTCTCGCCGTCCCGGGCGGCCTCGTTGGCCTCTTTCATCCCGGACCGGAACTCTTTGATGCTCTTGCCGATGGACCTGGCGATGTCGGGCAGCTTGCGCGGCCCGAAGATGAGCAGCACGATGGCCAGGATGATCAGCAGTTCCCACGGACCCACGCGAAACACCGCGCTCCCTCCTAACTGGCGCTGGCGGCGCCCTCAGGAAACCTCCCGTATGGACCCGGACGACCCCAGGTGGTAGCCGCCAAGCGCCTCCGCCCGGCGGCGGAACTCGGCGCTGCCGGCCACCCCGAGCAGCCTGCGGATGGGCGCGGAGTCGTACAGTTCCGCCGGGATGCACAGTTCGTACGGCTCCGTGGCCACCGGCACGAAATCCAGTCCCAGCGCCCTGGCGGCAGCCAGGATCCCCAGCCCGGCGTCGGCGGCCCCGCCCGCCACCCGGGCGGCCACGGCCATGTGGGTGAACTCTTCCCGTTCGTACCCCCGGACCGCGTCCGGCCGGATGCCGGCCCGGCGGAGTTCCACGTCCAGGAGCGTCCTGGTGCCGGCCCCCCGCTGCCGGTTGCAGAACACCACGTCCGGCCGGGTGAGGTCGGCGATGGCGCGGATGCCCTTCGGGTTGCCCGGGGCCACGATCAGCCCTTGCTCCCGCTCGACCAGGGTGTACAGCACCAGCCGCCGCCCGGGAAGCAGCCGCCGGGCAAACGGCAGGTTGTACTCCCCGGTTTCTTCGTCAAGCAGGTGAACCCCTGCCAGGTGGGCCTCGCCCTTCCGCAGGGCGACGAAGCCGCCGAGACTTCCCACGTGGGCCGAGGTCAGGCCCGCGCCCGGTTCCAGTTCCCGCAACAGGTTACCCAGCACGTCCAGGGCCAGGTCGTGGCTGCCCACCGCCACCACCGTCCGCCGGATCTCCTCCAGCGGCCGGTACAGCTCGACCCAGACCTCCTGCCCTTCTTCCAGCCCCTGGCTGGCCCGGGGAATCCTTACCAGGCCGTCGGCCCGGACCATGGTCATCAGCGCCCCGGCGCCCCGCCCCACCGGCGTGGCCAGCAGCCGGTCACCCACCTGGCCCACGGTGACCCGCAAGAACTCCTCCCAGCCGGCCGTGGACACCACCCGCCGGGTGATCCGGGCCGGCACCCGCTCCCGTTCAGGCAACACCGTCCCGAGCAGGGCGGCCACCACCGGCCGGCAGAAGAGTTCGAAAGTGATGGCGGCCGACACGGGATAGCCGGGAATGCCCAGCAGGGGCTTTTGGCAGGCGGTTCCCAGCAACATGGGGTTGCCCGGCCGGGTGGCGATGCCGTGCACCAGCACCTCGCCCAGCTCCGCCACGATGGCGTGGGTGTAGTCCTCGGAGCCCGCCGAGGAGCCCGCGTTGACGGCCACGACGTCGGCCCCGGCCGCCGCCTCCCGGATGGCGGCCCGCAGCCGGTCGGGGTCGTCGGGGACGATGTCCAGCCGCCACGGCTCGCCACCCCATTCCCGGACCATGGCCGCCTGGACCGCCGTGTTGGACTCGGCCACCTCCCCGGGGCCGAGCCGGGCCGCACCGGGCTCCCGCAGTTCGCTGCCGGTGGGAATCAGCGCCACCCTGGGCCGGCGGCGGACCACCACCCGGTCCACCCCGGCGTTCAACAGCGCCCCCATGTCCGCGGGGCGGACCCGGCGCCCCTGGCCGAGGACCAGTTCCGTCTGGACGATGTCCTCGCCGATGGGCCGCACGTGCTGCCACGGCGAAGCGGCGTGGATGATCTCCACCGCGTCGCCGCCCACCGGCTGCACGTCCTCGATCATGATCACCGCGTCGAACCCGGACGGCAGCGGGTCGCCGGTGTCGACGAAGCAGGCTTCCGGGCCCACGCGAAGCCGCCGGGGGGACGTCTCGGAGGCGCCGTAGGTGTCCCTGGCCCGGACGGCGATGCCGTCCATGGCGGCGGCGTGGAAGTGGGGCACCGAGCGCCGGGCGAAGACCGGCTCCGCCAGGACCCGCCCGGCCGCCTCGCGGGTCGGGACGGTCTCGCCCTCGACGAGCCGCAGCGCCCCGGTGACCCGCCAGCGCTCCATGGCCAGGGCCAGGGCCTCTTCCCACGGCCGGTCGTCGAGATAGATCCGCCGCCGGAACTTCAAGTCAGCCAGACCTCCACGTCCTCTCCCTGCTCAAGCCCCTCTTTGCCGACGGGGACGCGCAGGAGCCCGTCGGCCCGGACCATGGTGGAGATGAGGCCCGACTTCCCCAGCACCGGGTCGGCCCAGACCGTGCCGTCCTCTGCCCGCAGGGCGACCCGGGCGTACTCCTCCAGGCCGGGCGGAGAGGCCAGGTTTCTTGACAGCCGGGCCCGGACCGTCCCCCGCCAGGTCTCGGGAGACCGGCAGCCCATGACCAGCCGCAGGGCCGGCCGAGCGTAAAGCTGGTAGACCACCAGGGCCGAGACGGGGTGGCCGGGAATGCCGACCAGCGGCACCGGACCGGCCAGCGCCAGGATGGTCGGCTTGCCCGGCCGCTGGGCCACGCCGTGCACCAGCACGCCCGGCCGCCCCAGCCGGTTGAAAACGTCCCGCACCACGTCCTGGGTGCCCACCGAACTGCCGCCTGACACCAGCACCATCCGGGCTCCCTCGCGGTCCAGCGCCCGCCGG
This sequence comes from Symbiobacterium thermophilum, assembly GCA_020725105.1. Classification (GTDB taxonomy): domain Bacteria; phylum Bacillota; class Sulfobacillia; order DYFQ01; family DYFQ01; genus DYFQ01. The sequence continues at coordinate 7,235 of DYFQ01000026.1, forward strand.
AGGGTCGCCTCGAGGAGGGCCGCGTCGTCACGGATGATGCCCATGAACGCCGGAAACCCGCCGTCCGCCAGCACGCTGGCCGAGAGCGACACGCCGTTCATGTCGCGGACCTGGCCCACCGCCGGTTCCACGTGGGGCGGCACCACCTCGTCCCCGGTCGACACGACGGCCACCCGCGGCCGGACGTAGACCGCGACGTCGGTCCGGCCCACCCCGGCCAGGGCGGCCAGGTCCTGCGGCCTCAACTGGTGTCCCACCTCGATTATCGTTTGACCGGACTGGATGTCCTCGGCGCGGCGGATCACGTTCTCACCCGGCGAAACGGGCCGGACGACGCCGATCATCCCCTCGTCCACCTGCTCCGCGTACTCCAGCATCACCACGGCGTCCGCGCCCGGGGGCACCATGCCGCCGGTGGCCACCCGCGCCGCCCGGCCCGTTGAAAGCTCGACCTCGGCCGGCCGGCCCATGGGGACGTCGGCCACCACGTCAAGGTAAGCCGGCAGGCCTTCCGACGCCCCGAAGGTATCCTCGGCCCTGACCGCGTAGCCGTCCACCGTCGAGCGGGGGAAGCTGGGCACGTCCACCGGGCTATTCACGGCCTCCGCCGTTATCCGGCCGACGGCCTCGGCCAGGGGTATCCGCTCCGCGGGCAGCCGGACCCGGGGAATGGCCTCCAGAAAGGCGCGGCGCGCCTCCTCAACGCCGGCCAGGTCGGAGAGAAGCCCCATTCCGGTTCACCACCCTCAAATCGCTCAACCTGATGCCACATCGAACCCGGACCACGTCGTCCGCGGGGGCGTCCTCGCCCCGCGGCGGCCGGAGCGTCTCAGAACACCATCTCCCCCCGGATGAAGGCCCGGGTCCGGGGATCGGCCGGCCGCTCGAAGAACTCCCGGGTGGGGCCGGTCTCCACCAGCCGGCCGTCCAGGAGAAAACCGGTGTGGTCTGCCACGCGGCGGGCCTGGAAGAGGTTGTGGGTCACCAGCACGACGGTCACCCCCATCTCGCCGCTGGCCCGGCGGAGCAGCGACTCGATGATGGCCGCGTTGGCCGGGTCCAGGTTGGCCGTGGGCTCGTCCAGGAGCAGCACCTCCGGCTCGACCACCAGTGCCCGGGCCAGGGACACCCGCTGGGCCTCTCCCGCCGAGAGCGACCTCGCCCCGCGGCGCTCGGTGCCGGCCAGCCCCACCAGGTCCAGCGCCCGGGCCACCCGCCGGGCCACGGACCCCTGGTCGACGCCCCGCACCCTCAGCCCGTAGGCCACGTTTTCCGCCACCGTGGCGGTGAAGAGGACCGGGGTCTGAAAGACCATGGTCATCCGCCGGCGGACTTCCAGCGCGGGGAGCCCGTTGGCAGCGGTCAGTTCCTGCCCGAAAAACCAGATCCGCCCGGCGTCGGGCTTCTCCAGCCCGTTCAGCAGCCGCAGCAGGGTGGTCTTGCCGGCGCCCGACGGGCCGACGATGGCCCACACGCTTCCCGCGTCCACCTCTAGACTCTCCAGGTCGAGGACCCGGCGGCCCCCGTAGCTCTTGACCAGCCCCTCCAGGCGGAAGGCCGGCGCCGGCATCCCTACGCCCCCTCCTGCCAGCGGTAAAAGGCGGCGTTCACCGCGAAGGCCACCGCCAACAGGACCAGGCCCAGGCCGATGGCCACCTCGAAGTTGCCCTGCCTGGTCTCCAGCAGGATGGCGGTGGTCATCACCCGGGTGTGACCGCGGACGTTGCCGCCCACCAGCATCACCGCGCCGACCTCGGCGATGGCCCGGCCAAAGCCGGCCATCAGCGCCGCCCCGATGGCCCGGCGGGCCTCCAGCACCACCCGCCAGGCCGCCTGCCACTGGGTCGCGCCCAGGGACAGGGCCAGTTCCCGGATGGCCCGGTCCTTGGAGCGGACGCCGGCCAGGGTGAGCCCGGTGACGATGGGCAGCACCAGCAGGGTCTGGGCCAGCACCATGGCGGTGGGGGTGAAGAGCAGTTGCAGGTGGCCCAGGGGCCCCCGGGCGGAAAGCACCAGGAAGACCACCAGGCCGGCCAGGATCGGCGGAAGCCCCATCAGGGTGTAGGTGAACCGGGCCACCCAGGCCGCTCCGGGCACCTCCCACAGGGCCAGCGCCGCGCCGGCCGGCACGCCCAGAAGCGCCGACAGGAGCACCGCCGTGCCGGACACCCCCAGTGAGAGAAGGACGATCCCCCAGAGTTCCGGATCGAGGCTCACCAGCAGGCGCAGGGCTTCCGTCATGGCGGTCCCACCTGGCCGCCGGCCTCGAGGCGGAAGATAGGTTCGCCGTACCGCTCCCGGCCGAACTCCCGGATGATGGCCCGCCCCCGCTCCGAGGTCAGGAACTCGATGAGCGCCAGCGCCCCGGCGTGGTTGACCCGGGGATGCCGGGCCGGGTTGACGGCGATGACGTGGTAGGGGTTCTTCAGGGGCGGTTCCTGGGCGACCAGGACTTCCAGTGCCAACCGGGAGCGCCACGCCACGAACGTGCTCGTGTCGGCGAGGGTGTACGCGCCCCGTTCCGAGGCCAGCGTGAGGGTTTCCGCCATCCCCGCCCCCACCTCCAGATACCACGCCCGGTCAAACCCGGCCGGGTCGAGCCCCGCCGCCCGCCAGAGGTCCAGTTCCGCCAGGTGGGTGCCGGACCGGTCGCCCCGGGACACAAACCTGACCGGTGGCGCCGGCCCGCCGCCGGCCCGGCCGGAGGCTCCGCCCGCCGCCGCCGCGGCCAGCCGCTCCAGGGCGCCGGCCAGGCTCTTCAGGCCCCGCACCCCGGCCGGATCCGCAGCCGGCCCCACCAGGACGAACTCGTTGTACATCACCGGCCGGCGCTCCACCCCGTGCCCCTGGGCCACGAATTCAAGCTCCGCCTCGGGGGCGTGCACCAGGACCACGTCGGCGTCGCCCCGGCGGGCGTAAGCCAGGGCCTGCCCGGTCCCCACGGCCACGACGCGCACGGCGATGCCCGACCCGGCGGTGAACGCGGGGATCACCACGTCCAGCAGCCCCGAGTCGTCGACGCTGGTGGTCGTGGCCAGGATGACCTCAGACCGGCCACGCCGGGGTCCCACAAGCGTCAGGCCCAGCAGGACGGCGAGGCCGAGCGCCACCGCCGGCAGAAACCACCGCTGGACACGCGTTCCCAGCTCACCCCCGGCCATCCGACCTTGCGGGCCGCGCGCGCTGCGGCCCTGATACGCGTGTTTAGCTTCCCCGGCGGTCCCGACAAGCCCTGCCGGCCTGTCTTCCCGTCCCCTGCCTCGGGTGTCCGCAGGTGTCGAAGCGAGAGGCGCGATTCTCGCCGGCCGGGGCAGGAAGGGGCCCGGACATCCGCAAAACGGCTTCTCGAAAACCGGCTTCACGGGAGGGAAAGACGGTGGGGCTTCGCGGCAAGCGCGTGGCGGTACTGGCGGAGAACCTGTACCAGGAGCTTGAGCTGTGGTACCCGGTCTTGCGGCTGCGGGAGGCCGGCGCCACGGTGTCGGTTATCGGCCCCAGGCAAGGCGAGACCTACAAGAGCAAGAACGGCTACCCGGTCACGGCAGACCTGGGTATCGACGCCGGCCGGGCGGCGGAATTCGACGCGGTCATCATCCCCGGCGGTTACGCCCCGGACCTGATGCGCCGCCACGAGGGCATGGTCAACTTCGTCCGGGAGATGCACCGGGCCGGCAAGGTGGTGGCCGCCATCTGCCATGCCGGCTGGATGCTGGCCTCGGCCGACATCGTCCGGGGCAGGACGGCCACCAGCTTCTGGTCGATCCGGGACGACATGCGTAACGCCGGAGCCGAGTGGGTCGACCGGGAGGTCGTGGTGGACGGAAACCTGATCACGGCCAGGATCCCCGACGACCTTCCCGCCTTCTGCCGGGAGATCATCCGGTCCCTGGCCGGCGAGGCCGCGGAGGGGGACGCGGTGGCCGACTGAGGCGGTCAAGAGCGCCGCCACGCCCGAGGGCGGCGGGGCAAGACAGACCCCGGAACCGGGAAGCGGGCCGGAAACCCGGCCCGCTTCTCTTTCTCTGCCACAGTTCACCGCTACGCGCGTAGCTGGTCGACCAGCACCACCGTGGCTTCGCCCTGGCCGCCGCCGGAACAGATGGCCGCCAGGCCAAGACCGCCGCCCCGCCGGCGCAACTCGTAGACCAGCGTCATCAGGATCCTTGCCCCCGACGCGCCGATGGGGTGCCCCAGGGCGACGGCGCCGCCGTTGGGGTTCACGATCTCCTCCGGCCAGCCACCCAGGCGAGTCGAGGTGATGGCCACCGCGGCGAAGGCCTCGTTGATCTCCACCAGGTCCACGTCGGCCGGTTCGAGGCCCAGCCGCTCCAGGGCCCGCCTGCCCGCCAGGTAAGGCACGGTAGCCAGGTAGGGCGGCTCGGCCGACGCCATGCCCTGACCGACCACGGTGGCCAGCGGCTCCAGCCCCAGGGCGTCGGCCCGCTTCCGGGCCATCAGCACCAGCGCCCCCGCCCCGTCGTTGATGCCCGGGGCGTTGCCGGCGGTGACGGAGCCGTCCGGGACGAATACCGGCTTCAGCGCCGCCAGCCTTTCCGGGCTGGTGTCCCGCCGCGGGCCCTCGTCCGCCGCGACCCGGACCGGCTCCCCTCTGGGCTGGGGGACCTCCACCGGAACAATCTCCTCGGCGAACCTGCCCGCGTCGATGGCGGCCACGGCCCGCTGGTGGCTCCGGTAGGCCCAGGCGTCTTGCGCCTCCCGGTCGACCTTCAACTCGGCGGCCACCCGGTCGCCGTGCACCCCCATGTGGCAGTGGTGGAAGGGGCAGGTCAGCCCGTCGTAGACCGTGGCGTCCACCAGCGCGCCGTCTCCCAGGCGGAGCCCCCACCGGGCGCCGCGGACCAGGTGCGGCCCCTGGCTCATGTTCTCCATCCCCCCGGCCACCACTATCTCGGCGTCGCCGGCCCGGATCGTCACGTCGGCCAGGTTGACCGCCCGCAGGCTGGAAGCGCACACCTTGTTGATGGTCTCCGACGGGACCTCGACCGGCAGTCCCGCCCGGATGCTGGCCTGGCGGGAGGGGATCTGGCCGGCTCCCGCCTGAACCACCATTCCCATGATCACGTTGTCGATCTCCGGACCCTCGAGCCCTGCCCGCCGCACCACTTCCTTGATGACCACCGCCCCGAGCTCGACGGCGGGGACGTCCTTCAACGCGCCTCCCAGTCGGCCGAAGGGGGTCCGGGCGGCGCTGACGATGACGGTGTCCTGCGGCGAAGCTTTCCAGGCGAGTCTGGTCACCGGCTGACCTCCTTGGTATGGTAGTTTCGTAGCCCTCAAGGGCTGAGAGAAGTCCTTTGGGGTTCCCGGTCGATTACGCCAGAACAGGGCCTGCTTCATCGACGACTCGGTTCGGCATCGAGGCCACGCCCTTCCTTTTACGGCTGGCACCTGGCGCTTTACCTCAACCCCCAACCCCCGGACCACCCTCAAGGCCGCCGCCCGCCACTCCTACCGCCTGCCCGACGTGGAGGCACGCGCCCGAGTCCCCGCGGCGCGAGCCGCCTTGGCGGACGGCGCGGGCGTCACCAGCACCGGGGCCGCCAGCACGCACAGGACGGTCAGGCTCGCGACCACCCAGCGGCCCACCCCACTCCACCTGCGAAGCATATGACGGGCGGATTCGGGGGGTATGGAAACGGCGAGCGGGAGGCCCTGCCCTCCCGCTCGCTCGCCGGGACCGACCCCCGTCGGGGGGTGACCCAACCGTCAATTGGCGAGGTACCACTCGGGGTGGTTCCCCTGCCATCGCGGCAGCCACCCGCCACGGGCCGACAGTCCGTCGATCCAGCGGTAGATGTCGAGCGTCCGGGCGGCGGTCGTCGGGTCGAAGTAAAGCGCCGTGATCCATTCCGGCTTGGCGCCGCGGCCAAGCAGCCACCGAAACAGGTCCTCCAACGTCGGGTGCTTGACCATCACTTCCCTGACCGGCTCCAGCCACCCCTTTTCAAAGGCCAGCGCGATGTAGCCCAGCTGCGCGTCGGTCAGACCCTGCGCCATCACGCGCCGGCGCAACAGGCCGCCCGGGGAGTCCTGCGTGAATTCAATGTAGCGCTCCGCCTCCCCCGTCACCTTCCGCGCCAGCTCCTTCGCCCGGCTCTCGAGCCCGGCCAGCGTCGCGACCGTCACCATCAGGTCGATGGTGCTCACCGGGGCATCGGGCGCAAAGGTGCCCGCGGTTCCGTCCAGGTCCGGCAGGGATGTGCCCGTCACGGGATCCACCGCGGCGCCGCCCAGCAGCTTCTTCACCGCGACGCCCGGGGGCGGCTGTGGCTGGCCGGCGAGATCCCACTGTCCCGCCAGCGACTCGGCGAACGTGTAGCCGGGATGGTCCGGTCCGAGATCGTCGTAGGTGGGCTGCTCGGGCGCATACTGCTTGACACCCTCGAGCAGGGCCACCGCCCGCGCCATGGCGATCCGGGGCATGGGCGCGGCCGGGTCGAAGGCGCCGCGCGGGTCGATCACCCCGGCCAGCACCAGATTCCGCACGAGGCGCCGGTCGTCGGCACCGAGACCTTGGAGCCACGCGGCGAACCCCTCGTCCTCGAAGGTCAGTCCCAGCGGGGTGACCTCGAGGGAGTACTTGCTGGGCAGGTCGGCGCCGCTGGTTCCGGTGGTTGTCGATAGCAGACCGCGGACGTTGAACCAGTAATGGTCCGACTTGTCGCTCGGATCGCCGTTGTCCGTGACCGGGTTATAGACGAACGCGTAGGCCCGGCTGACCTCCCCCCAGCTCGTGATCATCGCTCCCACCTCGTCGTCGCGCGGCGGGCGCTCGCCGTCGGTGGGGTTGTAGAGCCACAGCCAGCTGCTGCGGGTGCCGGTGAATCCCTGCACCAGCGAGTGCAACTCCGAATGGAATCGGGCGCGCACCGTTTCCTCCGGGAACGGCCGGCTGAGCAACCGGTAACTCCGGGTAAGCGGCTGGTAGGTCGCCTGTTCCACCCATGGCTCCCCGATCGGGCCGATGGCGTAGCCGAAGTTCCGCATGCGGGCGCTGTAGGGAGCGGTGGTCGCGGCCGGGTACCCCCGCCCGTACGGCAGGGCAACCCCCAGCGCCTTGCGCGCCAGCACCTTGTGCACGGCGGCGTACGCGTCCACCATCCCGGCACCCACCTCGAACTCGCCGTAGCCGGGCATGGGCTGCGCCGTGGTCACCAGCGCCTCGTGCACCTGATCGGGCGTCAGGTTCCGGTCGCCGCTGAGGAGAAGGGCGACGACGCCGGCCACCTGGGCGGCGGCGATGCTGGTGCCGCTGTAGACGCCGTAGTAGGCGGCGTCGAGACCGAGGCTGGGATCCGGCGGCGCGTACAGGTTGGCGTCGGTGCCCGTGCTCGCCCGCGCCGAGACCACCTCGGCGTCGGGCGCGACCACGTCGGGGTGGATCTCGTCGATCAGCCGGAAGGTCCACTTGCCCACGGTAGTGAGGCGCGTGAACCCGTCGACGGCGTGGCGGGGCAGCTGGTCCCGCAGCAGGGGATCGATGCCGCGCGCCGCGTAATCGGCGAGCTTGCCCGACTTGGTCGCCGACCCGGCGCTGATCACCCAGGGCCAGATGGAGTACACGTTGAGCGACCAGGGGCTTTCCTCCCGGTTCCCCGCCGCGAAGACGACGACCACGCCGTGCTCGTTGAGGATCCGGCTCGAAACGACGATGGGATTATGGAGGAAGCTCTTGTACAGCGCGACGTTCCCCGGGCCCCCGCCCCAGCTGTTGGTGACGACGCGGATGGGGCGATCCGGGTTGCGCAGGTTGTAGGTCAGCACCCAGTCCAAGGCATCCAGCACGTAGAGCAGCCAGACGCTCTCCCCGGCGCTCAGCCCGATCAGGTCGGCGCCCCGGGCGATGCCGGCGTACTCGGGACGCACCTCGCCAAGACCGGCCACCGCGGCCGCCATGGCGGTGCCGTGCCCGCTGAAGTCGGTGTTGGGGACATTGGGTCCGAGCCGCACGCCCGTCGGGTCGCCGATCCAGAACCACGTGTAGCCGGGGCCGAACAGCTTGCGGTTCTCGATGACCTTCTCGCCCCAGGGCAGGTCGGGGTGGGTGGCGTCGATCCCCGTGTCGATCACGGCCACCTTGACGCCCGTGCCGTCCACCGGCAGCGGTACCGGTTCGTACCGGCCCGTGTCGCGGTTCCAGCGCCGGCCCTTTTCCCCCCACTGCTCCTGGAACCGCCGGTCCTTCTCGACCTTGTCCACGCCCAGCAGCGCGCGGCTTTCCTTGAGGTAGTACTGCAGCTGCTGGTTCTGCCACATCGATACCAGACCGGGCAGGGCGGCGATCTCGTCCACGGCCTCCACCGGTACCACGGCAAAGAGCACCGGCAGCACGTTCATGCGGCTGCCGCGGCGGACGCCCAGCTCGCGCAGCCGCTCTTCGTCCTCTGTCGTCGGGTAGTGGTCGTAGGTGAGAAGCAGTTCGACCGTCTCGCCCGGTTTCAGGCCCTTGAGCAGGTCGGGCAGCGCCGGGTCGACCAGCGTGCCGTTGATGCGAAAGAGGCCGTCCGCCAGGCCGCGGAGATTGCCGGCTAGATCCTCGACCGTACCGGTTACCTTGTCAAGGCTCCCCTGAAGCGTCTGGTCCGGTTCCCCGGCCAGGCGGGCCACGTCCCGGACCGCGGCGGCCGCCTGCTGCCGGGCCTGCGCCAGATCCGCCGCGGCCACGTCCTTCAAGTCGGTGGTCGGCTGCGGCTGGATCGGGGGCGTCAGGTCCGCCGTCGCCGATGTCGACGGGAGCGCGCTGGCCGCGTAAGCCGTTCCGCCCAGGCTGGCCCCTGGCGTCAGGGGCGACGCGAGAACGACCGAGAGAGCGAGCAGACTGGCGATCACCGGGGCGGAACCGGCGCGCGGATGGCGGTGAAACCGTATGCGCGACATGTGATACCTCCCCCCTGAGGCTTTTACGGGCCACGAGTCGTAATACGCAGGCCGCCATACGATTTCGGGGGGTAAAGCCCGCGGATGCCCCGGCTCCCGGGGAATCGAGAAGCGGGCGGCGGATTGCCTCCCGCTTCGCTCGCCGCCCCTGACCTCCCGTCAGTTCAGGGGGGGCTTCCTTGTGGTCAATCCCCTGCCACCGCGGCAGCCACGCGTCGTTGGGCGAGAGTCGTCGAACCGGCGGTAGGCGTCGTCGTCCGGGCCGGGTTCCCCGGATCGAAGGCCAGGGCGACATAGCGGAGCTGCGCGTCGGTCAGGCCCTGCGCCATCACGCGCTGGCGCAACAGGCCGCCCGGGGAGTCCTGCGTGAATTCAATGTGGCGCTCCGCCTCCACGTAGCCGGAGGTGATCGAGGCCGACGTCGCTGCGGGTCGGCCGCTCCGGAGCGTACTGCTTGACGTCGTCCAGGAGGGCGATGGCCCGCGCCATCTCGGTCCGCGCCGGCGCCCCGGCCGCCCGCCGGTCGCGGCCGGGGCGCCCCACCGTGCGAAGCTGCACCGCCCGGTACCTCAGGGCCCACCGGACCGCGGCCGCCACGACCAGCACGACCCCAAGCCCAAGGGTCACCCGGGCCGTCTCGAGCCCGCGCAACCGTAGGGCCTGGAGCCACTCGGCCTCCAGGTCCTCCAGGGACCGGCCGTAGACGGCGGCGGCGACCTCGGACAGGTTGTCCGGGTTGGCCTGGTGGTAAAACTCGACGAAACGGGACATGCCGTGGCGCTCCACCAGGAACTTCACGAAGGAAGCCGACTGCACGTAGGCCGCGTCGGCTTCGGGATGGGCCAGTTCGCCCCGGAGGCTGAGCACGCCGGACAGCTGCCTGAGGGGTACGAACCTGCCTTCCAGGTCGTATTCGCGGGCCACCACGTCGACCGGCCGGCGGGCCAGGGGTGGACCCAGCAGGCCCTCGTCGCCCAGGTAGACGGCGATCCCCTCGTTGAGGAAGCCCAGGCCCTGGGGGTTGATGACGTACATGAGCACGTGCACCGTCTCGTGGGGGATGACGGCGACGGTCGCGTGGATCTCGTCCCGCCGCACGAAGGCTTCCCAGTTGAGCCCGGTGTGGCGCTGGATCTCGGCGATGCCGGGGTACCAGAAGAACCGGATCTTGCCCGGGTACTCGACCCCCAGGGCCGACGCGATCCGGCGGTAGTGATAGTCCTGGGTCTCCAGCTCTTCCTCGGTGGCGCGCCACGGTTCGAGGTAATGGTAGATGAAGTGCTCGGTTTCCCGGACCTTCCACTCCGCCGCCAGGGCCGGGCAGGCCGCCAGGATCACCGGGATCAGCAGCAGCCAGAACCACCGCCGGCGCTTGAGGGACGACACCGCTTCGCTCTCTCCTCCGCACCCATCCTACCACACCCGCGCCGCCGCGCCCCACCCCCGGACCCCACGCGGCCAGCACGAAGAGAGTGGGTCCGGGAGAGCCCGGACCCCAGGGCAGAGGAGGATTCAGGACCTGGTCTGAGGCAGCCCCGCCGCCGGAGGGCGGCGGGGCCAGGCTCAAGACCGGAGGAAGTCCAGGAGCTTCATGTGCATCTCGGCGATGCGTTCCAGCCTCAGGCTATAGTAGATGAAATTCCCCCGCTTGGCGTGATCGATCAGTTCGGCTTCCCGCAACAGCTTCAGGTGACGGGAAACGGTAGGTTCCGAAAGCTCCAGTTCCACCGCCAGGTCCTGGGTGCACCAGGGCCTGGTGGTGAGGAGCTTGACGATTTTCAGCCTGGTTTCGTCGGCCAGCGTCTTGAGGAGCCGCGACAGTTGCTCCGGGGGCTCCAGACCGCTCTTGGGCTGGTAAACCCCGGGCGCCACCGCGTAGGAGAGGAGCAGCGCCCGCTCCTGCTCCTCGATGAGCGTCTGGGGCCCGACGAACAGCGACGGGAAGAGGATGATCTCGTCGAGCCGCTCCACGTCGAACCGGCTCTCGCCGCCCCCGTGGCCGATGGCCAGGCTCCCGTCCTCGTAGGCCAGCCGGAATTCGGGGTAGAGCCCCTGCAAGAACACCAGGGCGTCGGACTGCTGCAACTGGGCCGCCTGCTCGTTGATGCTGCGGACCAGGAGCGGCTCGATCCAGTAGAACTCCTCGTGAAAGCAGTTCCGCCAGTAGTGCCGCAGGCGCTCGACCAGTTCGGCTCCTTCCTCGGGCGTGAGGCCAAACCAGGCTTCCACCTCCGCGGGGCTGAGGCGGGCCAGGCGGGCGAGCACGGTATCCACCGCGTGCTCCCGGATGTCGGCCGCCTTGAGGGCGAAGCCCACCAGGGCCATCCAGCCGTCCAGCCGGCCGCCGAACTCGGTCAGCCGGTCCTGGGTGGTGCCCGAGGTCTTCTCCTTGAACCGCATGACCCACGGGAGCAGGGCTCCCCGTCTCCCCGGCGAGTACAGCACGTTCAGGCTGAAGGCAAGCTCGATGAAGGGAGAGTACGCGAAGTTGAGCTTGGACTTGAGGCCGAGCCCTGTCGCCAGGAGCACCGCAGACTCGTCCCTTCCGGGCACCTGAAACAGCCCTCGTTTACTCTTTTCGGAACCGCCGGCGCTGGTCAGGGGTTAGCGGGGGAGGTGATTGGCCAACCATGGATTAGATGATTGGCTAACCATAAAATGTCGCCCGCAAGTTAATTCTACCCGGCCGCCTCCGTCCCTGTCAACGACCGGGGCCAGGCACCCGTGCGGGCGCCTCTCCGGGAATCTTTCGGCGATCTTTAACCGGCTCTCCACCGGACCTCCACAACCTGGCCGGACAATTCTCTTGGCTCGATGCCGCTCTACCCTACAGGGGTTCAGTAGAATTTACGGGATTCCGGCCCGGGCCGGTGCGGCGTGACGCCCGGAGGCCCAGACCCGCGAGGTCAAGCCCGGAGGCTGGATGCGCCGTGAGGCGGGCCGGGAGGTGAAGGTACTGCGCCACTGCGCCACGCGGACCCGCCGCGTCGGATTGTCCCGCGCCAACCCCAAGCTTCCGGCCGCGGGCGTCTGGGCCCTGGCCCTGGCATCGCTCCTGTTCCTCGCCGGCCCGGGAGCCGCAGCGGCGGCCGGGACCGCCCCTCAAGCCGCCGCCGCGGGAGAGCCGCTAACGGCCGTCATCTACAAAGACGCCGGCTGCGACTGTTGCGCGGAGTACGTCGCCGACACCCTGCTCCCCGAGCTTCAGGCGATGGGCGTCGAGGTCCTCGGGGTCTACGACCAGACCAACGCGCCCGACCTGGGCGCCATGATGGCCGCCGAGGCCGGGCGGCTCGGCCTGCCCAGACTGCTCCACAACACGGTGCTGGCCGTCGTCGACGGCCGGCTGGCCTTCGGGGGGCACGTGCCGCCAGAGGTCCTGCGCGACCTGGTGGCCATGGGACAAGCCGTTGCCGGCGTGGTGGCGGTCAACGTCCCGCAGATGCATGACGCCACCAGCTACCTGGCGTGGGCCCCGGGGGGGGACATTTACCGGGTCCCCATCGGTACGCCCATCGGGGTGTTCCTGGAGGCCCGGGGGCTTGTGCCTCAGGGAGCTGGATCGCACGCCGGTCCTGGCGCGAGCCCGCCCGCGGCTCCCGCCACCCGCCCCGACGTGACCGGCTGGAGCTTCGCGGCCCTGGTCCTCACCAGCGGGCTCCTGGACGGGATCAACCCGTGCGCCTTCGTGGTCCTGCTGTTCCTGGTGTCCCTGGTCCTGGTCCTCAACCGGCCCCGGCCGGGCCTGGCCGCCACGGGCCTGACCTACATCGCCGGCGTGTTTCTGGTGTACTTCCTGGTGGGCGCGGGTTCCCTGGGCTTTCTGACCCAGCTGGGCAGGATCGTGTCCCGGGGCCATCTGATAAGCGTCATCGGGGCCTACCTCTTGATCGGTGTGGGCGTGGTCCAGGTCCTGAACGGGTTCGGCGTACGCCTGCCGGTGGCGCCCCGG
>DYFQ01000026.1:20094-41165 GCA_020725105.1 Symbiobacterium thermophilum
GTGGAGCGGGGCACGCTGCCCACGGCGTTGCTGGCCGGCGGTCTGGTGGCCCTCTGTACCATCCCCTGCTCGGGCGGGATTTACGCCGCCATCCTGGCCCTGCTGGCCACCCGTGAGTCGTACGCCGCCGGTCTGGGGTACCTGACCGCCTACAACCTCATGTACATCGCCCCGCTGCTCTTTGCCCTGGCGCTGGCGGCGAACCCGGTCTCCCGGGTCGGCCTGAAGCGGCTTCAGCACGGCTACCAGCGGGAAACCCGGATCGGGCTCGGCCTCCTGATGATCGTCCTCGCCATCGTCATCCTGGCCGGCGGGTTTGTCTAGCCGTGCGGCTACCGGCAATGATCCCGCTTCGTTGACACTGGCTGCACCTTGTGCTACCATTCTGCTACTCGCGATGAACGGTCCTGCGCGCCCCGCGCGGGCTCGCAGGGCGCAATACCACCGGGCGATGACCGGGAAAGGCACCCGGAGGACCGCCGTGAAGCGAGCCGGAGTTCCCGACCGGGCCGGGCCCGCTGCCGGGACAGGTGGAATGCCGGCCGGCGGCACCGGGGGAGTTGGGCCCGCGAGCCGCGGAGCCGACCGGGACGGGCAAGGTCCCCAGAGGGATGTGGCAGGTCCCGCCAGGTTTCGCCGGAACGCTCCACGTTAGCGGAGCCGGGTTCCCGCGCCGGCCATAGCCCCTGCGCCCGGAACCCGACAGAGATGGGAACAGGGATGACCTGTCTCTCAAGGCAGGGTGGCACCGCGAAGCGCGCGAGGCCTTTCGCCCCTGAGCGGCGGAAGGCCTGTTTCATTGGCGCGGGTTCGTCGCTCCACGACGACCGGTAGGAGTGGGAGGAGAGACTCATGACCGCCGCCGCGACCACGGCGGTGCGGCCGGCCCAACAGGTGGGCGGCCAGCCCGTCGCCCGGACCAGGGTGTTCTCCGGCATCCAGCCCACGGGCCTGATCCACGTGGGGAACCTGATGGGGGCCATCTCCAACTGGGTGAAGCTCCAGGAGACGTGTGATTGCTTTTACTGCATCGTGGACCTGCACGCGATCACCGTCCCCTACGACCCGGGGGAGTTCCCCCGGCAGGTGCTGGACGCCGCCGCTTCCAACATCGCCGCCGGTCTTGACCCGGACAAGGCGGTGGTCTTTGTCCAGTCCCACGTGCCGGAGCACACCGAACTGGCGTGGGTGTTCAACTGCATCACGCCCCTGGGCGACCTGCAGCGGATGACCCAGTTCAAGGAGAAGGCCAGGCGCCGCAAGGAGCCGGTAAACGCGGGGCTGTTGAACTATCCCGTGCTCCAGGCGGCGGACGTGCTGCTTTACAAGGCGTCGGTCGTGCCGGTGGGCGAGGATCAGAAGCAGCACGTGGAACTCATGCGAGACATCGCCCGCCGCTTCAACAGCCTGTTCGGGGAGACCTTCCCCGAGCCGGAGGCCATGATCCCGCGGGGCAGCCGGGCCAGGGTCAAGGCGCTGAACGACCCGGAGAAGAAGATGTCCAAATCCATTCCCGGCAGCTACGTGGCGCTTTCCGACCCGCCGGAGGTCATCCGGGAAACCATCAAGCGGGCCGTCACCGACGTGGGGCCCCGGGGCAAGACCATGAGCCCGGGGGTGCGTAACCTCTTCACCTTGCTGGAGTACTTCTCACCGCGGGGCACGGTGGAGCACTTCAAGGCGGCCTACCGGAACGGGACCATCCGCTACGTCGACCTCAAGCAGGCCCTGGCCGAGGACATGATCCGGGTCCTGACCCCCATCCGCCAGCGGCGGGAGGAACTCCTGGCCGACCGGGACGGGCTGAAGCACCTGTTGGCCAAGGGGGCGGAGCGGGCCGGCGCCGTCGCTCAGGCGGTGATGGACGAGGTACGGCTCAAGATGGGCCTGCGGTAGCGGAACGGGCCGAAGACCCGGCGGGAGGGAAGGTCGCTGGCCGGAGAGACCATCTTGCTGGTGGAGGACGAGCCGTCCATCGTCCACGTGGTCCGGGCCTACCTCCAGCGGGAGGGGTACCGGGTGGTGGCGGTGTCCGACGGCAACGAGGGCTGGCGGCGGTTCAAGGAACTCGAGCCGGACCTGTTGATCCTGGACCTCATGCTCCCGGGACTGCCGGGGCTGGAACTCTGCCGCCGGGTGCGGGCCGAGTCCGAGGTGCCCATCCTGATGCTCACGGCCAGGGCCGAAGAGGCGGACAAAGTGGTCGGCTTGAAGCTGGGAGCCGACGACTACGTGGCCAAGCCCTTCAGCGTCCGCGAACTGGTGGCCCGGGTGGAGGCTCTCCTGAGACGCAGCCGGCGGGCCGTGCCCGCGCCGGAGCGGATCGTCAGGGGGCCGCTGGCGCTGGACATCTCCGGCCACCGGGCCTGCCTGGACGGACGGGAGCTGGACCTCTCGCCCACCGAGTTCCGGCTCCTGGAGTACCTGGCCCGGCGTCCCGGGAGGGCCCTTTCCAGGGAAGAACTGGTCCGGGCGCTGCCCGGGGAGCCGTGGGTCGGTTACCGCCGGTCGGTGGACGTTCACGTCAAGAACCTGCGGCGCAAGCTAGGCGACGATCCGGCCCGGCCGCGTTTCATAGAGACCGTCTACGGGGTTGGCTACCGCTTCGCCATACCGGAGCAGGCGGAAGGCCGAAGCTCAGGACCCGGCACCTGACCGGGCAGGCTGCAGATCCAGATGACGAAGGCCGGGAGCAGGCCGGGCATCCCGTGGCCCGAACCTCTCCGGCCCGCCACCCGCAGGCCGGCCCCGCGCCAGCCCGGGATCACGCCTCAACCGCCTCCGCCGGCACGGCGCCGCACGGCGGGGATGACCAGCGGCATGGTGATGATCAGACCCAGGATGAAGACCCACACGGCACCGCCGTAACGGCTGGCCGGCGTGTAGTCCTTGCCGCTCAGCAAGGTGAGCAGCAGGAAGACCGCCACCAGCAAGACAGAGATGCCGCCGTAGATGGCTAACGCCAGCCTGGACATGGTTGGCGTCACGGTAATCCCTCCTCGCAAGCCTCGGTTGTGCCGGCCCGGTCGGCCGGTCAGGCCTCCCGCCGGTTCCGCGGTGCCGCCTCGCCCTCAGCGACCTCCGGCGGCGGGTGCCTCTCGGTATGGCGCCCGCCCGGCGGCCCGGCGGCGCAGGGTCGGCTTGAAGCCGCGGAGCAGCATGGTGTTGAGGGTGACCGAGAGCGAACTGAAGGCCATCGCCAGGGCCGCCAGCTCCGGGCTGACCACCAGGCCCGTGAAGGGGTAAAGCACGCCCATGCCCAGCGGGATGCCCAGGACGTTGTAGACGAAGGCCCAGAACAGGTTCTGCCGAACCTTGCGCAGCGTGGCCCGGGCGATCTCGATGGCCGAGACCACCTCGCGGAGGTCCTCCCGGATCAGGATCACGTCGCCGGTCTCCTTGGCCACGTCGGTCCCGCTCCCGATGGCCAGGCCCACGTTGGCCTGGGCCAGGGCGGGCGCGTCGTTGATCCCGTCGCCGACCATGGCCACTCTGAGCCCCTGCTCCTGCAGTTTCTTCACCTCGGCCGCCTTGTCTCCCGGCAGCACCTCCGCCAGCACCCGCTCGATCCCGACCTGCCGGGCGATGGCTCGGGCGGTGCGCTTGTTGTCGCCGGTGATCATCCAGACCTGGATGCCCATCCGCTTCAGCCGTGCCACCGCCTCGGCGGCGTGCTCCTTGAGGGTATCGGCGACGGCCAGTACCGCGGCGGGGGCGCCGTCCACGGCCATGAACATGGCGGTCTTACCCGCCTGCTCCAGGTCTTCGGCCACCGGCAGCAGGCCGGTGACGTCCACTCCTTCCTCCCGCATGAGCCGCCTGGTGCCCAGCAGGATCCACCTCCCCCGCCACTCGGCTCTGACGCCCCGGCCGGCCAGGGCTTCAAACTGCTCCGCGTCGGCGGGGTCGACGCCCTCCGCGCGGGCGCCGCGGACGATGGCCTGGCCCAGCGGGTGCTCCGACCCCTTCTCGGCAACGGCCGCCAGGGCCAGGACCTCGCGCGCCTCCCACCCGGGCGCGGGCACCACGTTGGTGAGGGAGGGCTCGCCGCGGGTAAGGGTGCCCGTCTTGTCAAAGATGATGGCCTGGAGCCGCGTGGTTTGCTCCACCGCGTCGGCGCCCTTGAACAGGATGCCGTTCTCCGCGCCTTTGCCGAAACCGGCCATCATCGCCGTGGGCGTGGCCAGCCCCACCGCGCAGGGGCAGGAGATGACCAGCGTGGTGATGCTGAGCAGCAGGGCGAAGCCGAAGACGCCCACCTCCGCAAGGGGGTACGGGCTCAGGATGAAGCGGCCGTCGGGCACGAAGAACCGCTCGTAGCCGACGAAGAACCAGAAGAGGAACACCATCAGGGCCAGGACGTGGACGCCGAAGATGAAGTGGCCCGCCACCCAGTCGGCCAGCCGCTGGATGGGCGCCTTGGAGGCCTGGGCGTCCTCCACCAGCTTGATGATCTGGGCCAGCGCCGTCTCGCTGCCCACCCTCGTCGCCCTGAACTTGAAGGTGCCGGAGCGGTTGATGGTGGCGCCGACGACGGCGTCGCCGGGCCGCTTTTCCACGGGGATGCTCTCGCCGGTCAGCATCGATTCATCCACCACCGAATGGCCCTCGAGGATCTCCCCGTCCACCGGTATGGACTCGCCGGGCCGGACCACGACGACGTCGCCCACCGCCACCGCGTCGGCGGGAATCTCGACTTCGTCTCCGTCCCGCAGCACCCGCGCCTTCTTGGGCTGGAGGCTCATGAGCTTCCGGATGGCGTCCGAGGCCCGGCCCTTGGTGAGGACCTCCAGGTAGCGGCCCAGCACGATGAAGGCCGTCAGCAGGGCGGCCGTCTCGTAGAAGGTGGCCCCCTCCCCGCCGAAGCCCGCGTCGGGCCAGACGGTGTTGATCACCGCGATCAGGTACGCGGCGCCAATGCCCGTCGCGTAGAGCAGGTTCATATCCGTCACGCCCCGGCGCAGCCCGTTGTAACTATGTTTGAAGAATTGCCAGCCCGGTCCCAGGACGATGGGCGTGGTCACCGCCAGCATCAACCACTTGCTGTGCAAGAACTCCGGAACGAACCGGGCGAAGATCCACGTCGGCTGGAACAGGCCGATCATGACCACGATGGAGAGGGGCCACGCGATGAGCATGTTGATGCCCTGGCGGCGGATCTCGTCCCGGCGCGCCGCCTGTTCCCGGTCGTAGCGCTCCGCCTCGACCGCCCGTTCCTCGGCCTGGTAGCCCAGGTCGGCGATGGCGGCTTTCAGCGCCCGCAGGTCCACCGCGCCGGCGTAATAACGGATCCTGGCCATCCCGGCGGTGAGGGCCACGTTCACCGCCGTCACGCCCGGGATGGCCGACACGGCCCGCTCGACCTTGCTCACGCAGGCCGCGCAACTCATGCCGCGCACCGAAAGGCTGACTTCGTCCTCGACCGGGGTGTAGCCGACGTCCCGGATGGCGCCGGCCATGGCGCCCGGGTCCACCTGCTGCGGGTCATACTCCACCTTCACCCGGCCGCCGGCCACGTTCACCGCAACCTCGCGGACGCCGGGCAAGAGACCGAGCCCCTTTTTGATGCCGGCCTCGCAGGCCGCGCAGCTCATGCCGGTCACCTGGAAGATCACCATGGCGTGCTGGGCTGGCATGCATCCATCGCCTCGCTCAGAGGTAGCAGTTACCCTTACCCCCTAGGGGTAGGGTTGCCATCTCCATCCTACCGCGTCAGGTCCACAAATGCAACCCCTGGTAAGGAGATCCATTCCCGCGGACGACGGGAACCGGGCGGTGGTAGGCGCCGGCCTGGTATACTGACCTGGGACGGGATGATGAACAGGGGGCGATCGAACCCGTGCGGCTGACCCTGCAGACGAAGGTGTTGGCCGGCTTCGCCGGCGTGTTCTTCCTGGGCCTCCTGGTCAGCTACTGGTACGCCCAGCAGGCCATCGTGTCTCATCTCCTGCACTACCTGCAACTCAAGGAGATCCTGCCGCCGGGTACCCTCGGCGATCCCGCCCAGGTGGCGGCCGAGATGCGCCTGCACGAGCGGGAGTTGCTGCGCGAGATGCGGCTGGCATTGCTCCAGGGAGCGGGCATCGCCCTCGTCGTGGTGCTCGGGCTCGGCCTGTGGCTTGCCCGAAGCATCACCGGACCCGTTCAGGTGCTACGTCAGGGCGCCCTCCGGCTGGCGGGCCGGGACTACGCCCACCGGGTGGCCCTGCGCCGCAGCGACGAGATCGGCGACCTGGCCGCGGCCGTGAACGTCCTGGCCGCCAACCTGGAGCAGGCCGACCGGCTGCGCCGGGACCTGGTGGCCGACGTGGCCCACGAACTGCGGACCCCCATCGCCGGGATCCGCAACTACGTGGAAGCGCTGGAGGACGGCGTCCTGGCCCCCGACAGAGAAACGCTGGCGGCTCTCGTGGCCGAGGTGGACCGGCTCTCCCGGCTCATCGAGGACCTGCACGACCTGGCCAGCCTTGAAGCCGACACCCTCGCGCTCCGCCGGGAGAGAGTGGATATCGTCGCGTTGACCCGGCAGGTGCTGGCCGTCCGGGAGCCCGAGTTCCGAGCCCGGGGGCTGGACCTTCAGGCGAAGGTCGACGACGCGGTGCCGCCGGTGACCGGAGACCCGCACCGCCTGGGCCAGGTCATCGGGAACCTGCTGGCCAACGCGGCCAGGTACACGCCAGCCGGTGAAACGGTGACCATATCGGTGGGTCCCGCCGGTGGTAACGTGCTCATCGAAGTCACAAACGGGGGACCCGGCATCGCCAAAGAGGACCTGCCCTTCGTGTTCGAGCGTTTCTTCCGCGCCGACCGGTCCCGAAGCCGGGCCACCGGTGGCAGCGGCCTCGGACTTACCATCTCAAAGCGGATCATTGAGGCCCACGGCGGAACGATAAGCGCCGACAGCGTTCCCGGCCGGACCACCTTCAGCGTGGTCCTGCCCGTCGCCCGCAAGGGCCCGGTCGTGGCGAAAACCTGACCCCGCCGACATACTTCCTTGACCTGCGAATGGTACCGTGCCCCCAGGCAAGGTCAGGAGGTGTCGCGCCATGATGGGATCGTTCGGCTGGGGCATGGGGCTCGGCTGGTTCGGAATGCTCTCAGGCCTGGTCTTCTGGGTGCTCTTACTGGTCGGAGCGGTGATTCTCGTGACCAGGCTGTTTCCGTCGTCCGGGACGACCGCGACCGGCAACGTGGCCCTGGAGGCGCTCAGGCTCCGCTACGCCCGGGGCGAGATCGACCAGGCGGAGTTCGAGACGGCCCGGCGGGCCCTGGGCCTGTAGCCGCGTGACGGCCGCGCGGTAACCCGGGTCATAGCAACCAGTACAGCAGGGTGTCGTGGGCGCCGGCCAGGATCATCACCAGGCCGGCCGCCTGCTGTATCCGGCGGCCCCGGCGGCCGGACACGAGGGGCCTGTCGCCATCGGCGCTATCAAGCAACGCGGCGGCAAGCAGGACCGGGACGGCGGTGCCCACGGCAAACCCCGCCGGCGCCAGCCACCCAACCGGCGCGCCGAGAGCGGTAGGGATCACCAACCCGAAGAACAGCACCAGCAACGTGGGACAGAAAGCCAGGCCGTAAAGAAGCCCGAGGCCGAAGGCGCCGGGCGCGCCCCGGCGGGTGGCCACCCAGCGTTCCAGACGGGCCGCTCCCGGTACTTTCAGACTGAACCTGAGCCGCCACACCCCCAGCAGGTACAGGCCGACGGCCAGCATCAGAGGTCCCGCGAGTCGCCGCGCCACGCCGGCGGCGGGGATGGACCACCACCGCCCCGCCTGGGCGCCGGCCAGCATGACGGTGAGGCCCAGGGCGGTGTAGACGACCGCCTTGCCCAGGACGTAGGCCAGGGCCGTGGCCAGCGGTTGCCGGCCGGTACCCCCCCGTGCCACCACGTAGGCCGCCGCCGTGGCGTTGGTGGTGAGCTGGCACGGAGCAAGGGAGCCCAGCAGGCCCAGGAGGATACTGCTCAGCAGGAAGAAGCGGCTACCCGTGGCCAGCTCCGCCAGGGGAGCCTCCGCCACGCGGTAGAGGGCCGTCGTCCACTGGTACCAGGTGAGCACCCAATCGGCCAACGCAAACGCCGCCCTCGTCGGGACTTTTCCGTTACATTCTCCTCCGTCCGGGTTGGCTGGTCAACCTCCCCGTGGCACGTCATGCCCGCCACCCAGTCAAGGAGGCCGAGGCATGCCGCTCGTGAAACGCTTGAAGCGGTCGGAAAATTGAGCCAAAGAGGTCATTGAACCTGGTGCGAAAGGACCATTGCCCCGGGCCACAGGGCACCGGGACAATGTCGTTGCGGAGGGAGGCCATGGCCACCAAGCCTGAGCCCGCACCCGGACGGCCCGCGTCGTGCCTGGGCCTGCAGCGGCGGATGATGCTTTACGTCCTGCTGGGCCTGAGCGTGCTGTTTGTCCTGATCGGGTACGTGTCGCGTACCGCCTCCCACCACAGTACCCGGCTCATCATGGCCGAGCGTCTGGCCCTGGCCGGGACCGTCGCCCGGGAACTGGACGCCATCTTCGCCCACGTGGCGCCGGAACTGGAACGTTACGGTGGCTACCTGCAGGGCGGCCGGAGCGACCTCGACCGCCACCTCGATCCCCACCACGAGGAGATCCTCTTTGGCCTCTACGACCACCTGAGCCAGCACCAGGAACTGGGCACCCCTCTTTACCTGGCGCTTTACGGTCCCGGTGGCGAACGGTGGTGGGTATATCCGGCCGAACCCGAACTTCCGCCGGGCATGGCGGCCTTCGGGCCGGTCGTCAGGGAAGTCCTCAAGACGGGCAGGGCCGTTACCGCCGCCGAGCGCCCTCGGCCCGGGCGGGACCACCCCGCGCTGGTGGCCGCGGTGCCCATGCTGAGTGGTGACGGCCGGGTCGCCGGCGTGCTCGTCGCCGACCTGCTTCCGACCAGGGCGTTGTGGCGGCTCGCCGCCGCCGCCCAGGCCGCCAACGGTGCCTTCGTCCTGGAACTGGTGACCCCGACAGGCGTCGTCGCCGCCTCGGGGCCGGGCGGGCTGTTCGGCTCCGGAGAGCACTGGGCGCTGGTGCGGCCGCTGATCGAGTCCGGCCGGGCCGACGTGATGGTCCACACGGCGGCGGGCACGGGGCAGGCGGAGCGGCACGACACATCGTCGCCTTCGCCCCGCTGGCCTCCGTGCCCTGGGGCATCCTGCTGGAGCAGGAACGCGACGTGGCCCTGCTCTTGCCCCGGGCCGTGGAGCGGCAGTTGCTGATAGTGGGCCTGCTCGCATTGGCCGGAGGTCTGGGGGTCGCCTGGTTCAGCACCCGGCAGGTCGTCCGCCCCCTGGAGCGCCTGACCCGGACCGCGGGACGGATGGCCGCCGGTGACCTCGACACCCCGGTTGACACCACCGGACCTGACGAGGTCGGGGGGCTGGCCAGGTCCTTCGAGGCCATGCGCCTCCAGTTGCGCCGGTCCCGCGAGGCCGCCCAGGGCTGGAACCAGGAACTCGAGCGCCGGGTCGAGGCACGCACGCGGGAACTGGAAGCCAGGAACCGGGAACTCCTCGCCCTTCAGGCCCAGCGCGCCGAGCTCCTGCGCCGGGTCATCGGGGCCCAGGAGGAAGAGCGCAAGCGGGTCGCCCGTGAACTGCACGACGAGATCGGCCAGTTCCTCACCGGGCTGGTGCTCAACCTGGGCTCGGCCCGCCAGGCGGCCGAGGCGAGGGCGCCGGACATCGCCGGACGCCTGGCGACCATCGAGGAACTCGCCGCCCGGGCCGTGGAGGAGGTGCGGCGGCTGGTATCCGACCTCCGGCCCAGCGTCCTCGACGACCTGGGCCTGCTGGAGGCCGTCCGCTGGTACGCGGATACCGTTCGCGCCAGGACGAGCCTGCGGGTGGAGGTTACGGCCCAGGGTCTCGACGGCCGGT
Organism: Symbiobacterium thermophilum; assembly: GCA_020725105.1. Classification (GTDB taxonomy): domain Bacteria; phylum Bacillota; class Sulfobacillia; order DYFQ01; family DYFQ01; genus DYFQ01. Next base: position 29,991 of record DYFQ01000026.1, read on the forward strand.
TGCCACCCCACCTGGAGGTGGTCGTCTTCCGGGTCGTGCAGGAGGCCCTCACCAACGTGGTGCGTCACGCCGAGGCCAGCCGCGCCTCGATCCGCCTGGAAGCGACACCCGACGCCCTGCGGGTTACGGTAGCCGACGATGGCCGCGGCTTCGAGCCGGAGGCGGCCCGGGGTCGGCGGGGCCAGGAAGGAGGGGTGGGGCTGGCCGGCATGGAGGAACGCGCCAGGCTGGCCGGCGGCACTCTCGAGCTTGACTCCGCCCCCGGCCGCGGGACCAGCGTTTCCCTGGTCATCCCCGGGACGGAGGTGCGAGCCTCTTGAAGCCCGTGCGGCTGCTCATCGCCGAGGATCACGCCATCGTCCGGGCAGGCATCAGGCTGCTCCTGAACGCCTGGCCGGAGTTCGAGGTGGTCGGCGAGGCCGAGAACGGCCGGCGCTGCCTGGAACTGGTGGCGAGTTCGCGGCCGGACGTGGTGCTCATGGACATCACCATGCCCGAACTCAACGGGCTTGAGTGCGCCGCGAAGCTCCTGGCGGAGCACCCTCAGGTCAAGGTCCTGGCCCTGACCATGCACGACGACGACCGGTACTTCTTCCGCCTGCTGGACGCGGGCGCCCTGGGCTACGTGGTGAAGGGCGCGTCCCCCGAGGAACTGGTGGCAGCCATCCGCCAGGTCGCCCGGGGCGAGCCCTACGTCCACCCCTCCCTCGCCTGGCGCATGCTCAGGGACTACGTCGAGCGAAGGGAACCGGGGGGCGAGGCGGCCGTCCGCCTGACGCCGCGGGAACAGGAAGTCCTGTCCCTGATCGCCCAGGGCCTCACGGGCCGGGAGATCGCGGCCCGGCTCTACCTTTCGAGCCACACCGTGGAGCGCCACCGGACCAACATCATGAACAAGCTGGGCCTGCACAACAAGGCCGCGCTGGTGCGCTACGCCGTCCGCCACGGCCTCGCCGGCACCGAAAACTAGCTCCCCCCGGGAAGCGCCCGCGGCAGGGATCCCGGGCCGACCCGTCAGTACCAGTACGAGCGGCTTATTCGCCCGCGGGCGGGGATAGGCCGGTCGCACTAGTCCTGGCTCCACCGGACCAAGCAGGCCCCCTCTTCGGGATTGAGCGGTTTCGGTGACCCGGTTGCGGGGAAGCCGGACCACCCCGACCTCACCTACACTCGACACCGGAGACGCCACACTCCTGCATGGAGCGCCCCGGCGGCCGGCACTCACCAGGGGTCGGGCCGCCTTCGGGCGCGGGGGAGGAGAGCCATGGGCTTGACCCGGCGCGACATCCTCCGCTGGCTGGCCACGGCGGGAGCAGGCACCGCGGCGGCGGCGTGGGCCAAGGGCGGCGCCGCCGGCCTGCTGGCCCTGGTCCGGGAAGCCCGGGCGGCCGCGGAAGGTCGCCCGGAAGGCTCGGCCCACTCCGGGGAGGGCATGGCCCGTGACGCCGCCGAGACCCGGCAGTGGGTCATGGTCGTCGACCTCGCGAGGTGCGAGGGCTGCCGGACCCTTGACCGGCCGCCCCAGTGCACCGTGGCCTGCACCGCCGAGCACCACGTGCCCTTTGACCAGGAATGGATCAAGGTGTACGAGGCGGACGACCACGGCCATCACTACTTCCTGCCCACGCCTTGCATGCAGTGCGAGAAGGCCCCCTGTGTGGACGTGTGCCCGGTGGGGGCCAGCTACCACGCGGAAAACGGCATCGTCCTCATCGACCACCAGCGGTGCATCGGCTGCCGCTTCTGCATGGCGGCGTGTCCCTACGCGGCGCGGCACTTCATCTGGGGTGACCCGCCGGAACTGCCCCAGACGGCGCTGGTCAAGTACTCGCCCGAGTACCCGCTACCGTACAGGCGCGGGACGGTGGTCAAGTGCATGTTCTGCGCCCACCGGGCCCGGGAGGGGCGGTTGCCGGCCTGCGTGGAGGGGTGCCCCATGGGCGCCCTGTACTTCGGGGACTACGAGACGGACCTGGCCTCCAACGGGGCGGAAGTGGTGCGCCTGTCCCGGCTGCTCCAGGAACGCCACGCCTACCGGCTCAAGGAGAAGCTGGGAACCCGGCCGCGGGCGTGGTACCTCCCCGGCCACGGCGAGGCCTTCCTGGGGCAGACGCCGGGGGACGGCGCGGGCGTCCAGGGAGGCGCGGGCTAGATGAACGCCGCTTATCGCCGGCTCGAGGCGGCCAGCTTCCGGCCGCTGACGGAGCACACCAGGGGGTTCCTGGCCCTGGTGGCCGGCCTGTTCTTCGTGGCCGGGTGGGGGGCCTACGCCTGGAGCCTGCAACTTCGCCACGGGCTGGCCGTCACGGGCCTGAACGATCTGGTTCCCTGGGGTTTCTACATCACCAACTTCGTCATGTTCATCGGCATCAGCCACGCGGGCACCTTCATCTCGGCCGTCCTCCGGCTGACCGGCGTCGGCTGGCGCAAGCCGGTGGTCCGGATGGCCGAGTTCATGACCATCGCGTCCCTGGTGGTGGGCGCCATGATGCCCCTGGTCGACCTGGGGCGGCCGGAACGCATCCTGAACGTGCTGCGGTTCGGCCGGCTGGAGTCGCCCATCCTCTGGGACCTGGTGTCCATCACCAGCTACCTGGTGGGCAGCCTGATCTACCTCTACCTGCCGCTGATCCCCGACATCGCCCGCTGCCGGGACGCCCTGGGCGACCGGGTCCCCGCCTGGCGGCGCCGGCTCTACACCGCGCTGGCCGCAGGCTGGCGGAACACCCCCGGCCAGCGGGAGGCTCTGGAACGGGGTATCCGGACCATGTGCGTGATCATCATCCCGGTGATGATCTCGGTGCATACGGTGGTCTCCTGGATCTTCGCCATGACGCTTCGGACCGGGTGGCACTCCACCATCTTCGGGCCCTACTTCGTGGTGGGCGCCATCTACTCGGGTATCGCGGCAGTGATCACCGGCATGGCCATCTTCCGGCGGGCCTACCGGCTGCAGGAGTGGTTCACCGACCGGCACTTCGTCTACCTGGGAAATCTGCTGCTGGCCACCGGCCTGTTCTACTTCTACTTCACCTTCGCCGAGTACCTTACCATCGGCTACAAGCTGGAGCCGGCCGACAAGGCCCTGTTGCTGGAACTGATGGTCGGCCGCTACGCCTGGGTGTTCTGGTTCTGGTGGCTGGCCGGCTGGCTGGTGCCCGTGCTCCTGCTGGCGCTTCCCCCCACCCGCAACGCGTGGGGCGTGGTGACGGCCTCGGTCCTGATCAACGTGGGGATGTGGGTCAAGCGCTACTTCATCGTCGTCCCGTCCCTGGCGCTGCCGCTCATGCCCTACGAGTGGGCCCTCTACCGCCCCACCTGGGTGGAGTTCTCCATCGTCATCGCCGCCTTCGCCGGTTTTGCCCTGCTGCTGGCGGGGCTGGCCAAGCTGTTCCCCTTGATCAGCCTCTGGGAGATGGAGGAAGACCTGGCCGGGGAGGCCCCCGCCCGGGAAGAGCGGCCCCGGGTGGGGCGCCGGGCGGCGCGCAAGAGCGGCCGGGTGACGCGGCCGGCGGTGGCCTGGGGCGACGGTGGTGAGGAAGGTGGGGCCAATGACTAGACATCACAGACGCTTGGCCTGCCGGCGCCCGGTCGCCAGACCCCTGTTGGCCACCCTGGCCGCGGCCCTGTCCCTGGTCGTGGCCCTCGGGGCCGGTCGGGTGGGCGCGGCGTCCGGCGATTCGGTCCCCGGCCACCCGGCGGCCGGGCATCCCGCCGCCGGCACCGAGGTGGTCTCCGCAACCGACGGGGCCGTCCACATCAGGGTCACCGCGTCCCGCCACGGCTTCGGCCACGAGGGCGAGGGCTTCCGGTTCGAGGTGCGCCAGGGCCAGGAGGTCACCCTGACCTTTGAGTACGGCGACGACGACCTGGAGCGCGACAATCCCCACGTCTTTCTGGTGCAGGGCTACGGCATCCGCACCGAGCGGCTGGACCGTAACAACCCCGAGGTGGCGGTGACGTTCCGGGCCGATCGGGCCGGTACGTTTACCATCCGCTGCATCGAGCCGTGCACCGGCCACTCCAACCTGCTTGCCGGCCGCCTGGAGGTGCTGGCCGCCGCCGGGGCGACCCCGGAAGGCGGGTCCGAGCTGGCGGTGGGCCTGGCTGCCGCGGCGACCCGGCGGCAGCCGGGCGGGCTCACGCTGGTCGCCGCGGTGGTGGACCCGGCCGGGAACCCGGTGCCGGGCGTGCGGGTGGCCTTCTACGAACAGGCCAGCTTCCTTGACCAGAGCGGCTGGGCCGAGTTGGGGACGGCGATGACCGACCCCCAGGGGCTGGCCCGCCTGGACGTCACCCTCTACCGGCCGGGAGAGCTCACCTTCGCCGCCCGGGTCGCCGGACGCGGCCCGCGGACCGAAGCCCGGCTCACCGCCTCCGCCGCCGGCCCCGTGGCGGGCTACCAACCGGAGCCCCGGGCGCTGGGAGTGCCGTTCATCAACGTTCGGCTCATCTGGCTGGCGGCGGCCGGCGTGTGGGCCACCTACGCCATGGCCGCCTACCAGGTTTACCGGGTGTATCGGGAGGGGAAAGCATGGTCAAGCGGGGCGTAATGACACTGGCAGCTGTCGCCGCGGCGGCCCTGGTGGCCGCGCTGGCCCTCGCCCATGCCGGTGACGAGCACGGGCCGATGGAAGTCCCCGCCCCGTACACCGAGCTGACCCACCCCCGGCCCGGCTCGGCGGCCTCCACCCTCCAGGGGTGGTCGCTCTATGCCGCCAAGGGCTGCGCGTCCTGCCACGGCCCCTCGGGCGGCAACGTCGCCGAAGCCCGCCTTGACGACGCCGCCTTCGTGGACGAGATGTCGGACGCCTTCCTGTACTGGCGGATCTCCGAGGGGGTGCCCGGCACCGAGATGGAGGCCTTCAAGGACCGGCTGACTCCCGAGGAGCGCTGGAGCCTGGTGAGCTTCCTGCGGGCCCTGCCGGCGGTAGGCGCGGCCCTGGCGGACCCGGCCCTCGGTGCTGGGGCGGCGGCCGCCGGCGCGGCGGAAGTCGCCTCGCTGCGGGCCGAGAACGCCGCCCTCAGGGTCCGGGTGACTGAACTGGAGACAGCGGTCCAGGCCCCGCCGCCGCAGCCGGCGGACGGCCGGCGGGCGGCGGGATGGAACGTGGCGCTGGGTCTCGGCCTGGCCGGTCTGGGACTGGGCACCCTCGCCGGCCTGCTGGCGTCCCGGGCTTTCAACCGGCGGCCCGCGGCCGGAAGGCCCGCAGGCGGGTCGCGTTGAGCACCACAGAGATCGAGGAAAGGGCCATGGCGGCGGCGGCGATGGCCGGGCTCAGCAGCAGCCCGGTCCAGGGATAGAGCAGGCCCGCCGCCACCGGGATCCCGGCCGTGTTGTAGGCGAAGGCCCAGAAGAGGTTCTGCTTGATGTTGCGCAGCGTGGCCCGGGAAAGCCGGACGGCGGTGACGACGCCTACCGGATCGCCGCGGACCAGCGTCACGTCGGCCGCCTCCATGGCCACGTCGGTCCCGGTCCCCATGGCGATCCCCACATCGGCCTGGGCCAGGGCCGGAGCGTCGTTGATCCCATCGCCCACCATGGCCACCCGGTGGCCCTCGGCCTGCAGGCGCCGGATTTCCGCCGCCTTGTCGCCGGGAAGCACCTCCGCCAGCACCCGGGCCAGGCCAAGCTGGCGCCCGATGGCCTCGGCGGTGCGGGCGTTATCGCCCGACAGCATCATCACCTCCAGCCCCAACCGGCGGAGGAGGTCAACGGTCTTCCGGGCCGCCGGCTTGAGGGGGTCGGCCACGGCGATCAGCCCCACCACCTGCCCGTCCACGGCGCAGTAGACGGGGGTCTTGCCCGCTTCGGCGAGCTCCCTGGCCCGGTCGCGCCAGTCGCCGGCCTCCAGCCCGGCCTCGCCCATCAGTCGCTCGTTGCCAAGCCAGACCGTCCGGCCCTCGACCGTGGCCCTGACGCCTCGCCCCGGCAGCGCTTCGAAGGCTTCGGGTTCAGCCGACCGGAGCCCCCGTTCGCCTGCCGCCCGCACGATGGCCTCGGCCAGCGGGTGTTCGGAGCCCCGCTCGGCCGAGGCCGCCAGGACGAGCAATCGGCCCTCGTCTGTCGACCCTCCTGCCAGCACGTCGGTGACGGCGGGCTCCCCCTCGGTGAGGGTGCCGGTCTTGTCGAAGACCACGGCGGTCAGGCGTCCGGCCGCCTCCAGCGCCTCCGCGTCGCGGATGAGCACGCCGTGCTCCGCCCCCTTGCCCGTGCCGACCATGATGGAGATCGGAGTGGCCAGGCCCAGGGCGCACGGGCAGGCGATGATGAGCACGGTCACAAACGCGGTCAGCGCGAAGCCGACGGCGGGTGGCGGTCCGTAGGCCAGCCAGACGATGAACGCCGAGCCGGCAACCCAGATGACCACCGGCACGAAGACCGCGGTCACCCGGTCGACGGCCCGCTGGATGGGGGCCTTGGAACCCTGGGCCTCTTCCACCAGGCGGATGATCTGGGCCAGCATGGTGTCGCGGCCCACCCGGGCGGCACGAAAGCGAAAGGCTCCCGTCCGGTTGATGGTCCCGCCGATGACCGTGTCCCCCGGCCCCTTGGTGACCGGCATCGACTCGCCGGTGACCATGGACTCGTCCACGGTGGACGTGCCCTCCAGCACCTCACCGTCCACGGCCACCTTCTCCCCCGGCCGGACCACGATCACGTCGCCCACCTCGACCTCGCCGACGGGGACGGCCGACTCGGACCCGTCCCGGACGACCCGGGCCAGCGGCGGCTGCAGGTCCATCAGCCGGCGAATGGCTGCCGACGCCCGTCCCTTGGCCAGCGCCTCCAGCAGCCGGCCCAGGAGCACGAGGGTGATGATGAAGACCCCGACCTCGTAGTAGACGGCCACCGGGATCCCCAGTCTCTGGTAAAGTCCGGGCGCCAGGGTGGCCCCGGCAGAGTAAAGATAAGCGGCGAGGGTCCCGACGCCGATGAGGGTGTTCATGTCCGCGGCCCGCCTGGCGAGACCGATCCACGCGCCGCGGACAAAGGTCCACCCGGCCCAGAACTGAACCGGGGTCGCCAGCCCCAGGGCGACAAAGCGGTTCTCCAGGGCGGCCGGCACGGGAAGGTGGACCACGCCTTCGAAGAACTCCGGCACCATGCCCAGCACCACCGGCAGGCTGAGGACGGCGGCGACGAGGGTCTTTCGGGTGAGGGTCCTGACCTCCGCCGCCCGGGCCGCCTGTTCCTCGTCCACCGCTTCAGCGACCCCGGCGGCGTCACCGGGCTCGTACCCCACGGCCTCGACAGCCGCCCGGATGCGGTCCGGATCCACCAGCGCCGGGTCGTATTCCACCTGGACGCGGCCCAGGCCGACGTTGACCGAGGCGCCCACGATCCCCCGGGTGGCCTCAAGCGCGCCTTCTATCGTCGCCGCGCACGACGCGCACTCCATGCCCCTGACCGGCAGGACCACGCGCCTGGTGTCCGGGGCCCCGGCCGGGGCGGGACGGCTCACGCCCCGGGCTCCCTGACCACCAGCGTTCCCCGGTACATGTTCATCCCGCAGGCAAACCCGAAGCGGCCCGTCTTCTCGGGCGTGAATTCCAGCGGCGTGACGGCCAGCGCCTTCAGCCGCCTGGAGAGCTTCAGGTCGGGAAAGACGACCCGCTCGGAGCAGTCGGCGGTTTCCCGCCGGTCAAAGAGTAACCTCACCGGCCGGCCCCGCTCCACCACGACGGTGTCGGGAGAATAGCCGCCTCGGACGGTGATGGTCACCTCCTGGGCCCCGCCACCGGCGATCCGAGCCCGGACCCTCCGTCGCGGCCCGAAGAAGAACCAGCCGACGGCGGCCGTCCACGCGGCCAGGGCCGCGAGAACCATCCACGACCTGGGTTCCACGGCGACCTCCCCGCCAGCTATTTTAACCTGACCTTTATAGCCCTTCCACGGCCTCTCCACCCTCTTCCCGCCACGCTGCTGGGGGAGGGATTGCCGTGGCGTGGGACGGTTCCAGCCTCTTGATCGGCGCCGGTTTCGTGGTGCTCATGCTGCTGATGCACGGCCGCGGGGGGTGCCACGGCGGCCACGGGGCGCACCGGCACCGGGACGCGTCAAACCACGGTGGCGGCGAGGCCGGGACATCGGGCGGGGCCTGCTGTCACGGATCCCGGGCCGGCCCGAACGAAGCCAGAGGGGGCGCCGGTCACCCCGGCCGGGGCGGGGAACCGCCGGTGACGGGTTGAGCTCCCGGTACGTACCTCCCGCCCTCGTGGTGGGGGGACTGGCCGTCCTGGCCCTCCTGCTGGTGGCGGGCTGCGGTCCGGCGGGGCGCTCCGACCAGGCCGGCCCCGCGGAACCGGCGGTGGTGGCGCTTCCGGGGGCGGAACCCGCAGGCGCCACTCAAACCAGCGAGGGGGGCCAGGTCACCATTGCGGTAACCTGGGAAGGGCCCAGCGCCGGGCTCGTGTTTCGCGTGGCCATGGACACCCACTCGGTGAATCTTGACCCTTACGACCTGCGGGAACTGGCCGTGCTCCGGACGGATCAGGGGGTTGAGGTCAGGCCGAGCCAGTGGGACGCGCCACCGGGCGGCCACCACCGTGCCGGGACCCTCGCTTTTCCCGCCACGGCGTCCGACGGCAAACCGGTGCTCGGGCCCGGCGCCCGCTCGGTGACCCTGATCATCCGGGACGTCGGCGGCGTGCCGGAGCGGACTTTCCAGTGGACGTGGTGACCGGGCGCGGCACGGCAGGGGACCGGGCCCGGGTGCGCGCCGCGCGGACCGCGGCGCCCCCGCGGCCGGCGCAGGCCCGGCCGCGCGGTGACCTCGTCGTGCCGGCCGGCTTTGGACTCCTCGCCGCGGTGGCGTTGCTCGCGTTCTACCTGGCCGTCATCACCGTGGCCCAGGACTGGGCCCACGCCCGGCAGCAACTGGCCGAAGACCGGTGGTTCGTGGCGGCCGTCGCGGCGGGGTTCGGGACGCAGGTGGGTCTCTTCAATCACCTGCGCCGGCTACGCGTCAGGGCGGCCCGCGCCGGCGTCGCCGCGAGCACGGGTACCAGCACCGCGGCCATGCTTGCCTGCTGCGCCCACCACCTGACCGAGGTGCTGCCCATCGTGGGGCTGTCGGGCGCCGCCATCTTCCTGGACGCCTACAAGACCCCCCTCTTATGGCTCGGCATCGCCATGAACCTGGCGGGCGCCGCCTACCTGGTCCGGCAGGTCCGCCGTCACGCCCGTGCCGGCGTGCGCCAAACCTGCCGGGTGGGGCACGCTCCGCGGCAAACCGGTGGTCGAATGGAGCCAGGACGGTAAAGCCATCGCTCCGCCTGAACCCGGGCACCGGCGGTTCACCTCCCCACCGGCCGGTAAGGGCCGTCGGGCGGCAGCGCTGGTGCTGGCCTACACCGATTGGCCGCGCCAGGAGACGCGGGCCGCCGCCAGCAGGCACGCATCGCTCCTACCGCTTGGCCGGGTTCGCCACGATCAGCTTGAAGATGTCCCGCCAGAGGTTGGTCTCCTCAAGCACCTCCAGCCCGGCGCGGCGCACGTTGCCTGCCGTGTCGCGATTGATGTTGACCCCCTGCAGCCACGCGGTGACCGGGTTCAGCCAGTCCATGAGGGGGCCGAGAACGGCGCTGCAACTCCGGACGTGTTCGAGGAGCAACACGCGCCCTTCAGGCCGGCAGACCCGCCTGACCTCCTGGAGACCCAGCACCGGGTCGGGGACCGAGCAGAAAACGCACGACGCCACCACGGTGTCGAAGGTATCATCGGGGAAGGCCAGTTCCTGAGCGTCCATGCACAGGAGCCGGACCGGGACGCCCGCCTCGCGGGCGCGGCGGCGGGCTCGATCCAGCATGGCGGAGGAGATGTCGATGGCCACGACCCGGGCGCCTGGAGGGTGGTGGGGGAAGTTGAGCCCGGTGCCAACGCCAACTTCCAGCACCAGGCCGCCGGCGCGCCGCCACAGTTCCCGGCGCCAGCGGTCCATCCGCGAGCCGCCCATCCGCTCCATCAGGTCGTAGTAGCGGGCGACCCGGTCGTACTTCCGGCGTACCAGCGCCGTTCTCGCCCGGCCCACCTCACCGGGTGTCAATGCCCGTCCCTCCCGCGCCGGGTGACCTGAAGGCCGCGCCGGCACCCTCCCTGCCTTCGCCGCGACCGCCTGACAACTCCATGGTACAGTAGCCCCGCCGGGTCATACCAGCGGGGCCGGCGCCCGCAGCCCAGGCGGACGTTGTCAATTGGAACCTGCCACGCCCCGGGGGCCGGCAACCGTCCCCCCCCCCGCGTGCGCTGCCCGGAGCCGGCCGTCAGTCGGTCCCCTCCGCCGGTCCGTGGCAGGCGGCGATCATCTGCCGGATTTCTTCGCCCGTCCACTCCGGGTGGTGGACCTGCATGAAGCCGGCCATCTCCGCCCGCTCGGCCGGGTTCAGCGACCGCCCCATCAGCGCCCGCATGGACTCCCACGGCGACTGGCCCGCCAGGGCGGCGTCGCTCCAGGCGAACGCGGCAACGGCCAGCGCCAACAGGACCGCCACCGCCGCGGGGACGCCGATCCGGGTCCACGCCCTTCGGCTCATGGCCTCTTCCCTCCCCTCAATTCCCCTCTGAGTCTACTTCCGGCGGTCTGAAGAACAGGTTGGCCCCACGTCAAGCCGATGTTAAACGAGCCCCCGTTAACCGGACCTTCATGGCCCTTCCACGGCTTCTCCACGCTGCCCGGGGCACGGTGGTACGGGAAGCACGGCGGCACGGGACCGGGTGACCAAGGCGCACACTGAAGCGGAGGGATGGACGATGGCAGCCTGGGACGGTTCCAGCCTGCTCCTGGGAGCCGCGTTCCTGGCGCTCATGTGGTTCATGCACGGCCGCGGGGGCTGCCACGGCGGACACGGCGGCCGCGGCGCACGCGGGAGCCACCACGGGCACGGCGAGGACGGGCACCGTGGTCACGCCTTGGAAGGGCCGGGTCCGGCGAAAGCAGCTCAGCCCGACCCTTCGCCGGGCTCCGGCTGCTGCTGCCACGGCCGGGAGGGACATACCGCACCGCCCGCGCCCACAAACGAACGCTGATCAACAGCGTTTCGTGCCCAACGCCTCACCGGGGTGCCGCCCATCGTCGGCCTTGCAGGCTGAACGGCAAGGAGGGGTCCGGATGCTCCTCGACGTCGACCCGGTCATGATCCGGCTTGGCCCGCTGGCCATCCGGTGGTACGGCT
>DYFQ01000027.1:0-6824 GCA_020725105.1 Symbiobacterium thermophilum
CTTGCAGGTAGCGGGAGGGCGGACCTGGCTCGGAGCCGCTCCCCAAACTTCAGGCCGCGGCGGGCGATGGCCACCGCTGCCGCGTCGCCCGCATCCGCCACCACCGCCTTCACTGCTGAAACCAGTTCCCTGGCTTTGTTGTGGCTCCGCAGCCCGTACAGCTTGCCCGCAAAGCTGGTCACAATCGCCGCGAGATAGCCAAACCCAAACCGGGGCAGTCGGTCCTTGTATGTCACGGCGATGTCGGTGATCTCGCCCTGCCTGGCCATGTCCATGAGCCGCAACAGACCCTTGCGGCGGTCGGAGAGGCCGGAGGCGACGTCGGTGACCTCGATGATCCGGCCGAAACCCCTGCCCGGCCATCGCCGCCCGGATGTGGGCTACCTGGCGGTCCAGATCCCCCTTGGCCTTCTGCTCATGGGAGCAGACGCGCCCGTGGATGGCAAGCACCCGCTGCTGGAGGACCGGGGTCTCGCCACCGGCGCGGGCCTGACCCCCGCCTCCCCCCTCCGGCAGCGGCAAGACCGGGGTCAGGGGACCCTGGACGTCGATCCGGATGTAGGTCCGGGGCACCTCACCGACGATGATCCCCTCGGCGATGGGAGCCGACGTCGTCACCTGGATTTCCCGGGAAATGAGGGGGAACACCACCCGGACGGTGGCCTCGATGTCGGCCCAGATGCTGTGCCTGGTCTGGTTGATCCCCTGCGCCTCGAAGCCGTCCCGGATCCGCACCCTGGTGTAGCCCACCGGCACCAGTCTGATGTTTATCCGCGGGCCGTGGGCGGCCAGCACCTGGCTGCCCAGGACCTGGCCCAGGGGCACGCTGACGGTCCAGCCTTCCAGGCGCTTCAGCTCCCGCTGGACCACGGCGGTGACCAGGGCGGCCAGCCGGTTGATCTCCGCCGTGTTGGGCTGCATGAAGGCGACGCGCCCGTCGCCCGTCTGTTCCAGGAACACCAGGTCGCGGTAGTCCGTCTGGCCCCCCAGGGTTTCGGCCAGGGCGGTTGTGATGGCGTCCACCGCGGCCTGGTTGGCGACGGCCTCCGTCACCGCGGCCACGGTGGGCCGCAGCCCTCGCTCCAGCCCGGTGAAGCCCCACACGGCCAGGGCCAGCAAGAGCAAAAAGACCAGGCCGACGCCGGGCCGGAAACCGCCGCCGCGGGGCAGGGGCCGGCGGCGAGGACGCCGGGTAACGGACCGGCGCCAGCGACGCCACCACAGGCATGGGGGTCCCCAGCCCCTCCGGCGCCAGCCGATGTAGCGCATGGACCGCCCCCCCCCGGCCCGGCAGTGGGGCCGGCGGCCGGCACCGGCCGGGCACGCCTATGCTATGCGCTCCGGGCCAGGGATCTGCCCGTCCGCCCGGCTAGTCGCCGCCGGCCGCCGCCGGAGAGGGGGTTCGCCCGGCGCCGGGGTCGCAGCCGTGCCGGACGACGGACACCAGGTCCCGGCGGACCCGGAACCGGAGCACCTGGCCGGACGCCACGGCCAGGTGCGGGGGAACGTGTACCAGCAAGCGCCTGGGAGGCCCGCTGACGGTTCTCATGTCCACCAGCACCTCCAGGCTGGCCCCGGCGTAGGCGGCGCGCACGACCTCACCGGCCAGTGGCCCTTCGGGGTCCGGTTCAAGTCCCTCCGGCCGCAGCGCCACCAGGACGCCGGTGCCCGAAGGCAGGCCGGAAGGCTCGATCGGGCAGAGACACCCGAAGTCCGCGAGCACGCAGCCGCCCGCGCCGCGCACCACCCCCCGCAGCAGGTTGGAGCGCCCCACGAAGGTGGCCACGAACACCGACTCGGGTCGCTCGTAGATCTCCCGCGGCGTGCCAACCTGCTCGATCCGGCCGCGGTTCATCACGGCGATCCGGTCGGACACGGCCAGGGCGTCCCGCTGGTCGTGGGTGACGAAGACGCAGGTGACCCCCTCCTGGCGGATGATGGACATCAACTCGTCCCGCACGCTGGTGCGGAGGTTGGCGTCCAGGTTGGAGAAGGGTTCGTCAAGGAGCACCACCAGCGGCCGGGGAGCGATGGCCCGGGCCAGCGCCACCCGCTGCTGCTGGCCGCCGGAGAGTTCGTGCGGGTAGCGCCCCGCCTGACTCCCGAGACCCACCAGCCCGAGCGCCTCGGCCACCCGCCGGCCGCGGGCGGCCCGCCGGAGCGAGCCAAGGCCCAGGGCCACGTTCTCGGCCACCGTCAGGTGGGGAAAGAGGGCGTGGTCCTGGAACACCATCCCCACCCCGCGCCGTTCGGGGGGGACCCAGCTTCGCCCCGCGGCCACCAGCCGGCCGGCGATCCAGACCTGGCCCGTTTCCGGCCGTTCGAACCCGGCCACCAGGCGCAGTACCGTCGTCTTGCCGCAACCGCTGGGACCCAGGAGGGTCAGGACCTCCCCCTCGCGCACGTCCAGGTCAAGCCCGGCGACGGCCCGTACCGGGCCCGGCCAGAAGGTCTTGCTCACCCCCGCCAGCCGGATCAGTTCAGCCATGCCCTTCCCCCCGGTGCTGCCGGCCCAGCAGCACGCCGAGCAGCGGCGCCGAACAGAGCACCAGCACCAGGGCGGCCGGGCCGGCCTGGCTGAAGAACCCCTCGCTGGCCTGCATCCAGACGCGGACGGGCAGCGTCTCGAAGCCGGCCGGCCGCAGGAGCAGGGTGGCCGAAAGCTCCTTCAGACCGGACACGAACACCAGGCTCCAGCCGGCGGCCAGCCCCGGGGCCACCAGTGGCAGGGTCACCCTGGCGCTGGCGGCCAGGGGTCCCAGCCCGAGGCTCCGGGCGGCTTCCTCCAGCCGGGGCGAAACCTGGGCCAGGGCCGCGTCCTCGGCCTGCAACGCCTGGGGCAGAAAGCGGATGACGTATGCGGTCAGCACCACCAGCGGCGTGCCGTACAGCCACGGCAGGTAACGGTTGAACAGGAAAATGAGGGCCAGCGCCGCCACCACGCCCGGTAAGGCGTAGCCGCTCTGGGCCAGTTGCGCCAGGCCCCGGCAGATGGGCCCGCCGTGCCGGGCCCGCAGGTAGGCCACGGGAAAGGCCAGAGCCACGGTGAGAAAGGCGGCGCCGGCGGCGGCACCCAGGCTGTGGGCGGCCGCCCGCCACAGCGGCTCGAGGGGCACGCCGGCCGCGAGTCCCCGGAAGGTCCAGTAACCGACCATGCCCAGGGGAACCCCTACCGAGGCCATGGTCACCCCCAGCACGTAGGCCAGGGCCATCCGGCGCCAGCGCCCCAGCCGGACCTGCGGCTGGGGCCGGAAGGTGCCCACCGTCTGGTAGTAGCGGGCCCGGCCCCGGGCCCGGTCCTCGGCCCACAGGAGAAAGACGGAGATGGCCACCAGCACTGCGCCCAGGGCCGCGGCGGCGGACCGGTCGTACCGCCCGATCAGTTGCAGGTAGATGGCCTGGGTGAAGGTGGGGTAGCGCAGCATGGATACCGCCCCGAAGTCCGCCAGGACGTACAGGGCGACCAGCAGGGTACCGGCGGACACGGCGGGCCGCAAGAGCGGCAGGGGCACCCGTCTGAACACGGCCCACGGGCCGTGCCCCGCCGCCCGGGCCGCCTCCTCCAGGCTCACGTTGAACCGTCGCAGCGCGCCCAGGACCAGGAGGTACACGTAGGGGTAGGTGAACAGGCCCAGGACCAGCGTGACCCCGCCAAAGCTGTAAAGGGCCGCCGGCCCGAGGGTTTCGGGTACCGCTCCCACCCAGCGGCGGACGATCCCTTCCAGCACGCCCCGGGGTCCGAAGATGCTGATGTAAGCAAACGCCCCGAGGTACGGCGGGATCACCAGCGGCAGGGCCGCCACCCAGGCCCACACGTTCCGGCCCGCGAGGTCCGTCCTGGCGACCAGCCAGGCCAGGGGCACGGCGAGAAGCGCCGCCACCAGGGTGACGCCCGCCGTCAGGGAAAGGGTGCTCACCAGCAGGGAAGGAATCCTGGTGGCCCACAGGCGCCGCCACACCTCGTCCCCGCCCGTCGCCGCCCGGTAGAACACGTACAGCAGCGGGACGCCACCCACCGCGGCGGTGGCCAGCGCGGCCAGGACCAGGCCCGGATGGGGCGGCCGGCCGCCCCACAGCCCGGCCCAACCGGCGGGCGCGATCCACCGGCCCGACGGTACGGACACCGCCGGCGGCGCGGTGAGTCCTAGCCGCCGGGGCCCGGCCATCCGGGCACCCCCCCTGGCAGACGCCACCGGCACTAGAAGCCCACCTTCTCCAGGAGGTCGACGGTCCGGTGCAGTTCCCGGCCGAGCACCTCGAGGGGTACCGGCGCCCGCTTCAGCGACCCCAGGTCGGGCACCCCCTCGGCCGTGGGCACCCCGGGCAGAGTGGGGATTTCCATGTTCAACCTGGCGAAGAGTTCCTGGGCCGCGGGCGTCAGCAGGAAATCGACAAACGCCCGGGCCGCCTCAGGGTTCGGGCCGCCCTTCACGATGCCGACCCCGGCCACGTTGAACACCGCGCCCGGGTCATCAGGGCCCTGGTCCGGCCAGATCACACCCACCGGGCTCCCGTCGGCCCGCTCGAGGAAGTAGTAGTAGTGGTTCACCCAGCCCAGCTTGAACTCGCCCTTGCCCACGGCCTGGCGGACCTGGGTGTGGCCCTTCAGCCGGATCACCTGGTTGGCCAGGAGGTCTCTCAGGAACTGCTCCGCGTAGGCGTCGCCCTTGAGATGGCGGAGGGCGCTGACGTGGCCGATGACGGACTCGTTGGAGCTCTGGGCCATCGCCACCTGGCCGCGGTAGCGGGGGTCGGCCAGGTCGGCGACGGTTCGCGGCAACTCCTCGGGAGCCAGCAGGGTGGTGTTGTACATGATCACCCGGACCCGGGCCGAGACCCCGACCCAGGATCCGTCGGCGGCCCGCAGGTCCTCGGGCACCGCCCGGACCCGCTCGGAAAGGTACGGCTCCAGGACCCCTTCCCGCCGCAGGTTCTCCAGGGTGCCGGCGTCGTTGGCGATGAAGACGTCGGCCCGCGGCCTGGACCGCTCCTCCAGAATGGCGCTGGCGAGCTCCGAGGCGCCGCCCGAGCGGAGGACGACCCGGATGCCGGTCTCGGACTCGAAAGCCTCCAGTACCGGCTGGATGAGGGCGTCCTTGCGTCCGGAGTAGACGACCAGTTCGCGGCGGCCCGGTGGCTCCGTCCCCGGACCCCGTCCGGAGCCCTGGGTCCCGGTCCCGGCGCCCGCGCAGCCGGCAGCCAGTGCGGTGGCCAGGGCCAGGCTCAGGCCAAGGAACAGCAGCAGTCCGGGGCCCCCGGGCAGGGTCGGAAGACTCCCCGGCCGGCGAGGCGTGGTGCGGTCAGGGGCGCGACGTGGGGCGACGGGACGCTGCACGGTCTGGGCTGCCTCCTCTTGAGCCGCCGGCCGGCACAAGGGCCCGGCCAGAGGGGGCAGCGGGGTCGTGGGCTTAATGATAATGATTTTCAGTCTCAATGCCCGCCATAATCTTACGGGTCTCCCACCCCCCTGTCAAGCGGGTGAGCCACGGCGGCAGGCTCCTGAAGCCTCACCCGGCGGCTCCGCGGACGCGGACGAACCGGCGCTTGCCGACCTGCACCAGTCGCTCGTGACCAAGTTCGACCGTGGCGGCGGGATCCTCGACGCGGGCTCCGTCGATGCGGACCCCGCCCTGCTGGACCAGGCGCCGTGCCTCCGAGCGGGACGGGGCCAGTTCCAGGGCCACCAGCAGCGCCGCCGCCTCCATGGCCGGCCGGGCCAGGTCCCGGACGGGAATGTCCTCCGGAAGCTCCCGCGCCTGGAAGACCCGGACGAAGGCCCCCTCGGCGCGCCGGGCGGCGTCCGGACCGTGGTACGTGGTGACGAGTTCCCGGGCCAGCCGCATCTTGGCGTCCCGCGGGTTGAGGCTCCCCTCTTCCATCCCTCGCCGCAGCCGCTCGATCTCGGGACGGGGAACGTCGGTCAGGAGTTCCAGGTACTTCAGCAGCAACGAGTCGGGGATGGACATGGTCTTGCCGTACATCTCGTCGGGGGAGTCCTCGACGGCGATGTAGTTGCCGATGCTCTTGGACATCTTCCGGACCCCGTCGGTGCCTTCCAGCAGGGGCATCATCAGGCACACCTGGGGCTCCAGCCCGTAGGTCCGCATGATGTCCCGGCCGCAGAGCAGGTTGAAGGTCTGGTCGGTGCCGCCCAGCTCGACGTCGGTCCTCAGGTGGACCGAGTCGTAGGCCTGAGCCAGGGGGTACAGGAACTCGTGGACGCCCAGGGGACGGCCCGCCTGGTAGCGTTCCCTGAAGTCGTCACGCTCCAGCATCCGGGCCACGGTGTGGCGGGAGGCCAGGTCCACCACTTCGGCAAAGGTCAGCCGCCCCAGCCAGTCGGCGTTGTAAAGCAACCGGGTCCGCCCGGCGTCCAGCACCTTGAACACCTGGCGGGCGTAGGTGGCGGCGTTTTTCCGGACCTCTTCCTCGGTCAGCTGCGGCCGGGTCTCCGACAGGCCGCTGGGGTCGCCGATGCGCCCGGTGAAGTCGCCGACCACCAGGTCCACCTCGTGGCCCAGGTCCTGCAGGGCCCGTAGCTTGCGCAAGACCACCGTGTGGCCCAGATGCACGTCGGGGGCGCTGGGGTCCATGCCGAGCTTGGCCCGCATGGGCCTCCCCTCCCTCAGCGACCGCTCCAGCTTCTGCAGGAGGTCCTCCGGCGTGACCAGGTCGGCCGCGCCCTCCATCAGGCGCTCCAGTTGCGCCCCGGCCTCGCCCGCACCACCCTTGAGCCCCTCAGCCTTCCTTGACCGAGCTGTCACTGGCCATCCCTCCCCGGCGGGCCGGACCGCGCGGGGTCCCGATCCGCCAATCAAAAACGC
>DYFQ01000027.1:6834-10837 GCA_020725105.1 Symbiobacterium thermophilum
TGGCGTCCGAGGGGCGAAAGGGGTTCCACGGTACCACCCTGCTGAGCGGGGAATCGGCCCCGGGCCGGCCTGCCCGCCCCCTTTTGCGACTGCCCCGAAGGACAAGGCCCGTTCCGAAGGCCGCGCGCCACCGCCTCGCACCGTCCGTCGGCTCTCTTGTGCCGCGGCCGGCGCCGTGGGACCCCGTCGTCGCCGGTCAGGACCAATTATACACGCTCGTCCGGCCGGCCGCCAGCCTGCCGCCGCCGGCCTAGCCGGCCGCCAGGGGATTCCCGCCCCGGCGCCGCCGGCGGGGCCGGGCCGGACCGCCCCGCCCGATGCCCGGGGCCCGCTCCCCTGACGGGCTCCCGGCAACCGAGGTTTCGGTGGCGTCCAAGGGTTCCACCTGGATCGCCTCGGCCAGCCGGCGGCCAAGGGCCAGTTCGTGCCGGTCCTTGTGGACGATCACCGGCCCCCACCAGCGTCCCCCTTCCCACCAGATGACCGCCCCTTCGATCAGGCCCAGCCGCACCAGGTGGTCTCCGGCGCGGCCCGGGGGCAGGCCCACGATGCGCAGCGCTCTTCCTCGTTCCGCTTGCGTCAGCCGCATGCCCGCTCCGCCCCCGTTCCACGGCGCGGCGCCGCCGGGACGGTACAGGCCACCCCCAGGGGACAGCCGCCACAGCCAACCGAGGCCGCCAGCGGGGTGTTGCACCGGGGGCAGCGCAGGTCGGTCTCTTCTATCGGCAGCTCACACCGGGGACACCGGGGTGGCGGAGTGGCGCACGCCGGATAGCCCGAAGCTCCGGGCTGACCCGGCGCACGCCCGGCCCGGGACCGGTCCACTTCAGGCCTGAGGCGGCTCATCGCGGCACCTTCCCCTCCACGGCATGCTGAAGCTTGAGTTGCCGGCCCACGGCCCGCGCGCCCCAGGCCACCACCAGCACCAGGCCGGCGAAGGCCACCATCACCGCCGGTACCCGGCCACCCAGGGCGGCCCCCAGCCAGCGGATCATCCCGCCCACCGTAAAGGCGCTGACCAGGGTGGCCAGCCACATCACCATCCCTTCCAGCCGGCCCCGCTCCTTGGCGATGATCATCACCGAGGCGATGCAGGGGACGAAGAGGGTGATGGTGACCAGGGCCACCACCGCCTGGAACGGAGCCAGGGGCAGGTCGTACAGGCCCGCCGCCCCGAAGTCCCGCCGCACCAGACCCATGACGAAGGCGGTGCTGGCCTCGGCCGGCAGCCCGAGCCAGCCGGACACCAGCGGCGCCAGCGCCTGCTGGATCCGGGCCAGCGCGCCGGTGACCTCCAGCGCCCCCAGGAGCAGGGCGCCGGCGGCGAAGAAGCCGGCCGCCTCCCGCAAGAAAGCCGTGGCCCGGAAGACCGTCTTGCGCAGCACGTTGCCGGGCCGCGGCCAGCGGAGCGGCGGCAACTCCAGGATCAGGTCGGAGGCCCGGCCGGGCAGGATGCCGTCCAGGGCCATACCCACCGCCGCCAGCACGCCCACCACCACCAGGGCGTACAGGGCGGCGTATTGCGGCCCCAGCCCGGCCAGGATGGCTACGATGACGCCTAGCTGGGCGGAACACGGGATGGCCAGCCCCAGCAAGAAGACGGCGATCCGCCGCTCCCGGTCGGTGGGCAGGAGCCGGGTGGTGATGGTGGCCATGGTAACGCAGCCGAAGCCCAGGATCATGGGGATGATGGCCCGGCCGTTCAGGCCGAGGGAGACCAGGACCCGGTCGGCCAGGGCGGCGATGCGGGGCAGATAGCCGGAATCCTCCAGCAGCGACAGGGCCAGGTAGAACCCGACGACCAGCGGCAGGAGGATGCCCAGGAGGTAGGTGACGGTCATGGTCAGAAGGCCGAACTCCCCCACCAGCAGCCGGCCGGCCGCGGAGTCGGCGGCCACCAGCCGGCCGGCCAGTTGCCGTACCAGCGGCTCGTAACCCTCCCGCATGAGGGTGCCCTCGGTGAAGTCCACCACGGTACCGGCGACGAAGACGCCGATCATCTGGTACATAAGCCACAGCGCCGCGCCGAGGAGGGGAAGACCGGTCCACGGCTGGACCATCCAGCGGCCGAGGCGAACCCCGAACGACGCCCCGCGCCTCGCGTCGCCCACCACCCGGGCGACCACGGCGTCCACGTGCTGGCGCCGCCACCGGTAGACGGTCTGCCGTCCGGGCTTGCCGTCGCCCCCGGCCTCTTCCAGCGCCAGCAGCAGCCGGGCCCGTTCCCTGGCCCCCGACCGCCCGCCGGCCTCCCCGGGCGGCGCGGCGGCCAACCACTCTTCCAGGGCCGGAGTCGTCTTGCCCGGGCGGGCCCGGTCCAGGGCTCCCTTCAGTTCCTCGATCCCCTCGCCCCGGACGGCCACCACCGGCACCACGGGCACACCAAGCAGCGCCTCCAGAAGCTTCAGGTCGACGGCAAGGCCCAGGGTGCGAGCCTCGTCCATCATGTTGACCGCCACGACCAGGCGGAAGCCGGCGTCCGCCAGCTGCTGGGTCAGGAAGAGGTCGGTGTCAAGCCGGGTGGCGGAGACCACGTTGACCACCACGTCGGCCTCCAGCAGCAGCCGGCGGGTGATGGTCTCTTCCGGCGACAGGTCCGATAGCCCGTAGACGCCCGGGGTGTCGACCACCTGGTCGGGGCCCATGCGCCCCCAGGTCACGTCGACGGTGGTACCGGGGTAGTTGGACACCTCGGCGTAGACGCCGCACAGCGAGGAGAAGAGCGCCGACTTTCCCACGTTGGGGTTGCCCACCAGCGCAACGGTCCGGCCCGCCGGGCCCCGCCCACTTCTCCGGCCGCCCGGGCTACCCGTGCGGGAGTGCGAGGAGGAATGACAGCTGGCACCCCTGGAGGGGATCAAAAGGCAACACCCCGGATTGGAGCGCCCGGTTTGCCGGCGGCTCGGCCGTGCAGTGAGAACCGCTCTCAGTAAGCGCCCTCATCCAGATGTTAGCTTTTGGGCGTGGGCCAAGTCTCTGGCACGAAGGGACTATCTCCATGGTTCGACCGGGGCGGCCGGCGCCCGACACCCGTCGGGCGCGGGGAACCGGGCGCCGCCAGAGCGCGTCCAGTTCTGGCGGATGGCCCGTGCCGGATGTGCTATAACCAAGGTGGTACTGTCCCGGCGTGGCAGCGCCGGGCGCGGCGGGAGGTTGGGCATGGCCAAGACGAGACATCGCGCGCCAGGCGGGGGCAGGCGGCGGCGATTTTCCGTCTGGCGGCTTTTGTTCCTGCTGGCGCTGGTCGTCCTGACCCTGGTGGCGGGCAGCGGGGCCGGCTTCATCATGGCCAGCGTGAAGGGCATGCCGTCCCTGGCGGACATCGAGCCCAGGGCCAAGCTCACCAGCTTGATCCTGGATCACGCCGGCCAGCCGGTGCACGAACTGTTCGAGGAGAACAGAAAGCCGGTGCCTCTTTCCCGCGTGCCGGCCCACCTGCAGAACGCCTTCATCGCCATCGAAGACGCGAGTTTCTGGACCCATCACGGGTTCGACCTGAAGGGCCTCGCCCGGGCCGCCTACGTGAACCTGGTGAAGGGCGGCGTCCACCAGGGCGGCTCCACCATCACCCAGCAACTGGCCCGCAACGCCTTTCTGTCCCTGGAGCGAACCCTCCGGCGCAAGGTTCAGGAACTGCTCTTCGCCGTCCAGCTCGAGCGCCGGTACACCAAGACCGAGATCCTCGAGTTCTACCTGAACTTCATCTACTTCGGAAACCGGGCCTTTGGCGTCCAG
The DNA here is from genome assembly GCA_020725105.1 of Symbiobacterium thermophilum. GTDB lineage: Bacteria > Bacillota > Sulfobacillia > DYFQ01 > DYFQ01 > DYFQ01. The sequence goes on from DYFQ01000027.1 coordinate 10,570, forward strand.
GCGGCCGCGGAGACCTATTTCGGCAAGGACGTGGGCGAGCTCACCCTGGCCGAGGCGGCGTTTCTGGCCGGCATCGCCAAGGGTCCGTCGACCTACGACCCTTACCGTGCCTTCGAGCGGGCCAAGAGCCGGCAGGAACTGGTCCTCGACCGGATGGTCGAGGTCGGGCTGGCCAGCCCCGAGGCGGCACAGGCCGCCAGAGAAGAAGTGCTCACGCTGGTGCCGCCCAGGGACCCTTTCCGCGACTACACGCACCCCTGGTTTGTTG
>DYFQ01000027.1:10847-40853 GCA_020725105.1 Symbiobacterium thermophilum
CCCTGGACCAGCGCGTGCAGAACCTGGCCCAGGAGGCCATTCGCACCGTGCTGGACCCGGTCTACCCGCTGGATCAGCCCGAGCCCCAGCCCGAGGCGGCGGTGGTCGTCATGGACCCCCATACCGGGCACATCAAGGCCATGGTGGGCGGCCGGAGTCGGCCCGACGGGAAACTGCTGTGGAACGGGGCCGTCGACGCCCGGCGCCAGCCTGGCTCGGCCATCAAGCCGCTGGTCGTTTACGCCCCCGCCGTGGCCATGGGCCGCTCGCCGGGGGCCGTCGTGGACGACAGCCCCAAGACCTACCCCCAGCCGGCGGGGCAGAAGCCGTGGACGCCCATGAACTATGACCTGACCTTCCGCGGCCTGGTCACCTACCGGGAGGCGCTCAAGGACTCCATCAACGTCCCCGCCATCAAGGTGCTGGAGGAGATCGGCATCCGGCAGGGGCTGGAAGTGGCCGGCCGGATGGGGATCAGCACCTTCCGCTGGGAGGGCCGGACCAACGACCTGGGGCTGGCGACCGCCATCGGCGGGCTCACGGAGGGCGTGCGCCTGCTCGACATGGTGCAGGCTTACGGCGTCCTGGCCTCGGGCGGGGTCCGGGTCGAGCCGGTGGCGGTCACCCGGGTGGTGGACCGGTACGGCAACGTGCTCTACGAGGCGCGCCCGCACAAGCAGGTGGTCCTCAGCGACGCCGTGGCGTACCTGGTCACCGACATGCTGAAGGACGTGATCAAGGCCGGGACCGGCCGCCGGGCCGAGATCGGCCGCCCGGCGGCCGGCAAGACGGGAACCACCGACGACTACGCCGACGCCTGGTTCATCGGCTACACGCCGGACCTGGTGGCCGGGGTGTGGATGGGCTACCGCGACGAACAGACGCCCATGACCAGACCCCAGCGGGTGGTGGGCGGCACCTACCCGGCCCAGATCTGGAACCTGGTGATGCGGGGCGCCCACGAGGGGCTGCCGCCGCGGGACTTCGAGCGGCCCCGCAACATCGTGGAGGTGGAGATCTCCACCAAGTCCGGCAAGCTGCCGTCCAGGCTGACCCCGCCCCAGTTCATCCGCACCGAACTGTTCATCCGGGGGACGGAACCCACCGAACTTGACGACGCGTTCGTGGAGGCGACCGTCTGCCAGGAAAACCCGAACGAACTCTACGACCCTTTCTGCGGCTGCACCCCGTCGACCCGGATCTTCCTCAACCGCCCGCCGGTGGAACCCTACGTTGACGAGAAGGGCCGGACGTACGCTCCCGCGGACCAGGCGATGGCCCTGCCGTCCAGGAGCTGCCTGGTGAGTCTGGGCGCTCAAGGCCAGGGTGAGGCGCAGGACCAGGGCGGGGAGCCGCTGGAAGGCGAGCCGGACGTGGTCATCCAGATGACTTCCCGCAAGTACGCCTGGGAGCCGTCGGTCATCCGCGTCCGCAAGGGGCAGCACGTCCGGTTGCTGATCACGGCGGTGGACGTGCCCCACGGGTTCGGCCTGCCGGGCTACAACATCTACCGCACCCTGCCGGTGGGAGAGGCGGTGACCGTCGATTTCATCGCGGAAAAACCGGGTACTTTCGCCTTCTTCTGCACCGTGTACTGCGGGGTGGACCACGCCAGGCACATCGGCCGCCTGCAGGTGCTCGACGACCGCTAGCGGCCTAGATCTCGTCGCCTGAGACCTCCGGCGCCTCGCCGGGGGGCGCCTGACCGTCATGCCCGGCCAGGCGAACCACCGTGACCCCGGCCCCGCCCTCTCCCGGCTCGCCGGGCCGGAAGCCCGCCACCAGGGGGTGGCCCTTCAGAAAACGGCTCACCGCCTGTCTGAGGACGCCGGTGCCCTTGCCGTGAACGATACGGACCGCCGGCACGCCGGCGAGGGCCGCGTCGTCCAGGTACTTGTCCAGCCTGGTCAGGGCCTCGTCGGCGGTAAGCCCCCGCAGGTGCAGCTCCGGGGAAAAGGCCGCCACCCGGCGCGGGTCCAGTCCCGCCTGCCGTGGCGGGCGCTCCTCCGGGAGGCGTTCGGCCTGGCGAGCGGCGGTTCGCGCCCGCCGCAGACCCTCCAGCCCGACCGTGGCCCGGAGGGCTCCCAGCTGGACGGTGACCCTGCCGTCAGCGTCGGGACCGGAAACCACTTCCGCCACCTGGCCCAGGCTCTGGACCCAGACCGGGTCCCCGGGGGCCACGTCGTCCCGGCGCAAGGGTCCCGCCCTCAGGTCGGGACCGGCCTCGGACGCCGCTTCCCCGCCGGCCTGGCCCTCGGCCATTTCCCGCAGCCGGCCCCGGACCGCCTCCGCGGTCCGGGTCAGGGCCCGTTCGGCCTCCCTCGCCGTCACCAGGTCTTCGAGTTCCCTGATCCCCCGGCGCAGTTCTTCCAGGGCCGCCTCAGCTTCCCGCCTGGCCCTGGCGGCCACCTGCTCCGCCTCGTACCTCGCCTTCTGCAACCGTTCCTCCTTGCTGCGCTCCAGGGCCGCCCACTCGCGGCGGGCGCGTTCCAGCAGCGCCTCGGCCTCCTGGCGGGCGCGGGCGGCCAGGGCGGCCTCCCGTTCAGCTGTCGAACGGGCCTGCTCCACTGCGGCGACCAGGGACTCCACCTCGGTCCGGGCCTGGTTCAGGTGGCGCCTGGCGCGATCGATTATGGAACGGTCAAGGCCGAGCCGCGCGGCAATCTCCAGGGCGTTGGACCGGCCGGGTAAGCCCACCACCAGCCGGTAGGTGGGCCGGAGAGTCTCCAGGTCGAATTCGACGCTGGCGTTCTCCACCCGCTCCCTGACAAAGGCATAGCTCTTCAGTTCCGGGTAGTGGGTCGTGGCCACCAGCCGGACGCCGAGGTCGGTCAGGTGGTCTACCAGGGCCATGGCCAGGGCCGCACCCTCCATGGGGTCGGTGCCGGCGCCGATCTCGTCAAGCAGGACAAGCGTCCGGAAACCGCCTCCGGATGCTTCAGGCTCCACCGCCCCGACGATCTCAACGATGTTGGTCATGTGCGCCGAGAAGGTGCTCAGGCTCTGCTCGATGCTCTGCTCGTCGCCGATGTCACAGAACACCTGCCGGAACACGCAGACCTCCGAGCCGGGGGCGGCCGGCACGTGCAGGCCAGCCTGGGCCATCAGGGTCAGCAGGCCGACCGTCTTCAGGGTCACCGTCTTGCCGCCGGTGTTGGGCCCGGTGATGATCAGCGCGTCGAACTGGTCGCCCAGGGCCACGGCGATGGGCACCACGTCCCCGGCGAGCAAGGGGTGGCGGGCGGCCTGGAGCCGGATGACACCGAGCTCGTTGAGGCAGGGTTCGACGGCGTCCATCCTCCGCGAGAGCTTGGCCTTGGCCGCGGCCAGGTCCAGCCGGCCCAGGGCCTCCAGGGTGGCCCCCAGGGCCGTGGCGGCGTCGCCGACACGGGCGGAAAGCTCGGCCAGGACGCGGCGGACCTCTTCCTCCTGCGCCCGCTCCAGTTGGCGGAGGTCGTTGTTCAGTTCCACCACCGCCATGGGCTCGACGAAGAGGGTCTGGCCGCTGGAGGACTGGTCGTGCACGACACCGGGCACCTGCGCCCGCGCCTCCTGGCGCACGGGCAGGACGTAACGGCCGGCCCTGAGGGTTACCAGAGGCTCCTGCAGGTGGCGGGCGACTTCAGGTGAGCGGACCATACCTTCCAGCCGATCCTTGATCCGCTGCTGGGTCTGGCGGATGCGCTGGCGGATCCGCCCCAGTTCGGCGCTGGCGCGGTCGGCTACCTCGCCACGGTCGGTGATGGCCCGCTCGATGGCCTCCAGGAGTCCCTCGGGCGCCTCCAGGCGTCCGGCGACCGCCGCCAGGGCAGGCACGTCCTGGCTCACGCCCGCCCGCCCGAAGAAAAAGGCTCGCAACCGGGAGGCCGCTCGCAAGGTGTCGGCCACGGCCCCAAGCTCGGACGGCTCCAGCACGCCACCGGCCGCCGCCAGCCGGACCGCCCGCCTGACGTCCCGGACGCCGCCAAGGTTGAGTTCCTTCCCCCGGTCCAGCAAGGCCCTGGCCTCCGACGTCTCCTGCTGCCGGGCTCTGACGACAGAAAGCTCCACCTCAGGCCGGGTAGCGAGAGCCAGCTCCTGTCCCACCACGGTGGCGGTCTCCGCTGCCAGCCGCGAGAGGACCTTGTCCAGTTCCAGCCCTCGCAGGGTGCGTTGGTTCACCGCCGGCCAGCCTCCTCAGGGGAATCGAAACAGGCGCCCGGGAAGGGTACGGGCGGGACAGGCCGCCGGGCGCGGCCGGGAGCTGCGTGTACGTTCCGGCGGCTTTGCCGATGGATTATACTGGAGTCGCACGGCGGCGACGGAGGGGGCACAGGGAATCGAACCCCGCAGCGGAGCGGCAAGCCGCTCCGCTGCCTCGGATTTGCGGTCCGAGAGGCCCACCGGGACCTTTGATGCCCCCCGATGCCGCCACCATTATACGCCCGGGTCCAGGCGGCCAACAAGGCGGCGGCCGGGGCGCGTCGGGCGGGAGGATACCCTCCGGCCCGTCTCTGGCCCGAGGGAGGTCGTGGGATGGACGATCGAGGAAGGCCGGCCGGAACCAGGCCGCCCCGCCTGCGACCGGGCCGCTTCGGCCGGAGTTTCTGGCAGCTCGTATCCGTGTGGGGCTGGTTCCTGCTGGTGGCGGCCGGGATCATTCACAGCCTGCAGGTACTGGCCAGCCCTTATCGCCACTTCCTGCCGGGCCCCGATGCTTTTCTGGTGCTCCTGGGACTCCTCAAGTCACTGGGCGTTGTAGCCGCGCTGGGGGGATTGGTTGGCGCCTGCCTGGCCCCGGACGACCTCAGGCCCAGTGCCGACCGGGTCGGCGGCGCGGCGTGAAGTTCGGAATCGGGGTGACGGCCTGGCCGCCACCCCGATTCGTTCCGTTCGGTCACCGTGACGATGTTTTTCTCGGCTGCGCGCTTGCCGGCGCACAACCCTGGCGCTAGCGGTCGGTCTGGCCCCAGCCGGTCTGGCCGTACTGACCGCCCTGTGCCTGGTAGCCGGGCTGACCGCCGTACTGACCCGCCTGTGCCTGGTAGCCGGTCTGACCCGCCTGTCCGGTCTGGCCCCAGCCGGCCTGGCCCCAGCCGGTCTGGCCGTACTGACCGCCCTGCGCCTGGTAGCCGGGCTGACCCGCCTGGGCCCACGGCTGCTGGTAGCCGGCCTGAACGCCCGTCAGGGCCGCAACATTGTGGTGAGCACGGACCCGGCTCACCTCCCGTGGGTCGGCGGGCGGCGGAACCTGGTACCAGCCGCGGCTGGCCATCAGCCTGAAGATGCTGTCCTGATTCTCCAGCGTCCGGCGGACGGTGTCCTGGAACACCAGGCGGACCTGGGGCGCCGCGGCTTCCACCGCCGACAGGCAGGCAAAGTCCACGATGGCCTTCTCCGTCCACAGGGCGTCGCTGGCGATCGTGTGGTCGTCCAGCAAGCTGCCACCCTGCTGGGCGGCGGTCTGGGTGATGGTCTGCCCACCAAACCCGGCCGTGGCGCCCACGCCGCCCCCGCCGGCGATGCCGATGCCCGCGCCACCGAAGCCGGGGGCCATGGTGGCGTAGCCCGGGGACGCCCCGGCGATGCCGGTGGCGGCGGCCGCCGCCTCGACCTGCTGCGCCAGGGTCTGATACTGGCGGGCGTGGTTCCCCGCGCAGTCAGTGAGGACCTGGCGAAGCTGGGGGTCCCGGGAGATGGCCGCGTAGTGGCGATACTTGCTGACGGCCGTGCGCTGGGCGTCCAGCAGTTCCCGGATGCTGTGGAGTTCAACCTGACTTAGCTGGAACAACAGGGCATCCCTCCTGGAGGGTTGGAATTGGGCCAGGAATAGTATGGGCGGCGGCCCCAGCCCGTAACCCGCAGGGCGGGCGTCCGGTAATGGCAATGAGTGGCTCGGCTGGAATTGGCTCGGCGCGGGCCCCCACGAGTACGGGTTCCTGCGGCGCAGGTCTCTACCTGGTGTTCAGCGCCGCCAGCACGGCCGGTGCCAGGTGGGTGAGATCCCTGATCTCGCGCGCCAGCCGCCCGCGCAGTTCGGACCTGGCGGTGACCAGCGCCACCGGTACTGGATTGAGGGTGTGGGTCCGCACCGCCAGGTCTTCCACGTTTCCGTGGTCGGAGCACACGATCAGCAGGCTCCGCCCAAGGTCGAGCCGGTCCAGGGCGCCCGCCAGAAACCGGTCCAGGCGTTCCAGCACGTCGACGGCCTGGCTCATGTCCTGGCGGTGCCCGGCCAGGTCGGTGAGGAAGTATTCGAAGAGGGTGAAGTCGTGGTCCGAGGCGACCTCGGCCGCCCTCCGGCCGGCCTCCTCCGGGGTGACCGCCCGATGGCCGGGACCTCGGCCGCAAAACGCCTCGCCGGTGACGTCGTGGTAGACCGCCTGACCGACCTGGAGTTCCTCAGGTCCCCGCAGGCGGACGCCGGCGATGAGGGCCGCCAGGGTGAAGGCGCCCGCCCGTACCCGGCCCCCGGCGCCGGTCGCCACCAGCGCACCGTCGAGCGCCTCTCGGTACTCAGGGGTGAACATGTTGAGGAAGGCCGCCCGCCCGCCCTGACCCAGCACCCGGGCAAACAGGCTGTGTTCGGCCAGCACCCGGCGGAGCGCCGGGCCGGGGTAGGCCTGGAGGTGCCGGCCCATCAACCGGGCCCCGTTGACCCCGGTAAGAATGGTCGTCTGCCCGGTGGCGCTCTGGGGCAGGCCGGGGACGCCCAGGCCCGGGTCCGCCGCTACCGTGCTTGCCGGCAGGCCCGGCGAGCCGCGGCTCCCGTCTCCGGTGGGCGCCGCGTCGAGCAGGCTCTCCAGAACGGACAGCCGCGCCCGGCAGAGCGGGTTACGCTCGGGGTCGGGTGGCCCCAGGCCCAGCCCGTCCACGAAAATCATCAGCACCCGCACGGCCCGCCCCTCGCCTTGCCGGCTCTCTAGTTCCGGCCCAGGTGGGCCAGGAGTTCGTCCAGCGGCATCGCGTTGAGCACGTCCCCGGGTTCCACCCAGCCGCGACGGGCCGTGCCGACACCGTATTCCATCAACCCCAGGTGCTGGACGTGGTGGGCGTCGGTGCTGATGGCCAGCTTGACGCCGGCCTCCCGGGCCCGGCGGGCATGGCTGTCCCGGAGGTCGAGGCGGTCGGGATGGGCGTTGATCTCCAGGGCGGTCCCGGTCCGGGCAGCCGCCTCGATGACGGCGTCCACGTCGATGGCATACGGGTCGCGGGCGCCGAGCAGGCGGCCGGTCGGGTGGGCTATCAGGTCGACGTGGGGGTTCTCCATCGCCCTTATCACCCGGCGGGTCATGGTGGCCTCGTCCTGGTTGAAGTGGGAGTGGACGCTCGCGACGACCACGTCCAGTTCCGCCAGGACCTCGTCCTCCAGATCCAGGCTGCCGTCGGCCATGACGTTGGCTTCGATCCCGGCGAGCAACCGGAACCCCTCCAGCGTCTCGTTGAGCCGCCGGATGGCCTCCACCTGCCGGCGCAGCCGGTCGGCGTCCAGGCCGCCCGCCATGGCCAGGGCCCTGGCGTGGTCCGTGATGGCCAGGTACTGGTATCCTCTGTCCTTCGCCGCCCGGGCCATGGCCTCCAGCGAGTGGGCGCCGTCGGTCCAGTCGGTGTGGGCGTGCAGGTCGCCACGAATGTCCTCGAGGCTGACCAGGCGTGGCAGCGAGCCTTCCGCCGCCGCCTCGATCTCGCCCCCGCCCTCGCGCAGTTCCGGGGGCACGTAGGCCAGCCCGAGGAGGCCGTAGAGTTCCTCCTCGGCCTGGACCGGCCGGGGTTTGCCGTCGGGGCCCAGCAGCTCGTACTCGTTGATCCGGAAGCCGCGCTCGCTGGCCCACCCCCTCAACTGGACGTGGTGCTCGGCCGAGCCGGTGAAGTGGTGCAGCGCCGTCCAGTAGGCGCCCGGCCGCACCACCCGGAGGTCCAGGGGCACGCCGGTCTTCAGCACCGCGCTGACCTTCGTCTCCCCCCGGGCGACCACCCGGTCCAGTTGCTCCAGGCGGCTGAAGGCGTCCAGGACGGGAGCGGGGTCCTCGGCCGCCGCCACCAGGTCGATGTCTTTGGCCGTTTCCCGCCAGCGGCGCAGGCTGCCGGCCATGGCCACCCGGCCGACGGCCGGGTGGGCGGCCAGTGCCTCGACCAGGGCCAGGGCCACCGGGCGGAGTGCGCCGAGGGGGACCCGCTCCCGCCGCCGGCGCAGGCCGGCGATGGCCGCCAGCACGTTCCGCTCCTTCTTCTCGCCAAAGCCCGGCAGCTCGCGCAGGCGACCGGCCTGAGCGGCCTCCTCCAGGGCGTCCAGGTTCTCGATGCCCAGGCTCCGCCAGAGGTGGCCCACGGTCTTGCCGCCGATGCCGGGCAGGGCCAGGAGGTCAAGGAGCCCGCCGGGCACTTCCCGGCGTAGCCGTTCCAGCAACGGGCAGGTGCCGGTGGTGAGGACGTCACCGATCTTCTGGGCCAGGGCCGGCCCGATGCCCGGCAACTGGTCCAGTTCGCCCCGCTGATAGAGCAAGGCCAGGTCTTCGGTGAGCGCGGAGACGACCTGGGCCGCCCGGCGGTAGGCGCGGACCTTGAAAAAGGCCTCGCCCCGGATCTCCAGCCGGTCGGCGATCTCCTCCAACGCGGCCACGACCCGGATGGGGTCGGTCATCGGATCGACCCTTCCCCTTCCAGCCGGCCGTCCCACTCGGCGGCCAGGAGGCGCTCGAGTTCCTCCTGCCGGCGGCGCAGGCCGGTCACCTCGCGCTCCAGCTGCTCCACCTGGTGGCACAGGCGCAGCGCGGCCAGGACCCCGACCTCGACGGGGCCCAGCCTCGGGCTGGAGGCGGCGATGGCCCGCATCAACCGGTCGACCCGGGCGGCCAGGGCGGCCAGGTACTCCGCGGGCGCATCACCCCGCAGGGTGTAGCTGTGTCCGAACACCTCCACCCGGGCACGCCCTCCCTGGCGCTGGTCCGCGCCCGAGGTCCTCTCGTTGGCTCCCGGCGCCGCGTCCACCGTGACAAACCCCCGGTACTTTCGCGTCTGCGAAGCTTGTTGTGACAAGCTCGTTCGCCCCCGGGGCGCGGTTATCCTGGCCATAGCGTCCCGGACCGCGGACCGCAGGCCGGCCTGTCTCCTGGGGGGTTCCGGCCCTCAGCGGGGCCGGGTGCCGATGGCCTCCAGGGCCTGGCGGACGCGGCCGTGCACCTCGTCCACCTCGGCGTCGGTCAGGGTCCGGTCCGGCGCCCGGTAGACCAGGGAGTAGGCCAGGCTGCGCCAGCCTTCGGGGACCGGGTCCCCCTCGTAAACGTCGAACAGGACCATGCTGTCCAGGAGGGGGCCGGCCCCTTCGCGGACGGCCGCCGCCACCCGGTCCGCCGGCAGTGACCTGGGCACCAGCACCGCCACGTCCCGCTGGGCGCCGGGGATGCGGGACGGCGGCACGTACTGGCGCACGGGCCGGGCCAGTTCCACGAGGGTCTCGAAGTGCAGCTCAGCCACGTACGCCCGGCGGTCCCAGCCGTAGGCCGCCAGGACCTCCGGGTGCACCTCGCCCAGGTGTCCAAGGGTCCGCCCCGAGGTCTCGACCACCGCCTGCCTGCCGGGGTGATACGTGGGGTGGCCGGCGCGAACGCGCCGTCGACCCCCACGAAGGCCAGCACCTCCTCGACCAACCCCTTCAGGTCGTAGAAGTCCACTTCCCGCCGGGATCGGTTCCAGGCCGGCGGACCGTCGTAGCCCCACAGCAAAAGGGCCAGCCGGGTCTCTTCCCGGGGCAGCTCTTCGGCCTCTTTCCCGGCCGGCAGGTGCACGGTGCCCAGTTCGAACAGGCGAACCGAATCCGCCCGCCGGCGCACGTTCGCGGCCGCCGCCTCGAGGACCGACGGGACAAGCCACGGCCGGAGCAGGCTCTGGTCTTCCGTCATCGGGTTGCGCAGGCGAACCGCCCGCCGGTGCGGGTGGTCGGGCGGCAGCCGCAGCCGGTCGAAGACCCCGGGGTGCAGAAACGCGTAGGTCACCACCTCGGTCAGCCCCAGCCCCGCCAGGTGGTGGCGGACCTGGTCCGCCGCCTGCCGGACGGGGCGCCTGTGGCCCCTGGTCAGCTGGCCCCGCGGCATCGTGCTGGCGATCCGCCCGTAGCCATACAGCCTGGCGATCTCCTCGGCCACGTCCGCCTCACCCGCCACGTCCTGCCGCCGGGTGGGCACCGTGACCCACAGGTCGATCTCGCGGTCCGCCGGCTGGGCCGCCGTGGCCGCCTCGCGGCCGGGGGCCGGGTAGGCGGCCACCGCGTCCACCTCGAAGTGGAGCCGCTCCAGCAGGTTGGCCTGGTCCGTCGCGTCCAGATCCGTGCCCAGGAGCAGGTTCACGCGCCGGGGCCGGACGCGGATGCGCCGCGGCTCGTAGGGCCTGGGATAGCAGTCGATCCGCCCGCGGGCCGGAACGCCCCCGGCCACCTCCCGCAAGAGGGCCACCGCCCGGTCGGCCGCCACGGGCGTGGTGTTCGGGTCCACCCACTTCTCGAAGCGGATGGCCGCCTCGGACCTGATGCCGAACCGCTGGGAGGTACGCCGGACGGACCGGGGATCGAAGTGGGCCGCCTCCAGCAGCACCTCCCGGGTGGCGGAAGAGACCTCGGTGTTCTCGCCGCCCATGACCCCGGCGATGCCCACCGCCCGCCGGGCGTCGGCGATGACCAGAACTTCCTCGTCCAGGTTCCGTTCCACCCCGTCAAGGGTCACCAGGCTCTCTTTGGGCCGGGCCCGCCGGACGACGATCGTCCGGTCCTCAAGCCGGGCGGCGTCAAAGGCGTGCAGCGGCTGCCCCCACTCCAGCATCACGTAGTTGGTCACGTCCACCACGTTGTTGATGGGACGCAGTCCGGAGGCGGCCAGCCTCCGCTGTAGCCACAAGGGTGCCGGGCCAGGCTTCAGCTCGACGACCCCGCACCCGACGTATCGCGGGCAGAGCTCGGGCTCCTCCACCACCACCCGGGCCACCTCCGAAACGGGCGGGCCCTCCCCGGCCCACTCCCCCACCGGCTTTCGCACCCGGCCGCAGGCCGGGTCCACCTCGGCCGCCAGGGCCGCCACTTCCATGGCCACCCCGAAGACCGACTGGCAGTGCACGGCGTAGTTGGGGGTGAGGTCCAGTTCGAAAACGACGTCGTCCAGCTCCAGAAGGGACACCACGTCCTGGCCGATCCGGGGCGGTCCTCCCGGGTAGCTGGCATCCGGCGCAACGACCAGGATCTCCTCGTCGGGCCGGGGCTTTGCCCCCAGCAACAGCTCGGACGCGGCCAGCAGCATGCCCTCGGACACCTGGCCCCGGATCTCCTGGCGGTCGATCCGCCAGCCGCCGGGGAGCACCGCCCCGGGCGGTGCGACGCACACCAGGTCGCCCGGCCGGGGGTTGCCCGCGCCGCTCACTATGGTCAGCCGGCGCGCGCCGGTTCCCGTCTCCTCCGTCACCAGTACCCGGGCGAGCCAGAGGGCGTCGGACGCCGGGTGGCGGTCCATGGCCTCTACCCGGCCGACCACCACGCCCGAGAGCCCGTCGAAGGGACGCCGGACGGCCTCCACCTTGACCCCGGCCATGGTCAGCCGTTCGGCCAGTTCCTCGGCGGGCCAGGGAACGGTGACCATCTCGCTCAGCCACTCAAGGGATACCCGCATCGTCCGGCCCTCCCTAGAACTGCTCCAGAAAGCGCAGGTCGTTACCGAAGAACAGCCGCAGGTCGTCCACGCCGTAACGCAGCATGGCGATGCGTTCAATCCCCATCCCGAAGGCGAACCCGGTCACCTCTTCCGGGTCGTAACCTCCATTGGCCAGCACCTGGGGGTGGACCATCCCCGCCCCCAGGATCTCCAGCCAGCCGCTGTAGCCGCAGGTTCGGCAGCCGGTGCCGCCGCAGACGGTGCACGACACGTCGACCTCGGCCGAAGGCTCGGTGAACGGGAAGTAGCTCGGCCGGAAGCGCGTGCGGGCGGCGGCCCCGAACATCTCCCGGGCAAACAGGTCGAGACAGCCCTTCAGGTCCCCCAGGCTGATCCCCCGGTCCACCACCAGCCCCTCCACCTGGTGGAACATGGGGGAATGGGTGGCGTCGTCGTCCCGGCGAAACACCCGGCCGGGCGCGATCATCCTGATGGGCAGCTCAGGGCACCGGGCCCGCATGTACCGGATCTGGACCGGCGAGGTCTGGGTCCGCAGGAGCATCTCGCCGGCGACGTAAAAGGACTGCTGCATGTCGCGGGCCGGGTGGTCCTTGGGGATGTTCAGGGCCACGAAGTTGTAGTCGTCCCACTCCACCTGCGGCCCCTCGGCCACGTCGAAGCCCATGGCCACGAAAATGGCCTCGATGGCTTCCCACACCTGGTAAACGGGATGCAGGTGGCCCCGCGGCCAGGGACGCCCGGGGAAGGTGACGTCCAGCCGCTCGGCCTCCAGCCGGCGGGCCGTCTCGTCCCTGGCCAGCGCCTCCAGGCGCGAGGCCAGCATCGCCTCGATGGCGGCGCTGGCGCGGTTGACCATGCGCCCGAACTCCGGCCGGAGCTCGGCCGGCAGGCGGCCGACTTCCCGCTTCAAGGCGGTCAGCCTGCCTTTCTTGCCCAGGTACCGCAGGCGCAGCGCCTCCAGTTCTTCCGGCCTGGCGGCGGCCTCCACGGCCGACCGGGCCTCCGCCTCGACGGCGGAAAGGGCGCGTTCGAGTTCGCGCAGCTCGGTCATGGCATCCACTCCCCGCACCGCCCTTCGGCACAAAAAACTAAGGACGGCTTCCGTCAGGGACGAAAGCCGCCTTCGCTTCCGCGGTACCACCCTGGTAAGACCCGGACTCGGTCACTTGAGCCCTGGTCTCCCTCTTCGGGCACCCGCCACCGCGGATGCCCGCCTTCCGCCAACGGGGAAGGTTCCGGCCCGGCCTACCCACGTCCGGCCCCGGGCTGCCCGGGCCCGGACGCTTCAGCCGGCGGCTCGGGAGGGAATTTCGGCCGGCGGGATCCGGGAGCGCTCCCAGTCATCGGCGCCCCCTCCCTGACGTGATCCCCGAGGCCGGCCTACTCGCTCCGTCCTCGCCTTCTGGAGGGACCTGTCACCTGCCGCGCCCCGCCGCCAGTCCGCGGCTCCCCGCGTCCGGGGCCGGGAACGTCACTGCAGGGACAATCGCTTGTAAAGCAGATACGCTACCACGGAGCCCGTACGCTCGAAGAGCCACCAGAAAAACTCCGCCGTCCACACCGGCGAACCACATCCTTCCGGACGTCCCCGGTGGGGGTCAACTGGCAGGTACCTGCGTAGCCGCATTATAGCACAGCGCCGGGGGGGCGGCAACACGACCCTCCGGCGAGCTAGCCCCGCTGGTCCCGCGCCGTCAACCGCTGGCGCACCGCCTCGTACAGGACTATCGCCCCGGCCACGGCGGCGTTGAGGGATTCCGCCGCCCCAAGGATGGGGATCGTGACCACCTCGTCGGCGGCGGCTCGCAGGCCCGGCCCGAGTCCCGCCGCCTCACCGCCTACCGCCACGGCCACCGGCCCCGTCAGGTCGGCGGCGAACACCGGGCGGCTGGCCCGGGGGTCGGTCGCCACCAGCCGGACACCCCGCCGCCGGAGGAGCCGGGCGGCCTCGATCCCCGAGGCCGTCTCCAGCACCGGCAGGCGAAAGCTGGCCCCCATGGCCGCCCGGAGGGTCTTGGGGTTGGTCGGATCCACCGTCCCCCGGCTGACCACGACCCCGGCGGCTCCCGCCGCCTCGGCGCTGCGGATGAGCGTGCCCAGGTTGCCGGGGTCGCGCAGTCCGTCGATCACCAGGACGAGGGGGTCGGGGCGGCGCCAGAGGTCCTCCCAGGTCCAGCCGGGCAGCTTGACGGCCGCCAGCACCCCCTGGGGCGTGTCGGTGTCGGCGACGGCCCTGAGCACGGCCGGCGTGACCTCCACCAGGGCGCCGCGGGGTACGGCGCCTCGCAGCGCCTCCAGCAGCGGTCTTCCCTGGGGCCGGCTCGCCAGCTGGGAGTCGAAGAGGGCGAACTCGAAAGGAAGCCCGGCCGCCAGCGCTTCCTCCATCAGCCGGACTCCTTCCAGGGGAACGGCTCCCCGCTCCCGCCGGCCCCCCCTGGTCTGAAGCCGGCGATATGCCTTGACCCAGGGGTTTCTCGCGCTGGTCACCACGGGCACGGCCGGCACACCACGCCGCTAGTCCATCTGGCGCCGTTCCAGCCTGGCCAGCCCCTCGTGCTCGCCAATGACCACCAGCACGTCTCCTTCCTGCAGCCGGTCGTCGGCGCGGGGGGAAACGATGATCTGGTCGCCCCGGCGGATGACGATCACGTTCACCCCGTACCGGGCCCGCAGGTCAAGCTGGCGCAGGGTCTTGCCGATCATGGCCTGCGGCGCCTTGATCTCCACCAGGCTGAAGTCGGGGGACAGCTCGATGTGGTCGATGATGTTGGCCGAACTCAGGTTGTGAGCCAGGCGGAAGCCCATGTCCCGCTCGGGGAAGACCACCCGGTCGGCGCCGATCCGTTCCAGCACCTTCCCGTGGAGGTCGCCCGTGGCCTTGCTCACCACCAGCGGCACGCCCAGTTCCTTGACGAGGACCGTTATCAGCAGGCTGGCCTGGAGGTTGGAGCCGATGGCGACCACCACCACGTCGAAGTTTCGGATCCCCAGCGCCTTCAGGGTTTCCTCGTCGGTGGCGTCCGCCTGCACGGCGTGGGTCACCTTGTTGGCCAGCGCCTGGACCCGCGCCGGGTCCTTGTCCACCCCGAGCACGTCGTACCCCAGCGAGGACAGGGTCTCCGCCAGGCTGGAGCCGAACCTGCCCAGGCCGATGACGGCAAACTGTCGCACCCCGTGTTCCTCCTTCGGGCGCGCGGGCTACCCGACCATCACCCGCTCCTCCGGATAAGCCACCACGGCGTTGACCGGTCTCCGCTGAGCGATGGCTATGGCCAGGGTCAGCGGGCCGATCCGGCCCACGAACATGGTCGCGGCCACGACCAGCCGGCCTGCCGCCGAAAGTTCAGAGGTCAACCCCGTGGACAGACCTACCGTGCCGAAAGCCGAGACGGCCTCGAACAGGACGTCCCCGAGCGGCGCCTGCTCCGTGATGAGCAGGGCCATGGTGCTCAGCGCCACCAGGCCCGCGCCCATGGCGAAGATGGCCAGCGCCTTCTCCACCACTTCCCGGGGAAACCGCCGCTCGAAGCAGCAGACCTCCGTTCGCCGGGTCGCGGCTGCCCTGACCGCCAGGACCAGGGTGGCCAGGGTGGTGGTCTTGATGCCCCCCGCTGTGCTGCCCGGGGAGCCGCCGACGAACATGAGGATCATCACCAAGAACCTGGTCACGGGCTCCATCTCGGCCACCGGCACGGTTGAGAAGCCGGCCGTGCGCGGGGTGGCCGACAGCAACAGCGAGTTCACCAGCCGGTCACCCCAAGGGAGCGCGCCCAGGGTCCGGGGATTGGTCGCTTCGAACAGCAGTATCGCCGCGACCCCCATCGCCAGGAGCACGCCGGTAACCACCAGCACCAGCCTGGTGTGGAGTCCGAGCCGGCGGAAGGGCCGCAGCGGAAACAGGTCCAGTAACACGTAGACCCCGAGCCCGCCGATGACCACCAGAGCCGTGACAACCCCGACGACCAGGGCGTCGGTGGCGTACCCTTGCAGGCTGGCGGAGAACAGGTCGAAGCCGGCGTTGCCGAACGCGGAGACCGAGTGAAAGACGCCGAGATACAGCGCTTCCGGAAGCGGGTAGGTCCGGGCAAACCGCCCTGTCAGCACCAATGCGCCGGCGGCTTCGATGGTCAGCGCCACCAGGGCGATGGTCCGCGTCAGCCGGACCAGCCCGGCCAGGGACAGGCTGCCGGTGGCCTCCTGGAGGACCAGCCGCTCCCGCAGGGAGATACGCTTGCCCACCAGAACCGCCAGGAAGGTCGACATGGTCATGATGCCGAGTGCTCCCACCTGGATGAGCACGAGGATGACGACCTGGCCAAAGGGGGTGAAGTGGCTGGCGGTGTTCACCACCACCAGCCCGGTCACGCACACGGCCGAGGTGGCGGTGAACAGGGCGTCCACCAGTGAAAGCCCCTGGCCGTCGCGGGTGGCGACGGGCAGCATGAGGGCGACGGTCCCCAGGGCGATGGCGACGGCAAAACCGAGCACCAGCACCTGGGCGGGTGACGGCGTCAGCCGCCTGGACAGGGAGACTTGCGGCTGGAATGCGATGGTCCGGACCCCCTTGCTCTAGCCCCTGCCCTTCACCGACGAAAACGCCCATCCCGGGATGGGCGCCTTTGGGCCGCGGCAGGTCGTCGCCGGTCTGGGGCCGGTCCCTAGGCCTGCAACGACTCTTTAGCCTTGCTCACCAGCGCCTGGAAGGCCTCGCGGTCACGGACCGCCAGGTCCGCCAGGTGCTTGCGGTTCACCTCGACGCCCGCCTTGCGCAGACCGTTCATCAGCCGGCTGTAACTCATGCCTTCCGTGCGGGCCGCGGCGTTGATCCGCGTTATCCACAGGCGGCGGAAGAAACCCTTGCGGTCCCGCCGGTCCCGGTACGAGTACCACAGCGCCTTCAAGACCGTCTCGTTGGCGGGCCGGAACAGCTTGGACCGGGTCATCCGGTAACCCTTGGCAAGTTTCAGGAGCTTCTTGTGGCGCTTGCGGGCGGTGACGCCCCGCTTCACCCTGGCCATGGCTCACAGACCTCCCTGGGCCCTACTCGTACGGCAAGAGCCGCCTGGCCCGGCGGGCCTGCGTCTCGTCGACCGGCACTGCCTGGCGTAGCCGCCGCTTGCGCTTGGCCGTCTTGTGCGACAAGAGGTGCCGCTTTCCCGCCGGCGGCCGCACGACCTTGCCGCGGGCCGTGACCTTCATTCGCTTGGCCGTGCCCTTGTGGGTCTTCATCTTGGGCATGCTTCGCCGTCCTCCTATCCCCGGCTGCGGGGAGCCAGGATCATGACCATGTTGCGCCCTTCCAGCCGGGGTGGCCGCTCGATACTGGAAATGTCCGTGGCGCGCTGGGCCAGTCGCTCCAGGAGCTGCGCCGCCAGGTGGGCGTGAACGATCTCCCGTCCCCGGAACATGATGGTGGCTTTGACCTTGTCGCCCTCTTGCAGGAAGCGCAGCGCGTTTCTGACCTTGACCTCGAAGTCGTGGTCCTCGATGTTGGGACGCATCTTGACTTCCTTCAGGTCGCCGCCCCGCTGCTTCTTGCGGGCCTCACGTTCCCGCTTGGCCTGCTCGTACTTGAACTTGCCGAAGTCCATGATCCGGCAGACCACCGGACGGGCCTGGGAGGCGACCTCGACCAGGTCAAGGTTGTGCTCCTGGGCCATGTGCAGGGCGTCCTTCAGCGGGACGATCCCGAGCTGCGTTCCGTCGGGACCGATGAGCCGCACTTCCCGAGCCCGGATCTGATGGTTGATCCGGTAGTCCCAGCGCTCCTTGGCTATATGTTCACACCTCCAGGTGCTTGGCGACGGCCAGGCACAAATGAAAAATGGCAGGAGCGTCGCCCCGCCATCACTGCCAGTGCCGGATGCCCGCCCTCCGGCGGGCCGGTGCCGGACCGGGAAACCTTATGAGCAACCCCCAACGGCGGCGCTATAAGGTGAGAAGCGGGACGCTTCCGCTTTGATCGCCTGGTCGGCCAGGTTCAACCCCGACTGGATATGTTTTCACTGACGGGCGGCGCTGCCGGCCTGGCAACGCCGCCCGTTGAAGCCATCTAAGTCTAACACGGCCCCACCGGCCAGTCAATAAACCGCCGCAGCCCGTGCGCCGGCGACGACAGAGGAAACCGCAGTCACCAGGGTGAATGTCCTTCTCCGGTGACACCACCACCCGGGACCGCCGTCGCACGGCCCCGTCCCGCCGAAAGGAGAGAGGAGTGACGCCCCTTGATCCTCCAGGCCCTGGAGGAGGAGTGCTCCGGCTGTCTGGCCTGCGAACTCGTCTGCAGCCTGGTACTCTTCAAGGAACTGAATCCCAGGAAGGCGGCCATTCGCATCCGGGGCGAGTTCCCGGCCCCCGGCGCCTACCGCATTGCCTGCTGCGACCAGTGCGGCGACTGTGCCGCCGCCTGCCCCCATCAGGCCATCTACCGGAAGGCCAGCGGCTACTGGATCGACCCCGACAAGTGCCGCCTGCCCTGCACGCTTTGCGCCGACGCCTGTCCCCGGGACGCCATCTTCTTCCACGCTGACGTGCCCCACGCCATCAAATGCGTGTCCTGCGGCCAGTGTGTCAGGTACTGCCCCACCCGGGCCCTGGTCGACAAGGACGGCAAGGTGGAAAACATGGCGCCGGTCTGGAGGAATGCGCGATGATGCCGGGCGGCTACTGGAACGCGATCCTGCGGGTTGACCTGGATCGGGGGGCCCACTGGATCACCTCCACCGGCGAGGCCCTGGCCCGCGGCTACATCGGCGGCCGCGGCTTCGCCGCGCGACTGCTCTACGACGAACTGGTGCCCGGCACCGACCCCTTCGGGCCGGACAACCCGGTGGTGGTCGCGCCCGGCCCCATGACCGGCGTGTTCATGCCCAACACCGGCAAGGTCACCTTCGCCGCCAGGTCTCCGGCCACCGGTCTGTACGGCGACTCCAACATGGGCGGCCACTTCGGCCTGGCCGTGCGCATGGCCGGTTACGACGCCCTGGTCATCCGGGGCAGGGCTTCCGAGCCGAGCGTGCTCGTGATCGACGACGGCCGGGTCCGGCTTCTCCCCGCCGGCGACCTCTGGGGCCTCGGCAGTTTCGACGCGGAGGTCCGACTCAAGGAGAAGCTCGGCGAGGACTTCCAGGTGGCCGTCATCGGCCCGGCCGGCGAGAACCGGGTGGTCTTTGCCTGCATCAGTCATGACTTCGGCCGCCAGGCCGGACGGACCGGCGTCGGCGCGGTGCTGGGTTCCAAGAACATAAAGGCCATCGCCGTCCGGGGCACCCGGAGCCTGCCGGTGGCCAACCCCCGCCGGGTGATGCAGGTGGGCCAGCGGCTGTTCCGCCACATCTTCTCGCTGCCCGGCACCGCCAGCTGGACGCCCTACGGTACGGCGGGCGTCACCACCCTCATCAACGAAGTGGGGGCGCTGCCGACGGAGAACTTCCGCCGGGGAACCCACGACCACTGGCAGGAACTGACGGGCGAGACCCTCAGGCGCCGGATCCTGGTGCGGGACAAGGGCTGCACCGCCTGCGCCATCCCCTGCGGCAAGTACTCCCGGGCCCGGCTTGACGGCACGGAGCGCTACGTGGAGGGGCCCGAGTACGAGTCCATGGCCCTTTTAGGCTCTAACCTGGGCATGGCCCGGCTGGAGGAGGTGGCCCACCTCAACTGGCTCTGTGACCAGCTGGGCCTGGACGCCATCTCCGCCGGCGCCGTGGCCAGCTTCGCCGTGGAAGCGTTCGAGCGCGGCCTCATCACCCGGCAGGACACGGACGGGCGAAAGCTGGCCTTCGGTGACTACGAGAGCCTGGCCTGGCTCATGGAGCAGATCGCCTACCGCCGGGGCGTGGGCGACCTCCTGGCCGGCGGGGTCCGCCACGCCGCCCAGGCGCTGGGCGGTGGCAGCGACGCCTATGCCATCCACGTGAAGGGCCTGGAGGTCAGCGGCTACGAGCCCCGCAACACCCTGGCCATGCTGCTTTCCTACATGACCTGCGACATCGGGGCGCACCACAATCGGGCCTGGGCCATCCTCCACGACATCGAAGTGGGGCGCTACAAGGTGGAGGGCAAGGCGGAGAAGGTCATCGAGCTGCAGCACCTTCGCCCGGTTTACGACATGCTGTGCGTCTGCCGGTTCCCCTGGATCGAAGTGGGCTTCGGCACCGAGCACTACGCCGAGATGCTCTCGGCGGTCACCGGCGAGCCGGTGACCTGGGAGCACCTGACCCACCTGGCGGAGCGGGTGTGGAACATCACCCGGCTGATGGCCATCCGCGACCGGCCCGGGTTCGGCCGTGCCGACGACCTGCCGCCGCGTCGATTCTACGAGGAACCGGTCGAGGGCGGACCGGCCCACGGCCACCACGCCGACCTGGCCGACATCCAACGCCTGCTGGACCGGTACTACCAGTTGCGCGGCTGGGACGAAAACGGCCACCCGAAGCCAGAAACCCTGGAGCGGCTGGAGATCGGGCCACCGGCCTTTGCCCGCCGGCCCGCCGGCGCCGGGTAGCGGGACCGTGGCCGGGTAGCGGGACCGTGGCCGGAATCGAGGCATCGGGCGCCGTCCGCGTGAGGGCCATCGGGGCGCTCCGGCCATACCTGGGACCCCGGGGGGAAACGCTGGTCCCCTGGGCGCAGGGGATGACGGTGCTTGACGCCTACCGGGCGGCCGGCCTGCCACTGGAGCCGCCGTCCGGCACGGTCGCGACAAAGGATCCGCCCGGGGGGCATCCCGTTCGCGCGGCGGTGCCCCCCGGGTGGGTGGTTCCGGTACGCAACGGTGACACCACCGGCTGGCAGGACACGCTGTCTCCCGGAGACGCCCTCTTGTTTACCCCACCGGTGAGCGGCGGTCGCGACGAGTTGCCATCGCCGCCACAGACCGCCACGCCTGGTTGACAACCTCCCGTATGCCCCGCCCCGGCCCCGCATATGATACAGGTGCTGGTAAACAGCGAATCGACCGTGGCCCACCCTCATGCGGCTGACGCGCCACGCCGCAGCGCACCCGTCCTTTACCCCGTGACCCCGGACCAGCCGGCGGTGAAGGACCCGGGAGGGCAGCACCGTGAATCCTCAGGCAATCTGCATCGCTTCGGCATACCATATCGACGATCTGCGCCAGCGCCTCGAACTGGAAACCAGGTTCCTGGCCCAGCAGGGGCTGGCTGTCAGGCTGCGGGAAGAGGCAGCCGGTAAGCTACGCCTGTTTCACTGCACCCCCGAGCCACAGTCGGCCGGCAACCAGCGTGCGATCCTGGGTCGCTTCATATCCAATGCCGTGTCCGACGTCATCGTCAACCACTGGGAGCAGACCGTACTTGAACGGTTGGTCCGGCTGCACTATGGTTATTTTTCCCCCCACGAGCAGCGGATCATCCGCAGTCTGGCCCACCGGCACCTGTGCGCCGGCGACGACCATGGCATGACACTGGGTCGTAAGATCGCCCGGAAACGCTGGATGGCCCGGCGCATCCAGGAGTTCTTGACCGAAGAACCGGCCCTGATCATCGAAGGCTTCGTCGCCTTCAGGGTTCAGGAATACGCCGGTGAACTGGAGGCTGCCCTGGACCGGGCAGTCGAGGAATACCTGATGGAACGGGAGTACCAGGAGTTCGTCGGCCTGCTCCGGGTGTTCGTCGAAGGCCAGAAGCCGGGGCTTGAACGGTTGCAGGTCATCCTGGAGCCCGGCGGCGGCTTCCAGTTGATGGACGACGCGGCCCGGCCGGCGGGCGGCCAGGAGGGCGGCGGGGCGAGCCGGGAGGACCTGCTGCTTTCGCTGCTCGTGAGCATCGCTCCCCGGCAGCTGCTGGTACACGCGCCTGCCGGGATCAGCCAGGGCCGCGCGACCCATAAGGCCCTGGAGACCATCGGCAAGGTGTTCGGGGGAAGGCTGGAGGTGTGCACCGGCTGCACCCTCTGCCAGCGACCCCATCCGGTCGACCCCGCGGAGGAGAGCCGCGTGCGCTCCTAGAAGCTGGCACCCATGATCCTGCCCTGGCTGCTCATGCCGGCGGTGGGCGCCCTGATCGGCTGGCTCACCAACGCCCTGGCGATCACCCTCCTGTTCCGGCCCCGCCGCCCGGTGGGGCCGGGTCCCTTCCGGCTGTGGGGGCTGTTGCCCAGGTTTCGCAGCGACCTGGCCCTGAGGGTCGGCCGCCTGGTCCAGGACGAGCTGGTCGATTCCACGGATCTGGTGGACCGGATTGTAACGCCCGGCCTGCGCGACCAGGTGGCGGCCAGCGTTGCCCGGCACGCGGCCGCCCGGCTCCGGGAAAGCATGCCGGCGCTATTGCCCCGGCCGCTGGCGGACGCCGTCACCGGCGTGGCCGCCGAACTCTCCCGGCGGGAGACGGCGGCCTGGCTGGACCGCTCAACAGGAGAACTCAAGGACCTGATCGCTTCCGGCCTGGACATCGCCGGGCTGGTGCAGGAACGCCTGGAAGCCCTGAACCTGGAGGAACTCGAACGCCTGGTCCGCGGGGTTGCGGCTCGCGAACTCCGGTATATCGTGTGGCTGGGCGGGCTGATCGGCCTCCTGATCGGGCTCTTGCAGGCGGCCGTGTTCACCCTCTTCGTGGGGCTCGGGTAGCCGCTCGGTTGACACCCGGCTGACCGGGCCGGTACAATGCAACCAAGCTGATGGCCGGCCCGCCGGGCCGGGCCACGGGGCGATGACGGGGACGATTAAGGCCGGCAGGGATCCAAGCGAAGGAGCGCCGGCGTGACGCCGGGTGTGAGCGCTCCGAGACCCGCGGCCTGAAGACCAACCCCGAGCTTCCGGCCGAACCGTCGGGACCCCGGGGCCGCCGACCGAAGTAGGCCGGCGCGGCATGCCCCCGTTAGCGGGCTCCGAGCGGGCGCCACGCCGCCACCCGCGCCGGCGGGTCAGGCGGCCGGCCCAAGCAGGGTGGAACCGCGGGAACGACTCCCGTCCCTACGGGCGGGGGTTTTTGTTTTCCATCACCCAACAACGGAACCGAAGGGAGGACGCCGGGATGAGCTTGATCAGGGTGACGCTGGCCGACGGGCCGGTAGAGGTGCCCCGCGGCACGACCCCCCGGGAGATCCTGGCCAGCCTCGACCGGGATGCACAGGCGAACGCCGTCGCCGCCCGGGTCACCGGCGAGCAGATCGTCGGCGGCGAGCAGGTGATCGACCTGGACCGGCCGCTGGATGCCGACGTGGAACTGGAGTTTCTCACCTTCGATGACGAGGCGGGGCGCGAGGTCTACCGTCACTCGGCCGCCCACGTGCTGGCCCAGGCGGTGAAGCGGCTGTTTCCCGAGGCCAGGCTGGCCATCGGCCCGCCCATCGAGGAAGGATTCTATTACGACTTCGACGTGGCGCGGCCCTTCACACCCGAAGACCTCGAGGCCATCGAGGGGGAGATGCAGGCCATCATCAAGGCCGACTACCCCATCCACCGGGAGGCCGTCGAGCCCGAGGCGGCCCGGCACCTCTTCCGGGACCTGAACGAGCAGTACAAGCTGGAGATCCTCGACGAGCTACCGCCTGACGAGCCCGTGTCCCTTTACCGGCAGGGGGAGTTCGTCGACCTGTGCCGCGGGCCGCACCTGCCCTCCACCGGGCGGCTCCGGGCGGTGAAGCTCTTGCACGCCGCCGGCGCCTACTGGCGGGGCGACGAGCGAAACCCCATGCTCCAGCGGATCTACGGCACGGCCTTTGAGTCCCGGGCAGATCTGGACGCCTACCTCAAACGGCTCGAGGAGGCCCGGCGGCGGGATCACCGGCGCCTCGGCCGGGACCTTGACCTGTACTCCATCCACGACGAGGTCGGACCCGGCCTGGTACTCTGGCACCCCAACGGCGGCATCATCCGGCACCTGGCCGAGGATTTCGCCCGCCAGGAACACCTCCGGCGCGGCTACGGGCTGGTCTACTCGCCCCACATCGCCAACCGCCGGCTCTGGGAAATCAGCGGCCACTGGGACTGGTACAAGGAAAACATGTACACTCCCATCGACATCGACGGCGTGGAGTACCTCCTGAAACCGATGAACTGCCCGTTCCACATGATGATCTACCGGAGCCGACCCCGCAGCTACAAAGAACTCCCCCTGCGCTGGGCCGAGTGGGGCACGGTGTACCGCTACGAGCGGTCGGGGGTGCTCCACGGGCTACTGCGCGTGCGGGCGTTCACCCAGGACGACGCCCACATTTTCTGCCGGGAAGACCAGGTGGAAGAGGTCATCCAGGAGACGGTGGACTTCGCCCGGGACATCATCGAGGCCTTTGGCTTTCACGACTACCACGTGCGGTTGTCGCTGCGCGACCCTGAGACGCCCGAGAAGTACGTGGGCAGCGACGCCATCTGGGAGCGGGCCGAGCCGGCCCTGGCGGGAGCCCTCGACCGGATGAGCCTGGAGTACACGCCCGCGCGGGGCGAGGCCAACTTCTACGGCCCCAAGATCGATATCCTGATCCGCGACGCCCTGGGCCGGGAGTGGCAGGGACCCACCATCCAGCTGGACTTCAACCTGCCAGAGCGGTTCGACCTGACGTACAAAGGTCCTGACAACCGGGACCACCGGCCGGTCATGATCCACCGGGCCCTCTTCGGGTCGATGGAGCGCTTCTTCGGCCTGCTCATCGAGCACCACGGCGGCGCCTTTCCCGTCTGGCTGGCGCCGGTTCAGGCCAGGGTCATCCCCATCGGCGAGCGCCATCTCGACTACGCCCGGGCCGTGGCGGACCGGGTGCGGGCCGCGGGCTACCGGGTCGAGGTGGACGAGCGCGACGAGAAGGTGGGCTACAAGATCCGCCAGGCCCAGCTGGAAAAGGTCCCCTACATGCTGGTGGTCGGCGATCGGGAACAGCAGGACCAGACCGTCGCCCTGCGGCACCGGGCCGAAGGCGACCTGGGCCCCTGGCCCCTGGCCGAGATCCTCGCCAGGCTGGCCGAGGACCTACGCCTACGGCGCTAGGGAAAGCACGATGGCGCTGGCGGAGGACGCCATCTTCCCAGACCGCCGGGGGGCCCCTCCCCTTCCCTTCCGCCGCCCGAGTGAAGGTGCGTCCAGGCAGCAGACATTTTATTTATGAGAGAGTAGCACCTTAGCACCTGATAATGCCAGCCGCGATGTCCGCGCGACCGGGGCGCGCTACGTGGCCGATACCGCGTACCGGGTCAAGCTGGAGGCGACCGGGCGGGTGGGCGACCGATCCTCGCCTTCGTCCGGTGCCCGGCCGGGCGCGCCTTGGCCGACGTGGAATTCCGGATCTGGTTTCACCCTTACGGCAAGGGAATCCGGGTATACGGGGTGGCCTACGCCCCCAAGCAACTGGGGCTGTTGCTGGAGGTGGTGGCACCCACCGACGAGCTGGCCCGGGAGGCCGCGCTGCTGGCCAGCCCGAACATCTTATTCGCCGAGTTCCGCGGGCAGATGGCCACCGGGGGCGGGGTGGCCCAGCTGTTCGACGAGGCGGTCACCACCAGGCCGGCGTACTAGTGCACGGCGCCACCTGATCGAGGTCAGCGACCCGCTGCAACTCTTCCACACGGAGTTCCACACCGTAGACGGGAGGCAGGAGGCGTGCTGAACCGCACGGGCAAGCTGCCCCTCAGACGCCTGGCCCATGCCAGCGCCGGCCAGGCCGGGAATGGTACCCTCTCTCCTCACTTGAGCCGCGGATCCAGAGCGTCTCGCAGACCGTCACCCAGGAAATTGAAGGCCAGGACCACCGAGAAAATGGCTGCCACCGGAAAGAAGGTTAGATGCGGCGCTACCCGCAGATAGTTGCGGGCCGTCGCCACCATCGCGCCCCACTCAGCGGTGGGTGGTTGTGCCCCCAAGCCCAGAAAGCTCAGAGTGGCCGCCGACAAGATGGCGGACCCCATCATCAGGGTCCCGTAGACCACAACCGGCGCCAGGCAGTTTGGCAGGACGTGTTGGGCGATGATCCGGCTATTCATGGCTCCCACGGCCCTGGCTGCCTCCACAAACTCCTGCTCCCGCAAGCTCAGGACCGAAGCCCGGATGATCCTTACAAATGTGGGAATGGACTGGATGCCGACGGCGATCATAGCGTTCTGCAAACTGGGTCCCAGTGCCGCAACAATGGCGATGGAAAGCAGAATGCCAGGGAAGGCCATCATGACATCTACCAGGCGCATCAGGACGTTATCCAGCCGGGGAAAGAAACCGGCCGCCAGCCCAACGGGCACGCCGACTCCCAAGCCGATGAGGACGGTGAAAACGCCTACCGCAAGTGAGATGCGGCTGCCGAAAACCACGCGGCTGAACACGTCGCGGCCGAGTTCGTCGGCGCCGAACCAGAACTCGGCTGAGGGCCGGCTAAACCGGGCCGGCACGTTCTGCGCCACGGGGTCATGGGTTGCGATCAGCGGTGCCAGAACGGCCACGCCCGCGAAAAAAGCCAAGATGACTGCGCCGGCAATGGCCGACCGGTTGGCCCGAAACCGGCGCCAGGCCTGAGTCCATGCTGAAGCCGCAGTTGGCATCGCCGTGTCACTCATAGCGAATCCGAGGGTCAATTACCGCGTATAGCAGGTCTACGAGCAGGTTCACCAGCACGAAGCTGACCGCCAGAACCAGTACAATCCCTTGGACCAACGGGAAATCCCTGGCCAGAATCGCCTGGACCGATAACCGCCCCACACCGGGCCAGGCGAACACCGTCTCGGTGACCACGGCACCGCCCAGCAGGAACCCGAACTGAGTGCCCACGACCGTGATGACCGGCAAGAACGCGTTTTTCAGGGCGTGCCGGTAAATGACCACCCGCTCGCTGAGGCCCTTGGCCCGGGCCGTTCTGATGTAGTCCTGGCGCAGGACTTCGAGCAAGCTTGAGCGGGTCATCCTGGCGAAGATGGCCAGGGAGAAAGTGCTCAGGGTGACAGCCGGTAGCACCAGGTGTCGCAGGCCGTTCAGGGTCCACAGCCCACCGCCTCGGCCCGAGATGGGTAGCCAGCCAAGCCAGTAGCCGAAAGTCCACATCAGCAGGATCCCCACGGCAAACACCGGCATGGCCAAGCCTGCCAGGGCCAGGAACATGCTGGCCGTGTCTATCACACTCCGCTGCCGCACTGCGGCCACCACGCCGAGCGGAATCCCGACCGCAATGGCCACGGCGATGCCGGCGCCCGTCAGTTCCAGCGTCCGAGGGAAGGTTCTGGCAATCTCCCAGCTTACTGGCCGGCGTGAGCCAAGGGACCGCCCGAGATCTCCCTGGAGGGCCCGGGTCAGATAACGCGCATATTGGATCAGAACTGGCTGGTCCAGGCCGAGCTGCCGCTCGATGGCGGCTATGGTCTCCGGAGGAGCATCAGACCCTGCCAGCAGCAATGCCGGGTTTCCTGGGGTCAAGTGGAGAATGAGGAAGACGAGGAAGGAAACCCCCAGCGCTACCGGTACCAGCATCAAGAGCCGTCTGAAGACGTAAGCCCGCGTCGTCCCTCGCCCCGTTTCACGCTAGAGTCAGCCTGAACCCAGGGGCGGGCCGGGAGCGGCCGCTCCGAGCCCCTCAGTGCTCTAGCCAGAGATCCAGCCCCTTGTAGAGGATGTTCGCCGGGTGCACGCGCAGGCCTTGCACGCTTCTGGTCGCTCCTACGAGGCCCTGAGCATGGAGGAGGGGCGCCCAGATGGCCTCCCGCACCACGATCTCCTGTAGTTCGTGGTAGGCGCGGAGCCGTTCTTCAGGGTCCACCGCTGTCCGGGATACACGTAGCAGTTCGTCCGTGCGTTCGTCGGCCCAGTCGAACCGGTTCGGCGCGGGCCGCTGAGACGAGTGGAAGTAGAAGTAGAGAATGTCGGCGGTGGTGTATCGCACCCACATCCACATCATCTCGTGCTCGCCAGCCCTCAGCGCCGCCAGGTACGCGGTCCACTCCAGCAGCCTCAGTTCGGTGTCGATGCCCACCTGCCGCAGCTGGGCCTGGACCATGGGGATGATCACGTCCGACTGGGGCCCCGTAGAGTACATGAGCAGGATCTTCAGGGGCCTGCCGTCCTTCTGTCTGATACCACCGGGCCCAGGCATCCAGCCTGCCTCCTCCAGGAGGCGCCTGGCTGCGTCGGGATCGTAGCCGTAACCGATCTGACGGACGGCCGGGTTGTAACCCCAGGTCGCAGGGGCAATGGGGCCCCACGCCTCCTCCGCCATGCCGTAGTAAGCGCCCTCCACGATTTCCTTCTTGTTGATCGCGTGATTGATGGCCCGTCGCACCCGGATATCGTCAAGGGGCGCCTTACCCAGCTTGAAGCCAATGAAGGTGGTGTTTAGTTGGCCAAACCGCACTATTTGGACCCCGGGCACCTTTTCCAGCCGTTGCACCTCAACCGGCGGAATGTCACCGGTGAAGTGGATACTGCCCGCCTCGAGCTCCGCCAGGCGGGTAGCGGCCTCGGGGATCACCCGGAACTCGATGGCGTCCAGGTGTGCCGGACCGGCATTCTCAACGATGGGCGGTCCCCACCTGAAGTCTGGGTTCCGTTCCACCACGAGGCGCTCGCCCTTGATCCACTCTTTGAAGCGGAAGGGTCCCGTCCCGTCTACCGTGGTGACGCCATAGTCGTCGCCAGCCTGCCGCACGGCCTCCTCGTTCAGGATCGATGCCCAACTGGAGGCCAGATTGTCCAGGAAGATGGCATATGGCTCCTTCAGGTGGAACACAACCGTATGGTCGTCGGGGGTTTCGATTCGCTCGATGGGCCGGATCAGGTAGGCCGTGGGTGAGCCTTCCGTCGCCAACCATTTCTCAAAAGTGAACTTTACGTCGCTGGCCACGAGAGGCTTGCCCGAGTGGAATCTCACGTCGCGCCGGAGATGGAAGGTGTAAACTGTCCCGTCAGGCGAGATGTCCCAGCGCTCAGCGAGTCCCGGCTTGATAGACATGTCATAGTCGAGTGTCACCAGGGTGTCGTTGGTCAGAAACAGGACCTCTGCCGAGGAGATAGTCGTCGTCCGGTGAGGATCCAGGGATTCGGTATCTTCAGTCCGGCCGATGACCAGGATGCCTCCAGCCCTGGGGCTTTCGGGGGTAGGCGTTTCGGCGGTCGGTGCTGGCGGCCTGGCACATGCCGTCACCAGCACGGCTAGGGCAGCCAGTAGCGCGACCACCGTGTAAAGGCGCACCATGCGGTGTTTCATGACGTCACTACCTCCCGTTCCTTGCTGTGCGCCTGTGTTTCCGACTTCACTCCCGAGTATCCCGTGAGCCACGCTCTTCAGGCACCACCTCCCTTCGAGTTGTGCGAAACGCAGGAGGATGCCCTCACCGCCGCGGAGTCCGCAACCGGCCGGCTACCACCAAGCTTCTCCGAAAGGGCCCGAGCTGCTTCCTTTACGGCCGTCACTAGATGGTCACGGCGGCTCCAGACCCTAGTGCTCGGCCCTGCCACGCTGATTGCCGCGGCCGCCAAGCCTGTGAAGTCAAAGACAGGAGCCCCCACCGCGGCGATACCCTCCTCCACCTCGCTATCGCTATACGCGAAACCCAATCGCCGAATAGTGGCCAATTCGGCTTCAAGCAGGGCCCGGTCGGTTATCGTCCGGTCGGTATAAGGACAGAGATCGATCCGGTCCAGGAGTCTAGCTCGTTCGGCCTCGGGGATGTAGGCCAGGAGCACCTTGTTGGAGCCCCCCGCGTAGAGCGGGCTATGCAGTCCGATCTGAGCCGTCATCCTCACGCTGTGCAGGCTCTCAACCTTGTGGACGCATACACTGTGCTCACCGTCACGAATGGTCAGGATACTGGTTTCCCCCGTTCGCTCCATCAGTTGACGCATCACCCCATCAGCGAGGCGGGGCAGCTCCATCTGGTCAAGCAGGACTGCGGCGAACCTCAAGAGCCGGGTCCCCAGTGAAAAGCGTTTGGTCAACGGATCCTGACTTGCCAAGCCATGGGCTTCGAGCACACGGAGAACGTTATGGACGCTGGACTTGGAAGTATTGAGACGTCGAGCAAGGTCTGACACGCCCAGGACCCCACGGGCCTCAGCTAACTCGTTGAGAATCCGAAGCCCCTTGTCCAAGCTGCTCACAGCGGCCACACCTGCCGAAGCTCTGGCAGACAATCCCTGGGTGTTCCATATTAAAGAACGGCGTTTAACATTCGTGTTGAAAGTTTCGACAGTCCCAGGCGAGTTCCTGCTCCTTGACCGAGAACACACAGGTCCCCCGGCGCCTGTCGTCGCACGGTACTCTTCCCAAGGGACAGGATTCGGTGCTCCGGCACCAAAGCTTTCCCATGTCGTCTGTGCTCAGAGGAGGCGAGGGGTCCATGACCTTCACCGGCAGTGCTGCCGGTGCCGCGCCGGATGCGGGCAGTCGGCGAATGAGCCCCCGGGACCTGCTTGATTTCGTCTTCGTGAGCGACCCGCAACTGTCGCCCGAC
>DYFQ01000028.1 GCA_020725105.1 Symbiobacterium thermophilum
AATGGCTGGTTCCACACGGGCGACGTGGCCACCGTGGACGAGGACGGCTACTTCCGGATCGTCGACCGCAAGAAGGACATGATCATCGCCGGCGGGTACAACATCTACCCCCGCGAGGTCGAGGAAGTCCTGTACGAGCACCCCAAGGTCAAGGAAGCGGCCGTCATCGGGGTCACCGACCCCTACCGGGGCGAGACGGTCAAGGCCTTCGTGGTGCTGAAGGCGGGCGAGCAGGCCACCGCCGACGAGATCATCGAGTTCTGCCGGGAACGCCTGGCCCGCTACAAGGTACCCAAGCTCGTCGAGTTCCGCGACGACCTGCCCAAGAGCATGATCGGCAAGGTGCTCCGCCGGGTGCTGGCGGAGGAGGAACAGCGGCACGCCCAGGCCTGAGACTCGAGGGGCTCCGCGGCGTCCCGCCGGCGGAGCCCCTCGGTCTCCGCTCTGTTGCCTGCGCAGGGTAACGCTATTGCCGGACCAGGTAGCGGACGATCTGGAAGGGCATCCAGTCGACCGTCAGGCACGCCAGGGCCACCAGCGCCTCCTTGCGCCGGGCATAGCGCCGGGCGAGGCTGGTGCCGTCGGGGTAGCCGACGGAGACCTCCCAGCCGCCGGCCACGGGCCGGAAGCGGACGCGCTTGCCTGCCCCCGTCGCCAGGGCGATCTCGAGAAGCGCGCCTCCCGGCTCCACTTCTCGCCGCCGGGGCCGGACCTGCCATCGCCGCAGGGGTACGCTCACCGCCGCCACCTCGATCCCGGTGCGCTCCCACGTCCATCATGGGTTTCGCGCCGGCCGCTGACGAACTGGGGGCCATCAGCCCAGGTTTGACATGAAATGGGGGTTCATAACTGCTGACGGATTTATAGAAAAATGTCTTGCTTCATAGTATATTATTTGCATGAAGCTCTCTGACTGGGCACGGGCGAACGGCATCTCGTACAAGACCGCCTGGCTGTGGTGGAAGCGGGGCAAGCTCCCTGTGCCCGCTTACCAAACACCGACCGGCACGATCCTGGTGGAGGTGCCTGATCGGCAGGAGACCGGGGCGACGCTGTACGGTAGGGTGTGCTCGGCGGACCAAAAGGCCGATCTCGACCGCCAGGTTGCACGGCTCGCGGCGTTTGCGGCGGAGAAAGGAATCAAGGTCGCCAAGGTGGTCGCCGAGGTGGGAAGCGGGTTGAACGGCCACCGCAAAGGCCTGATCTCGGTACTGCGCTCGCCCGAGTACGGGGCCATTATTGTCGAGCACCGGGACAGGCTTGCCCGGTTTGGGTCGGAGTACATCGAGGCAGCTCTGGCCGCCTCGGGGAGGCGGCTGATCGTGATGGAGCCGGACGAGGTGAAGGACGATCTCGTGCAGGACATGCTCGACGTGCTGACGAGTTTCTGCGCCCGGCTCTATGGTCGCCGCTCGGCGCGTCGGTGCGCCAAGAAGGCGGTGCGGGCGGCGGCTGAGCCGTGATTACGTACCAAGCCTACCGTTTTGCCCTCGACCCCTCTCCCCGCGCCGAGCGGGCGCTGGCCTCCCACGTCGGGGCGCGGCGGTTCGCCTTCAACTGGGGCGTGGCTCTCGTCAAGGAACGCCTGGAGGCCCGCC
This sequence comes from Symbiobacterium thermophilum, assembly GCA_020725105.1. Classification (GTDB taxonomy): domain Bacteria; phylum Bacillota; class Sulfobacillia; order DYFQ01; family DYFQ01; genus DYFQ01. The sequence goes on from DYFQ01000028.1 coordinate 1,599, forward strand.
GCCGGGGCGAGGATGTGGAGGTGCCATGGGCGCTCCCGGCGCTCAGGCGGGAATGGAACCAGGCCAAGGAAACCGTCGCCCCCTGGTGGCGTGAGAACTCCAAGGAGGCGTACTCGTCGGGACTCGCCGGCCTGGCCGACGCGCTCAAGAACTGGGTCGACAGCCGCAGGGGCCAGCGCCGGGGCCGCCGGGTGGGCTTTCCCCGTTTCAAGAAGAAAGGGCGGTGCCGGGAGTCGGTGTGCTTCACCACCGGCGCGATCCGGGTGGACGGCAAGAGCCACGTCGTCCTGCCCAGGATCGGCCGGGTGCGGACACACGAGCCGACGACGGCGCTGCTGGAGCGGATCGCGGCGGGGGAGGCCCGCATCCTGCGGGTCACGGTGTCGAGGGAGGGCGGGCGGTGGTTTGTGAGCTTCACCTGCGAGGTGGAGCGCGAGCAGAAGGTTCCCAGGCTCCCCGGCGCCGTGATCGGGGTGGACGCCGGGCTTCAGCACCTGGCCGTATTCTCGACGGGGGAGAGGGTGCCGAACCCGCAGCCGCTCCGGAAGGCGCTCCGGAAGCTCGCCTGCCTGAACCGGGAGCTTTCGCGGCGGAAGCCGGGGAGCAGGAACCGGGAGGAGACCCGGCGGAAGCTTGCCCGGCTGCATTCCCGTGTGGCCCGCATCCGCCGGGACGCCATGCACAAGCTCACCTACCGGCTTGCCTGCGCCTACGGGACCGTCGTCGTCGAGACGCTGAACGCGGCGGGAATGCTGCGGAACCGGCGTCTTGCGCGGACGGTGGCCGACGCCGCGATGGCGGAGCTGCGGCGCCATCTCGGGTACAAGTGCGCCTGGTACGGGTCCCGGCTGGTCGAGGCGGAGCGGTTCCACCCGAGCAGCAAGACCTGCTCCCGATGCGGGGCGGTCAAGCCGGAGTTTCCTCTGTGGGAGCGGGTGTTCCGGTGTGATGCGTGTGGGTTCGTCCTGGACCGGGACGAGAACGCGGCGCGGAACCTCGCGGCCCTGGTAGCCGCCGTCGCCGGGAGTGGACCGGAGACGTTAAACGCCCGTGGACGGGATGTAAGACCCGCCGCAAGGCGGGCGGTCCCGGAGGAAGCGGGAAGCCGGCTGCGCGAAAGCGCGTAAGACCGGCGCCTCCGCCCGGCGACGGGCGGATGCCGGGAACAGATTTCTATGCTCCCGGCAACGGTCAATCGCCCTGGCGTATCGGTTTGGTCACGGTGCGCACCTGGGTGTCTACCAGTTGGAGAGCGACCAGTCGAACCGGTTCAAGCGCGGTCCGACTACCGCCGGTTCTGCCCGTCTAAGAAGTCGCGGCGATAGCCTATCCTCTTGGCCCATTGGGCTAGACCAGATGCGGCCCATTGAAAGACATCGAAGTAAACCAACAAGGGGAACCCAAATACGAAGTACCGTCCGTACGCGTCCTGCGTGCTGACGGGCTCCGCCCACGGCGTCGCCGCCAAGGCGCCGTATAACAGACCAGCTAGCAGGCATTGGGTTTGCAGTGGCAGCGAAGACCGCGGCCCGACCCTGCGGCCTGGTTGCCGTAGCGACACCAGGCCGATGATTGCTGCCAGGGCCCATATTGCACCAGTCGGCTGCGGAAGAATCTGCCATTGATGCATGGCTACGACGGTGACGACAGCGAACAGCCACTTCACGGACGTCCCAACAATTCGCGGCCAAGTCTTCACGGCTACCCGCTCCCTCCTGCGGTCCGGGCGGCAGGGGCTCCGGACAGGAGGCGCAATAGTGCCGCCAACTATTGCAGCAAAAATAGAGCCCCGCTTGAAGCTATGAGTCGTACCGTCTCAGCCTCAACGCGATACAAACTAGAGCTGCTCCGGAAGCCGCGCACCGCGTGGCGGAGAGCATAATGGTTGAGCACGTAACCCGCGCCGCTCGTCGCCTGCCAGATGGCTGCCACGGCCAGAAGGGTGTTCCCCGTTTCCAACTCATGCTGTGCTGCTCCGACGGCGGAAGCCTGGGTCTGAAGCCCCAACTGGGTCAAGGCCCAGCCGAGTTCTCTCGTATCCTGAGCTTCCCACAACGCCCCTCGGGCTTCGCCCAAAGCGGCGCCGCTCAACTCCTGTGTACCCATGATACGGACGGCTGTTCGCCAGTGGCCCCGCCGCTCCTCCAAGACGGCCGGCTCCCACCGTGGCGATGCCTTCGTCTTATGGAGGAGCGCCTGAATCGCAGGGTCGCCGAGGCTCCTGGCCACGAGCCTCCCACCGGCCTCAGCTTCGAGCTCCGTTGCGACGCGAGCACAGAGCGCACAGCCGGAATCGAAGAGGAGGTACCGCCTATCGTCCGGTTCGCCGAACACGCTTCACCCTTCCTATCCGTTCAACCCCACTGTAGCCGACGCCCGGTGTGGCAGACTTCTACTCTCTGGGACATATTGCCTGCCGCCATGGACCGCTTGAGATCGCCAGTATTCGTAGCCCGTAAAGGTGACCCGTCCCCGGTTGTTAAGGGGTTGGGCGCGGTGACTGTCTAACGCCGGTTCGCGGCGTTGGACCGAGAGGCCGCCGGGCACACTTTGAGCGGCGGCGGAATAGGCAGCAGGCGCGGCCGCGCGCCGCGCCGGCAAGTCTCGGGGAGAGGAGCCCGGCCGTGGAGCACCGGGACCCGGGCGCGCTGGAGTTCCTGATGCGGCGGCTGGACCGGCGCATCGAGGGGCTGGCCTACGCCATGGAAAAGATGAAGCTGGCCGAGTACGTTGACCTCCTGGACCACCCCCGGCGGCTCTTGTGGATCAACTTCATCTCCGGCGTGGCCCGGGGCTTCGGCATCGCCGTGGGGTTTTCCGTCCTCACCGCGCTAGCGGTCATGCTCGTCAGGGAACTGAATCTGATCAACCTGCCGCTTATCGGGCGGTTTGTCGCTGAAATCGTGCGGTTTGTCCAGTCGGACCTGAGGGGCACCCCGGGGCCGTAGCGGCCGGCCCGCCGCCTGCCCCGCGGCGGGTTCACCGGCTGCCGCGCCGCCGCTCGCCGTCGCGCCGACGGCCGCGTCCCTCTGGTTTCCAGCCCGGGCAGCGACGCGGGCGCCGGCACCGGGGGAATGCTATAATTTCAGCACGGAGCCTGGAGGGGACCCCGTGGCCGAACAGTTCTCCCCCGACCATCTGGAACGTCTCCGCGGCCGGTTGCGCGCGGAGGAGGAAAGCATCAGCCGCAGGCTCGACCGGATGGTGCGGCAAGGCGCCGGCGAGAGCCTGTCCGGTTCGGTCGGGGAACTCTCCCGTTACGACAACCACCCCGGCGACCTGGGCACCGAGACCTACGAGCGGGAAAAGGACCTCGGCAGCCGCTGGCGACTGGAAGAGCAGCTCGAGCAGGTGCGGGCGGCACTCGGCCGGATGGACCAGGGCACCTACGGCGTCTGCGAGAGCTGCGGTCAATGGGTCGAGGCCGACCGCCTCGAAGCGCTGCCCCAGGCCCGGCGCTGCGCGCGGTGCGAGGCCCGGCGGTCGGGCCGGCCACAGGAGAGCTTCAGACCGGCAGAGGAGGAGCGGCTCGAGCCCGCCTTCGCGCGGGGCTGGGACGAGCCGGACAGCATCGCCTACGACGCCGAGGACGCGTGGCAAGACGTCGCCCGTTACGGCAGTTCCGATACGCCGGCGGACGTGCCCGGCGCCCGCGACTACGGGGACGCCTACGCGGGTGGCCACGAGGAGCGCGGAACCGTCCAGTCGGTGGAAGCGCTCGTCACCAACTGGGGCGACCCCATGGGCGGGCGGGACGAGGTGGAGGCCCGGGCCACCGGCTGGGAAGCCGTCGGCAAAGGGGAACAGGAGTCCGCGCAAGTGCAGGCTCAGAACCGCCGGACCCGCCGGCGGAGGGGCCGCCGGCCCGAAGCGTGAGTTCCGCCGCGTTTCTTGATGGGGCAGGGGGGCTGTGCTACAATGGCCGCGCGGCCGGGCCGACGTCCGGCCCCACCACCGACCGGAGTTGAGGCGCTTGGGCATCGTCCTGGTGGCGGCGATCGTGCTCGTGCTGGACCGGGCCAGCAAGCTGCTGGTCCAGGCACTGATGGTCCCCTACCAGTCCGTCGCGGTGATCCCGGACCGATTCCACCTGACCCTCGTCTACAATCCCGGCGCCGCCTTCGGGCTCCTGCCGAACCGGACCACCTTCTTCGTGGTGGTCACGGTGATGGTCGTGGCCGCCATCGCGCTGTACGCCTGGAAGGTGGGCGTCACCCAGCCGGCCATCCGGCTGGCACTGGGCCTGCAGCTCGGCGGCGCCCTGGGCAACCTGTTTGACCGGCTCTGGAGCGGCGCCGTCATCGACTTTCTCGACTTCCGTATCTGGCCCGTCTTCAACCTGGCCGACACCGCCATCGTCTCCGGGGTGGCCCTGTTCTCCCTGGGGGTCATCCGGGGGATGGTGAGGGAAGGGAAAACCACGTGAACGACCGCGCCGGGCCGGCGCGAAATGACGGGCCCGAGGCTGTCAGCCCGGCGTTCGTGGACCCAGCGGGCCTCGACGAGGCCGAACTGGCCGGCCTGCCGACCCAGCGGCGGGTCTACACCGTCCGTGAAGGCGCCCAGGGCCTCCGGCTCGACGCGTTCTTGCGGGAACAGCCGGACCTGGACGTGAGCCGGGCTTACGTCCAGCGGCTCATCGACGCGGGTCTCGTGCTGGTGAACGGAAGCCCCTCCAAGCCCGGCTACCGGGTGCGGGAAGGGGACGTGGTGGAGGTTGACCTCCCGGAGCCCAGGCCGGCGGAGCTCGTGCCAGAGGACATCCCCCTGGACGTGGTCCACGAGGACGAAGACGTCATCGTCATCAACAAGCCGCGGGATCTGGTGGTCCACCCGGCGGCCGGCCATGTCTCGGGCACGCTGGTGAACGCGCTCTTGAAGCACTGCCCCGACCTGGCGGGGATCAACGACGTGGTCCGGCCCGGCATCGTCCATCGCCTGGACAAGGACACCACCGGCCTCATGGTGGTCGCCAAGAGCGACCTGGCTTTCCGCGACCTGTCGCTGCAGATCCGCCAGCGAAAAGTGAGCCGCAGGTATCTGGCCCTGGTGCACGGCAACCTCCCGCCGGACACGGGCACCGTCGAAGCCCCCATCGGCCGGCACCCGACCGACCGCAAGCGGATGGCCGTGGTGGAGCGGGGGAGCCGCAGGGCTGTCACGCACTTCGTGGTGAAGGAGCGTTTCGGCGTGGCCACCCTGGTGGAGGTGACGCTGGAGACCGGCCGGACGCACCAGATCCGGGTTCACTTCGAGGCCATCGGCCACCCGGTGGTCGGCGACCCGGTCTACGGGCCGCAGCCGCCCGGCCTGAAGCTCGGTAACCGGCGCCGGGGCCTGGGCGGCCAGGCGCTCCACGCCTACAGGCTGGGTTTCTTTCACCCGCGCAGCAAGGAATGGCTGCTGCTGGAAGCGCCACCACCCGCCGATTTCAAGGCCCTTCTGGAAGCCCTGCGGCAGGACCCGGGTCTCCGCCTGTTCCGCTAGCCCCGCCGATCGCGACCGGCCCGTCAGCGCCGTGGTTGCCAGGTCTGGGCAGTTAACCGTGGCGGCCCGGTCTACCCCCGGCAGCCGGATGGCCCCAACGTACCGGTTCATCCGAGCTTTGACGTGGCCGGCAGCGCGGCTTATGATCAAGGCATCAAGGAGTTGCGAAAATTCGAAAGTCCCGCGGGGACCAGCTCTTGGCTCGCCTGAGTCCTTCGCTCGTCCCGGTCGGTCCGGGAACTCGCGGCGACCGGGTGCTTTAGCGCCACACTTGTGAATTGTGTCACGAGTAGGGGAGGGCACGCGATGGACCCCCTCGAGGTCGAACTCCGCACCAGGTTCCAGGACCGCTGCCGGTTTGACCATACCGAGCGGCTGCTTTATTCCCACGACGTGGCCTCGCTGCCCGAGGCCGTGGCCCGGCTGGTGCGCCACGTGGCCCGGGCGGTGGTGCAGCCGGAGAACGCCGAGGAGGTTGCCGCCCTGGCGCGCCTTTCGGCCGTCCACGGCGCGGCCCTGGTGCCCCGGGGCGCGGGCACTTCCGGCTACGGCGGCGCGCTCCCGGCCCGCGACAGCATCGTGGTGGACTTCACCCGGATGAGCCGGGTGCTGGGCGTCGACCCCGGGGCCATGACGGCCACGGTGGAGCCCGGGGTGGTCTGGACCAACCTGGAGGCGGTCCTGGGCGGGCACGAGCTGGCCCTGCGGCTATACCCCACCAGCGCCCCCGGGTCCACCGTGGGCGGCTGGGTGGCCGGTGGGGGGGCCGGCATCGGCAGTTACGAGTACGGCACCATTCTCGACAACGTGGTCGAGGTGGAGGCCGTCCTGCCTTCGGGTCAGGCGCGCCGGTTCGACGGCGAGGACCTGCGGCTGGTGGCGGGGCTGGGCGGCAGCACCGGCTTCATCACGCGGGTGACCCTCAGGGTTCGGCCCAAGGACCGGGACGTTCCGGTGCTGGCCGCGCTGCCCGACGTCGGCGCCGTGCAGCGGCTCCTGGAAGGTCTGGCCGACCGGCGCGTACCCCTGTGGCACGTGAGCTTCCACTCCTGCGAGTACACGGCCCGCAGCCAGACGGCGGCGGGCACCGACCATCTGCCGGCCGACCGGCCGCTGGTAATGGTGGTCTATCCGGCGAGCCGCACGGCTGAAGTGGAGCCGGCCCTGCTGGAGGCCATCGCCGCGCAGGGTGGCGAGGTCCTCCCGGAGACGCTCGCGGCCGAGCACTGGGCCGAGCGGTACTACCCCATGCGGCTCAAACGCCTCGGCCCCTCGCTCATTCCCAGCGAGGCCGTGGTGCCCACCGCCAACCTGGAGGCGGTGCTCAAAGACATCGGGGCCGCCGTCCCCGGCCTGGCCCTGGAGGGCCAGATGATCGGCCGGCGGGAGGCCGCGCTACTGGGCTTTCTGGTGGGCGACGAGCGGACGCTGGCCTTCACCCTGGGCTACGCCAAGTCCCTGCTGGTGCTGGACATCGCCCGCAAGCACGGCGGCCGGCCCTACGCCGCGGGGCTGTTTTTCACCGCCGACGCCGCCCAGGTGCTGGGTCCGGAGCCCCTGGCCCGGGCCCAGGCCTTCAAGCGGCGGGTGGACCCCGGCGGCCGGTTCAACCCGGGCAAGGTCTTCCCGGGGCAGGACCCCACGCTACGGCGGGCCATGGGCCTGGCCAGGGTCGGGCGCCCCGTGGCCGGCCTGGTGGAGAAGCTCCTCCCCAAGAACGGTGGGCGCCCCGCCGACGAGGACCCGCTGGCGGCCGGGAAGAAGGGCCAGTTGCCGGCGGACCTCACCTACCACGCCTTTGCCTGTGCCCAGTGCGGCTACTGCAGAAACGTCTGCACGCTGTTCACCGGCCGGGGCGGCTGGGAGAGCGCGTCGCCCCGGGGCAAGTGGTACGCGCTCCGGGAGTACGTGCGGGGCCGGCTGCCCCTCACCGGGGAGCTGGTGGAGACGTTTCTCCTCTGCACCACCTGCAAGCGGTGCAACGACGTCTGCCAGGTGGGCATCCCCATCCAGGAACTCTGGGACAAGCTCCGCGGCGTGCTGGTGCAGGGCAAGGGCTTCCCTACCTTCCCGCCGTTCGAGATGATGGCGGCGTCGTTTGCCCTGGAGGGCAACATCTGGGCCGCCCACCGCAGGGACCGCGACGCCTGGCTGCCCGAGGACGTGGAACCCAGAGACGCGGCGCCCATCGGCTACTGGGCCGGCTGCACCGCGTCGTACCTGGAGTCCGACATCGCCAGAAACGCCGTCAGGATCCTGCGGGACGGCGGGATGGACTTCGCCTACATGCGCCAGGACGAGTGGTGCTGTGGGGTACCCTTCCTGGTCTCGGGGAAGTGGGACGTGTTCGAGAAGGCGCTCCGCCACAACGTGGGCGAGATCAACCGCCGCGGCATCGAGACCCTGGTGGTCTCCTGTCCCGGCTGCTGGGTTTCGCTGGAGCACTACTACCGCGAGTGGGCGGAGCGGCTGGGCCTCGAGTGGAACGTGAAGGTCCGCCACATCACCGAGGTGGCGGCGGACCTGGTGCGCGAGGGCAAGCTCGAGTTCAAGCAACCGGTCAACGCCAGGGTGACCTGGCACGACCCCTGCCACATCGGCCGCCACGGGGGCATCTACGAGCCACCCCGCCAGGTCATCCAGGCCATTCCCGGCGTGGAGTTCGTGGAGATGGCCCACAACCGGGCCGACGGCCTCTGCTGCGGCAGCGTGCTGACGCGGGTTGGCGAGCCGGACACCTCCGACGCCATCGCCTCGGCCCGGCTGGCCGAGGCTGAGGAGGTGGGGGCGGACCTGGTGGCCACCACCTGCCCCTGCTGCGAGTTCCAGCTGCGGGTCGGTGGCCGGGCCGTGGGCAGGGAAGTCCCCGTCGTCGACTTCGCCACCCTGGTGGCGCGGGCCCTGGGCTACCCGGCCGAGGATCCCACCGAGGCCGTCCACCGGATGTGGGCCGTCTTCGACCGGGCCATCCAGCTGATGACGGTCGAGGGCATGGCCTGGATGATGGAGCAACTCATGCCGGAGATGATAGGCCGGCTTCCCGGGGCCATGAACGCCGGCATGGGGGCCATGCGGCGGCTGCCCAGGGGTGTGCAGGACGGCCTGTTCGGCATGATGGAAAGCCTGCTGCCAGCCATGATGCCGAAGCTCATGGACCAGATGCTGCCCAAGCTCTTGCCCGACGTGGTGGCGCTGATGGAGGCGGAGATCCCCGACATGCCGCCCGCCATGCGGGAACTGATGCCCCGCATGATGCCGCGGATCATGAAGGCGCTCTTGCCCCGGATGCTGCCCGAGGTGCTGCCCAGGATCAAGCCGCGCATGATGCAACTCATGAAGGAGCACGTGCGCAGCCGGGCCGGCTGACCTCGCCGGAGGGTGCCGGGAGGCCGGTAGGGACCGGCCGGTCTGACCCCCGGGTGTCCAGACAGGGAGGGTGCCGCCAGCCGGTGGCGAAAGCCAGGGCTGGCGGCACGAACTTCTGGCCCCCGGGAGGGCTGGCCATGGCCTCACCCTGCGAGCGGCGGTTGCGGATCCTCCTGGTCAAGCCGGACATCTCGGCGGGCAGCATCGGCTTCACCAGCCTGGCCCGGGTACCTCCCCTGGAGTTGTTGATGGTGGCGGCATCGGTGCCCGGGCACGAGTGCCGGGTCCTGGACCTCCGCCTGGAACCCGACGCCGCCTTCGAACGGGCGCTGGCCGACTTCGCGCCGGACGTGGTGGGGGTCACCGCCTACAGCGCCGAGGCGGAGGCGGCGAAGGCGCTGTGCCGCCGGGCCCGGGCCGCGCGGCCCGGGACCACCGTGGTGGTGGGCGGGCACCACGCCACCATGGCGCCGGAAGACCTGCTGGCCGAGGCGGCCGTCGACGTGCTGGTGCTGGGCGAAGGGGAGGCGACCTTCCCGGAACTCGTGAGCGCCCTCGCCGCCGGCGGGGACCTCGGCCGGGTGGCCGGCCTCGCCTTCCGGCGCGACGGCGAGGCCGTGTTCACCGGGCCCCGCCCCCTCATCGCCGACCTCGACCGGCTGCCCATGCCCGACTGGAGCCTGGTGGCTCGTTACCAGCCCCACTACTTTCTCAGCGTGATGGGGGCGGTGGGCACGGTGGAGACCTCGCGGGGCTGCCCGTACGACTGCAGCTTCTGCTCGGTCTGGGTCTTCTACAACCGGCGCTACCGCAAGAAGAGCCCCTCGCGGGTCATGGCCGAACTCGACCGCCTGCCCGACGGCATCGACGTGGTCGGGTTCGTGGACGACGAGTTCTGGGTGGACGCGGATCGGGCCCTGGAGCTGGCGGGGCTGATCGCCGCCCGCCCGGCGGGGTGGCGGGGGAGGCGGTGGAAGTTCTGGGCCCAGGTCCGGGCCGACGACATAGTCCGGCGCCCGGAACTGGTCAGCCGCTGGGCGGCAGCGGGGCTCAAGGTGCTCCTGCTCGGGATCGAGTCGTGCAAGGAGTCCGAGTTGCGAGACCTGTACCACAAGCGGAGCAGCCTCGCGGCGGCCGTCGAGGCGCTGGGGATCATGGAACGGTCGGGCGTCGAAGCGTGGGGCTGCTTCATCGTGAACCCCGAATGGGAGGAGCCGGACTTTGCCGAACTCTCGAGTTTCGTCCGGCGGCACAACATCGCCTTTCCCCAGTTCACGGTCCTCACCCCGCTGCCCGGCACGCGGCTCATCAAGAACCTGGTCTCCAGCGGCAGGCTGGACCTGAGCCGCTACCAGTACCAGCTGCTTGACTTTCTCCATGCCGTCACCGAGACCAGGTTGCCCCTTCGGCGGTTTTACGAACTCCTGGCGGAACTGTACGAGAAGACCTCCATGGCGGCTAACCTGAACGTCTACCGCCGCGCCGTGAGAAACGGCGTCATCTCCCGCGACTGGCTGCGGAGCGAGATGGGGCGGCGGGTAACGGGTCTGTTGAACCAGTTGAAGGACGCCGAGGCCTATCTCAAGCTCCACCGGCTGGCAGGCTGGCCCCGCTCGGAAGGGGAGCCGGTGGGCGCGTGAACTTGCCGGGGGGTCGGGGGTGAAGCAGATTCTCTCCGCAGCTGACGTCGTGGCGGCCGGCCGGCGCATCGCCGGCCGGGTGGTGCGGACCCCGGTGGTCTGTCCCGAGGCCCTGTCGGAAAGAGCAGGCGCCAGGGTCTGGTTGAAGCTGGAGAACTTCCAGCTGACGGGCGCCTTCAAGTTCCGCGGCGCCCTCAATTGCGTGCTGAAGCTGGTCTCGGAACCCCGTCCGGACGGCCTGCGCCTGATCACGGCCTCCAGCGGCAACCACGCCCTGGGCATGTCGCTGGCAGGCCGGTTGTGCGGGGTCCCGGTGACGGTGGTCATGCCCGAGGGCGCGCCCCGGGTAAAGCAGGAAAAGGCCAGGGCCTACGGCGCGGAGGTAGTGCTCCACGGTGAGGTCTACGACGACGCCCAGGCCCACGCCGCCCGGCTGGCCGAGGCCACCGGCGCCGTCTACGTCCCCAGCTTCAACCACCCCGACATCATGGCCGGCCAGGGTACCATCGGACTGGAACTCATGCGGGACCTGCCGGACCTCGACGCGGTGGTCTTCCCCATCGGCGGCGGCGGGCTGGCCGCCGGCCTCGCGGTGGTGTTCCGGACCTTGCTGCCTCGCGTGCGACTGGTCGGCGTCCAGGCCGAGGGAGCGGCGGCCATGAGGGCGTCGCTGGAGGCCGGGCGGCCGGTGGAACTCGACGCCGTTCGGACGATCGCCGACGGCATCGCCGTGCGCCGGCCCGGCGAGTTGAACTTCGCGGTGGTCAAGGACCTGCTGGACGAGGTGGTCACCGTCTCCGACGAGGAGATCCGCCAGGCCATGGGCGCCCTGGTCAAGGACGCGTCCGTGGTTGGGGAGCCGGCCGGGGCGGCGGCGCCGGCCGCCCTCCTCGCCGGGCGGGTGCCGGTCCGACCGGGCGCGACGGTGGCGGCCGTGATTTCCGGGGGTAACGTGGACGCCCACCTGCTGGCTGAGGTGCTGGCCGGCTGAGGGCGGCGACCGGGTGCGCGGCCGGCCGGCCCAGCTGAATTCGACCGCTCTCCGGCGGCTTCGATGGCAGGAATTCCCGGGGTCGGGTGAAGAACTACTTTACGGGCGGGGCCGTGGCACGGTGGGAGCTCCGCCCCGCGCTTGCTGTTTTGCCTCGGCCGGCGAAGGAGGTGAACCCTGGCGCGGCCGACGGGGAGAGCGGAGACTGTTGTGTGCTGACTGGCTGGGACTGGGTGGAAGCTTGGTGTACGGAAACCCCAAATGCGGGGTTGGGGTGGTGTCCGCGTTCGTGCCGTCCTTTGGGCTTCTGCGGCCCGACCGGGTCCTCGAGCTTGCGGGTTCTTCCGCCGTGCTCTGCCGGGGCGGCGGTGGGGGTGGGCTGCTTCTGGTGGTCGCGCGGCGTTGTCCGTGTGCCCGGGGCTGGCGCCCTCCGTGGATGCCCCTGGTGGGCAAGACGCTCCCGTGACAGATCCTTCTCCCGCGGGGACTGCGGGCAAGCTCGCTCGGCCCGGTGGGGCAGATGAATGCAGCCAGTGGGTTGCAGAGATGCTCACGGGGCAGCGCCGGTTCAAAAGAACTCGTCCAGCAGTTGATAAAACTCCACTCTCGCCCGGTCCGGGTGGGCGATGCCATAGGCCTCAAAAAAGGGCCCGACCCACTGGGGGCCGAAGTTGCGGCTGATGCTTCTGCTGGCGAGGGCCAGGTCTCGGTAGCGATCCGCGACTCCGGCACTGCCCAGATCGACGAAGCCGCTGATCGTGTCCTCCATGATTATTACGTTGGGCAGGCAGTAGTCTCCATGGGTGAACACCAGGTCCTCGGTGGCAGGTCGTGCCCGGACGAGTTCCTCGAACACCTCCGCTGCAGTCTGGCCCCTGCGGCCCTCGTCGAAATCATCCTCGTCCACCAGCCCGTCCACCATGTGCTGGTGCGCGAGGGCCACCTGCACATCGAGCCTGGCGTCGAAGGGGCACGTGTCGATCGGCACCGCATGGATCAACCTGAGGCCTTCGGCGAGCAGTGAAACCAACAAGGGCAGCTTATGCCCGAAGGAAGGATCGCACGCGGGCAAGCCCGGGACCCCGGTGGTCAGCAAGTACTGGTATCCATCGTCTTCCACATACCGGACCACTCTGGGGACGGGGATCCTGCCCTGCAACCACTCGAGCCGGTCTCGCTCCCCCCTCAGATCCAGCCCGGTCACGGGTCGGGGGACCTTCAGGTAAAGGGGTGGTGTGGCACCCGGCCCGACCAACCGGAACACCCGTGAAGCAGACTGCCCGAGGGTCACCCGCTCCCAGGTGAACCCGTCCGCCAGATCTCTCAGTTCGGGAGGCAGGACCAGAGAACTCATTCGCGTCACCCCGCCAGGGGAGTGTTCGTCTCTGGTCCCGAGCCGTCCTGTTGGATATGGGGGTGGCACGGTAGAATTGGAGGGAACTACCAGTACGGGTGGAATACCACGAATTGGAGAAGCTGCCCTGGCCGAAGAGGGGGTGGGGGGGAGTGGTGCCGTACATTGTTCACGGCTATCGCATGTTCGCCCCCGTGCGCGTCGGTAACCTCCCTGGGTACGCCCGGGTTGATACGGGAGCCAGCCGCTCCATGATTCGCAGCTCCTTTGCCACCGGGTTCTCCTCGGTTACCGGCGGTGAGTTCAGGGGGCCCTGGGTACAGCCGAGGTGAAGCGGTGCAGGCTGCCAGTTGTTTCGCTGCTGGGTGAGGATTTCTCGGACCTGGTCGTCTATATAGAACCGGATTCGGCCGGCGACTTCGGGAGCCTGCCATTTGAAGTGATCCTCACCGCGGGCGTAAACATCCTGTACCACAAGCCATTACATCTCGATTGTGCGAGGCAACAGCCGCCCTGCCTGGCGATAGACGGTCAACCCGTCGGAGAGGGTCGCTTCCTGGTGACGCCAACGACTGCTGCGACTCGCGGTGAGTCAGGATCAAGGGGCCGGACCGCAGATCATGAGCCGGGTCAGCGCCAGTCCCGGACCAGCGACGATCCCAGCGAGAAGGCGGTCTGCAGAATATCCGTACGCTCTCTTGCAGGTGGGTCGCGATCAGACCGCGCAGGTCCCCACCTGGGCATGGACCACGCGTAGCCGGTCGCCGCACAGGCCGCACGCTAGTGCGGGTGGTAAGGAGTCCGAGGGATAGCAGAGGAGGAGGGCAGCGATGTCAAGGAAGCCTCTCGTAGCCGTTCTCGCCCTGGTCTTGCTGGGCGCGCTGGTGCTGGCGGGCTGCCGGCCCGCCGCCGAGCCGGTGATCAAGATCGGCATCAACGCGGAACTTACCGGCGACATCCCGAAGGTCGGTGAAGGTACCAAGTTCGCGGCCGAACTGTGGCTGGAGGACATCAACAAGGCCGGCGGGCTCGAGGTCGGGGGCAAGAAGTACAAGGTAGTACTGGCGATCGAGGACAACGAGTCCAAGGCCGAGTCGGCAGCCGCCGCCCAGACCAAGCTCATCACCCAGGACGAGGTGCTGGTCATCGTCGGTCCGCAGGCCTCCAAGCAGGCCATCCCGGCCGGTGAAGTGGCCAACAACCTCAAGACCCCCATGATCAGCCCGTGGTCCACCAACCCGCGGACCACCGAGAACCGGCCCTGGGTCTTCCGGGCCTGCTTCCTTGACCCGTTCCAGGGACCGGTCATCGCCAACTTCGTCACCCAGGAGTTCGGCTTCACCAAGGCCGCGGTACTTTACGACATCGCCAGCGACTACCCCAAAGGCCTGGCCGAGTTCTTCAAGCAGGCGTGGGAACAGCTCCACGGTCCGGGTTCGGTGGTGGCCTTCGAGAGCTTCACCACCAAGGACCGGGACTTCAGCGCACAACTGACCAAGATTATCGCCTCGGGCGCCGAGTTTCTGTTCACGCCCCAGTACTACGACGAGGTACCCCTCATCGTCAGGCAGGCCCGCCAGCTGGGCTTTACCAAGCCCATCGTGGGCAGTGACAGCTGGGGTTCGGCCGAACTGGTGAAGCTGGCCGGGCGTGACGTCGTCGGGCTCTTCTTCACCACCCACTACGCGGCCGCCGGGGCCAAGGGCAAGACCAAGGAGTTCATTGACCGCTACAACGCCAAGTACGGGTACGTGCCGGACGACGTGGGAGCGCTGACCTGGGACGCCATGCTCATCGTCCAGAAGGCCATCCAGGACTGCGGCCAGATCACCGGCGACCTGGCCAAGGACCGCCAGTGCGTCCGCGATGCGATGGCCAGGATCAAGGACTTCGAGGGCATCACCGGCAAGATGACCTTCAATGAACAGGGCGACCCCGTCAAGAGCGCCGTCATCGTAAGGATCAACGAGCAAGGAGAGTTCGAGTTCTACAAGTCGGTCAGCCCGACCGGCCAGTAGACCTCGGGGTAGCGAGGACGGAGGGGGAGGACCGGCGGTGGGCCTCCGACGTCTGGCCCTCCCCCTCACCACGTTCCAGACCTGCCTGCCGCGTCTACCTGGGTGGGATACGGGCGGGACAACGGGAAACGGAGCGGGAGGCGGATGACCTTCTTCCTGCAGCAGGTGGTCAACGCCCTGCAGTGGGGCAGCTTCTACGCCCTCATCGCCCTGGGCTACTCCATGGTCTACAGCGTGCTGATGCTGTTCAACTTCGCCCACGGCGACATCTTCATGGTCGGCGCCTACATGGGCTTCTTTGTTGCCACGGGGCTGGTGACGCTCGGCGCCGCCGGCGTCCTGGCCCTGCCGAGCTGGCTGATCCTGGCGCTGACCATCCTGATGGCCATGTTCTTGACCTCGCTCGTGGGCATGCTGGTGGAGCGGGTCGGTTACCGGCCGCTCAGGGGGGCGCCCCGGGCCTCGGCCGCGCTCACGGGCCTCATGATCGGCATCATCCTGCAGACCGGCAACCTGGCGTTGCTCGGGGCGCGGCGGCAGACCTTTCCCGGTCTGATCGACGTCACTAGCTACAAGGTGGCCGGCGTCATCGTCAGCAACAAGGCCCTGATCATCATCACGCTGTCGATCCTGCTGACCCTGGCGCTGCACCAGTTCGTGCGCCGGACCAAGTGGGGGATGGCCATGCGGGCCATGGCCTACGACTTCGCGGTCGTGCCGCTGATGGGCGTCTCCATCAACACCATCGCGCTGCTCACGTTCGGGCTCGGCTCCGCCCTGGCGGCGGTGGCGGGCATCTTCTTCGGCATGGCCTACCCGGTGCTGGAGCCCTACATGGGCTTGCTGGTGGGCTGGAAGGCTTTCGTGGCCGCCATCCTTGGTGGCAGGGGCTCGGTGCTGGGCGCCGGCCTGGCCGGTTTTCTGCTGGGTTTCATCGAGATCTTCGTGGCGGCGGTCTTCCCCTCCACCCTGCGGGACGTGATCGCCTACTCCATCATCCTGGTGATCCTGACCTTCCGGCCGTACGGCTTCTTCGGCGAGCCCTACAGCGCCCAGCTCAGGCTGTAGGCGTGGCGGACGGGCCGCGAAGGCGGAGACCTGACACGAGGGATCGGCATGGACACTGAAGCGAGAGGCGCGACCGCGGCCGGCCCCAGGGCGGCCGCCCGCAGGTGGACGGCGGCGACACGGGCCCTGTTCGGTGAGGTGCCGGCCTTCGGCTGGCTCCTGGGGGCGCTGGCGGCGGTCCTGGCCGAGTACTTCGTGGGCCGCCCGCTGGCCCGGGCCCTGGGCATCGGAAGAATCCCGTTGCTCTTCGGCGTGGACGTGGCGCTGCGCGACCCCTGGCTGCTCCCGGGAACGGTCGCCTACATGCTGCTGGTATACGCGCTCCCGGCCGCCGCGGTGGCCCGGCTCAGCGTGACGGTGGCACGGGGGATCACCGAGAGGCTACTGCGACTGCCGGTAGGGCTGTCGGTCCTGGTGCACCTGGGGCTGCTCTACGCCGGCCTGCACCTGTGGGCCGGCATCAACGACTACCGGCTGCTGGTGACCAGGCTGGCCCTCATTGCCATCATGGTGACCATCAGCCTGAACGTGGTCAACGGCTACATGGGTGAGTTCTCCTGTTCCCACCCGGGGTTCATGGCCCTGGGCGCCTACGTATCCTCCATCATCACCGTGCTCTTCTTCGTGCACGACAGCGTCCTCGGGCCACCCCTTCTCCCAACGGCCGTCGGTCCGTTCTTGTTCCCGCTGGCCCTCATCGCCGGTGGCGCCGCGGCTGCCGTGGGCTCGCTCGCCGTGGCGCTGCCCTCTTTCCGGACCAGGGGTGATTACCTGGCCATCATCTCGCTGGCCTTCATGTTCATCGTTAAGAGCACCATCGAGAACGTGCAGCTGATCGGCGGTTCCCGCGGGTTCATGAACCAGCCCGACTGGGCGGGCCTGCCGACCGTTTTCGTGTGGGCGGTGCTCTGCGTGGCCGTCACCAACAACTTCGTCCGCTCCACTCTCGGCAAGGCACTGAACGCCGTACGCGACGACGAGACGGCGGCCGCCCACATGACCGTGAACACCAGGCGCACCAAGATGGTGGCCTTCGTGTTCGCCGCCTTCTGGGCGGGGGTGGCGGGCGGGCTGTTCGCCCACGTGATGCGTTACGTGAACCCGGGCACCTTCGGCGTCCAGAAGCTGGCCGAGGTCCTGGCCATGCTCTACTTCGGCGGCCTGAACTCCGTCATCGGGTCCATCGTGGGCGCCGTGGGCTTCACGCTGTTCAGCGAGGCGTTGCGGCCACTGCAGATCTACAAGTGGATCATCATCCCCGTCCTGCTGATCCTGGTCATGATCTACCGGCCGACGGGGCTCATCGCCTTCCGGGAGTTTGACATCACCAGGCTCGTGAAACCACGTGAGAAGCCGGGGAAGGTCGAACATGTCGCTGCTGCGGATTGACAATATGACCCACTACTTCGGTGGCCTGCGGGCGGTCCACGACTACTCGCTCCGCATCGGGCCGGGCCAGATCCGGGGGCTCATCGGGCCCAACGGGGCGGGCAAGACCACCATCTTCAACCTGATCACCGGCATCTACCGGCCCACCTCGGGGACCATCGTCTTCGACGGCCAGAACATCGTGGGGCTACAGCCGCACCAGGTGGCGGCCATGGGCATCGGCCGGACCTTCCAGAACATGCGGCTGTGGCGGCACATGACGGTACTGGACCACGTCAAGCTGGCCCGCTACGCCAGGCTCACCTACGGGCTGATGGGGGCGTTTTTCGGCACGCCCCGCCGCCAGCGGGAGGAGGCGGAGACCGAGGAACTGGCCTACCGGCTGCTGGAGCTGGTGGGGGTGGCCCGCTTCGCCGGGCAGGTGGTCACCGGCCTGCCCTACGGGGCCCAGCGCCGGGTGGAACTGGCCCGGGCCCTGGCGATGGAGCCCAAGGTGCTCTTGCTGGACGAGCCCACCGCCGGCATGAACCCCGAAGAGATGCTCCAGATGGTGCAGATCATCCGGCGGGTCCACAAGGACCTGGGGATGGCCATCTTCCTCATCGAGCACCGGATGCGGGTGGTCATGGACCTCTGCCAGGTCATCCAGACCCTGGTCTTCGGCCAGGTCATCGCCGAGGGCACGCCGGACGAGATCCGGAACAACCCGCAGGTCATCGACGCCTACCTCGGCAAGGAGGTGGTGACCTGATGCTGCTCTCCGTGGAGGACCTGCGGGTCTCGTACGGCGGCATAAAGGCGCTGCACGGCATCGGCTTCCGGGTGGACGAGGGCGAGATCGTCTGCATCATCGGGGCCAACGGCGCCGGGAAGTCCACCACCCTGCGGGCCGTCTCCCGCCTGGTCCCGGCGGAGCCCGGCAGCAAGCTGACCTACCGGGGCAAGGACCTGCTGAAGTACCCGCCCGACCGGGTCGTCGCGGAGCTCGGCATCACCCACGTTCCCGAGGGCCGGCGGCTCTTTGACAACCTGACGGTCATGGAGAACCTGAGGCTGGCCTGTTTTGCCCGGCGCAACGGACCCGAGATCCAGCGGGACCTGGACCGGGTGTTCAGCATCTTCCCGCGGCTCAGGGAGCGGATCCACCAGAAGGCGGGCACCCTCTCCGGCGGCGAGCAGCAGATGCTGGCCATCGGCCGGGCCTTCATGAGCGGCCGCCAGGTGATGCTGCTGGACGAGCCGTCCATGGGGCTGGCGCCCCTGCTCATGATGGACGTCTTCAAGGCGCTGGGGGAGATCAACCGGGAAGGGACCACCATCCTTCTGGTGGAGCAGAACGCCCGGCTGGCGCTGAGGTTCGCCCGGCGCGGCTACGTGCTGGAGAACGGCAACCTGGTGCTGGAGGGGAGTTCGGAGGAGTTGCTCAACAACCCCGACGTGAAGAAGGCCTACCTCGGCGGCTGACCGCGCACCCCGGAACGCCGGAGCGCGCCGTCCGAGGTGCCGCACCCCTCAGGCGGAGGAAAGGATGGCGGCCAACCGGTCGCGGGGTAGATTGCCGCCGCTCAGCATCAGCCCGACCCGGCGCCCCCGGACCCGGTCGGGCGACTTCAACGCCGCGGCCAGGGCGGCGGCGCCGGCCTCCTCGGCCACCTGGCGGGCCGTGTCAAGCAGCAACCGGATGGCCGCCCGCATCTCCCCGTCGGAAACCAGGACGAAGTCGTCAAGGTACCGCCGGAGGATGGCCACCGGGTAGGCATAGGCGACCCGGGTGGCCAGGCCCTCGGCCACCGTGGCCGCCTCCGGGGTCGAGACCACCCGACCGGTGCGCCAGGACTCGTAGACCGAGGGGGCCCCCGCGGCCTGGACGGCCACGACCTCAAGGTCCGGGTTGACGGCCTTGGCGACGATGCTCGCGCCGCAGGCGCCGCTGCCGGCCCCCACCGGCACAAACAGCACCTCCAGGTCGGGAACCCGGCGCAGCAACTCCAGGGTGGCGGTGGCGACCCCGGCGATGAGCAGCGGCTCGCGGACGGGGTGGACGTATCTGTAACCGCGCTCGGCGGCGAAGGCCTCGGCGGACTCCCTGGCCTCGTCGAAGTCGCGGCCCACCTCCACGACTTTCGCTCCCAGCCGCCGGATGGCGGACGCCTTGACCGGGTTCGGACGCTCGGGCATGTAGATATAGGCCGACACGCCAAACAGGCGGGCGGCATAGGCGATGGACTGGCCGTGGTTGCCGGTGGAGGCCGTCACGAACGCCTCCGGGCGGCCGTCCTCGGGCAGGCCGCGCTCGGTGGCGATCAGGTTCACCCCGCCCCGCACCTTGAAGGCCCCGATGGGCTGCAGGTTCTCGCACTTCACGTGGACCTCGGTACCGAGCGCCTCTTCCAGGGCCGGCGGCCGCAGCACCGGGGTTTCGTCAAGGTACGGGCGGATGGTCACCTCCGCCCGGAGGACGTCTCGCAGGGTCGGCACCGGCAGGCCGTCCACCATGCCCGCGTCCACGGCCTCGGTGCCCGGGACCGTCTCAAGGGACACGCCCATCACCCTTTCCGCGACTGGGTCTCCTGTGCCACGGCCAGCACGGCGGCGCCGCCGACGGCTCCGGACTTCAGGTCCCGGAGGGCCAGGTTGGCCTCGGAGAACGGGTAGACCCTGACCTCGGTACGGACGGGAATCTCGGCGGCCAGGCGCATGAACTCCTCGGCGTCGCGGCGGGTGACGTTGGCCACGCTCAACAGGGTGCGCTCGCCGTAGATCAGCCGGTAGGGGAAGGAGGGGATGTCCGTCATGTGGATGGCGTTGATGGCCACGGTACCGCCGGGGCGCACCGCGCGCAGCGCCGCCGGCACCAGTTCCCCGGCGGGAGCGAAGATGATGGCCCGGTCGGCCTCGGGCGGGCCGCCGGGCTGTGAGGGGGCCACCGGCTCGGCGCCGGAGGCCCCCGGCCCCAGGGGGGCCGGGCCGGCCCAGGTGGCTCCGAGGGTACGGGCCAGGCGCTGGTGGGCCGGGCTCCGGGTGTAGACGACGACATCGCAGCCCCAGTATCGGGCCACCTGGATCACCAGGTGGGCCGAGGCGCCGAAACCGAACAGCGCCAGCCGCTCACCCCGGCGCAACCGGCTCAACCGCAGCGACCGGTAACCTATCACCCCGGCGCACAGAAGCGGCGCGGCCTCCACGGCGGAAAAGGTATCCGGGATGGGCACCGTGAAGGCGGCCGGGGCAACGATAGCCTCCGCGTATCCACCGTTCCGGTGCAGGCCCGTGAACTCAGGCCGCTCGCACAGGTTCTCTTCGCCACGCCGGCAGGGGCCGCACCGGCCGCAGGCCTGGTAGAGCCAGTAGACGCCGCGGCGTTCGCCCCGCCGGACCCCTTCGACCCCCGCTCCCACCGCGTCGACCACGCCCACCACCTGGTGTCCGGGGACGATGGGCAGGACCGGCAGGTCAAGGTCGCCCTCGACCGTGTGCAGGTCGGTCCGGCAGACGCCGCAGGCCTCGATCCGCAGGCGCACCTGGCCCGGGCCGGGCCGCGGCTCGGGCGACTCGGCGAGGACCAATGGCTGGCCGGCGACGTCTGCCGGGCGGTGCAAGAGCCACGCGCGGACCACACGTTCCCTCCTTCAATGCAAGCCTACCACGCGGGCCAAGGGTTTCAGCAAGAAAACGGCGCGGAGCCGTCGTACAGGAGACTCAGGACCCCCGGGCGCTCGGGCCGCGGGGTCCGAAGGGCAGGAGTGACGCATGCTCGTTGGCATCATGGTCTTTAGCGACGTGGAGGTCCTGGATTTCGCGGGCCCCTACGAAGTCTTTGCCGCTGCCGCCCACAGGATTCCGGGGCTGCAGGTACTCACGGTCGGGCCAGCGGAACGGGTGCGCTGCCGCGGTGGACTGGTGGTCGTGCCTGACTGGAAACCAGGGGAGGACGCGGGGCGACACACGCACTGGGACGTGGTGATCGTCCCGGGCGGACCCGGCGCCCGCCACCCGTCCGCCGAACGGGATTGGGCCGTCCGTTTCGTGGCCGATCAGTGGAGCGCCGGCGCCACGGTGGCCTCGGTCTGCACCGGGCTGTACATCCTGGCCGAGGCCGGAATCGCCGCCGGACGGCCGGTCACCACTCACTTCCGGGCCGTGGACGATGTGGCCCGGATGTATCCCGGCCTTGAGGTGGTACGGGAGCGGGTGGTGGATAGCGGCAGGCTCCTCACGGCAGGCGGGGTCGCGTGCGGCGTCGACCTGGCCCTGCACCTGGTGGCCCGGACCTGGGGGACTGATCTGGCCGGAGTTCTGGCCGAGAACATGGAGTGGCCGGTAACTGGTTGACACCCCGTGCTCGTCCCGAGGTCAAGGCCGTGTGAGCAGGCCCGCGATCAGGAAGCGGGCCGCCCCCTGCCGGTGAGCGCCGGGAGTTGCCGGCCGGACCGAGACATCGAGCCCGCCGGGTCCAAGCAAGCCTGCCAGCTCTTGGGCGAACGGCTCGGCGAACCAATCCCCCAGGGCCCACACCACCGATCCGGTGACCACCACCAACCTGCCGACGACGGCGCCGACGCCTGAGGGGCTCGCTCCCAGGACTTTCTCCTGGAACCGAAGAAATAATCACTCAAGTGTTCGCGGGAGGAGTGAGTGGCGATGTCACACCAGCAAGGCTCGGACGTCCTGACTTTTGACGTAAGGGCCGGCGTTGCCACCGCCGCGCTGGCGAGGCCGGCAGCGTACAACGCCCTCGACCTGGACCTGACCGCTGCTCTGGTCGGCCGGGTGGAAGAGTGTCGCGAGCGGGACGACGTCCGGGCCGTGGTCATCACCGGCTCCGGTCGGGCTTTCTGCGCGGGAGGCGATATGCGGGTGACCGCCTCTCATCAACCCCGGCCTGACCGCTACCTGCGAGAGCTGACCAAGTACCTTCACCGGCTCATCGCCGACCTGAGGGCGCTGCCCAAGCCCGTCCTGGCGGCGGTGAACGGGGCCGCCGTGGGGGCCGGATTCAGCCTGGCCATGGCCTGCGACCTCAGGATCGCCGCGGAGAGCGCCTACTTCAAGCAGGCCTACACCAGCATCGGCCTGGTCCCCGACGGCGGCTGGTCGACGTTCGTGCCGGCGGCCATCGGCTACGCGCGGGCGTCTCACCTCCTGCTCCTGGACCCCCAGGTTCCGGCGGCAACGGCCCTTCAATGGGGCCTGGTGGACGAGGTGGTCCCCGACGCGGTGTTGCCGGAGCGAGCCCGAGAGCTGGCCGACAGGCTGGCAGCCGGCCCGGCTGCCGCTTACGCGCGCGGGAAGCAACTGATCACCGCCGGCAGCTTGGCGCACCTGCACGACGGCTTGGAGATGGAGCGCGAGTTCATCGTGCGGGTTGCCGCCGGCCGGGAGTTCGCCGAAGGCGTCCGCGCCTTTCTGGAAAAGCGGGCCCCCGACTTCAGGGGAGTCGGTGGTCCCGGCGGCGCTTGACCTGTACGACGCCCTGGCCGAAAAGATCGGCTGCCGACGTCGCTACCCGGCTTGGCCGCCCGCCCGAGACGGTGCGGCGGGAGGCGCGGCAACCGTTCCGCGCCGGCCTCGCCAGGCTTCCGGAGGTGTTCGGCGACCGAGCGGCTGCCGACCGCGAGTTCGACCGGGGAGGTCGCGGCCATGTGCGCGCTGCGCCTGCGGGGGAGGGAGTTGTCGTGGGCTACCAGAGCCGCTCGCGTAGTTATCTCTTGATGCCCAGCCCGACCATGACCGATGCCGAGGTGCAGGTATTCCTCGAGGCGCTCGACCGGGCCATTCGCCGGCTGGGGCAACAGGCGTGAGCAAGGCGACCTTGAAGGCGGACGGCCACGAGCGGGGGCTGCTGCCCCTGGCCGCCAGCGCCGTGCTGTCAGACCTCGCGGAATACCTTCTGTACGTGGCGTTGCCCGTGTGGGTGCTGAAGCAGTCCGGCTCGGTGGGCGCCGTGGGCCTGGCTTTCATCCTCCGCATGCTCCCGGCCTTTGGCGGTCCGTTTCTGGGCTTCATCGTGGACCGGTACCCGCGCCGCCTGCTGCTGGTGGCATCGTCGGCGGCCCGGACCCTGCTGGTGCTCCCGCTCCTGGCCACCATCGGCCGGGGACTGCTGGGGCCGATGTACGTGGCGATCTTGGGGTGCGCCCTGTTTTACCTGCTGTTCGGCATCACCCGCCGCGCCGCCGTTCCCGACCTGGTTTCGGGCAAGGAGCGGCTGGCCTGGGCCAACTCCACCCTCGGGCTGGCCGGTTCTCTGGCCCAGGTGGCGGGCGCGAGCCTGGCCGCCCTGGTCCTTCCCCACCTGGCGCCGGTCTACGTGGTCGGCGGCGCGGCAGCCGGCTACCTGCTGAGCGCCGGCTCCGCGGTGCTGGTACCCCTCGAGGCCGGGCCGCGCCGCCAGGTGGGCCGAGCGGTCGGGGGGCCGTCCGCCGGTGAGGGTACGCGGGCCTTCCGTAGCCTCGCGGCGGCCCTGGCCCACCCCGTCGTGCTCGGAGTGGTCCTGCTCATCTTTCTGGAGATGCTGGCGGCCGGTCCTTTCATCGCCTACCAGATCGTTTACCTGGAGCAGGACATGGGACTGAGACCGGAGTTCTTCGGTTACCTCTTCAGCAGCCAGATGCTGGGCAACGTGGTCATGGCGGCCATCCTGACCAGGGCGGCCCGCCGGGTCACTCCCGCCCGGCTGCTCCCGGCGGCCATGGCGGGACTGGCCCTTAGCTCCCTGGTCTTTCTCAGCCGGGTACCTTCGCTGGTCTTGCTGTCACGGGTGCTGGTGGGCTTCTGCGTGACCGCAAAGGTGATTGCCGACGACACCCTGATCCAGACCTTTGGCGATCGCCGTCTGCTGGGACGCACCTTTTCCCTGGCCGGGATGTCCGGGGCCATCTCCGAGGTGGCCTCCATCGCGCTGGCCGGCCGGTTGATCCCCGGGCTGGGGCTTCGTCCGATCTACCTGGTCTGCGCCGTCCTGCAGGCGGCCGGGGCCGCCGGTGCCCTTTTGATCGTCGCCCGGGCGGGGGGAACCGGCGCCGCGGCCCGACCGGCGACGGTTTGAAGAGTTCCCGCGTGCGGGGTGGCTGGCAGGGGGCAGGGAGGAAGAGGTGAGGGGCCAGGGGCCGGGGGTGAGGTAGGTGAGCCCCCCGCCGGCGTGGAATCTCCCCCGCTCGATGAGCCGTTTGAGGTGGGATGCGCGTGAAGGTTTCCGTCCTGGTGGAGCAGTGGCTTGGTCACGTCCGCCACCTCTCCGTCACCATCGGGCCGCGCCCACCCACTTCGCCCCGGGAAGCGCGGGCGGCGGACTACGTGGAGCAGGTCCTGCAGGGCCTGGGAATCGAAACCCGCCGCCAGCAGTTCAGGTCGCCCGCCTCCGTGTGGCTGCCCTACGCCGTGGCGACGGCGCTCGCCCTTGCGGCCTGCGGCATCTACCCCTGGTTTCCCCCGGTGTCGGCCTGGGTCGCCGTGGCGCTGACCGCGGTCGCCGCCCACAGCGGGCTGGCCGAGAGCATGCTGGCGGCCAACCTGGCCCGGTTGGTCCTGCCCACTCGCCGTTCCCAGAACGTCATCGGGGTTATACCTCCGGCCGGGGAGGTGAGGGGTGACGCGGTCGTCGTCGGTCACCTGGACACCCACCAGGCGCTGCTGATGCACCGTACTCCGCTCCGGCTGAGCCTCAACCGGCTGCTGAACCAGGTTGGCTTCGCCGCCATTCCGGCCATGGCGGTGCTGTTCGCCGCCGGCGCCGTCACCGGCGCCGGCTGGCCGTACGCTGCCGGACTGGCCCTCTCGCCGGTGGTGCTGGCCAACTTCGTCCTCTGTGTGGTCAACCACCGCTCACCGGCCGTGCCGGGAGCCTCTGACAACGCATCAGGCGTCGGGCTCACCCTTGTGCTGGCCCGGCAGCTTCGGGAGTCACCGCTGCGGCACACCAGAGTCTGGCTGGTCAACACCGGCTGCGAGGAGGCGGGGGCGTACGGCGCGGCGGTCTTCTTCCGCCGGCACCGGGAGACCCTCGGCCGGGCCCGCGTGCTGGTAGTGGACAACCTGGGCGTGGCCGACGCCGCCTGCGTGACCCACGAAGGCATCCTGTTCCCGCTGGCAAGCGATCCGGAGTTGGTCCGGCTGGTGGAGGCGGTCGGCCGCGAGGACCCGGAGTTGCGGGTCCACGCGAAGAAGTGGCTCGGCGCGTTCACCGACGCCTCACCGGCCATCAAGGCAGGCTTCCCGGCCGTCACCTTCCTGGGGCTGGCGCCTGGCGGCCGGCTGCCGTACTGGCACGTGCCCGAGGACACCATCGACAAACTCGATCCGGCGGTGCTGGAACGCACCTTCCTGCTGGTGTGGCGTACCCTGCGGGCGCTGGACGAAGTCGTGATCTCGTAGAGGTGACCGTCGTCAGGCAGCCGGAGGAAGCCCTCCACGGTAAGATAGGGCCGGCCGGAGGTCCCGCCAAGGCCAGGTTGACCGGCATGGAGCCCGACGCCCCCACACGGGTGCCGGCAGCGGAAATCAGGGGCGGCAGCCCCAGCCATGGGAAACGCAGGAAGACCGCGCCGGCATATTGAACTTGTCCTGGCCCGGACTTCATCCGTGCTTAACGGCGTTCGGGCCCGGGAGGGTGTAAAGCCCCGGGCGGTCGGGGGGAACGTTCGGTTGACCGGTGGCCTTACCACAATGCTGAGCGATGGGCTGGCGGGGGTCACCCTGGCCCGTTTCAAGGTCGCGGCCACGGTTACCGAGGCGCTGGCGCTACCGTGGTACAAGGGATCCGCCCTGAGAGGGGCCTTCGGGAGAGCCTTTCGCCGGGTGTGCTGTCCGCCGGGCACGGAGGACTGCCCCGACTGCCTGCTGCGCTCAGCGTGCGTTTACGCCCGGGTGTTTGAATCCGGGCCACCTGAGGGGACCGATCGTTTTCAATACCGCGCCGTCCCCCGACCGTTCGTTCTCGAGCCCCCGTTGGAGCAAAGGGTGGTCCATCAGCCGGGAGAACGGCTCGAGCTTCACCTGGTCCTGGTGGGAGAAGCCATCCGCTACCTGCCTTACTTCATTGTCGCGCTCCGGGAGATGGCGGCCGGTGGGCTCGGTCGCCGCGTCGGGCGACCCGGCCGGGGGAGGCTCCGGCTGGAGACGCTGCACGCGCTGCGGCCCGGGGGAGCGGAGGAAAGCGTGTACCGGAGCACCGAGAACCTGGTCCGGGGCGGAACCTGGGGTGCTCCCGCGCCCGCCTGGTGGGGGGAGTCTGATAGGTCGTTGCAAGACGGCCGTCTTGCTGTCAGGTTTCTTACCATGACGCGACTGGTGGCCAACGAGCGGCTGCAGGGACGGCCGGAGTTCGCGCTCCTGGTTCGCAGCCTGTTGCGCCGGGTTTCCACCCTGGCCCTGTGTTACTGCGGATACGAGCCTGCCATCGACTACAAGGCGGTCGTGAGCGCGGCCGAACGGGTCCGCCTTGTCCGCGACGACACCCGCTGGGTTGACTGGACCCGCTATTCTGCCCGCCAGGGAAGCGCCATGCGACTCGGGGGCATCGTTGGAGAGGCCGTCTATGAAGGACCCGGAGACGTGATCCAGGCTCTGTGGCCGTTACTGGCGCTGGGCACGTACCTTCACGTCGGCAAGAATCCCACCTTCGGCCTGGGCCGCTACGAGATTGTACTGGCTGGGGCCGCATAGACAACCAGTACGGCTGGAAGCCAGAGGGCAAGGGTTTCGCCTGAAGGCGGTGGGACGATGGTTCGCCCCCAGTTGCACCGGATCGTTCACATCCACCAGCAGTTGCGGGCGGGGCGCTATCCGAACGTGCCGCGCCTGGCGGCCCTCTTTGAGGTGAACGAGCGAACGGTCAGAAGGGACCTCCAGTATCTCCGGGAGATGTGCAACGCCCCGCTGGAATTCGACCACCAGAGAAGGGGCTTTTACTACGCCGAGGATTTCGAACTACCACCGATGCGCCTGTCGGAGGGTGAACTACTGGCACTGTTCGTGGGCGCCAGGATCCTGGCGGAGTACCAGGGCACACCGTTCAGCCAGCCGTTGTCCTCAGCCCTTGCCAAGCTGGCCCAGTTCGCCCCCGGTACCATCACTGTCGACCTTCAAGCGGTAAGCGAAGTCGTGTCTTTCCAGGTCGAGCCACTACGCGGGGAGGCGGAGGCTGTAGCAAGAGCATTCCGCCAGCTTGAGCAAGCCATTGTGGAGCGCCGCAGGGTACTGGTGGAGTACTACTCGGCATACCGGGACGAGATCACGCTCCGGCGGTTCGACCCCTACTGCCTGCGCAACTCTGGCGGGGTGTGGTACGTGATCGGCCACTGCCGCGAGCGGGAGGCCCTGCGAACGTTCGCCCTTGACCGCATCCTGACCCTGGAGTTGCTGGAGGATCGGTTCGAGGTTCCCGAGTCCTTCGACCTGCGGCGCTACCTCGAGACGGCCTGGCGGACCGAGGTCGGCGAACCGGTCCCGGTAGCGGTTCGCTTCGACGCCTACCAGGCCCGGTGGATCAGAGGCAAGCGGTGGCACCCGTCGCAGCAGGTTGAAGAGACGCCGGACGGGGGCGTAATCGTGCGGTTCATCGTCGGCGGGCTTGGGGAGTTGAAGCGCTGGGTGCTGCAGTTTGGTGGCCACGCCGAGGTGCTGGAGCCTGAATGGTTGAGAGCGCAGGTGGCCCAGGAGTTCAGGGCGGCGACCGGTCTGTACGCGGCAGGACCGACGGCCACGGCTGGAACCCGGCAATCAGCCGCGAGGTCGGGCTAACCCTGACCACGCCTGTCAGGGTGGGCGTGTTAACGTCGGAAGTACCAGGCTGGGTACAGGCCCCGCGGCTCCGCCGGGGTTTGCACAGGCCCGCCGGGGACCGCCGGGGGTGAGGGGTGTGCTTTGCTATACCGGCCATCCGATAGTGGACATCGGAGTGGCCACGGTGGCCGCTTTCAGCGACAAAAACCGGCCGGAGGACCTGACTCCGGCCGACCTGGAAGCGGTGGCAGAGTTCATGGCCAATGAGTACGTCTCGGGCGCGCTCACGCCGTACCTGAGCTGTGTTTTTACCATGAACTCGGTATATCTGCAGCCCTCCTGGGACCGCGAGCGCCGGCTGCGCGAAGCCAGAGATCTGCTCTACTCCTTCCGCGAGCCGTCCAGCCCAGAAGCGGCGGGACTCCGGTGCGTCTTCTCCGGCGAGCCCGCGACCCGGATCGCCTACCGGCAACACGTGCCGATGCTCACGGGTGAGGGGGTGCTCAATTTCTTCCCGGCCGGGATAGGGGGCCTGCCGGTTTCGGGCCGCTACCTCCTGGCCATCCAGGCGTTCCCACTTGGGGCCCGGCGCTGCCACGGGCGAGCGCTCGGGGTGCACAGCGTGGACGATCCCGAACTCACGTACGCCTTTGCGAGGCATTTCCTGGCAGAGAACCGCAGGTTGCTGCTGCTGGCCCAGGCAGGCTCGGGCGAGAAGTTCATGGACGCCAAGGCGCCGCGGACGCTGGTGGTGGATTCGTTACTGAGAATCGAGGACGAGCGCCGGCAACAGGCCCGGGAAGGTCCGGCTCCGTCGGTTACCGTGTACCACCTGACCAACTCCGGCCAGGGGCCGGACATCGACGTTCTCCAGCTACCTTCGCAGGTAGTGAGTTTTCTCAGGGAAGCGGCTCGGGCGGAGACCCACCATGTCTGGAACCGAATCCAGTGGGCGGCCTGGGAGCGGGTCCGGTCAGCCACCCGTCGGGCCCGGGACGGCCAGCCGAGGGCAGTCGCAGAGGACAACGGCAGCCGGGTCGCTGCCGAGGCAGGAGCCTGGGGCCCGGGCCTGTCCAGAAACTACCTGTACGAGGATCTGTTCTCGCTCCCCGGGAACGCCGCCCACTTCGTCAGGACCTACTTTCTGCGCCGCGCCTACCGCTTCGGCCGCGAGAACGACCCCAGGCGCGACTACCGGCTCAGTGAAGAGCTTGATCTGGTTTCGTGGGAACTGACCCGCCTGTTGCTCAGGGAGGTGGTGGGAGTGGAGAAGGTGAGGGTCGAGACCATCCGGAACGTGGCGGACCGCATCGCCGAGCACGTGGCCGCCGACAACGACCGCCGGCTGTTCCAGGGCCTGTATCGGGTGCGGCGTTACGGGGACCTCCGGAACCTTCTCATCAAGGCATCGGGGGCTCGGCTGAAAAAGGGCGAGCCTCCGCTGGTAGGCTTTGAGGAGTTCCTGTGGGTGTTTGAAGAAGGCGGCGACAGCTTCCGCACCGACTGGGCTCTGGCCCGGGACCTGCTCCTTATTCGCGTCATCGAGCAACTGCACGGCCGCGGCTGGTTCGGCAGGGCTCCAGAGGTTCTGGACGTGCTGGCGGAGGAGGAGCAGACGGAGACGGCCTGACGTTTCGCCATGATCTCGCCTGATACTCGCGAGGGGGGTTCGAGCAGATGGCGTTTGTCACCGGGATGATGCTTGTCGACGCCCCGGCGTCAGCGCTCAACAACGCCGGACAGGAGGAGGGCGCCCGTACCGACAACGTGATCGTGGTCAAGCGGATTCGCACCCGGCAGGGCGACTATCCTTACGTTTCGGCCCAGGCTCTGCGCTACTGGATCCGGACGTATCTGGAGCGGTCGCTGCCCGAGTGGAAGGCGGCCCCGGTGTTCCGGGAAGCCAAGATCGCCTACACCGACGCCAACCCCATCGAGTGGTGGGACGATGACCTCTTCGGCTACATGCGCGCTCCCTCCAAGCGGGCCGGTGCCCGGGAGCAGGCGGCCGAGGAGACGCCGACGACTGGCGAGATTACCCGCATCTCCCCCCTGCGCACGGGGACGCTGGTCTCCATCGCCCCGGTCAGCATCGTGGACGACTTCGGGACCATGGCCCGGCAGGACGGCGACCCGGTGCCTCACGAGCACCAGTTCTACCGGGCGACACTGCAGGGTCTGTTCTCGCTGAACTTGACGACAGCGGGCACTTTCTTCCAGGGCGGACGGGTCGGGTACCGGAACCTCGACGAGCACCGTCTGGCCATCGCCAGGGAGCGCGGGCTGGAGGAAGCGCGGGTGTACGGGCAGCCGGCCTTCCGGCTGCCGGCGGCACAGCGCGCCCGCCGGGCCGCAGCCCTCGTCAAAGCCTTGGGGGAACTCGAGGGTGGGGCCAAGCTCACCCTCCACTACACCGACGTGACTCCTGGCCTGCTCCTGGCGGCGGTCACCGCGGCCGGAAACCATCCTTTTTACCGCGTGGTTACGGCCGACCGCCACGGGCTGCCCGTGGTCAACCTGGAGGCGCTGAAGGAAGTCCTCCGGGTGTACCGCGACCAATTCCTGTCCGACGTCTTCGTCGGCTGGGCCAAGGGGTACCTGGCCGAGCAGCGTCAAGCGGTCGAGGCGCTGAGCGACGGGGACCGCTCGGGGGTCGCCTTCCGCTGGGGCCACCCGCGAGAGGCCATGGCGGAGCTGGCCGAGGAACTCCAGAAGCCGGCCAACCAGCGGTGGTTTGACTGACATGCGCGTGCTCCGCGTGGAGCTGGTGGCACCCGTCTGCTCCTTCCGCTACCCGCACTTTCTGGTGGGGCGGCAAGTGAGTTTCGACGCGCCGCCCCCGTCGACCATCTTCGGGCACGTCGCGAGCGCCCTGGGCGAGTGGCCGGACCGGGCGAGCTTCAGGTTTGCCTACCGCTTCAGCGTCGCCGGCAAGGGCGAGGACCTGGAAAACCAGCACATCATCCTGCCAGGCGGGCGACCGTTCCAACTGGAAGGGCAGCGTTATGCCACGTCCACCGTGGCTACCGTCCAGCCGGCGCGCCGGGAAATCCTCCTGGGCGCCCGCCTCGTCCTTTACCTGGACCGGCCCGAGTTCGCCCAGTGCTTCCGGCGGCCCCGCTTCCCGGTGATCCTGGGCCGGTCGCAGGACCTTGCCTGTTACACCAGGGTGGATGAGGTCACCCTGCAGCGGGCGGACCGGGGTTACTTCGAGGACACCCTCTTGCCTTTCGACTTCCGGAGGCGGACGGCCCGGGGGGTCACGGTACTAATGCCCCGCTATGTCGGGCCCCCACCCTTGAGGCAACCGGTCTTCGACCGGTTCGTCGTGCTGAGCGGGGACTGGGTGTACTGCCGCCCCGCCGGCGAGCCGTCCAGGTTCGGGTCCCGGGAACTGCTCAGCCTGGACGGCGAGCCCCTGGAGCTCTGGGTGGACCCCGACTCGGAGGAGCGGGACGGCGCCCGGCTTGCCCTGGCCTTCCATGGCTTTGTGTGACGCTGACCGTAACACGCTGGCCAGGCTGTGGGCCAAGAGCCCGGTGGCCGGCCAGGCCCGCGGCGAGGGGCTGACCGAGCACACGGTAGCCGTGCTGCGGCGGCTGTCTGGTCTCTACCGCACCCTGCCGGGACTGACCCAGGCGGTGGGCGAGCCGAGGCTCTGGCACCGGGCGTTCTGGGCCTGCGTCCTGCACGACCTTGGGAAGGCTGCGGCGGGGTTCCAGCGCCAGCTTGGAGGTGCGGCCAGGCGCTGGGGGCACCGGCACGAGGTGCTGTCCCTCGCCTTCGTCGACTGGGCGCTCCCTGGCGACCCCCACGGCCGGGCCTGGGTGGCTTCTGGGGTGGCTTCTCACCACCGGGACCGCGACGAACTGACCCGGCTCTACCCACTGCCTGCCGGCGGCGACGATCTGGGCGATGGTGACGATCCCATCCTCAGACTGATTGGCGAGGTGAGTGACGAGGCGGCAGGCGCGCTGGGCCGCTGGCTCCTGTGGCAGGTCCCGGAGTTGGTCCGAGAATGCGGGTTGCCCGGGGTCGAGTGACACGTCGAGCTCCCCGCCGACCCCGCACAGGACTTCCGCCAGCGGGCGGCAGATCGGGTCCAGGCCTGCCTCTTGGCGTATCACCGGCTGGTCCGGGACCTCGGCGCCCAGCCGGCAGCGTCCCGCGAGAACCTGGCGGCGCTAGCTCTCCGGGGGCTGGTGGTGATGGCCGACCATACCGCATCCGCGGGCGTCGACCCGGCCGTTGCCGACCTGGGCGAACCGCTGGCTGTCGCCGCCCGCCTGGGCCTGCCTGGTCGGGAGGCCCTTTACGGGCACCAGCTCCGGGTCACCGATTGCCGGAGCCACGCCCTGCTGGTTGCGCCCACCGGGAGTGGCAAGACGGAAGCAGGGCTGCTGTGGGCTTCTTCCGTGGGGAGCGCGGCCGGCGCAGGGGGGCGGGTCTTCTACGTTCTTCCCTACCAGGCCAGCCTCAACGCCATGTACGACCGGCTGGGCGGCCACTTTCCAGGGCGGGTGGCCCTGCAGCACTCGCGGGCTTTGCAGGCGCTCTATCGCAGGCTGCTGGAAGGGGGCGACGATCCGCGGGATGCCGCGGCCACCGCCCACCGCCAGAAAGCCCTCAGCCGGCTACACCACCATCCCATCCGGGTCCTCACCCCTTACCAGTTGCTCCGCGCCGCCTTCCGGCTGAAAGGCTACGAGGCCCTCTTGACTGACGCGGCCGGCGGTCGGTTCGTGCTGGACGAAATACACGCCTACGACACCAGGCGGCTGGGCATGATCTTGGCCACCATGGACTACCTTGCCCGTAATCTCGGCGGTCGCTTCCTGGTGATGTCGGCCACGCTGCCGGGGGTGCTGCGCCGGTTGCTCCGGGAGGTGCTCGGCGAGGCGGCGGAAGTGAGGGCAGACGCCAGCCTCTACCAGGCCTACTCCAGGCACGTCATCAGGCTCGAACGAGGCCAGGTTACCGATAGTGCCGTAGCCCGACGCATCGCCGGCGCTGCCCGGAGCGGCAAAGCGGTCCTGGTGGTGTGCAATGTGGTGGAGACCGCCAAGCGGGTGAGGGACCAGCTTGTCTCCCTGCTGGAGGGCACCGGGGTCCCCGTGTGGCTGCTGCACAGCCGCTTTACCGCCCGGGACCGCTTCCGAAAGGAGCAGCAACTGCTAGCCGCCATGGGAACCCGCCGCCGGGCCGCTGAGGGCTGCCCCCTGGTCCTCGTTGCCACGCAGGTGGTCGAGGTCAGCCTGGACATCGACTTTGATCTGCTCTACACCGAGCCGGCACCTCTGGAGTCCCTTGCCCAGCGATTCGGCCGCGTGAACCGGGCGCGGCGGCTGCCGGCGGCCGACGTATGCGTCCTCACCGAGCCCCAGGACGGGCAGGGAGTCTATGCCGGTAGCTACGTCGAGGCGGCCCTGGAAGTCGTCAGGCAGCATGCCGGGGCGCGGGTAGACGAGTCGCGCCTGGACGTCTGGCTGGACTCAATCTACTCCGGACCGGTCGGCCAGAACTGGGCCGACGAGGTCAGGCACTGGCGGCGGCAGTTCGTGGACGCCTGTTTGAAGGATCTCAGGGCCTTTCAGTCGAGCCCGGAACTGGCGGATGCCTTTGACGAGATGTTCGACGGTACCGAGGTGGTTCCTGATTGCCTGGCCGCGGAGCACTCACGGCTACTGCGAGAGGATGCCCTGCGGGCCAGTGAACTGCTGGTTCCCATCTCCTTCCGGCAGCTCTGGAGGCTCAGGCGGGCCGGCAGGGTGATGCGGTCGGCGGATGACGTTCTGGTTGCCTGCGTGCCCTACGATCCCGACCGCGGCCTGGACCTCGCCCAGGGCTAGCTCGGAACGCCCCGCCCTGTCAACGTATGTCAGGGGGCCTCTGTTAAAATATTTTCCCAACGGTCAGCGGTGTCTGGAGGCAACTGCTCCGGCCGAGGGAGGCGGGGGCGGTCCGGCAGCACGTGGTGGTCGAGCGCTACGGCGCCTTCATTGGCAAGACCAGCGAGCGCCTGGTGGTGCGCGAGCAGAAGCGGGTCGTGGCGGAGGTCCCCTTCGCCGACCTGGAGCAGCTCACCATTGCCACGGGTGGGGCGGCCATTTCGGTGGACGCGATCCGGGCCTGTGTCGAGCACGGCGTCCAGATCAACTTCCTGTCGGGCGCCGGCCGGCCCTATGCCAAGGTCACCTCGCCCACGCTGCTGGGCACCGTGGTCACCAGGCGGGAGCAAATGCTGGCCTACACCGACCGGCGCGGGGTGGAGATCGCGCGGGCGGTGGTGGAAGGCAAGGTCCGCAACCAGGTCAACGTGCTCAAGTACTTCGCCAAGCACCGACGCAGGGCCGACCCGGCGCTGTACGACCGCATCTACGCCGAGACCAGGTCGATGACGGAGATCCTGACCGAGGCGGCGCGGCTGGACGGCGAGCGCATCGATGACCTGCGGGCCCAGTTCTTGTCCGTCGAAGGCCGGGCGGCGCGGCGCTACTGGGACCTGGTGGGAGCGATCCTGGGCACCAAGGTGGAGTTTCCCGGCCGGGAGCACCGCGGCGCCGCCGACCCGCTGAACGCCATGCTCAACTACGGCTACGGCATCCTGTACGGCGAGGGGTGGGGCGCGCTTCTGTTGGCCGGGCTCGAACCCTTCGCCGGCTTCCTCCACGTCGACCGGCCGGGCAAGCCCAGCCTGGTGCTGGACTTCGTGGAGCAGTTTCGCCAGCAGGTGGTGGACCGCCCGGTGGTGGCCGCCCTCAGCCGGGGCTACCAGCCCAAGCTGGTTGAGGGCCGGCTGGACGAGGCGAGCCGGCGCGAGGTGGCCCGCCTGGTGCGGGAGCGCCTGGAGTCGTCTGAGACGCACCAGGGCAAGAAGCACCGACTGAAGACCGTTGTCCACCTGCAGGCCAGGGCCCTGGCCGGTTTCCTGCGGGGGGAGGGCAAGTACCGCGCCTTCGTGGGCGCGTGGTGACGCCGTGACCACCCTGGTGATCTACGACATCCCCGACGACCGGATCCGCGACCGGATGGCCACGGCCTGCAAGGACTACGGGCTGGTGCGTATCCAGTACAGCGCGTTCCTGGGGGAACTCAACCACAACCGCCGGGAAGAACTGGCCTACCGGCTGCGCCACACGCTGGGGCGGAACGAGGGCAACGTCCAGCTTTTCCCCATCTGTGACAAGGACGTGCGGCTGCGGGTGGAGATCGAGGGCGAGCGTCGCCGCTCGGAGCGGGTGGAACCGTGAGCGAAGGCTGGCGGGAGCCGGGCATCGAGCTCAGGGTGTCCGACGTCAAGCAGTACGTGTACTGCCCGCGGATACCGTACTACCACAACGTGCTCCCGGTGGAGCGCAAGGTAACCTACAAGATGCAGGCCGCCAGGGTGGAGCACGAAGTCCTGGACCGGCTGGAGAAGCGCCGGAGCCTGGTCAAGTACGGGCTGGACCTGGGGGAGCGCCGGTTCCACGTTCCCCTGTACTCGCCCCGGCTGGGCCTGCACGGCCTGCTGGACTGCCTGGTGGTCACGCCGGCCGGGCACTTTCCCGTGGAGTTCAAGGTCACCTCTGGCGAGCCGGCCGTGGGCCACAAGTACCAGCTGGTGGCCTACGCCATGCTGGTGGAGGAATGCATGCGCGTGACCGTGCGCCACGGCTTTCTGGTCCTGGTGCCCGGCCGCCGCATCGTGGAGGTGCCGATCATGCCGGGGGCCCGGCTGCACGTGAAGCGGCTTCTGGGCGCGGTGCGGCGCCTGGTGGAAGCAGGCAGGCTGCCGGCGGCCACGCGGGTGCGGGGGCGCTGCACCGACTGCGAGTACCGCAACTACTGCCTGGACGTGGCCCCCGGCGGCCGGGTGATGCTACTGCGGTGAACGTGACCGGCCAGGCGGGGCCCGCGGCGGAGGACCGGGGGGGACAGGAGGGTAGCATGTATTTCTTTTCGGACGAGGAGCGCAAGTACCTGCTCCGAGGTCTGGTTCCGCGGGCCAGGCAGGCCGGCGTGGCCGAGGAGCTTCGGGGCTGGAACTGGCACCAGCCGCCCGTGGAACCGGTCTATGACGTCAGGCTCGGCCTGTGGGAGGTGGCGGGTAAGTACTGCCCGACAGGGCGCGATCTGTACCTCCGGCGGGTGCAGGGAGTACGGCGGCCCCCCAATCTGGCCATGGTGGCCGGTGGCCTGTTCCACGCCGTGCTGGTGGCCGTCATCACCCGGGCCAAGCGGTTGCTGTACACGGAGGGAGTCGAAGGCTACCGGCGCGCGCTGGAACACTTGCGGTCGCCGGAGGAGCTGGCGCGCATAGTGGCGGAGCACGTGGCCGGCCTGGAGCCCGCTAGAGCGGCCGACCTCGAGGCGCAGGCCGGTGCCCTCTGGCAGTTCGAGACGGATCGGATCGCCGCCCGAGTCCAGGAGGTTCTTTCCAGACACCCGTACCTCAACGAGGACGCCCTGGTGTTCCGGGCCATCCCCGTAGTGGTCGAGCAGAAGCTGGACGGCACGTTTCTGGGGCTGAGCCCCAATCTCAGCGCCGACGCCTTCATGGCGTCTGAGCCCGTGGTCATCGACCTGAAGTTCGGCGAGCCGGAACGCTTCCACCGGCTGACCACGGCCGGGTACGGGATGGTGATGGAGGCGGTGTACGACTATCCGGTGAACGTCGGCTGCATCGTGTACGCCCGGTACCGCGATGGCCGGTGGACGGTGCGGAAGGACCTGCACCTCATCGACGACGAACTCCGGCAGTGGTTTCTGGAGGAGCGGGACGAGAAGATGAGGATGGTGTTCGAGGAACTTGACCCGGCTGTGGCTGACGAATGCCCTCAGACGTGTCCGTACTTCTCGGAATGCCGTCCGGGGTAGACCGGTGTTAACGGCGGGAGCAGGGAGAAAACCGGATCAGGGCTACAGGTTTCGAAGATGCAGACGCGTGTCCGGCGTCAACGTGTTCGCCTGGTGGCAGTATCTGGTAGGGGGTGTGCAGGCGTTCGCATCCTGAACTAGGGTGTTCGGGTCATACCGCGGTTGTTTCAAAATTCGAAGATGGCCAGGGGTTTAGTACAGCGGGATCTCATTCGAGCGAAGAGCACGGCCAGGACGGGAGGTGGGAAGGTGAGGCCCAGGTACGGCGCACCAAACGACCGTGCCGGGGGTCGGTTGCAGGTAGAGACCCGTGTCGTAGGGGACTGAAAGACCAAAATCCAATCAGGAAAGGGGGAGAGTAGAATGCGTTGCAGGTAGAGACCCGTGTCGTAGGGGACTGAAAGTCCACCGTGCTACCGTCTGGCAGGTGAAACGTTGCCTTGTTGCAGGTAGAGACCCGTGTCGTAGGGGACTGAAAGCAATAGGAGCGGCGGAAAAAGCCGTTGTCCACGTCAGTTGCAGGTAGAGACCCGTGTCGTAGGGGACTGAAAGCGTAGATACCCCTGGTCGAGCTAACCTGACGGTCAAAAGTTGCAGGTAGAGACCCGTGTCGTAGGGGACTGAAAGATTCCCTGGAAAGCCCCAGCTTCGCGGCCTGCTCGACGAAGTTGCAGGTAGAGACCCGTGTCGTAGGGGACTGAAAGTCGTGTTGCCAAGGGCGGTTGTACCTGCGAGGACGGTTGCAGGTAGAGACCCGTGTCGTAGGGGACTGAAAGCACCGCGTGGCACTGGCTGTGGGGCGCCGGCGTCAGTTGCAGGTAGAGACCCGTGTCGTAGGGGACTGAAAGTGATACTCCTCGTCGATCTCGGGCGTGGTCGCAAGCAGTTGCAGGTAGAGACCCGTGTCG
Organism: Symbiobacterium thermophilum; assembly: GCA_020725105.1. Lineage (GTDB taxonomy): Bacteria > Bacillota > Sulfobacillia > DYFQ01 > DYFQ01 > DYFQ01. The sequence goes on from DYFQ01000028.1 coordinate 39,401, forward strand.
TAGGGGACTGAAAGTAAGATCGTGCAGGCTATGCGAAAGCCTTACTGCGGTTGCAGGTAGAGACCCGTGTCGTAGGGGACTGAAAGACGTAATGTTGTGGACGACGATATCTCTCTCGTATTCTGTTGCAGGTAGAGACCCGTGTCGTAGGGGACTGAAAGTTTCAGGTAACGCCGGGTCAGAGTTTTCTCTACCTCGTTGCAGGTAGAGACCCGTGTCGTAGGGGACTGAAAGATTCACCGCTAACACGTGTCGATGTACGCAGGATGCGTTGCAGGTAGAGACCCGTGTCGTAGGGGACTGAAAGAGTAAGAGGGGAGGAAAGACTAGTGCCAAGGGTAAAGTTGCAGGTAGAGACCCGTGTCGTAGGGGACTGAAAGGCCACTATATCCATAAGCGCCGTCGCCAGCTTGAACCTGTTGCAGGTAGAGACCCGTGTCGTAGGGGACTGAAAGTTGACCC
>DYFQ01000029.1 GCA_020725105.1 Symbiobacterium thermophilum
TCCGGGTCCAGGGTGGACCGGACCAGGCGCTGGCCGTCGAACTAGACCCGGAGCCAGTCGCCCTCGCGCGCGCCCGCCGGGAGCTCACCGGCGGGACAGTGCACCTCCCGCTCCGCCTCGCCCACCAGCAGGACGGCCATGCCCGCCACGATCCGGTCGATGACCGCCTCTTCGCCCGAGTCCGCCGGCTCGCGGCCAGCCGGCGGGGACCCGCCCGGCGGTGTTCCGCTCGGCAACTTCCTCTCCCCCTTCCGCCCTACCGCTCGGTCTCGACGTGGTACGTTCTCCCGTCGGTGGTCACGGTGATGGTGCCGCGGACGTCGGTGCCCAGCACCGTCACGCCCAGCGAGCGCAGGCGGGCGAGGGCTTCCGGGTGCGGGTGCCCGTACGGGTTGCCCTCGCCGGCCGAATACACTGCCAGCTCGGGGGCGACCGCCTCGAGAAAGGCCGAGCTCGAGGAAGTCTGCGACCCGTGGTGCCCCAGTTGAAGTACGTGGGCCCGCAACTCGTGGCCCCGGCTGATCATGGCCGCCTCCGTGTGGGCTTCCGCGTCCCCGGTGAAGAGAAAGGCCACCTCCCCGAAGACGGCGCGCACCGCCACCGACCCCTCGTGCAGGTCACCGGTGAGCTCGGCCGGATTGACCACCTCGATCCGCAGCGAGCCCACCTGGTGAACCTCGCCGGCCCGCGGCTCGTGGTAGCCGGCGCCCGAGGCCAGCAGGGCGTCGAGGGCCCGCTCGTAGCTCTGGGAGGTGTGCACGTCGCCCGACATCCAGACCTCGCGGACCTTGAAGGCGTCAAGGACCGCCGGCAACTGGCCGATGTGGTCGGCGTGGGGGTGGGTGACGATCACCAGGTCCAGTGCCCGCACCCCGCGGCGCCTCAGGTGAGGCACCACGTCGTCCCGGTCGTGCCGCCCGGCGTCGATCAGGATGGTGAAGTCGGGGCCCTGCAACAACGTGGCATCGCCCTGGCCCACGTCCAGAAAGGACACGGCCAGGCCTTGCAGCGGCGCGGGGCCCGGCGGCACCAGCACCGCGAAGAGGCCGGCGGCGAGGACAAGGGCGGCCAGAAGCGTGGCCGCCACCCGCCACGCCCGCCGGTCGGTGCCTCTCGCGGGGCGCCCCGGGTCTCTCCCCGGCCGCCCCGCGCCTGGCCCCGATCGCCCCGCGCCCGCCACAACGTCACACCCCCGAGCCGCCTTGACCCCATCTTCGCGGTCCGGCCCGGGACCTACCTGCCGCACCGTTTCTTATAATTAATTAGGCACTTCTTGAAGGTTTGACAACCAGAGGCCTGGAGATCGGCGGGTGACCAGATGGCCGGCCGTGGTGCCGGGACGCCGTTGTTGGTCTCCCTCGCCTACCTGCTGCTGGCGGGGGCGTGGCTGCTGCTGGCCGGCCGGCTGGGTGGTGGCGCGGGAGGGCCGTGGGTGGTCGCCCCGGTGCCGGGTCACTGGGCCTGGCTCCTGGTTGCGACCTCGGCCGTCGTGGTCTACCTGCTCGCCCGGGACGGCGGGCCCGCTCCCGAGCCGGCCTCCGGCGCCCCGGGACGCGTCCTGGACGTGCTGCTGCAGGCTTCCCCCCTGGCCATCGCCATCCTCGACCGCGACGGCAACATTCTCGCCTGGAACGCCGGGGCCGAGCGGATCCTGGGCTGGAGCCGACGGGAGGCCCTGGGACGGCCCTCTCCTTCTGGCTTGACGCGCCGGCAGCCGCGGGCCAAAAGCCCCGGGGCCCGTGGCGCCGGGGCCTGCCACCCGCGAAACCGGCCAGCACCGAGCTTGAGGGCCAGCGCAAGGTCGGCTCCCCGGCGCCGGCGGGCCTCTGGACGGCACCCTTCGGTGAGGGGGCCGGCGGACCGGCCGGCTTCGTGGCCGTCATCACCGACCTGGCCGAGCGCAAGCGGCAGGAGGAACGCATCCACTACCTGGCGACCCACGACCCGTTGACCGACCTTCCCAACCGGCGCGCCCTCGAGGACAGCCTGACCCGGGTCGTGGCCCGCTGCCAGCGGGGCCGCCGCGGGGCGCTGCTACTGCTGGACCTGGATGAGCTCAAGCTGGTCAACGACACGGTCGGCCACCCGGCCGGCGACCGGATGCTGACGGCCCTGGCCGGCCTGCTCAGGAAGAAGCTGCGCCCGGGGGATCTCCTGGCCCGGCTCGGCGGCGACGAGTTCGCCGTCCTCCTGGAGGACACCCCGGTGCACGACACCCACGCCGTGGCCGAGCGGCTCCGGCAGGTGGTCGACGAGTTCAGGTTCACCGAGGCGGGGCGCGTCTTTGACCCGGCGGTCAGCGTGGGCATGGCCGTCGTCGACGGCAGCCTGGACCCCCAGGCCGTGCTGGCCCTGGCCGACACGGCGCTGTACGCGGCCAAGGACCTCGGCCGGAACCGGACCGTCGTCTACCGGCCCGAGGACCAGGCGCGGACGGGCTCCGACCGGCTGAGCCCCTGGCCGCCCCGGATCAAGGACGCGCTGCGCGAGAACCGCCCCCTCTTGCACTACCAGTCGGTGGTGCAGTTGGCCACCGGCCGGCCCGAATACTACGAAGCGCTGATCAGGCTCCGGGACGAGGCGGGCCGGCTCGTGGAACCGAAGGTCTTCCTGCCGGCCGCCGAGCGCTTCGGGCTCATGCCGCTTATCGACCGCTGGCTGGTGGGCCACCTGCTGGACCTGCTCCGCGGCCGGCCCGGGCTCAGGATCTTCGCCAACCTGTCGGGCCCCAGCCTCAAGGACTACGACCTCTTGGAGTTCATCCAGACCCGCCTGGCGGAGTCGGGCGTCGCCCCCGGCCAGCTCGGGCTGGAGATCACCGAGTCGGTGGCCGTGGCCGACCTGGTGGGGTGCCAGAACTGGATGCACGAGTTGCGCCGGCTGGGTTGCGGCTTCGCGCTGGACGACTTCGCGCTGTCGTCCTTTTCCTACCTGCGGGCGCTGCCCGTGGACTACGTGAAGGTCCACGGCGCCTTCGTGCGCAACCTGGACGCCGACCCGACCAACCGCGCCCTGGTGCAGGCCATGGGCTCGGGCAAACGGGTCATCGGCGAGTGGGTGGAGTCCGGCGCGGTGGCGGCTCAGCTGGAGCGCATGGGCTTTGAGTGTGGCCAGGGCTTCTACTGGGGCGAGCCGGAGGCCGCGCTGCCGGAGCCTTGAAACAGCACCAGCGCCTCGCCTCCCAAGACGATTTCCCCGTGCTGGTTGGCGCAGGTGGTCTTCAGGCGCAGCAGGGGCTTGTCCTTCCGCACCTCGACCACCTCCACCCTGGCCGTCACTGTGTCGCCCACGTAGACCGGCCGCCTGAAGTTCAGTTGCTGGGCCAGGTACACGCATCCCGGCCCGGGTAGCCTGGTCCCCAGCACGGCTGAAATGAGGCCCGCCGTGAGCAGCCCGTGGACCACCGGCCGGCCGAAGCTGGTCTGGGCGGCGAAGGCCTCGTCGAAATGCAGGGGATTGGTGTCCCCGGTGGCGGCCGCAAACGCCGCCACGTGATCTGCCTCGATGGTCCGAGTCAGTTCCGCCGCCTGGCCGGGCCGATACGGCAAAGGGATCGCCTCCTCTAGTCGGCTTCCTCGAGGAAGTCCACCAGCACCTGCGTGAACTGCTCCGCCTGTTCGATGAAGAAGAGGTGACCAGCCCCTTGGAAGAGCACCAGCCGTACACCCGGGATTCTTGCCGCCAGCCGGCGAGAGTTTTCGACCGGAACCACCCGGTCCTGGTCGCCCGAGCAAACCAGGGTCGGGCGGTCAATGGTCCCCAGCCTGTTCGACGTGTCGTGGCCCAGGATGGCATGGAACTGAGCCAGCCACGCCTCACGCGGCGGGAGCCACTCCAGCCGCCGCCGGACCCAACGGTCAAAGGCGTCGGGGTGTCTGGTGGTCCAGCCGGGCGCAAAGGCGACCTCCATGTTGCGGCGCACCGCTTCCTCGGGGGAAACGCCCGAGGGGTCAGCCATGAGTAGCGCCCGGGTCTCGGGGGGCGCGGGAACGCTCTCCGGGCCGCCGAAGCTGGTGGCGCCAAGGATCAGCCGGTCCACCAGCGCCGGGTGGCGGATGACCATTTCCTGGGCGATCATGCCCCCCATGGAGATGCCGAGCACGTGGGCGCGGGCGACACCCAGGCGCGCAAGAAGGCCGGCCGCGTCGTCGGCCATCCCGGCGGTGGAGTAGGGGCCAGGCGGCTTGTCGCTACGCCCGACCCCGCGGTTATCAAAGGCAATCACCTGGAACCGCCGGGCCAGCTCGGGCAGCAACTCGTCCCACATCCAGAGCGAGTAGCCCAACCCCTCGAGGAGCAGAAGCGGCGGCCCCGCGCCGTGAACCTCGAAGTAGAGGTCTATGTCGCCCACCCTTGCCAGCGGCATGGAGAATCCCCCTTCGAGCCCGAACCTGCTAGCCCCCCCGGCCTTCCGGTTCGCGGAGCCGGACAACGCGCCAGGAACCGAGCAGGCCCTGGGGCATGAACATCACGATGGCCACGTACACCAGCCCAAAGACAAGAACCCACCGCTCGACGTGAGTGCTCAGGACGGCCCCCATGACCCGCACGACGGTCGCGCCCAGAATCGGCCCCACCAGCGTGCCGGCGCCGCCGATGATGGTCATCAGCAGCACGTTGATGGTGTTGTCGATGCCCAGCGAACCCGGGGACACGTAGGCGAAGAACAGGGCGTGCAGGATGCCGGCCACCGCCGCCAGGGTGCCGCCGACGATGATGGCGATGAGCTTGTAGGCGAAAACGTTATAGCCGATGGCGGCCGCCCGCGCCTCGTTTTCACGGATGGCCACCAGCACCCGGCCGATGGGCGAGTTGACCAGCCGGCGCAACAGCCAGAAAGCGACCGCCAGGACGGCCAGCGCGACGTAGTAGAAGGTCAGCCGGTGATTCAGGAAGGCCGGCGTCGGAATCCCGGGTAGACCGTCGGCGCCGCCGGTGATCCGGCTCAGCTTCTCCACGGCCAACCTGGCCAGCTCGGCAAAGGCCAGGGTGACCATGGCGAAGTAGACGCCGCGGACCCTCAGCGCCAGCACCCCGAACGCGACGCCGGCCAGCACCGCCACCACGACGGCCGCGGCCAGCGCGGCGGCGAAGACCCACCCCGCCCGCTTCATCAACAGGGCCACCGTGTACCCGCCCAGCCCGAAGAAGAGCGTGTGGCCGAAGGAAAGCAGGCCCGTGTAGCCCATCAGCAGATCGAAGCTCATGGCGTAAAGGGCCATGACATAGACGTCGATGACCACCGAGGTGGCGTAATAGGAAGGGCTGACCCACGGGAAGCCCAGTGCCAGCACGGCGAGGGCCATCCCGCCCCCCAGCCGCGGGCGGTTCAAGCGGGCAAACGCCGCCACCGGCCCGATACCACCCATGCGACCCTCACCCCTCCCCCTGATATGGAAGGGCCGTGTCAAGCCCCTCCGCGGTCTTGTTCCTCAGTCTCTGCGGCAGGGTGCAGGGGGCGGCGGGCGAGCGCTACGCTTCGACGGTGGATCAGCCTGATATTCGCGGGTTGGTTACCGCATGACCCAGATCCGCCGGGAGCTGCCTCGGTCTAGTGCCGTGCGTTCGGCCATGCCTACAGCACATAGGGGGTCCGAGGATACTCCCCGCCGCTTGAGCGCTCGCCCGCTCCCTGCTGCACCCCACCCTTCAAACCGGTCCGATGGTCAAAGTCAGGCCGCCCGATCCACCTGACCTCCCCGAGCCACTTCCTGGCCGATGGCCCACATGAAACCCACGAGTTCCCGGGCCACGGCCACCACGGCTGCTGGCACGGCTTGCCCCGGGCGACCAGCCGCCGGAACTTCTTGCCGAGCCGGAGCTGGGCCTCCCAACTGATGCGCTGGATGGCCGGCGGCAGCTTGGCCAGTCGCTTTCCCAGCTCCGGCCCCACCCGCGGCCGGTGCCGGTAGTGCCAGGCCGCCTCTACCACCGGCGCTTGCGGTGGCGGTCCTGCTTGGCGTCCTCCCGGGCCCGGACCACGTCTCTGAGCGCCTCATGGGCCTAGTCCGCCACCCATACCGCGGTCAGGTCCCCGCTCCGTACCCCGCGCCAACTGCCGCGCGTCCCGCCGGTCGGTCTTCACCCGATCGCCTGGGCACCAGAGACGCTGCCACCACCACGCACCGAATCCCCATTGCCTCGAGTTTGCGGTAAAGCCCGTACCCGCACGGCCCGGCCTCGTAGGCCACCAGCAAGCTCTCGGGTGGCCCCAACCGCCGCAACAGCCTGGCCACCGCATCGGGCTCGTAGGGTACAATCCCCAGGTCCCGGGCGTCCTCGCCATCCAGCCTCGCCATCGCCGCCGCAACCCTGTCCTTGTGCACATCAAGCGCCACAAATCTGGTATCCTTCATGGTGCCAGCCTCCCTGTGGTGGGTTTGCTCTTTGTGGAGCGCAAGAGCACTTCACCACCGCGGGGGGGGCCGGCCCTTCCATTGTGTCTAGCGCCCGGGCGCAAACAGGCCCTGGGGTCGGATCAGGAGCACCAGAGCCATCAGGCCCACGTTGACGATGAGGGCGCCAGCCGGAAAGAAGTAGCCCACAAACGCCTGGGATAGCCCCACTAGCAGGCTGCCCACCGCCGAACCGGTGACACTGCCCAGGCCCCCGATGACCACCACGATGAACGCGGCCAGCTGGACCTCGGCTCCCATCTGCGGCCAGACCACCCGAAAGAAGGGGCCCGCGGCGGCTCCACCCAGGGCGGCCAAGGCTCCACCCAGCACGAACACCACGGTGAACACGCGCTGAATGTTGACGCCCAGCGCTTGTACCATTTCCGCGTTCCCCACCCCGGCCCTGACCACGATGCCCAGGCGGGACCGCCCCAAGATGACGTAGACCGCGGCGAAGACGGCCCCGCCCAGGAGCAAGACGACCAGCCGGTAGGTGGCAAAGGGCATCCCCAGGATGGAAATGGTCGTCCTGGCCCAAGCGGGCACGCCGAAACTGATGAGCGACGGCCCCCAGACCAGTTGCAGCAGTTCGTTGAGGACCAGAAACAGGCCCAGGGTGAGCAGGATCTGAAAAGTGTGGTTGCCGTACAGGGGCCGGATGAAGCCGACCTCCATGACCGCCCCGAGCGCCGCCCCGGCTGCCGCTCCCGCCACCAGGGCGAGGGGCAGGCTCCCGGTGGCGTTGAAGACGGCCAGACCGACGTAAGCACCCCAGGTGAACAGGCCGGCATGGGCCAGGTTGAGCACGCTCATGAGGCCGAAGATCAGTGACAGCCCCGAGGCGATGAGGAAAAACAGGGTTCCCAGGACCAGCCCGTTCAGGAACAGATTCACCAGCAGGGGGATGGTTACCGGCGCGCCCATGGTAGCGCCCTCAGACCCCCGTTCCGCTCCGTGACTCCCAGGTAGACTCGCTGGAGTTGCCTGTCCATCGCGATTTCGGCCATCGGCCCTTCCCGCACCGACCGGCCGTCGTCAATGATCACGTACCTGTCGCCGGCGTGGGCCGCCAGCGCCAGGTTCTGCTCGACCAGGACCACGGTCGCCTCCCGGGCCACCTCCCTCAGAGCCTCCCCCACGTTGCGGACGAGAATGGGCGCCAGGCCCTTGGAAGGCTCGTCCACCAGGAGCAACCGGTTGGGGTTGACCATGACCCTGGCGATGGCCAGCATCTGCTGCTGGCCGCCGCTCAGAAGGCCTGCCCGCCGGTGCCTGAAGCGGTACAGGTCGGGGAAAAGGTCGAAGATCCGCCCGCTCCGCTGGCGCAGGTTGCCGCGGTTGCGCTCGGCTACCTGCAGGTTCTCTTCCACGGTGAGCTGGGTGAAGATACCGCGGTCCTCCGGGACGTACCCCACCCCTAGCCTGGCGATCTCGTGGGGTCGCCACCCTACCAGGCTCAACCCGTCCAGCCGGATCTCGCCCCGGCCGATTCGGGTCAGGCCCAGAACCGACCGCAGCGTGGTGGTCTTGCCGGCCCCGTTCCGGCCGAGTACGACGGTGACCTCACCTTCCCGGACGTCGAAGGAGACGCCCTGCAAGATGTGGTACTGGCGGATGTACGCGTGAAGCTCAAGCACCTGAAGCAGCAAGGTCGCCCATCCCACCCAGATACGCCGCCTGAACGGTCTCGTCGTCCACGATCACGTCCGGGGGCCCGGAGGCGATCACTCGACCAAGGTTTAAAACGGTGATCCGGTCCGACAGGGCGAGGACAACGTCCATCTTGTGCTCTACCAGCACCACGGTGCGCCTGCCGGACTCCCTCAGGCTCCTGATCACGTCCAGGATAGCCGGCACCTCCTCGTGGGACATGCCGGCCGTTGGCTCGTCCAGCAGCAGCAAGTGCGGGTCCGAGGCCAGCACCATGGCAAGCTCCAGCTTTCGCTGGTCGCCGTGGGACAGAGTCCGAACCCGTTCCCCTCGCATAGCCAGCAGGCCAACCTGGTCCAGTACCCGGTCGGCTTGAAGAGCGGGCCCCTCTAGTCTGGCCGCGGCAGGCAGGCGTAACCACCCCGGAGCCGGCCAGCCGGCCCGGTTCCCGGCGGCACCCGCCTGGACCGCCAGCCGGACGTTCTCCAAGACCGTCAGGTTGGGGAAAAGGTTGGTTATCTGGTACGAGCGGCCGATCCCCAGGTGCACCCGGAGATGGGGCGCCAGGCGGCTCATGTCCCTGCCGAGCCAGATGATTCGCCCTTCGCTGGGCGTCAGGTCGCCGGTCAGCAAGTTGAACAAAGTGGTCTTGCCGGCGCCGTTGGGTCCGATGACGGCGTGGAATTCCCCGGCCCGGATCTGGAGCTCCACCTTGTCCAGGGCCACGAAGCCCCCGAACCGTTTGGTCAAGCCCTGGGTCTCGAGAATCGGATCCGCCGTCGCGAGCCCTGCCATACAACAAGGGGCCGGGAGCCCGGGCAGGCTCCCGGCCCCTCTCCGCACCCTCCTTACCTGGTGCACGTGACCGGCGGCGCGGTAGCCTCCGGCGGCAACTCCTCTATCAGAACCGGAACCGGATAGTCGTACCCCTCCTTCTTTTCCAGCCGCACCACGTACATGGGCTGCAGCGCCTGATGGTCCTCGGCCCGCAAGGTGTAGGTACCCTTTGGCCCCTGGAACGACATTCCCTCCAGGGCGGCGATCAGCGCTTCGCTGTCGGTGGAGCCGGCCTTCTCCAGGCCCTTCACGATGGCGATGGCCGCCGCCATACCGCCGGCCGTGAACAGGTCGGGCGGCTCGCCATGGACCTCCAGGTGCCGTTTCACAAGCCAGTCGTTGACCTCGGTACGTGGCAGCAAGTGGAAGTAGGTATTGATGCCCACGGCCCCGACGCCCGCGTCGCCGGTGGCCTTCAGCGACGGGATGTCGCCGATACCGGTGAAGACCAGCATGTTGCTGTACACGTCAAGCTCGGCGATCTGCTGGAACAGCGTCACCGCCCCGGCCCCGGCCCAGGTGACCACTACCCCATCCGGCCTGGCCTGAATCAGCCGCTGCAGGTACGGGGTGAAGTCCTTGGTGTCGAGCGGGGCGAAGATGTCACCGAGAATCTCGCCGCCCTGGGCCTTGATCACGGCCGACCAGGCCGCGGCGCTGGAGTGGCCAAAGGCGTAGTCGGGAGCCACGTTCATGAAACGGTTGCGGCCTTCCTTCACCAAGTACTTGGCGCCGGTGAGGGCGTCCTGGGAAACATTCCGGCCGGTGCGAAAGACATACCGGCTGCAGGCCTTCCCGGTGATGTCGTCCGCGGCTGCCGGATCCACCATGAGGATTTTCCGGGCCTTGGTCACTTCCGGGATGATGGCCAGGGTGGCACCACTGGACACCGAGCCCTGCAGCATGTCCACTTGGTCCTGCTCCAACAACTTGCGGACCTTCTGCACCGCCTGCTCCGGGTTGGAGGCGTCGTCTTCCACGATGAGCTCGATGGACCGGCCCAACACCTGCATGGTGCCGCCGGTGGCATACTCGAAGCCAAGCCTGAGCCCCCGGACCTGCTGGATACCGTAGCTCTTGAGCGGGCCGCTCTGATCGCTGAGCACACCGATCTTCAGCGGTGGCGGAGGTGGTTCGGCAGCCGGCGTCGTCTCCGCGGGCTGGGCCGCCTTCTGGCCGGCGCACGCCGCCATCAGGAGCGCCAGGGCGGTTGCCAGCGCCAGGACCAGGTAACCCCTCTGCGGTCTCATGGCATACCCTCCCCAAGACCAGAATCCACAACCATCCGCACCTGAAACCCAATTCGTATTTCGGCTTGTCCATTCGCTCAGTGGCCGCCTGATCCTGCCAGCACATCAGATATTTTTCGCTTTTTCTGTTTCGCGGTAGGATGACGGTCTTCGGAACCGAATACTGATTCAGCTTTTCTGGGACGGAGCAGGCCTTAGCCGTGAGCTTGCCCGGTGAGGGGGTAGGGACGTGAAACCCGTCCACACGTGGGTGGAACACCACGCCACCTGGCATCCGGAACGGACCGCCCTGGTGACGGAAGACCATACCTGGAGCTACGCCCAACTGTGGGCCTGCGTCCGGCGAGGGGCGGGTATCCTTGACCGGCTGCGGATCGGGCGGGGCGACCGCCTGGGAGTGCTGGCCATGAATCTCCCGGAATTCCTGGAGCTTCTGCTGGCGGCCTCGTGGCTGGGCGCCACCGTGGTGCCGCTGAACTACCGGTTGTCGGCACCGGAGATCGGCTACCAGCTTCAAGACAGCGGGTGCCGGGTCTTGTTCGTTGGCCGGGAACAGTTGGATCACGTTCCGGTGCTTCGTTCCCAGGCGCAACTGGAAGCCGTCATCGCGCTCGACCAGGACGTTGAAAGGGAAGACGTCCTTGCCTACCACCGGCTGGGAGAGGAGGCGCCGCCGCCCGGCCAGGCGGAGCTCCAGCCGCCGGACCCGTTGCTCATCATCTACACTTCCGGGACCACCGGCAGGCCCAAGGGCGCCGTCCTCAGCAACCAGAACATGCTGGCCAACGCGGTGAACGGCATCGTGACCCTGGGCCTGACCTGGCAGGACAGGTTCCTCACTCTCTTGCCGCTCATCCACATCGGAGGGATCGGCCTCTTCACCCTGCCAGCGCTGCTGCTGGGAGCCACCGTCATCATGCCCCGCCGCTTCGAACCCAGGACTGCCCTGCAACTGGCCGCTCGGGAACGGGCCACCGTCATCATGGTCGTCCCCACGGTACTGAGGTTTCTCACGGAAGAGCCCGCCTGGGCGGAGGCCGACCTGTCCAGCGTGCGCTACTTCATCAACGGGGGTGACCGCTGCCCGTTGGAACTCGTCGACCGGGTCCGCGCCAAGGGCGTGGCCATGGGGGGTGGCTACGGCCTGACAGAGTCATCACCCATCGCGTACCTAATGACGCCTGACGACTTTGCCAGCGGGACCCGTGGCCTCGGCTTCATCGGCAAGCCAGCCGTCCTCACCGAGGCCAGGATCGTTGACGAAGCCGGGTCGGATTGCGGCCCGGGCGAGGTCGGCGAGATCTGGCTTCGAGGGCCGAACATCTTCCAAGGTTACTGGAATCTGCCCCGGGAAACCCATGAGAGCTTTACCGAAGGCTGGTTCCGCACCGGCGACCTGGCACGCCGGGAGCCCGACGGCCACACCTTCATCGTGGGCCGCAAGAAGGAGATGCTCAAGTCCGGGGGCGAGAACATCTATCCGGCCGAGGTAGAGGCGGTGCTGGCCCAACATCCGGCCGTGGCCGAAGCATGCGTCATCGGCCGCCCCGACGAGGTCTGGGGAGAGGTTCCCAGGGCCGTGGTGGTCTTGCACCCGGGCGCGGAAACCACGGCGGAGGAACTTCGGACCTTCGCCGCCCAGCACCTGGCCCGCTTCAAAGTACCGAAGGAGTGGATCTTCGCTGACTCTCTGCCTCGCACGTCCATCGGAAAGATCGCCCGCGGGGAGGTCAAAGATCGGTATGGCCGGTGACGCAGTGGTCGCCAGCGAGATAAAGGTTCCGGTCGGGGCCGAGCCGCTGCCCGGAGATGCCGAGGTCGAAAGGTCGGCCGCCGGCCCGGCGGTCGGCATCGTCGGACTGGGCCATTTCCTGCCGGAAGGGATCATGACGGCGGCCGACCTCGAAGCGGCGACCGGGATTCCTGAAGCGGTGGTCCGCGTCAAGCTCGGCCTGCACCAGAAGCATATCGCCGCCCCGCGCGAAACGGTGTCTACCTTGGGCGTCCAGGCCGCCCGGCGGGCCCTGGCCGACGCGGGAGTAGGACCCGAGGCCGTGGATGCGATCATATACTTCGGCAGTCCCCACAAGGACTACCACGTCTGGCTGGCCGCGCCCCGGATCCAACACCTGCTGGGGGCTAGCCGTGCATTCTGCTACGAGGTGTGCGGCGTCAGCGCGGGGCTGCCTTTCGCCCTCGAGTCGGCAAGAGGTCTCTTCGCCGTGCGGCCCGACGTTCAACGAGTCCTGCTCGTGGGGGCTTCGACAGAGTCCCGTATTCTGAATTACCGAAACGAGCGCTCCAGGTTCATGTTCAACTTCGGCGACGGGGCCGCCGCGGCATTGCTTGAACGATCTGACGGCCGCGCTCGGGTCCTGGCGTCTGCTTTCTATACCGACGGGCGGTTCGCGGAGTTCGTCCGGATCCCGGCCGGGGGAGCGCTCCTCCCGGCTAGCCACGCTACGGTGGTGAACGGGTTACACTTCATTGACGTTTGCGACCCGCCGAAGATGAAATCGCTGCTGGACCCTATAACCCTGCCCAACTTCGTGCGGGTCGGCAAAGAAGCCCTGGCCCGCAGCGGCGCCGACCGGCCGGACTGGCTGCTGCCCCTTCACACCAAGCGCTCACTGTTCGAGGCATTGTGCGAGGCCTTTGACCTGCCCGCCGAACGAGGCGTTTACCTTGAAGACACCGGTCACATGTCAGCCGTGGACCCGTTGCTCGCCCTCGCCCGCCTGGCCGACCGGGCCGACGGTCCGGTGAAGGGGGAACGAATCCTCATTTTGACGGCGGGTACGGGTTATAATTGGGCGGCAACAGTTTTGCGCTGGGAGATGTCATAGTGAGGGAACCGGTCACCGAAAGAGGCATGGCCACCCGCCAGCGGCTGGTGGAGGCCGCTGAACAGGTTTTCGGTACCGAGGGCTTCCACGCGGCCACCATCGTCGAGATAACCCGAGTGGCCGGGGTGGGGTTGGGCACCTTCTATGAGTACTTCGACAGCAAGGAGTCCCTCTTCAAAGCACTGGTGCGCCACATGAGCCACGAGCTTCGCCGGGCCATCGCGACCGAGGTGGCGGGTCTCTCAGACAGGCTCGCCCAGGAGCGGGTGGGGTTTGAGACCTTCTTTCGCTTCGCCTTGCGCCACAAGAACCTCTACCGCATCGTGCTCGAGTGTCAGTTCGTCGACGAGGAGCTTTACCGGTGGTACTACCAGCGCCTGGCCGATGGCTACCGCCGCGGCCTGAGGGCGGCCATCGCCCAGGGGCAGGTACGGTCCTGCGAGGTCGAAACGGTCGTTTACGCCCTGTTGGGAATCGCGCAGATGCTGGGAATGCGGTGGGTCCTGTGTGAGAACCGTGTGCCGCCGCCGGAGGCCCTGGAAGAGCTATCCGTCATCATCGCCCGGATCCTTGCACCGGAGCCCAAAGCCTGACCTTTGCCGCGGTGCTACGTGTGGTCCAACTGACCGAGCCACAGCCGGCCCTGCTCCACCCCGAGTAGCTGCTCGACCTGGAGGGTAGGCTCTGAAGAGCCGCCCAGGCAACACACCATCAGCCTGCCGTAGCTCTCCAGAACGGCGAAGCCGAGCGCCCGCAAGGCGCCGACCTCGGGGCCCTCCACCAGGCCGGTCATGACCAGGGGCCCCTCGCCGGCCAGAGCCAGCACCGCGTCCCGGTAGACGCCCGCCGGAGCCGCCAGTTCCAGCACCCGGACCTGCGCCGGGCCCGACCGGACGAAGGCGTAGCCCACCGGCTGGCCGCGCCGGCTGATCAACCGGATACCCTGGGGCTCCAGATCGCCGCCGGCTTCCGCCGCGGCCAGGAAGGCGCGGGGCCGGACGAAACCCAGGCGGCCCCGGAACGCGTCCCGCCAGATGTTCCACGCGGTCCCGGCAACTTCCGGGGTGAGGCCCGGACTTGTCAGCGACCAGGAGTCGTCGGGCGGCTTCAGGCTCGCCGGGGCGAAGGCGGTGGCCATGGGGGCCAGGTCGCGGTAGCCGAGGTCGCGGTAGAGGTGATGCGCCACCAGCGACCTGGAGGTCGTCAGGAAGGAAAAGCGGTAGCCCCGTTCGGTGAAGATGCGGTGGGCTTCGGTGAGCAGCGCCCGGGCCACGCCTCGCCGGGCATGCCCCGGGAGCGTGCATACGGCCCACAGGGCGCCGGCCTTCTCCTCGCCGGCGACGGTCCGAAGGGTCACCTCCAGCAGGCCGGTCTGGGCGAGCACCTGCCCATCCTCCACGGCGTACAGGGCGAAGTCACCCCCGAACCGGGGGTCCAGCCGCCGCATCCGGGCAACCCTCTCCGGGCCCAGGTAGTAGCCAAGGCCCAGCAGGTTCAGGCGGCGGACCTGTTCCGGGTCTACCCGGTCATAGGGCAGAAACTCCACCGGCCACGCTCCCTCCGCCGCCTGCCGGCCCCGCCGCCGCCCGCCCGACCAGCACCAGCAAGGGTAGGGAGGCCAGTTCCAGGGCAACCGCAAAACCGATGAGGCCCGCCAGCGAGACCTCGTACAGAAACCCCATTGCCACGGCCCCCAGCAGCAACGCGCCGCCGTAAGCCGCGTTGAAGATGCCGTACGCCAGCCCCCGGCGCTCCGGCGGCGTCAGGTCCGCGATCCCGGCCCGCATGACGGTCTCGTGCACCGCCATCACGGCGCCCCACAGCACCGCCGCCGCCACGGCCAGCCCGTAAGCCCGGGAAAACGCGAGGAAGGGCACGGGCACCGTCAGCACGGGAACGGCGACCAGCGCGGCCAGACCGACCCGGTCGTAAGCCTTGCCGACGGCGAGGGCCACCAGGGCGTCCACGCCCATGGCCAGGGCGTACAGCAGCGGAATGTGGGCCTCGGGAACCACCGCCTGCGCCCGCCAGTGGTAGGCGACCAGCGGGAAGCTGGCCAGGCCCGCCGCCGCCAGCACGCTGAACAGGGCGTAGTACCAGAAAACCCTGGGCAGCCGCCGCTCCCGGGCGGTACCTGCGGCCCCCATGTCGGCGCCGCGAGCACCGGATCGCCCTTCCGCGCCGGAGGCTCCGGCGCGTGCGCCCGCCGCCCCGGCTTCCAGCGTCTCCGGAGCCGGGACACGGGCGCGGGCCACGGCCAGCATGACCAGGACCAGCACCGCCGGGACCCACAACAGGCTGAAGGCCACCCGGTAGCCGCCGCCCAGCAGCAGAACGGCGGAGAACAGAACCGGTCCCAGCAGCGCCCCCACCTGGTCCAGGGCCTCGTGAATGCCGAAGCCCCAGCCGCGGCCCACCTCCTTGCTGGCGTGGGAGAGGATGGCGTCCCTGGCCGGTGCCCTGACGGCTTTGCCCAGCCGCTCCAGCACGAGAAATCCGGCCGCCACCTCCCAGCGGCCCGCCAGGGCCAGCAGGGGGATGGCCAGCAGCATGGCGTAGCCGATGATGGTGAGCGTCCAGTAGCGGGCGGTGCGGTCGGCGAGGTACCCGGACAGAAGCCTGAGCCCGTAGCCCGCGAACTCGCCGGCCCCGGCCACCAGCCCGACCGCGGCGGCGCTGGCCCCCAGCACCGACAGGTAAGGCCCGGTGATGCTCCGGGCCCCTTCGTAGGTGATGTCGCCCAGCAGGCTCACCAGGCCCAGCAACAGGATGACCTGGTAGGCCTGGCGCTTGAACTCGCCAGGGGGTCCGGCCGAGGTGTCGGCCGGGGTAGTGGCTGAGGTAACCGGTGGTGTGTCCATACCGGGGTGGTTCGGCGGGCCGGCGGCCCTCTCCTCCGCGGCAGGAACGGCGGCCGGGCCGGTGAATCCCATCGCCCGGGAGGGAGCGCATGCGACTGCGCGGCGAGCGAGTTACCCTGCGGGCACTCGAGCCGGCCGACGCCGCGGCCGGCCACCGCTGGATCACCGACCCGGAAGTGCTGGCCCACCTGGAGGTCGGGGCGTACCCCGTGTCCGTGCTGGCCGAGGAAGAGTGGTACCGCCAGCAGGCGGCCGCCCTCCCCGCCCACCCCTCGTCCGTCGCCATGGGCATCGAGGACGAGACCGGCCGCTACATCGGAAATATCGGCCTGCACCGGATCAACTGGCGCGACGGCCATGCCGTGCTGGGCATCCTCATCGGGGAGAAAGACCGCTGGGACCAGGGTTACGGCACCGAGGCCATCCGGGTACTGCTCCGGTGGGTCTTCGGCCGCCTGCGGCTCCACCGGGTGTGGCTGGTGGTGAACGAGAACAACCACCGGGTCCGCCGCTGCTATGAGAAAGTCGGCTTCGTGGTGGAGGGCCGGTGGCGCCAGCACGTCTTCCGCGACGGCCGTCACGTCGACCAGATCATCATGGGCATCCTGGCTCCCGAGTTCACGGGCTCCGAACCGCCGCGGACCTGACGCCGACGGGCCCGCGCGGCGGGCGAACGGTGTTCCGGACCCACCGCCGACCTTCTCCGCCAGCCGCCGGGCGGACAGCATGGCCTCCTGGGCCTTCTCGGTCAGCCGGTTGAGGTTCATCTCATCCCGCGGCGGGCGGCCGCGCGAGAGCCGTGGCCCTGCGGGGGTCGCGGGCGCCGGGCGCAGGCGCAGCGCCTCTGCGCGGCGTATTACCGTTCAGACGCTGGCGCGCTGCCCTCGAACGTGTCATTGGCAGCACGCGATCGACGAGGACGGAGGGGTGGGGCGCCGTGTTCAAGAAGGTCCTGGTCGCAAACCGGGGCGAGGTTGCCGTGCGGGTGATCCGGGCATGCCACGAGCTGGGCATCAAGGCGGTCGCCATTTACACCGAGCCTGACCGGGACTCCCTGCACGTCCATTACGCCGACGAAGCTTACCCCCTGGAAGCCTGTGCCTCCTCGGGGCGCCCGCGGGCCCAGGCCAGGCCGGGTCTTGGTTACATGGACATACCCGCCATCATCCAGGTGGCGCAAAGGGCGAGGGCGGACGCCATACACCCGGGGTACGGGTTTCTGTCGGAAAACCCGCACTTCGCCGCCGTGTGCGAAACCTGGGGCATCACGTTTATCGGCCCCACGGGCGAGACCATGCGCAGGGCGGGAATGAAGGACGAGGCCCGCCAGCTGGTGGCCAGGGCCGGGGTACCGGTCCTGCCCGGCAGCGACGGCTCCCTGGCACCCGGCGACGCGGCACTGCGGGTGGCCGAGTCCGTCGGCTACCCGTTGCTGGTCAAGGCCGCGGCCGGTGGCGGCGGCCGGGGTACCCGGATCGTACGGCGATCCGAGGAACTACTCTCTGCCATGAGCCGGGCAAGCCAGGAGGCACAGGGGGCCTTTGGCGTCGGTCAGGTCTACCTGGAACGATACCTGGAGCGGCCCCGCCACGTGGAAGTTCAGGTGATCGGGGACCACCACGGTAACCTGCTACACGTGGGTGAGCGGGAGTGCTCGCTGCAGCGGCGGCGGCAGAAGGTGCTGGAGGAGGCGCCCGCGCTGGGGGTCAGTCCCGACCTCCGGGCGGAGCTCACCCGTGCCGCTCTGGCTGCGGCCGACGCCGTCGGCTACACCAGCATGGGCACCGTGGAGTTTCTCCTGGACCAGAACGGCAGCTTCTACTTCATCGAGATCAATGCCCGCATGCAGGTGGAGCATACGGTGACAGAGGCCGTGTACCTGGTGGATCTGGTCAAGGAACAGATCCTGGTGGCAGCGGGCGAGCCGTTGAGCTGCACCCAGTCGGACCTGGTCCCCCATGGCTGGGCGCTGCAGTGCCGGATCACCGCCGAAGACCCGGCGCAGGGCCTGTTGCCGGCCCCCGGCACCATCACCGCCTACGTGGAGCCGGGCGGGCCGGGCATCCGCGTGGACAGCTACGTGACGGCCGGCTACTCCATACCGCCCCAGTACGACTCCATGTTTGCCAAGGTCATCGCCTGGGGGCGGAACCGGTCCGAGGCCATCGCCCGCATGAACCGGGCCTTGCGGGAGTTCCGCATCGAGGGGGTCAAGACCATCATCCCCCTGCACCTGGAGATCCTGAACCACCCGGCCTTCCTGGCCGGAACCGCGGACGTCGGCTTTCTCGAGCGCGAGATCCTCGGGCAAGGTTGACGCGCTGCCAGAGCGCAGCGGTCGGGGCACAGGCCTCCTGAGCTTTCTCGGTCGGTGGTGACCGTTGGCGGCCGGCCGGTCGGCGGCTGCCGCGGACGGTTGGTGGTTGCCGCGGGCGGCCATGTTAAGCCGTGGGGGATGCCAGTGAGCCAGTGGCCGCCGCCCGGCGGCCGGCCGGACCTCTCCGTCTACCGGCAGCTACGGAACTTCCGGCTGACGCCGGAACCCACCGGCAACGAGCCGTTGCTGGAAGAACTGTACACCGGCAACCGGGCGCCGGCCGGCGTCCCGGGCACCTTTCGCGGCCGCTACCTGGGTGACACGCCGGTGCGGCTGCCGCCGCGGCCGTCTCCCGACGCCCGCTGGTTTGTCGTTCACAAGCACGCCGCCACGCGGCTCCACTACGACCTGCGGCTCGAGCTGGACGGGGTGCTCAAGAGCTGGGCCGTGCCCAAAGGGCTGCCCCAGGATCCGGCCGCCCGCCACCTGGCCGTCCAGACCGAAGACCATCCCCTGGCCTACCTGGTCTTCGAGGGCGTCATCCCGGAGGGAAACTATGGCGCCGGGACGGTCGAGATCTGGGACTGGGGCTATTACCTGCCCCACCGCTTCGACGACCGCAAGATCGTGGTGGCCCTGATGGGCCACCGCGTGGCCGGCGGCTACCAGATGGTGCGAACCAGGGGCGACCACTGGCTCCTGTTCAGACTGACCGATTGAAGCTGAACGGTGCGGCAGCGCCCGGAGTGCTCGCACCCAAAAAAACCCGGCCGGCATGTCGCCGGCCGGGTGGCGGATCCACTCCAAGCAAGCCTGTACTCCGAGTTCTGTCGAGGGTGACCATCTATCTGGGACGCCGGTTGCCCGGCGCCTCGAGCGACCAACCCGAGGGGTCGGCGGGCCGCGTCATGCCCCTCCTATTTGGTCTTGCTCCGGGTGGGGTTTACCTAGCCGACCCGTCGCCGGGGCCGCTGGTGCGCTCTTACCGCACCGTTGCACCCTTACCGCACCCGCGGCCGGCTTCCCGGCCGCGGCCGGCCGTGGCCGGCGCTTGCCGGTCACGCCGCGAAGCGGCGGTCTGCATTTCTGTGGCACTTTCCTTGGGGTCGCCCCCACTGGGTGTTACCCAGCACCCTGCCCTGCGGAGCTCGGACGTTCCTCGGACACGGCCTTGCGGCGCTTGTGCCCGCGGTCACCCGGCTTGCTTGGAGCATCAGTTTGGTTGTCAGCGCTTGCGGCGCAGCTACATTATAACATGCCGCCGCCAGCGCCGCTGCTGGCCCGCACCCGGGCGATGGCCGTCTCGACCGCCCGCAGCCTCCTTTCGACCCGCGAGAGCCGTTCCGTTTCCGGGCCGGCGGGCAGCCGCCGGATGGCGCCGGCCAGTTGCTCGCAGGCCGCGGCGAGGGCCTCGAGCGGCTCATCCGGCGCGGCCGGCCCGTCGGGCCCGGTCGGAGGCAGGTATCGGTCCAGCACGTCGTTGACGATGGCGTCCGCCTCGGTGTTCTCCGAGCGTGGGACGTGCCTGACTTGCCAGTCGCTGAAGTCCAGCAATAGCTGGCGCGCGCGCGCGCGCAAGGCCTTCAACTTCTCGTCCTTGGTCTTCCACTCGCCCTTCAGCTGCTGCACCAGCAGCTCGCTGTCGGAGCGAATCTCCACGCGCCGGGCGCCCAGGCGCCGGGCCTCCTCCAGGCCGCGGCAGAGCGCCTGGTACTCGGCGACGTTGTTGGTGGCAACGCCGAGGTACTCGCCGATCCGGGCCAGCACCTCGCCGTCAGGCGTCGTGATCAACACGCCCAGGGCGGCCGGGCCCGGATTGCCGCGCGCTCCGCCGTCGGGCCAAACGATCACCGCGTCGGGACCGCCGCCCGCCGGTCTGACCCGACCGGGGTCGTCGAACAGCGGTCCAATCATCGTTCGAGCACCAGAATCCGGCCACAGTTCTCGCACTTGACCAGCTGCCCGTCGCGCACCTGAATCGCCAGGGCCGACGGGACCTTCACCCGGCACGCGCCGCAAAGCCCCTTCTCGAGGGCCGCCACGGCCACGCCGCCCCGCCGCCGCCGGGTGTACTCGTAGTTTTCCAGGAGCTTGGGGTCGATTCGCGCCGTGATGGCTTCCCGCCGCTCCGGATACTTCTCCAGTTCGGTCTCGATGGCGCCCACGGCCGACGCCTGTTGCCGGGTCTTCTCCTCGAGCAGCGTCTTCTGGCGCGCCAGTTCCTCCTCGGCCGCCCGGATCTCCGGCTCGAGCCCCTCGATGGCTTCCAGAGCCTCCAGCGCCCGCGTCTCGTGGTCGGAGATCTTGGCCTTTATCTCGTCTACCTTGACCTGCAACTGCTCGAGTTCCTTGATGTTCCGGACCTCACCCGAGTAGAGCTTTCGTTCCTGGCGGGCCCGCTCGAGGTCGAGATCCTTGGCCTCGCTTTCCTGCCAGCGGGCGTCCCGGCGAAGCTGGGCCAGCCGCTGCCGCCGCTCGGCCAGGGCGGCCTCCAGCGCCTGCACGTGAGCCCGGAGGGTTTCGATCTCGTCCGGGGCCAGGGTGGCTTCGCGCTCCTTTTCCAGGGTTTCTTTTCGCAGGTCCAGCCGCTGAAGTTCCAGCAACGCGGCCAGAACTTCCCGCACGGCCGTCACCGTCCTTGAGCCACCCGCTCCTCCAGGGCACGGAGGTCCGCCAGGCGGCGCTCGAATTCAACGCGGACTTCCCCTTCGCCGGCGCTCGGGCCGGCCCCTTGCCAGAAACCGAAACTCTCCTGCCCGGCGGGGCGCCGCCCGGCAGAACCTCTGGCCATGTCCCGGAGAATCCGCCGGTAACCGACCTGCTTCTCCTGAATCCAGGCCGCCAGGTGCCGGTGCGGCGGTTCGAGGAGCAAGGGACCGATTTCAAGCACTGTTTCGAGGTCGACGCCGAGCCGGTCGGCCAGGGCGGCCGCGCCGGCGGCGTCAAGCCCCTCCGCCCCCGGGGCGCCGGGCGGCGCCGCCGCGATGAGTTCGTACAGCCGCTGCCCTCCCTCGACCAGGTCTTCCGCTTCGAGCAGGAATTCATGCTCCAGAAGCCAGCGCCGCAGGACCGAGCCGGCCACCATGGGCTGGGCAACCACCCGGCGGTACCGCAGCGCCTCAGGCGGGCGACCGTCCAGAATCTTGGCGATGCTCACGCCGCCCAGCCCGGCAATGACGAGCACGTCCGCCTCACCGGGCGCCAGTGGCTCCAGCCCGTCGCCCTGCCGCAGGTCGACGGCGTCTTCCAGACCGGCCTCGTGGACCGCGGCGCGGGCCGCGCCCAGCGGACCCGGGCGCGAGTCGGTGGCGATGGCCCGTGGCGACCGCCCGGTGGAGACCAGGTAAATGGGCAGGTAAGCGTGGTCGGTGCCGATGTCGGCAACCACGCTGCCCGGCGGGACCAGGCGGGCGATGGCCCGCAGCCGCCTGGACAGTCTGGCCATGCCGGTCCCCCACCCATCCGGCGCCCGGGTGCCAGGTATCGGGCCGCATCAGGTTTCGGCGGCCCGGCCGGCCACACCTGTCGGCCGGCCCGAGGACAGCGCAGCCGCACCGGCCCCGGTGCGGCTGCTGGCGGTGGCCCTACCGGGATTCGAACCCGGGTTCCCACCTTGAAAGAGTGGTGTCCTAGTCCCCTAGACCATAGGGCCACATGACGCTGGCAAATCTAAGCGCTGGCTCTGTGTCGCCCCGACCAGCGCCCTATCATTATAGGCGAAATCGCAGGCCCGTGCAATGGCGCGCGCCGGACCGCCGGGCCAGCGTAAGGCATGTCCGTCTAACAGCTTCCTGTACTGCTCCATCGTGAGGCCGTGAACCTCAAGGTGAAAGCCGGTGATGGCGGAGAAACGCCGCCCGCAGACGCCGCACTTGACCACGGCCAAGACCCCCAAAAAGCTTGTGCGCCCGGCAGGACTCGAACCTGCACCCCAGGGCTTATGAGGCCCCTGCTCTCGCCACTTGAGCTACGGGCGCACGAAACAAGGCTGTTCAGTTTCTGGCAGGTCGATTATAGCATGCCGCCAGCGGATGCTCCACCGCGCCTCGAAGCCGGGCACCGAACACATGTTAGCATGACCTGGGCTGCCGGCACTGTCGAACGGTGACGACAGGCCCGAAAAGTTTTTCCGGCGAAGCTGGTCTCACGCCCGCCGCCGGGCAGGGAGGAGAACGCGCATGAACGACGGTGCCGGATTCCGGGGCGGCTCCACCGTCGTCTCAACCGGGCCTCCGACCAGAGCCGACCCCTCCCGCGACTTTGCAACGCAGGCCGTCCCGCGCTAATATATCATCAACAGCTGATGTTTTTGCGGGGGCTTGCCCATGGCGGTCGGAACCGACCAGGCTACCCAACGGCCAAAGGTGACGCGCGCGGCGCTCAAGGCCAAGCTGTTTCGCGGCCTTGGCGACCCGTCGCGGCTGGCCATCCTGGAGACCCTGAGAGACGGCCCGCGGTGCGTGTCGGACATCACCGGCCTTACGGGGCTCAGTCAGCCCAACGTCTCCAACCACCTGGCCTGCCTGCGCGACTGCGGCCTGGTCAGGGCCCGGCCCCGGGGTCGCCACGTGTACTATTCCCTGGCCCATCCCGGGGTGGCCGAAATCCTGGCCCGGGCCGATAAACTGATGGAGCGGGTCGCCGCCGGGGTGGAAGCCTGCCCCAACTACCAAGAGCGGACTTGAACCCGGCCGACCACCGGTGCCGGCTCCGGACTGGAGAGAGTGCTGATGGGCCAGCGACTGGCAAGACTACAACTGGGCGTGGGCGGGATGGACTGCGCCCAGTGCGCGCTGCACGTGGAGGAAGCGGTCCGCTCGCTTCCCGGCGTCCGCGACGCCCGGGTGCTGCTGGGCGCCGAGCGGCTCGACGTCGTCCACGACCCGGACCTGGTCGACCTGGGCCAGGTGACCCGGGCCGTGGAGCGGGCCGGCTACCACGTGAAGGACGGTTCGGCCCGGGCTGCCCACGCGGGCCCCGCCGGCCTGGCGGCGCGGGTCGCCTGGACCTTCGCGGCGCTGGTCGCGGTGGTGTTTCTCGTGGCCATGGTCGGCGAGGGGCTGGGGCTCCTCGACGCCGCGCTGGAGCACGCGCCGCCGGGCCTGGCCGTTGCCGCCGTCCTGCTGGGCGGCTACCCCATCTTCAAGAACGTCCTCACCGCGCTTCGCCGCGGCAAGGTGACGGCCCACGCCCTCATGACCCTGGGCGTCGCCGGCGCCCTTGCCATCGGCGAGTACCCGGCGGCGGCCGTGATCGTTGTCTTCATGCGGGTGGCGGAAGCCCTGGAGAGCTACACCACCCGCCACGCCCGGCGGGCCCTGAGCGCGCTGACCCGCCTCGCTCCCGACGTGGCCCATCTCGCGCGCGACGGCCGGGAAGAGGACGTGCCCGCGGCCGCCCTCAAGACCGGCGACCGGGTGGCCGTCCGGCCGGGAGAACGCGTGCCCGCCGACGGCGTGGTCGTCGCCGGCCAGGCCGCCGTTGACCAGTCGCCCATCACCGGCGAGAGCATGCCGGTGGAAAAGCTCCCCGGTGCCGAGGTCTTCGCCGGGACCATCGTCCACGGCGGCCGCCTGGAGGTCAGGGTCACCCGGACCGGCCCGGAGAGCACCCTTGGCCGCATCATCAAGCTTGTGGAAGAAGCCGAGGCGCGCAAAGCACCCATCCAGCGGGTCGCCGACCGGTTCACGGCGTGGTACCTGCCGGTGGTGGTCGGCGTCGCCGGCGCCACCTACCTGCTGGGCCGGAACCCGACCGCCGCCATCGCCGTACTCCTGGTCGCCTGCGCCTGCGCCGTCGCCCTGGCCACCCCGACCGCCGTCATCGCGTCGGTCGGCGCGGCGGCCCGCCGCGGGATCCTGATCAAGGGTGGGCGGTACCTGGAGGCCCTGGCGCGGGCCGATACGCTGGTCATGGACAAGACCGGCACCCTCACCTTCGGCCGGCCGGCGGTGACGGACGTGGTGGCCCTGGACGGTCACGGCGCCGTGGACGTCCTCAGGCTGGCGGCGGCCGCCGAGCGCTTCTCGGAACACCCGGTGGCCGCGGCCGTCCGGACCGCCGCGGCCCGGCAGGGGATTGCCGTGGCGGCGCCCGAGCGTTTTGAGCCCCTGGTCGGCCTGGGCGTCCAGGCCCGCTGGAACGGTCACGACGTGCTGGTCGGCAGCCGGAGGCTCCTCGACGTGCACCACGTGCCCCTCCCCAGGGCCGCCGAGGACCGGGCGGCGGGCTGGGAAGCCCAGGGCAAGACCGCGTTTTACGTGGTGGCGGACGGCCGGCCCGTCGGCATGCTGGCCGTCGCCGATACCCCACGGCCTGAGGTGCCCGAAGCCCTCGGGGCCCTGCGGCGCCTGGGCATCCGCCGGATCGTCCTGCTCACGGGGGACAACGAACGGTCGGCCAGGGCTCTGGCGGCCGAACTGGGCGCCGGCTTCCGGGCGAATCTCTTACCCGAAGACAAGATCGCCGTGGTCCGCAAGCTTCAGGCCCGGGGTCACGTCGTCATCGTGGTCGGCGACGGGGTGAACGACGCGCCCGCCCTGGCCCAGGCCGACGTGGGGGTGGCCATGGGGGTCGCCGGCACCGACGCGGCCATGGAAGCCGCCGACGTGGTGCTCATGGGCGACGACTGGCGTGCCCTGGCCGAAGCGGTCCGCATCGGCCGGCGCACCTTCCGGGTGATCCAGCAGAACCTGGCCGTGGGCGTGCTGTACAACGTGGTGGGCATGAGCCTGGCCGCCGTGGGCCTGCTTCCGCCTGTGGTCGCCGCCGCCAGCCAGTCGCTCCCCGACCTCCTGATCATGCTCAACTCTACCCGCCTGCTGCGCAGCCCCGCCGGGCGCTGAGACGGCCACCGCGGCCCGCTCGTGCTCGGGCGTGGGCTACCTGGCCCCCGGCTTCATCCACACCTGGCCGGCGCTACGGTCTGCGCGCCAGCACCACCAGGCGCCTGGCCTGGTGGTCGTAGGGGCTTCCCGCCACGTCGCCGTGGACGGCGGTCACCTCGAAGCCGCTCCCGGCCAGCAGCGAGGTGAGCTCCACGGCCGAATAGGGGCGGTGGGAGACGGTCAGATCCGTCCGCTGCCCGTCTTTCAAGAGGATCCAGCGGTTCTCCATCCAGCCCCAGTTCCGGGTGACCTTGCGTTCCTCCAGGACGATCATGCCCTCCTGCTCGTACCAGTCCCGCTCCCGGAAGATGCGGGCCAGCACCTCCTTGCCCATCATCTCCAGGAGGAAGACCCCACCGGGCTTGAGGGAGCGGAAGACGTTGTCCACCACCCGCCGGTCGTCCGCGGGGTCCTCGAAGTAGCCAAAGGAGGTGAAGAAGTTGATGGCGCCGTCGAAGCTCTCGGGGCGGCAGAATTCCCGCATGTCGGCCTCGACGAACTCGACGGTAAGCCCCTCGGCCCGGGCGCGTTCCACTGCCCGGTCGAGGTAGGCCCGGGTGCGATCCACGCCGGTCACCAGAAACCCCCGCCGGGCCAGCTCCAGGGAATGTCGCCCGCCCCCGCAGCAAAGGTCCAGCACCCGGGCGCCGGGCCCGACGCCCAGCAGGGCAACGATCTGGTCCACCTCCCCCGGCGTCTGCTCCAGGCGCCGCCGGGAGAAAAGCAGCGGGCCCACCGTCTCCCAGAAGACGTCCTGATCGTACCAGGGCCTGCCCTCGGCCACAGGCCTCCCCACCCTTCCGTGAAGCCCTGGCAAGCTTCTGCGGCCCACCCGGCGTTCCCTACCGCGGGCGCTCCCGGCCGGCCGGGGGTACGCGCCGACCACCCGGGAGAACCTCTTGAAAGAGGGACCGCCGTGTAGCAACCTGGGGTTGCGGACCCTGTTTGCCCATCGAAAAGCCGTCCGGTCGCCGAGGAAGGGACACGACCATGATGGGCCTGGTCATCGTGGCTCACAGCCACCGGCTGGCCGAAGGTGTCAGGGAACTGGCCGAACAGATGAGCCGGGGCAAGGTCGCCATCGCCACCGCCGGCGGGCTCGACGAGGCAACCATCGGCACCAGCCCCGAGCGCATCGCCCGGGCCATCGAGGCGGTGTCCGGCCCCGACGGCGTGCTGGTGCTCATGGATCTGGGGAGCGCGCTCCTGAGCGCCGAGATGGCGCTGGAACTGCTTCCCCCCGAACGCGGGGAACGGGTTGTCCTCTCGGAGGCGCCGCTGGTGGAAGGGGCCGTGGCGGCGGCGGCCGTGGCCGCCGCGGGGGCAACCCTGGAGGAGGCGGCCGCCGAGGCCAGGGCGGCGCTGGACCCCAAGCGGGCGCAGCTTGCCACCGTTGAGCCGTCCCTTGCCGCCGTCTCCCCGGCTGAACCCGGCACCCCGCCGGAAGCCGGTCCCGGGCCGCAGGCGGTTCGGACCGGCCGGACCACCCTGGTCAATCCCCTGGGCCTGCACGCCCGGCCCGCCGCCCGGCTCGTGGAAGCGGCCGCCCGGTTCAAGGCAGCGGTCCGGGTGCGGAACGCGACGCGGGGCGCCGGGCCCGTCAACGCCAGGAGCATCAACGCCGTGGCGTTGCTGGACGCGCGCCAGGGGGACGAGCTGGTCGTCGAGGCTGAAGGTCCCGAGGCCGAGCAGGCCGTGACCGCACTCACCGCCCTCGTTGCCTCGGGCTTCGGGGAAGTGGAACCGGCCCGGGCCGCCGTGGCCCAACCGGCAACTCAACCGGTCGAGGCGCCGGGAGCGGCCGGCGAGCCGCCATACCGGGGAACCACTGTCCTGCGGGGCGTCCGCGCCTCACCCGGCATCGCCCTCGGCCCGGCCGTCGCGCTCCGCCCGGCCCGACCAGCCGTGCCCCGCCAGCGCGTGGCCGATGACCCCGACGCGGAACTCCGGCGCCTGGAGCAGGCCAGGCGGGCCGGGGCCGCCGAACTGGCGGCCCTCGGCGGCAAGCTCGCCGCCACCCTGGGCCGGTACGAGGCGGCCATCTTCGACGCCCACCGGGCCTTTCTCGACGACCCGGAGTTGCTGGAGGGCGTGGAGCGGGCCATCCGCCAGGAGGGGCTCAGCGCCGAGGCGGCGTGGGAGCGCCAGCTCACCAGCACCGCTGAGCGTTACCGGGCCCTGGACAACCCGGTCCTGAAGGGGCGCGCCACGGACCTGGAGGACGTCCGTGACCGGGTGCTGCTGGCCCTCGCGGCCACGGCCGGCGCCGGCGGGTCGGCGCCCGGGCCCGACGAACCGGCACTCCCGGCAGAAGGGCCGGAACCCGGCCGGTCAGGGGTCCTCGTCGCCGGGGACCTCACCCCCTCCCAGGTGGCGCGACTCGACCCGGGCCGGGTGCTGGCGGTGGTCACCGCGGCAGGCAGCGCCACCTCGCACGCCATGGTGCTGGCCCGCTCCATGGGGCTCCCCGCCGTGGTGGGCGTGGGTCGGGCGGTCCTGGGGGTGCCCGATGGAGCCCCCCTGGGAGTGGACGGCGAGCGCGGGGTGGTCGTCGTCGAGCCCGACGCCGCCAGCGAGGCCGAACTCCGGCGCCGGCGGGAAACGTGGCTGGCACGGCGGCGCCGGGCCCACCAGACCCGCCACCGGCCGGCGGTCACCACCGACGGCCGGCGGGTGGAGGTGGCGGCCAACGCCGGGAGCCTGGAGGACGCCAGGGCGGCCAGGGAGGCGGGCGCCGACGGGATCGGCCTCCTGCGCACCGAGTTTCTGTTTCTGGACCGCGAGCAACCGCCCGACGAGTCAGAGCAGGTCAGCGCGTACCGGGCTATCGCCGAGGCCGTGGCCCCCCACCCTGTCATCATCCGGACCCTCGACGTGGGCGGGGACAAACCCGTCAGGTACCTGGAGACCGCGGCCGAGACCAACCCGTTCCTGGGCATCCGCGGCCTGCGCGTCAGCCTCGCTCACCCGGAACTGTTCCGCACCCAGCTCCGGGCCATCCTGCGGGCCGCGTCGGCCGGCCGGGTGCGGCTCATGTTTCCCATGGTGGCCACCCCGGAAGAACTGGCGGCCGCCCTGGAGCACCTGGCCGCGGCGCGCGTCGCTCTGCGCCGGGCGGGTGACCCGGCGGCGGAGTCCGGCATCGAGGTGGGCATCATGGTGGAAGTGCCCTCGGCGGCCCTGCTGGCCGGGCACCTGGCCCGGCAGGCCGAGTTCTTCAGCCTGGGAACCAACGACCTGACCCAGTACGTGATGGCGGCGGAACGGGGAAATCCCGGCGTGGCGGCGCTGTCAGACCCCTTGCACCCCGCCGTGCTCCGGCTCGTCGACATGGTGGTCCGGGCGGCTCACGACGCTGGACGCTGGGTGGGCGTCTGCGGGGAGATGGCCGGCGATCCGGTGGCCGTTCCGATCCTGGTGGGGCTGGGCATCGACGAGTTGAGCGCCGCGCCCGTGGCCGTGCCCGGCGCCAAGGCGGTGATCCGGCGGCTGGACACCGCCCGCGCCGGCCAGGTGGCCCGCGCGGCCCTGGAGGCGCCCGACGCCGAGGGCGTGCGGGCCATGGTCAGACGGGAGTTTCCCGTCCGCTAGGCCTGCCCGTCGGCAAGCCCGTAGGCCCGGGCCAGCAGTTCGATGGGGTGCAGGCACCGCACGCCGGTGGCGTGGGTGATCTGCCAGCGGCAGGTCTCGCTGTCGCACGCGGCGACGGTGGCCCCGCTATCCTTCACGAAGTCAAAGAGCGGCCGGCCCACTGCCATCCCGACGGCGTACTTCTCCTTCTTGAGGCCGTAGGTACCGGCGATGCCGCAGCACGCCGCGCCGCTCTCCTCGACCTCGAGGCCGGGAATGATGGCCATCAACTCGGTGGCGGGATGACCGATCCGGTGGGCGTTGAGCTGGCACGGCGGGTGGTAGGCCACGCGCAGCTCCAGCGGTTCAAAGCCGGTGTCCAGTTCGCCGGCCTCGTGCATGGCCATCAGGTACTCGCAGACGTCGTAGGTGTGCTCGCCCACCAGGCGCGCCGCCTCCGAGTCGTCGCCCAGCAGTTCGCGGGCCTCCGCCTTGAGGGTCAGCGTGCAACTGGTGGAGGTGCCGACGATGTCGTAACCGGCCTCGACGACGGGGGCCAGGTGGCGGAGGTTGGTCTGAAAGCAGGCGCGCGCCGGGTCGAAGTCGCCGTTGGACAGCATCGGCAGCCCGCAACACACCTGCTCCGGCACGATGACCTCCACGCCGTTGCGCTCGAGCACCGCCAGGGCCGCCCGGCCCACGTGCGGCTCGTAATAATTGGCGGCGCACCCGTGGAAGTAGGCCACCTTGCGCCGCCCCGTAGTAAACCTGGCCCCGGCAGCCTCGCGAGCCCTGCCGCCGCGGCGCGAGAACCATTCCCGGAAGGTGCGGTTGGCAAAGCGGGGTAGCGGCGCCCGCCGGTCGATCCCCAGCAGAACTTCGGCGGCCCAGCGCGACGCGGCGTTGTGCAGCAGCAGGTTGGCTACGGGCGCCACGGGCCGGGCGAGCCGGCCCAGAAGTTCGGCCCGGCCCAGCAGCCGTTCGCGAAGGGGCACCCCGCCGCGGTCACGGAAGAGGCTGGCCCGGGCCCTGGCATTGAGTTCCGCGATCTTGACCCCGGCCGGGCAGACCAGGTTGCACACCCGGCAACCGTTACAGTAGTCCACCGAGGCGTCCGGCGAAGGCTCCCGGGGCGATCGGAACCGTTGCGCCTGCGGGCCGGCGTACTTGGGGCCCGGAAAAGCGCCGGTCACCTGGGCCGGCGGGCAGTAGCTGGTGCAGATGTTACACTTGATGCACGCGTCCAGGGTTGCCTCGACGTCAGCCATGGCCCCCACGTCCTGTCGGCAGGTCAGCTCGGGATCCTTCCCCCGAGCCCGGCTCAACGCTCTTCCCCGCTGCCGCCCGGCCGGCCCGGTAGCCGGTGGCCAGGGATACCCCCTCGTGGGACTTCTCCCGCCAGAGGTCGGTCCCGGCCAGGACGGCCCCGGCCGCGTACACGTTGCCGTAGACCACCTGGCCCTCGCCCGTCACCGGCCGCAGCCGCCCGTCCACCCGCACCCCGGCGCGGTAGATGGGATGCCCGTCGGGGTGCATCAGTTGCGGGCGCAGCCAGCCCTCGCGGGCCGCGGGGGCCGAGACCGGCAACCCCAGGGCCACCTCGGCCACGCTGCCGTCCGGGCGGGTCACGATTCCCCCGCCCAGAATGCCGCCGGTGGCCAGAACGAAGGCGGCGGCCGGGTGGCGTTGCACCCGCGACGCGGTGGCGGTGCCGACGGCCACCAACCGGTCGCCGTCGGCGAAGGCCTGCACCACCTCGGCGCCGATGGTGATCCGGACGCGGCGGGCGGCCAGGTGGCGCCGCAGCGCCTCGAACAGCCGGAAGCCGGGCACCGAGGGCGGCAGGGTCGGGACCTCGAAAACCGGAACGCCCACCGCTTCCTCCAGCCGGACGACCACCTCGGGGTGCCGCCTGAACCCGAGCACCGCCGGGAGACCGATCCGGTCCACGCCCGAAGCGTGCGGCCGCACCGCGCGGATGACCTCGTTCAGGACGGC
Organism: Symbiobacterium thermophilum; assembly: GCA_020725105.1. Lineage (GTDB taxonomy): Bacteria > Bacillota > Sulfobacillia > DYFQ01 > DYFQ01 > DYFQ01. The sequence goes on from DYFQ01000029.1 coordinate 30,615, forward strand.
CGGGTCGTCCAGCAAGGACGCCAGGACCACCGCGGTCTGGGGGCGCCGGGCCCGGACCGCCGCGACGTCAAGCCAGACGTGTCCGGCGTCAAGTCCTTGCGCCCGCAGGTTGGCGGCCACAAAGCCGGGGTAAAAATCCTGTGTCCCGGCGAAGCCGGCGATCAGGGTCCGGCCTTCGGCCACGGCCGCCCCGGCAGCCATGGCCCGCGGCACGAGGCAGGTCGGCTTCAACGCGCCGGCAGGGGTCGGCAGCATCTGGTTGGCGTCGAGGCTGCCTTCGTAGGCGAGCCCCTGGGCCGCGACGGCCCGTCCGAAGGCGTTCAGGGCTTCCTCGACCCCGGCCACGCCGACCAGGGCGTAAGGGTGGCCGGGAGCCTCCTCGACCAGCCGCGCCACGATCTCGCGCGGCCGCTTCACCGGGTCCGCCGCCCCCGGCGGCCAGTACCCCAGGACGTCCACGGTCCCGGCGGCCAGGTGCGTGGTGCCGACGCCACCGGCCAGGACCGCAACCCGGGCTCCCGCCTCGGCGGCCCCCAGCGCCGCCGCCAGGCCCGCCGGCCCCGCGCCGACGACGACGACGTCCTGGCTAGCCATGCCGCTCCTGCCCCCCACCGCCCGTTAACGGCTGTTCCACGCCGTGGGCCGACGACTCGGCCTGCTGCAGGTAGAAATCGGTCAGCGGGCTCTTGCGGCCCCCGGTGTCCAGGCGCTCGGCGTTCATGATGCCGAGGTAGATCAACTCGTCCAGCCTGGCCTGCCTGAGCTGCCGGCCCCACAGCACGGGAAGGAGCCCCTTCCAGCGCTCCTGAAGAAAGTCACGCAGCGCCAGGTTGGCCTCCTGGACCGCGGGCTGCCGGCGCTCGTGCAGCAGGCCGGCGGCCCGGTAGCCGCAGAAGCCAGCCTGGCAGGGCCCCATGCCCAGTCTGGTGCTGCGGCGCACGTCGTCCAGGGTCACCGCCCCGGCGTCGATGGCCGTCTCGACCTGGTCGCGGGTCACAAGCTCGCACTCGCATACCAGTTCCGCCTGCCGGCCTCCCTCCACCGCCCGGAGCGGCGCGCCCACCCTGTGGTAGTCCCGCCGCTCTGAACCAGGTAACGGCTCCAGGTGGGTCCGGCAGGGCCGGGCCACGCCGAGCTTCTGGCACACGGCGTCCACCGTCACCTGGGCCATCTGGCGGAAGGTGGTCCACTTGCCGCCGGTGATGGTCAGCAAGCCCGCCACCCCGTCGCGGGTCTCGTGGTCCAGCAGCGTGAAGGTGCGGCTGACTTCCCGCGTCGCACCGCCGGCCGTGGCCTCGCCGGAGTAAAGGGGCCTGACCCCGGCCCAGGCGCGAAGGGCGCGGGCCGCCTTGAATCCGGGTACCAGCTTCTCCCCTTCGTCCAGCAGAAGGGCCACTTCCCAGGCCTCGATGCCGTAGTTTTCCGGGTCGGGAACCTCGTAGGAAGTGGTGCCGATGACGCACACCTGACCAACGGGGACCAGGATGTCGCCGTCGCCGGGAGGCTTGCAGCGGTTGACGACGGTGTTCACCAGACGGTGGTTCAGGGCCACCATCACGCCCTTGGCCGGCACGATCTTGACCTCGCACCCGGCCAGGGCGGCGATCCGGCCGGCCCAGGCGCCGGCGGCGTTGACGGTGATCGCCGCTTCGACGAGTACTTCTTCGTCGTTGACCAGGTCGCGCGCCACGACCCCCGACACCCGCCCGCCCCGCAGCACGACCCGGGTGACCTCGTGGTAACGGTAGATCCGGGCACCGTGGGCGCGGGCCGACTCGGCGGTGGCCAGGGTCGCCACGAACGGGTCGGCGGCGCCGTCGGGTACGGAAAAGGCCCGCCGCAGCCGGGGGTCGAGCCGCGGCTCGCGGCGAAGCGCCCCGGCAGGCGTGATCTCCTCGCATGGAATGCCGCAGGCGTCGCAAGCGGCCTTGAAGCGGTCACCGTACGCGGGGTCGTCCGACGACGTCACCACGAACAGCCCGCCGGTGTCCTCGATGCAGTGGGGCATGATCCGCCTCAGGATCCGGTTCTCCTCGATGCATTCGCGGGCCGAGACGGGGTCTTTGACGGCGTAACGGCCACCCGAGTGCAAGAGACCGTGGTTGCGCCCGGTGGTTCCGTGGTTCAGGTCGCGCCGCTCCAGCAGCACGGTCCACAGACCCCGCATGGCGGCGTCGCGGGCCACGCCGGTCCCCGTGGCCCCGCCACCGATCACAAGTACGTCGGCGCTGATGCGTCGCACCGTATCACCACCGTCCCGGCGCGAAAAGGGGCCCGGACAGCCGGGCCCCGCACGACTCCCTTCTTAGTCTACATAATGCGGCCGTCAATCTTCAACCCAGTCGAAGGTGCGGGTGACCGCCTTCAACCAGCCACGGTACAGCCGCTCCCGCTCCTCGGGCGCCATCTTCGGCTCCCACTCCTTGTCTTTGGCCCAGTTGGCCCGCAGGTCCCCGAGATTGGACCACAGCCCGGTGGCCAGCCCGGCCGCGTACGCGGCCCCAAGGGAGGTGGTCTCGGCGACGGTGGGCCGGATCACCGGAACGCCCAGGATGTCCGCCTGGAACTGCATGAGCAGTTCGTTGTGGACCATCCCGCCGTCCACCCGGAGCGAGGACAGCTCCACGCCCGAGTCCTTGTTCATGGCGTCCAGAACCTCGCGAGTCTGGTACGCGGTGGCCTCCAGCGCCGCCCGGGCCACGTGGCCCCGGTTGACGTAACGGGTCAGGCCGACGATGACGCCCCGGGCGTCGCTCTTCCAGTAGGGCGCGAACAGGCCCGAAAAGGCGGGTACGAAGTAGATGCCGCCGTTATCCTCCACCGTCCTGGCGAGGTCCTCCACCTGGGCCGACCTCTCGATCAGCCCCAGGTTGTCCCGGAGCCACTGGACCAGCGCCCCGGTGATGGCGATGGAGCCCTCCAGGGCGTAGACCGCCTTCTCCTGGCCGATCTTGTAGGCCAGGGTGGTCAGAAGGCCGTGCCGCGACTGCACCGGGGTCGTCCCGGTGTTCAGCAGCATGAAGCATCCCGTGCCGTAGGTGTTCTTGGCCTCGCCCACGTCAAAGCAGGTCTGGCCGAACAGGGCTGCCTGCTGGTCACCGAGGTCGCCCGCCACCGGCACGCCGTCCAGGTCACCCCCGGCGGTGCCGTAGACCTGGCTGGAGGGCCGGATTTCGGGCAGCATGGCCCGGGGGACGCCCATGATGCCGAGGATCTCGTCGTCCCAGTCCAGCGTCTGCAGGTTCATCAGCATGGTCCGGCTCGCGTTGCTCACGTCGGTCACGTGGACCCCGCCGTCGGGCCCGCCGGTGAGCCACCAGATGACCCAGGTGTCGATGTTGCCAAAGAGCGCGTCGCCCCGCTCGGCCGCCGCCCGCACCCCGCTGACGTTGTCCAGGATCCACTTGATCTTGGGGCCGGAGAAATACGTGGCCAGCGGCAGCCCCACCTTGGGCCGGAAGCGGTCCTGGCCACCGTCTCTGGCCAGTTCGTTGCAGATGACATCAGTGCGGGTGTCCTGCCAGACAATGGCGTTGTAGACGGGCCGGCCGGTCCTTCGGTCCCAGACCACCGTGGTCTCGCGCTGGTTGGTGACACCGACCCCCGCAATGTCCCTGGGGTCAATGTTTCCCTTGCCCAGCGCGCCCTGGATGACCTCCTGGGTCCGCTGCCAGATCTCCATGGGGTCGTGCTCGACCCAGCCCGGCCGGGGGTAGATCTGCTCGTGCTCCTCCTGCTCGAGGGCCACCACCTTGCCCTCGCGGTCGAAGACCATGAACCGGGTGCTGGTGGTACCCTGATCCACCGCCGCTGCGTACTTGGCCATACAAAGCACCTCCCGTGGCGCAAGATCACGTTCTCGGGTCAGTCCTGGCCGGACCACACCTCCGCTGCCGCCCGGAGCAGCAGGTGGGAGGAGGTGGCGCCGGGATCCTGGTGGCCGGCGCTGCGCTCTCCGAGGTAGCTCGCCCGCCCCTTCCTCGCGACCAGGGGGATGGTGTCCTTCATCCCCTGCTCGGCGGCGGCCGCCGAGCGGCGGAGGGCCTCGGCCAGGGGCGCGCCGTCGTTGAGCGCGGACCGCAGCGCCTCCAGGGCCGGTAGCAGGGCGTCGACCATTGTCTTGTCGCCCGGACTTGCCTTGCCGCGGTTGATGACCCCGTTCACCGCCGCTTCAAGGGCCTTCGCCCAGTCCTCCGGCTCCAGAGCGTCCTTACCTGAAGTCGCCGTGCCGGCCTGCATGAAGAAGGTTCCGTACAGCGGGCCGCCGGCACCGCCCACCGTCGAGACCAGGGTCATGCCGACGGTCTTGAGAACCGTGCCGATGTCTTTGTCCGCCACGGTCGGAAGTTTCTGCAGCACGGCCCGAAACCCGCGGTCCATGTTGGCCCCGTGGTCGGCGTCACCGATAGCGGCGTCCAGCTGGGTGAGGTAGTCCCTGTTCTCGGCCAGCAATTCCGCGGACCTGCGAATCCAGCCCACCACGTCATCGCCAGAAATAGCCATGAGCGCCCCCTGCCCGTCACCCTGCTGCGATTCACCAGGACCGGCTGGGAGCCGGTCCTGGCGGACCGGACCCCCAGCCAGCCATCAGGGATGGATGGATGGTCGCTGCCTGCCGCCGGCTCAGACTCCCCAACGCAGGGCCGGGGTCTTCACCGGTGCGTCCCAGAGTTTGACCAGGTCGTCGTCCATCTTGAGCAGGGTGATGGAGCACCCCGCCATCTCCAGCGACGTGATGTAGTCGCCGATCAGGTTGCGGACCACCCGGAGCCCGCGCCCGGTGGCGATCTCGTGGGCCTTGCGGTACACGACGTAGAGTTCGATGAGCGGCGTGCCGCCCATGCCGTTCACGAACAAGAGCACGTCGTCGCCCGCCTTGAACGGAAGGTCGCCCAGGATCGGCTCCATCAACAGTGCCACGACCTCGTCGGCCGCCTTCAGTTCCATTCGCGTGCGGCCGGGCTCGCCGTGGATGCCGATGCCGATCTCCATCTCGTCCTCGCCGATCTCGAAGGTGGGCTTGCCCACGTGCGGCACGGTGCACGAGGTGAGCGCCATGCCCATGCTGCGGCCCCAGCCGTTGGCCTTGCGGCAGACCTCTGCCACGTCCTTGAGGGACCGACCCTCCTCGGCCGCGGCCCCGCACAGCTTCTCGGCCAGTACCGTGGTGCCGACGCCGCGGCGGCCCGCCGTGTACAGGCTGTCCCGCACCGCCACGTCGTCGTTGATGACCACGCTTTCCACCTCGATGCCGTCGGCCCGGGCCATGTCGGCCGCCATGTCGAAGTTCATCACGTCGCCGGTGTAATTCTTGACGACGTGGAGCACGCCGGCGCCGCCGTCCACCGCCCTGGTCGCCTCCAGCATCTGGTCGGGGGTGGGCGAGGTGAAGACGGCTCCGGGACACGCCGCGTCCAGCATCCCGCGGCCCACGAAGCCCCCGTGCATCGGCTCGTGGCCGCTGCCGCCGCCGGAAACGATGCCGACCTTGCCCCGTACCGGCGCGTCGGCCCGTACGACGTAGTTGGGGTCGTAATGCACCCGTATCAGGTCCGGGTGGGCCGCCGCCATGCCCTCCAGGGCTTCCCGGACCACGTTCTCCGGATCGTTGACCAGCTTCTTCACGGTATCTCACTCCTCGCCAGCGTCGTCGGCACCCGCCCGCGGCCTCGCCCGCGAGCGAGTCCTAGCTGCCGATCACCGTCGCGTAGAGCATGGCCCCGATGATCCCGCCGATGATGGGCCCGACCACCGGGATCCACGCGTAGCCCCAGTCCGAGTCCCGCTTGCCCGGGATGGGCAGCACGGAGTGAGCGATGCGCGGACCGAGGTCACGGGCCGGGTTGATGGCGTAGCCGGTGGGCCCACCGAGGGACAGGCCGATGGCCCACACCAGAAAGCCCACCAGCAGGGGCGGGAACGCCACGCTGAAGCCCTGCCGCAGCGAGATGTCCTCGATGGCCGGTCCGGTGAAGTGGCCGACGATGGCCATGACGCCGAAGACCAGCATGGCGGTGCCGATGACCTCCGTCAGGAGGTTCTGGGCCGGCTTGCGAATGGCCGGGCCGGTCGAGAACACCCCCAGCTTGAGGTTGGCGTCCTCGGTCTCGGCCCAGTGCGGCAGATACGCCAGGTACACGAGGACGGCGCCGATGAAGGCGCCGATCATCTGGCCGACGATGTAGGTCGGTACGATGGACCACGGTATGGCTCCGACGGAAGCGAGAGCGATCGTGACCGCCGGGTTTATGTGGGCACCGCTGAAGCGCCCCACGGCATACACGGCGACGGCCACCGCGAGACCCCAGCCCGCGGTTATGACGATCCAGCCCGAGTTCTGACCCTTCGATCGGTTGAGCACGACGTTGGCCACGACGCCGTCGCCCAGGAGAATGAGGATCATGGTGCCGACTATCTCGGGCACCAGTACGGTATTCATCACGGTCCCCCCTTTTCTGACCGAGATCCCGCCGGGAAATGAGTGTCACTGGACCGCCCGTAGGTCGCATCTCACCTGCCCGTGACCACCCCCCAACCGCGAGTGGGTATGCGGCAAGACGGGGAAAAAGGCGCCGTGTCGGTCCGGCACGTCGGCGAGCGGCTGGAGGTAAGTCTGCAGAAGTGTACGTCAATCGCCACGGCCGTACTGGCCCGCATGACCGTGGTGGCCGCCTGGCTGCCCAGAGCCTGGTCCGTGCGTGCGTCAGCGCGCCCGGGCGGCAGCGGCTCGTAACCGAGCGGTCAGGCCTGCCGGTCCATGAGTGGGTGCTCGTGGGCATTCCATTCTACGATCCGTGGCCCATTCCTTCCAGAAACCGCCATTATTCGGACCTGTTGAAAGTGATCCTTGCTCTCCGGCGACTCAGGGCCAGGCGCCCCAAGCCGCTGGCGGCGAAGCCGTGGCCCTGGCGGTGACAGGAACGCCGGCACCCCCGTCGAACTCGTAGGCATTCATCCGCGGCACCGGGAGGTAACGTGGTCGTGGGTCGAGGCAAACGGAGACGGGAGACCGGCAAGACTCGAGAAGGTGCCGGACGCAAGGCCCGTTCCCGACGGCCCGGCCGGCGACGTAGCGGCGGCCCGCGTCTCTGGCTGGCGCTGGCCGTGGTGGGTGTGCTGGCGCTGGTGGCGGCCTGGTGGTACCGGAGCGGGCCGGCGGGCGACCTTCCCGTCGAGGTGTACCCGAGCCAGGGCGTGACCCACGTCGCCAGCCTCGATTCGCCCCACGAGCCCTACAACAGCGAGCCCCCCACCTCGGGGCCCCACGTGAACCAGGTGGCGCGCCCGGGTTTCCACTCCACGCCCGTGCCGCCCCAGATCCTGGTCCACAACCTGGAACACGGGAACGTGGTCATCTACTATCGTTCTGACATCTCCGAGGACGTTCGGAGCCGGCTTCGGGCCTGGGGTACCCGTTACCAGGGACCGTCTCGGGGCGTCGTGGTGGTCCCCATGGAACGGGACGGCCCCCACGAGGTCATCTTCACCGCCTGGACGGTGCTGATGCGCCTGGAGCGTTACGACCACGCCAAGGCGGCCGCCTTCATCCGCCGGTACCTGAACAAGGGGCCCGAGCGCCTGGAGACGCCTTGACTTCGCGGGCCCGCGCCCACCCCCGCCGCGACAGTCGGCTCTCGGCATGCGGCCGGCAGAAGTCTAGCATGAGATAGAGGGGGCACGGCCATGCGATGGTCCATCCCGCTGGCGCGGGTCGCCGGGATCGAGATTCGCCTGCACGTCACCTTCCTGCTGCTGCTGGCCTGGTTAGGCCTGACTTTCTTTGCCCGGGCAGGGCTCCCCGGAGCGGCCCGCGGCCTGGCCTACATCCTGGGACTCTTCGGCTCGGTGCTGCTTCACGAGTTCGGGCACGCCATGGCCGCCCGGCGGTACGGCGTCCACACCCCTGACATCACGCTGTTGCCCATCGGTGGCGTGGCCCGGCTGGAGCGGATACCCGACAACCCCCGGGAGGAACTGGTGGTGGCGGCGGCGGGCCCGGCCGTGAACGTGGCCATCGCCCTGGTCCTGGGAACCCTGCTCCAGGCAGCCGGGGTGCCCCTGGTGCCGGAGCGGGTCAACCTCCTCACGGGCAACCCTCTGGTCGGGATCCTGTGGGGGAACCTGTTTCTCATCGCCTTCAACCTGCTGCCGGCCTTCCCCATGGACGGAGGCCGGATTCTCCGGGCCGTCCTGGCCACCCGGATGGACTACGCGGCGGCCACCCAGATCGCCGCCTCCCTCGGGCAGGCGATGGCCTTCGTGTTCGGCTTTCTCGGCCTCTTCTTCAACCCGCTCCTGATCTTCATCGCCCTCTTCGTGTACCTTGGCGCGGCGGGTGAGGAGTCGCTGGCGCAGATGCGCACGGTCACCGAGGAGATACCCGTGTCCAGCGCCATGGAAACCGACGTCCACGCCCTCAAAGCCGAGGATCCGCTGGCGGAGGCGGTGGGCCTCATCCTGCGCACGCCGCAGCGCACTTTCCCGGTGCTGGATCCGGCCGGCCGCGTCGCCGGCGTGCTCACCCGGGAGGACATCATCAAGGGCCTGGGCGCCGGCGGACCGTACACTCGCATCGGCGACGCCATGCAGTCCGGCATACCGGTGGTGCGCCCAGAAGACGTGCTGCACGAAGCCTTCCTCAGGATGCAACGGTGCGCCTGCCCCGCCCTCCCGGTGGTCGACCGCTACGGCCGCATCGTCGGCATGCTCACCACCGACAACGTGGGCGAACTGGTGATGATCCACAGCGTGTTGAAGCGGGGCGAGCGGCCCACCTGGCGCCGGCCTTGGGGTTGATCCGACCCGCCCTCCGGGTGGCCCGGGCCTGCCCGGGGGGCGAATCCGGCAGGCACCAGATAAGGAAGGAGTGGCAGGCGTGAAGGAGTTGTTCGACCTCTCCGGACGGGTGGCCGTCGTCACCGGCGGCTCGCGGGGGCTGGGCAAGACGATGGCCCTGGCGCTGGGCCGGGCCGGAGCCGCCGTCGCCGTCTGCGCCCGCCGGCCCCAGTGGCTCGAACCGGCACGGGACGAGTTCGGCGCCGCCGGTCTCGACGTGCTGGCGCTACTCTGCGACGTCACCGACCCGGCAGCCGTGTGGACCTTCGTCG